>CANMLX010000015.1 GCA_947498845.1 uncultured Flavobacteriaceae bacterium | reverse complement strand
TTGTATTTAAACTTCCCTGCAGCGCTGTTGGCACTGGAGCTTATTAGGTTATTGTACCCTTTGTGTTTTAAACCAAAGGGGTAGTAGTTGTTTTCTTCTACAATCTCTAAATTAGGATTAGCTGTTCTTACTTTTTTAATGCTTACATTATCAAACCAAATACTCCCATCTCTACCCCACCAAGGTGCTGCTGCTATTCTTATATTTAAAGTTTTTATATGAGCTGGAACGCTTACTTTCTTTTCTATATAAACCCATCTCCCTATTGTATAGTTTATTATTTCATCTTCTTCTGTAAAGTAGCCTGTTTCTCCTGCCTCTTTCATAAATAAAGCTAATCTAATAACTGGCTTATCACTATATGCCCAACATGAATAGATATACTCTGTAGCGATACTATTATCTATAGATACCCATTCTGTACTATGCACTGCTCTATCGGTATTATTGTTTGCATATAATTTGCCAGAGATATTTCCCTGGAACGAAAAATCACTATCAAATTCGCTTATAGCATGACCCCATGTATTTCCTGTACCATCCCATCCAGAGGCAGACTCAAAATCATCATAAAATACTGTGGTATCTCCTGCATTTATGTCTTTATAACTTACACGTACATTACCCAAATGGTCTTTGTATTGGTAGACATACTCGTAATTGTCTTCACTAGTATCTATATAGCCTTCGGGATGGCTAAAGAATTTTAGTTTGTCTCCTGTTCCTGTATTTTCATAAATATAATTCCCAGCATAAGTACTTGTAAATCCTGTACTTACTATTTTTTTGAGCTTTACTCCTGTAGCATCGTAAACATAATTGATCGTACCATTACCCCCATTTCCATTTATAGCCACACTGGTTGGCAGGTTTAAATGGTTATAGGTTATATTGGTGATTCCTTTATTGCGATCCATCTTCATATTACCATTTGTATCGTATAAATAATCTGGAAGACTACCATTAGTACCGTCTTTAAATCCGTAGGTTTTATTTCCCGAATCTGTTACTTTCCAAAGCTTATTTCCATAATCGTAATTATAGGATAAGTTATCCATAAGCCCAAAAGTACTAGCCTCTTGATTAGTATGCCCTCTACGCTGCAAATTAGTAATATTTCCATTTTTATCATAATCTACATTGGTAAGACTATAATTATTGTTATTACCTGTAGCACTTTGTATTCGGTTCAAGGCATCGTAATCATACTTATACCATTTTAAACTAGTATCTGTATTTGCGGTTTTCCACTCGGTTTCTGCTATATTACCATTGTAAAGTTTTTTTGCATTGTGATCTACAGTGTTGTAATTTAGTTTAAACCCAAACAAATCATCTCCTAAATTATTAGGGGTATTAATTTCTTTTAACCAGCCTCTTACATTATAAGCATAATCTACCGTTTGTAAGCCTTTATCGGTATCTACTATAATAAAGTTTTTAATTTTACTAAAATTAGATATAAGTGTAGCATCTCCTACCATAGGGTCTCCATTGGAGCGTTGCCCAGATATATAAAACACTTTACCATTTTTACTGTAATATATCATGTTATCACGTCTCTCTATCCTAAAACTATCATTATCTTCTATCGCTACAGCACTACCTTTTGCCACACCGTTCTCGTACACCTGGGCTGTACCAGAACTGGTACTTATACCATAGTTAATACTATTACTTTGTGTATTAACATCGTTATAAGATAATCCAATTACAGCAGAACGCTCTTTATCTAGTAATGTATAATTTACATAACCATTACCAGAAATTTGCTCTAAGGTAGATAAGCCAGAAGTATAACTAGCTGGTACCAATTTAGTAATAATTTCTCCTGTTTCGTGAACATTATATTTTTTTGTGTATGTACTTACTATAGGTACTACACTTCCCACATGTTTTTTCTCTAGTTGTCCCAGATCATCGTACACATGTCGCGCAATAACTTCTTTACGTTTACCATTAATATCTTGCTCATGAGACAACAAACGGCCCATATGGTCGTACGTATAGTAATCTATTGTAGTAACTGCTGGATGTCCTGTTTTTTCATGTATGGTGGTACTCTCTAAAATTTTCCCTGTAAAATCTAATTTTAATTTTACTTTGTCTGTGGTTTGCAAATAGGGGTTTGTACTGTAGGTATATATAGGGCGTGCCTCATCATCGTAATAGGTTACTGTTGTTATCCAGTGGTTAGTCCCTAAAACACGTACTTTACTCCCTGTTGCTAAACCATTAACGTTTGCGGTTGGCATAATACCATATGCTTTCTCTGGAGCTGCTCCTCCTAAATTAAACGTATAATTATCGTAATAGCTTACAGTATGAACCTTATCAATAACTGTTGGAGCTGCTCCATTAGTGTAATACAAAGCTGTGCCTGCAATAGTATTTGGTGGGGTCGTTTTTATTTTTTCTTCATACCAGTTAAATCCTGTTTTACTGCCATATTGGGCTTGTAATTGGGCTCTTGTATTATTACTTTTTATTATTCCTGTATATGCTACACGCCCAAAATAATCGTATTTGCTAAAAGTCCACTCTTTAGGAGATTTTGCTGCCTGTATCCCGTTTTGCGATAAAATAGGTTGTCCAGACCAATTGTATACTGTATTTACCCAAGCTTTTCCTGGTTCTTTTTGTGAAATAACACGTCCGTTAATATCATATTGGTATTGGTAGCATAACTCCTCTAGTTCTATGGCACTTAAACCATTACTTAAATTTACTTTTGGTGCTATTACATAACGCTTATTACCGTATTCATCATATACATTATAAGTATCTACTGCTTGGTTATCTACAAAGGCTCTTGTTAATACCACCTGTCCTAGTTTATTGGTATAGCTTTCTGTGCTATGGTTTTTAGAGCCTTCTACATAGTTTTCATCTTTTATAGTTTGCTTAAACAATGTACCATTTGCATAAAACCCATCTATATTTAAGCTTACGGCCTCTATATTTGCTGTGGTAGTTGCGATTATTTTATATACATTATCGCCTGTACTATTAGCTGTTCTATTATATGTTATTTCATGTCCGCCGCCCATAGCCCAATCTTCTCCCGGCGCTGCTACTTTTTGGGGACTTGCGCCATCTGTATCAAAAAGTATCTCGCTGTATGGGTTTATATTTGCTAAATGAGAGGGGAAATCTTCGGGGTATTTATTCTTGTAATATGTTTTTTCTAAATACCCTTCTATACTACTTGTATGGGATTGAGCATCGCCTACACCCCCTTGATATGCAGACACATAAGGCAAATAGTTTTTAGGCTGTCTACTAGCATAATCGTAATAATGGTTTTGAACAATATCCTTTCCTGTAGGCGATTGTCTTATTGCTATTTCTTGTTTTAATCGCCCTAACCCGTCGTAGTAGTTTACAGATTCTACAACATCTACGTAATTATCTACCTCATCAATACTTTGTATAGGCTTTTGAGGAGTAGATTGATATACAAAATTTTCCTGTGAAATAAATTCTCTAAAGATATTATCTGAACAGCCAAAATTATTACCAGGGCTCCCAAAACATTGATCTAAACTATTGGAGACATAACCATTAGGCTGTACACAACTTTTTATTTTAGTATTTGGGTCTGATGGATTATTCTCTCCAAAGCCATCGTTATCTGTATCTTTATACCACCATATTTGATTTTCACCGGAAGCTAAACTAGCATCTATATCTATGGCTAACGAACCATTTGCCCACTCATAAATCCCATCACCATTAGAATCTATTTGTTTACGAATATAATAGGTGTTCCCTGCCAATATAATTTCGCTGGAAGCCCTTGCTAAATTCTCTGGGTTTGTTATTTCACTAATTATGTCTGTACCATTATTACTACCTACCACAAACCATTTTTGAGGGTAAGCTAGGGTTGTTTGTAAAACAGGGTTTTTCCAAATGGTATTGGGAATAGCTCCTCTAGCCGAAATATAAGCATCACAACCTTGAAAAACCACTTCTGGATCAATATGATCGCTTAAATTTGAAGCATCTACTACTGTAATAATTTTTGCTGCACTAGAGATATCTATAATATGTTCTCCAGGAACATTTACATAATCCAGATCATAACTTATTTTGGCTTTACCTTCGAATTCAATACGATGTTCCCCTTTTCTTTGCCAAATATAGCCATAAGTAGTATTATCATTAGAGGAAAAATACTCATCCCCATCAATCGTCCATTTACTCTCAATTATTTCTAATGTAGACCAAGTTACATCTTTTTCTAATTTAAAAATAACACTATTTATATCTCCCACATAATAATGCTGTTGATCGTGACGTGTCGGAATCTCTATTGTGCCTTGCTGGCTATATAATGTACCAAAACCTATTACTAACAATACAATTGTAAAAACTTCTTGTAAACGATTTGAAATTATATTTTTTATCATCATTAATTTCCTTTATTATTAATAATTGTATTTGTAGTGTTTTATAATATTTCCGTACTGATCTTTAGTGATAATTAAACGATGTTTATCATCATACTCATAATACACACTTTTCCCCCTTACATCAATTTGCTGTATTACCAAACCATCTTCGTTTTTAACACTAAAATTTGCTGTGGTTTTAGGAAAATGCTGGGCTAAATAAGCTCTTAAATATTCAAATTCCTTTGCCTGAATCCACGCTATAGCATCTATATTGTTTGATAACGAAAAAGTGTTTCTTAAAAGATTTGTAAAAGCATTAAACGTAGTAACATTTAGTCCTGGTTTATGCAGCTTGCGGTCCAAAGAAAAAATATTCTGTAAATACTCTTTATAATTACTAAAACCTCCCATATTATTATTTAACTGTGCTGCTGTTGGTGAAAACGGAATACTGCTAAACTCTGCTTGGGTAAGATGCGAAAAACTTGCTATCACACCTTCATTTATAACATCAACTAAAGTGTAGGAGTAACTATCGGTATTATCACTCACTTCTATAGCCATACCATCATTATTATAAGTATCGTATGATGTAATAGTGGTATTCTCTGTATCTAATACTTGCACACTTCCTACACTTGAAATATTAGTTCCAGATTGGGTTACTAAACTTGCCCCTTCTGGTGTCCACTGGTATTGTTTATCTGGTACTATATTACCCTGTGTCGTTTTATAAGTGGTTACACTAACATTCGCTGGATACCTAACACCTCCTTTTTCTATATAACTTGTTTTACTTACAGGGTACAACCTATTTTCATTATACAATGCATTATACTGACCTGCTGTAACATTTTTATAATCATGCACATAAGTATATGTCTCTACTGTTGTTAAATCGCTTTGTCCTGTGGTTACTACTTCTTTTATTTTATTATAAGTATCAAAAGTATAGTTTGTTTGAGATAGCAATGTAATATCTGAAGCTTGGATTGTTGGTACTGGGTTATCAAAATTATAAGTAGACCATAAATGAGATAATATTGAAGGGATATCTATTTCTGGATTATAACTGTAATGTAATTCTTGTCTTAATAAATAGTTAGTAAGACTTATTTTATTTGAAATGCCGTTTGGATAACTGTATAATTTCACCAAAGCTGCATCTACAATATAATTGGTATTTACATTTAATTCTCCATACCTGTAAGACGTCTTAGAAATTGGTTTTCCTTCATTATCAAATAGTATTTCTGATAAAATTAGTCTTGGTGGATCATCATAGTCTTTTAATGCTATTGGTGGAAAATTTATTCCTTCTTCTTCAGCTCTATATGTTTCTAGTACATTATCCGTTTTAAAATATAACTTAATGACATAGGTTCCATTAGCATTTTTATGGATAATATAGTCATGATCTTTTGTTTCTACTATATGCTGTATTGTTTCAGATATATAATCAATATCATCTTCAAAAAAAACATTAGATAATTGTCCGTTACTTATGGGTAATTTAGACAAAATAAGATCAAAATCAATATTTCCAATCTCTGAACTTCCTTTTATTTCTTCAACTTTTGATTCCTTATAAGTTATTTGGATATTTCCGCCTGTTGGTAATACTATTTTTGAAAGCAAGCCTACTCCTTTTTTTGACCTCTCTCTTAAACTAGACTTAGCGACTTCCTCTGTCTGTAGGTCATTGTTATTTATATATCTATAAAACTTAGTGCCTTTATACACTTTTTTTCCATTAACCCATTCTCCATACCTTGCGCCTACACCAAAATAATTTAATGCTGATTCTACTCCTTCGTACCAATAGCCAGAGCGATCGTAATTTGCTGTATTATAGGCTGGAAAAACTGTGGTATTATCCACCAAATACTCAAACTTATAAGGGTCTTCATCATTTATTTGTAATTCTTGTAAAAACTGCCTGTTATAATCAGAACCTCCTAAATAACTATATTTTAGACTAACCTCTTTTGCTGGTATATTTATACCATCTACAACAATACTACTTAGCTTAAAACGTTGAAAGTTTTTATAAACTTCAAAATTGTGATCTACATCACTTTCTTCATAATTAAAATTTACAGAGTATAATCCTGCTAAATTTATACGATTTAATTTCGACCTTTTTAATGTAAATGTTTCTACAACTGTTGAATAAGGGCTTGGATTAGTTGTTAAAGGACCGTAAACGTATCTATCAATAAATCTGGAATCATAATAAATATCACTATCTGTAGTGCTTTCGTTAGGATTAACATTTATTGCTATAGATCCTGAATAAAAACCATCTGCATTTAATTCACAAAGTTCCATATTTAAATCTGCATACTCGTAGGTTAATGCTTTTCCATTAGGAGCTACGACTTGTCGTAGATTCCATGCTGTAATTACTGGTCGTTTTTCATTAGAATTAACAGCTATTCGCCATTCTAAATTTCTTGGATGTCCTCCAAAATAGTACCTATACCCATTATCGGCAGTAATAATAATTTCTGAATGCTTAGGCGCACATAAATCAAACTCACCTTCTTCGGCACGCTGCTCTTCCAATCCTGTAACGTCTATTTGAAAATGAGCACCGTTATTAGTTATTACTTTAGGCAGCCCATCTACATCGAAAAAAAAGCGTCCTGATATCCCATGAAAATTAAAGGAAAACTCATCTGGTCTACCATCGTATTGATCATTTTCTGGTCCAAAAAACAGCTCATGCTCATCTTGTCCATTAATTTCTTGTTTGTTAAAATCAAACATGCCATCCTTATTAGGTGAATACTTTTTTACCCCTACAAGAAAGCCATCTATAAAATTATCATTAGGATCTGTACTTTTTGGTCTGTCATCTCTTAACTCATCTTCTACCCCTTTTACTTTTCTTACAATTGCTCCTCCTGTATTTAAAAACCAATTATAACCTACTAATCCTGAATCTTTATTGGGTTGGAATCCATTTGAACTATAATGTAATCCTATATTAAGATGCAAACCATGAGCTGATAATTGACATAAAGGAAATTCTTTTTCAAATTTACCAGTAAATTCACCAACAGACCTGTTGCCAAAACCCACAAAATCGCTTACCTGTGAAGAGTTTTGCGACCACATAATCATTTGAAACGACATAAATGCCAGTACTAAGATTTTTTTCATTGAAATTATTTTTATTGTGTTTCTTAAAAATTTAAACCAACCTATTTAATAACAGATTAACTCACACTCATATTACGGTTATACAATAACACTTAGCCATATGCTTTTTCTCAACAGTAGCCATACTAATACTGGTAGTTCATCTTTAAACTAACATTCAAGCTATTTGCTAATTTGTAAAATGCCTCCAAATATATTCTTTACTTAGAAAATCTCATGAGGGTTTCGCCTTACTTTTTATAAGGCAAAACCATCAAAATTAGCTTTAATTGGTGTTTTTATGGAGTTAATTCTTACATACGATGTTCTTTTTGACCTTAGTTCATGGTTTTACTAATATTAAATACCTGTAATGCACAGCTACTAATATGGCCGCCTGTGTCTGGAAATTCGATGGTCATCTCATTATCTCCTTCGTTTAATAGCTTGTATGAAAATGGGATTTCTAACACCCCAAAAAAGCGTTCTCTATCGGCTTGATTGTACCCTCGCCAATCTGTTGGTAATTCTATAGTATTTCCATTAATGTTTACCTTTGGTTGTAGTGATTTGCTATGGTCTCTTCCTACACCTAATCTTAATACCGCCTCGCCGTGGTTACTTTTTCTAACATTGTTTATTTTAAATGTCACGGGGTTTTGAGATACTATGGGTTGGTAATAGGTGTCTGCATAATATTTTGTTTCCTTTAAGGTTTTATGTATAGTTAATGGGCTGTTAAAACTATAGGTGAGTACCATGGTAGATGCTGCACCCAGTGTTACTGTTTTTTGGTTCGCTAGTGTTTCTTTTTCCAGTACTACGTTTTTATCTATTAGTGTTAAATGCTTTTTTTCTATCTTGGTTACTGTTAATTTACTGGTGTCTATTAGATTTAAAGCTATGGCTTCTGGGGTAACCTTTAGGTTATTTATAATCACATAGAGTTTGTCACCATCTATGTAAGCGTCTACTAACACATCTGGATTGGTAGATTTGGTATCTATTCGTGTGCCTTTTACATCTTTCCACAACTCGTAAAACTTTATGAGGTCTGTGTATACCCATTTTCCTGTATAACTTGCTGGCTCGTTTTCTTTGCGCAATAATCGGGTTTGGTGGGGGATGTCGCCCCACATACCCCATTCGCCTTTTAATACTATAAAAGGCATCGCTTTTGCTATGGTATTGGGCCGCTCTAAAAATGCCATTAACTGTGCGTTTAAGGCTTTTATATGCAGCCAGTCCCTGTAAGAACTCCATTGTTCTTGAAAATAGTCGTGACATTGCGCTCCATACTCTGAAATAATATAGGGTTTTACTTCGCCAAGTGTTAGCTTGCTGTAATGGTCTATCATATCGAACGTCGCTTCTATGTTACTACCTGACCTTAGCTGTACTTTACCATTATTTATGGCTGGGAAATCGTATAAATGTACACTCCAAAAATCCATGGCGCTTCCTGCGGTATCTATAAAGTGTTTCCACCTGTTTTCCCAGCGTTTAAAATTTCCTACCTCCAAATTTGGGAATGCTGTGGTATAGCCGCCTACTTTTACATTAGGTACTTGTGCTTTTATGGCTTTTACTGCTTCCAGATGGTAATTGGCGATCTCTTCTATGGAATTGGTGTAGTTATAGGCACCTCCCAATCTTTCGTAAGCGGGTTCGTTTACTATTTCTATGTATTTTGGCGTTTTGGGTTCGTTATCTTCTCCAAAAAATGCGTTTACATAGCGCCCTATAAATTCGCCTGAGGCTTCTGCACTGGCTAATGTCCAACCTTTTTTTGTGGGTTGTTTGCCTTTGCCTGCCCAAAAAACATGAAATGGTGGCCCTATAATTACATCTTGTCTTTCCCGATACTTGTGTAAGTCTTTTAAAGAGTATTTAAAATATTCTTTTGATATAGCGCCTTTTGAGGTAATTTCTTCGGGGTCTGCAAATCCTATTCTGTTAGGGTCTTCGCTTATATCGTTTAAATACCAGGATACGCCTCCCGCATCTCTTCCTAAATACACATTGCGATCTTCTAAAACATCTTGCCTTAAATCTTTTGTGAAATTATCACCGTCCCACTCCTGGTCAATTAACGTACTATGTACGTTAATAAATCTTGACCTTTGGAATGTTGATATGCCGCCTACTTCATGTTTTACATTTGTATTAATATCTATACCAGTTTGTGCATGTGTTACACAGCCTAAAAAAAGGGCGACCACATATAATCCAATTGTTATCAATGGATTTAATAAACTTTGAATACACAAAATTTTAGTGCGTTTCATAAAAGAGGTTTTAAAATTTAACAATAAACACATATTTTGGCTTTTAAGGCCTTAACTCTATCCTTAATGAATAGTCATCAAAAATAATTTAATGATTTTATCTATCGCAAGGGGTTTGCCTTACTTTTTGTATGGGGAAACCCTAATTTTTTAAATCTTGATGGGTTTCTTTATTTACACGAAGCAAATATAGATTGTTTTTTAAAAAAATCTTTACGGTTTCCCGTAATGAGAGATTGTTTGTAATTATAAACAATTGAAATATCATATTTTAGAATTAAAAAAATTTTCGACAGAGAGAGGAACGAGCGACGAGAAATCTCATTTAGAGTAGATTCTTCCTCAAAAGCTTCGCTTTGTATCTTCAACAAAATATATTTTGTTTTTGATAATGCCTGAATGACAACGATTTTATTGAGTTAAATCGTAAGATTCTTATTGTCAGTAATCTTAATGTCGAACTCACCTTAATTAAAGAAATATTATAAGATTTTACAATTGATATAACCTTAGCGCTTCACTATTTTTTTAACAATGGTATATGAATTTGCAAATGTTATGTTTACAAAGTAAATCCCTTGATTAAAGGCACTCATATCTATTCTATTTGTGTTTCCTCTAAACAATAGAACTTGTTTAGCATCGAAAATTTCTACTTGTTGTATAGCGTCACTATCAATTTGAAAAAAGCTTCTAACTGGATTAGGATATATTTTAACAGTACTATTAAACATGCTTTTGTTTAACGATAATACCACATCATTAGTAGAAAACACCATTGCTTTAGCATAATCTGAAATTATAGAAGCTGTAAAAGATTCCGAAGTTATAAAATAGCGATTATTGTCAACATGAGTTATCGCTTCAGCTTGCTCAAAAGCAAACTGCGATAAATTGGTTTTTGTGTTTGTTCCCGAAAAAACAGCATTGCCACTAAAATTTTCACACACCCAAACAAATGGCTGTAAAATGGAGCTATAACCAACCATATATAACTTTCCTGTAGTTGCGTTATAGGTTGCTCCTGTAATTAAACCTTCACTAGTTAAAGTCGAATGTAATGCACTCACACTATAATTTCCAGAAGTTTTTGGTATTAAATACCCTTTGGTAGTACCATCTACCCAGTTTTTACTAAAAAGCATGAGATTATTAGCATCAAAAGAAACAAGTGCCTCTGCATCCCATGGTGTATTGTTAGGGTTTGTAGTAAAACTTATTTGATCTGCATAGCTAAACCCTATAGTTTCTGCCATTACAGAAGATGAATTTATAAAGTCATTTTTACTCACTTTATAGATTTTTAAATCCGTTCGGTCTCCAGAATTATTACCTATATCACCAATATAAATGCTTGTTTCGTCTTGTGCTATATCTTCCCAATCTGTATTCACCGCATTAGATATGGTGACTTCTCTGGTTATTGTACCAGATATCGTATCTAGCTCATACAACTTATTTTCTCCACCAGAATCATTGTGTGTAATAAGCTTATTATTAAAAAAAATAACGCCAGAGCTTTCACTTAAACTGCTGGGTAATGCAAATTTTTCTTTAGCTGCGTTTATTTGGGCATATGTACAACACAGTCCTAAAAAAAATGATACGGTTAGGGTTAGGAGTTTCATTTTTTTAGAATTTTATCTCACTGCAAATGTACTGTAAAAACTTACTATATTTATAAAAAATAAATTATTGAAAATCCCTTTTGAACCTATACTTTTTGGCTACCAAATAAATGTTCACCTTATTCTAGAATACTTAGCATTTTTTATCGCCTTTAGGTATTATCTTTTTTTAAGACGAAAATCTAAAGACGCTATATCGTCAAGTAACAGATTATCCATAATTTTAGGTGCGGCTATTGGTGCTCTGGTAGGGTCTCGTTTGGTTGGGTTTTTAGAAAATCCAGTTATCGCGTTTACACAAAATAACATCATCCAGTTACTCAATACCAAAACCATAATGGGTGGCCTATTTGGAGGACTTCTTGGTGTTGAAATAGCAAAAAAACGCATTAGCGAAACACAATCTTCGGGCGATCTATTTGTATTCCCCATTATTTTGGGCATTTTTATTGGTAGAATAGGTTGTTTTTTATCAGGAATAAACGAATTTACCTATGGTAGCGAAACGACGTCTTTATTAGGCATGGATTTAGGAGATGGCATTATGCGTCACCCTACCTCACTTTACGAATTGGTTTTTCTCATCTTGCTATTTATCATTTTAAAATACACCAAAGAACATGTTACTCAAAAAAACGGCGACCTCTTTAAATGGTTTATGTTGGGGTATTTTGGATTTCGTTTTTGTATAGAATTTATTAAACCTAATGTGTTTTACACCTTAGGGCTAAGTAGTATTCAACTATTATGTGTACTTTGTTGGTTATTTTATTCAAAATTCATCTTTCAAACCATTACTTATGCCCGTTAGAAAATATACGTACTATGACTTTACCTTAAGCCTTTGTCCTGAATGTTTAAAACGGATTGATGCCAAAATTGTATTTGAAAACGACAAGGTATACATGCTAAAACGTTGTAAAGAACACGGTAATTCTAAAGTATTAATTGCAGATGATATAGACTATTATAAAAACATTAGAAACTATAATAAACCCAGCGAAACACCATACACTTTTAATACAAAAACAGACTATGGTTGCCCTTACGATTGTGGCTTATGCCCAGACCATGAGCAGCATTCCTGTTTAACAGTTATTGAAGTGACCGATAGATGCAACCTAACCTGCCCTACCTGTTATGCGGGTTCTTCTCCAACTTACGGAAGACACCGTACACTACAAGAAGTAAAAACCATGCTGGACACTATAGTTAAAAACGAAAAGGAACCCGATGTGGTACAAATTTCGGGAGGTGAGCCCACTATTCATCCTCAATTTTGGGAGATTATGGATTATGCGAAATCGCTTCCTATTAGGCATTTAATGCTAAATACCAATGGTATTAAAATAGCTAAAGATTTTGCCTTTGCTGAAAAGTTAAAAACATATGCTCCCGATTTTGAAATCTATTTACAATTCGATTCTTTTGAAAACACTACCCTACAAGAATTAAGAGGCGCCCATTTAAATGATATAAGAAAACAGGCTTTAGATAATCTTAACAAACTTAATCTTTCAACAACATTAGTTGTTACACTACAAAAAGGCTTAAACGATCATGAGATTGGTAAAATAATAGAGTATGCCTTACAGCAAAAATGTGTTCGTGGTGTTACTTTTCAACCTACACAAATAGCAGGACGACTGGATAATTTTAATCCAGCAACCGATAGAATGACGCTTACCGAAGTACGTAGAAAAATATTAGAACAAACCACTATATTTAATCCAGACGATTTACTGCCTGTCCCCTGTAATCCAGACGCTTTAGTCATGGGCTATGCTCTTAAGTTAGATAACGAAGTATTTCCATTAACACGCTATATCAACCCTAACGATTTATTAGATAACAGTAAAAACACTATTATTTATGAGCAGGACGAAAACCTTCATGGAAAAATGATTGAATTATTTAGCACAGGAAACTCCGTAGAAGTTGCCGAAGAAAACTTAAAAAGCATTATGTGCTGTCTACCTAATATAGACGCCCCTAACTTGGGTTACGACAATTTATTTCGTATTATTATAATGCAATTTATAGATGCCTATAACTTTGATGTACGTGCTATAAAAAAATCATGTGTTCATATAGTGGATAAAGACAATAAAATCATTCCTTTTGAAACTATGAATCTGTTTTACCGTGATGATAAAAAGGAACACTTAGAAAAACTAAGAAACGAACTATCATGATAATATACTTGATCAACAGACCTCCTCATGGTGATGATGGTTTAATCTGGGTTGTATTATTTCTTATCTTCTTAGCTTATGGCGTACCTATAATTTTGGCATTAATTGGATTGTATTTTAGAAAGAAAAATAAAAAAGTATCTAAAATATTATTTATCATAGCTGCTGTTTACGCTTTAATTGGATTAGGTGTTTGTAGTGGCGTTTTTTAATATAGATGTAATACCAATTCTACTATGAAATGCGATATAAATAATTTGAATTATTTTATAGGAGTTCAAGGCTAAAAAATCAAGCATAGCCTTAGTTTATGGTTTATTTTTGTAACGCAGAAATCATGTAAAAGAAACCAATTATATGTTGCATTTTGTAGTAGAATTGGTATAATCTATCTGTGCTAGATATTTATCTTACTTAAGTATTCTAACCCGTTGTGCATTTAGATGACCAAAAACTGTATTTCTGTAACGCAAAATAACCAACAAATAGATTAGAAAGAAAATAAATACAGTTATTTGTACGAAATTCGTATGTTTTAATGGTGCAAAATAAAACATACAGTTGTGTTAGTCTTTTGCAGTAGATCATTTCTATAATCTATAATTCAGGTTTAAAATAAAAAACCTATATTCCCTGAAAATAAGCACATTAAACATGTTAAGATCTCTTTTAATTATATTTTTAATAGTCCCAGCAATTATTTATTCGCAAACCTTTATAGGAGAACCTACATTTTCGCACACAAGAGGCTTTTACGACAATGCGTTTACATTAACAATTAGTTCAAATCTAAATGGAGCAAGAATAGTATACACACTTGATGGGAGTGATCCTAAAAATTCTTCAAATAGTATTACGGTAGATAGTCCAGCAGAAATAACAATAGACCCTACTAGCTTGTTAAATAGAGGCGGCATAACACCAGGAGTTCATGTAAGAGCTATTGCTACTGCAGACAACTACAGCCCTAGTAAAACAACTACGCATACTTATATCTTTAAAGATAACGTTATTTCGCAAACAAACCCAACAGGAATTTGGCCAGAAGAATATAATAACACTGCTGGCTGGACTGGCTTTGGAACAAGACAAGATATTGATTATGAAATGTCTACATTCACAACAGAAGACCCGAGGTATTCCAACTTAATTGATGATGCGTTATTAGATATTCCTACCTACTCATTAGTATTTAATAATGACGATATGTTTGATGAAGACAATGGTATTTATGTTAATGCAGCAAATAAAGGTAGCGATTGGGAGCGCCCCGTTTCTGTAGAAATGATTAATTCTAAAAATAACACTAATTTTCAAGTTGATGCAGGGCTTAGAATTAGAGGTCGGTTTAGTCGTGTTCCTGGGAACCCAAAACATTCTATGCGTTTACTATTCAAAAAAAAATATGGTGACTCAAAATTGGTATTTCCTGTTTTTGGAGATGAAGGCACAGACACATTCGACAAAATTGATTTTAGATGCGCTCAAAACCAATCATGGAACTCTTTTGAAGGACCAGGTTTAACAACTTTTATTAAAGAAGTCTTCTCAAGAGAAACACAAGGAGAAATGGGACATGCCTATACAAAAAGTAGATACTGTCATTTATACCTAAATGGAATGTACTGGGGACTTTATCAAATACAAGAAAGAGCTGAAGAAAATTTCTCTGAAACTTATTTTGGTGGAGACAAAGACGATTATGATATCCTAAAACCTGATGGAGATCCTTTAGGCCCTAATGATTTAAATGTCGTTGCTAAAGAAGGAAATACAGATTCGGGCATAAGAATGTGGAACAAAGTACTAGCTGGTCTTTCTTCTAACACAGATTATTTTGATATTCAAGGGATGAACCCTGATGGGTCTCGTAATAAAAATTTAGAACGACTACTTGATATTGATAATCTAATAGATTATTTATTAATAGCTTTTTATACGGGGAGTGAAGATGGTCCTATTGTAGAATTTGGAGGCACAAAGCCTAACAATTTTATAGCTATTTATAATCGTGAAAACCCAGATGGTTTTAAGTGGATAGTCCACGATATGGAGAAAAGTATGTATTCGTATGCAGTTAACGGTGACTACCCTTTAAGTGTAACAAGTTTTTCATCCGACTTTATTTCGATGAACCCCGTAGCTATTCATCAAGAATTAATGAATAACGCTGAATATAGAGTTAAATTTGCAGATAGAGCCTATCGCCATTTTGAAAATAACGGTGTACTTACTGTTGCTAACGTACTCAAAAGGTTTGAAGAAAAAAGAGACCAAATAAACCTTCCTGTTATAGCAGAAGCTGCCAGATGGGGAGATGGAACGTATTGGGCTGAAGAGCAAAATCATCAAAATTGGGAGGATAATGTCGCAAGTCTTCTAAATGATTTTGTGCCATTTAGAACAAATGTTGTTATCCAACAATTTAAAGACTTAGGGATTTATACAAGTCTATTACCACCAGTATTATCTAATAACGGTACAGATTTAGTAGGAGGAGAAGCTAATTTAGCTACAAACACCTCGGTTAACTTTAACAACCCTAACTCATCTGGAACAATATATTACACTACCAATGGAACAGACCCTAGATTAGTTGGAGGAAATATAGCCTCTAATGCAGCTTCTATATTAAATGATGCATCCATTCAAATTGCTTATTCTGCAAATATCAAAGCACGTATTAAAAATGGAGCAAATTGGAGTTCCCTAATCGATTTAAGAATTACAATAGATGATAATTTTGAACACCTAAAAGTTACAGAAATTCATTACAATCCTTTGGATTTAGATGATGGAGACAAAGAATTATTTGAGTTTATTGAATTTAAAAATACGGGAACTGAAGCTATAAACCTTACAGGGTTATATTTCGAAGAAGGCATTGATTTTGAATTTGGAACGACCATATTAAACCCTGGGGATTTTGTTGTTTTAGCCTCAGACATGGCTAGTTTTAATGATAGATACGGTTTTGATCCTAATTTTACATATGAAGGGAGTCTAAAAAATTCTGGAGAAGAAATATTATTGGTAGATGCTATAGGCAATACAGTGCTTTCACTTGAATACAAAGATGAATTGCCTTGGCCTACGGCTCCAGATGGCTTAGGAAACTCTCTAGTGCCAACAACTATTAATCCTACAGGAAATCCTGCTGATTATAATTATTGGAAAGCCTCTTCAACTATTAATGGTTCTCCCAACGCTGATGATTCTGGTGTTTCGTATGGTCCTATAATTATAACTGAAATACTGTCTCATACCGACGAACCTCAAGTAGACGCTATCGAACTATATAACCCTACAGCTAGCGCGATTGATATTGGTTATTGGTTTCTATCTGACAAAACTGACAACCCTAAAAGATGGCAAATTCCCCCAAACACATTAATCCCTGCAAATAGTTATTTGGTATTTAATGAAGGCCATTACAATAATGGTTCATTGGAATATGCATCTAATGAATTTGGCTCCGAATTTTCTTTAAGTTCTCATGGAGAAGACGTTGTTCTTTATTCGGGAAATGTTTCTAACGATTTAACAGGCTATGCAACCCAAGTATCGTTTGGTGAAATTGAAAATGGTGTTAGTTTTGGAAGATATACAAATAGCGAGCAAAAAGAGTTTTTTGTAGCCATGGAAAGTTTAACTCTGGGCAACACCAATAGCCTTCCTAGAGTGGGGCCTATCGTTATTTCAGAAATAAATTATAACCCTACTGGAGATACACCTGAATTTATAGCACTAAAAAACATAACTAATACTAACGTTAATTTATTTGATAACGATAACAATAATAACACTTGGAAAGTTGGAGGAATAGGCTTTGATTTCCCAACAGGAATAAGCATCTCTCCCAATGAAACCATTTTTATAATAGAGGAAGATGCGAATATTAATGATTTTATAGAAGATCAGGAATTAGCTACCAATACTCAAATTTTTAATATGAATGGTAGCCTAAGCAACTCTGGAGAAACTATTGAGCTATTAAAAGCTGCTCCCGAATATACTAAAAAAGGAGATATTAAATTTGAATACATAACTATTGAAGAGGTAGCATATAACGACAAAACGCCTTGGCCTGTCGAAGCCGATGGTTTTAATGCTTATTTAGAAAGAGTTAATCAAAACAGTTTTGGTAATGATCCCAGCAATTGGCAAGCAGTATCTAAACGTGTAGATTCACCTCTTGATATTAATGATGAAGAAATATTAGAAAAAGGCATTAGCATATATCCAAATCCTGCTAAGGATTATGTCAATATCCTATTTAATTTTAACAGTAATCAAGGAAATGCTAAAACATTTATTACCGATTTAACAGGAAAAATAATCAGCTCTAAATCACTTATAAATGATAATAAGGTATCTTTTGAAGTTTTCAATTTAAAAACAGGCATGTATTTTATACATATCCAAACCAGTAGAGGAACTATTAGTGAAAAATTTATTAAAGAATAATACCACAGTCTTAAAGTAAACTACCTCGGGCAATCCTACGAGGCATTCATTGAAAAAACATTTTGATTTCGAGGCTAACTTCGGAGCATTTAAGTCTCGATTATGCATTGGGAAATCTATTACAGCTCTAAGCTACTGCAAACACTTCTGCTTCGCTGCTTTTTTTGATTTCACTCTCGCATGCGGGACTAAAATCAAGAAAAAATAAGTGTTTATTGTGCCTCAAAGCTTCATAACGAAGTTCCAATGCATAATCTGGGTTAAAAGGTTAATTAAAAAATAGTACCTTTAAATACTAAACACCGTTATAATGAGCATATTATTTTTTATCATTTTAATCATGTTTGGACCACCAATTATTTTTACTGTTTTGGGGTCTAAAGAACGTTCAAAAAACAATAAAGACAAAGCTAAAATTTTTTACATCATAGCTGCAGTCTATTTACTTGTAGGTCTAGGTGTTTGTGGTTATACGTTAAATAATTTAAGTTTTCATTAAAATAAATAGTTAATGCCATATTTTTTAGAAATAGGAAACCTAAACGGATTAATTTATTTACTCATAGCCATTATGTTCGGCCCTGCCATTATCCTAGCAATAATAGGCGCAGCTGTTTTTAAAAAGCATAAAAAAGCAGCCAAAGTCTTATTTATTTTAGCTGCCATTTATGTGATTGTGAGTTTGGGGATTTGTGGCCGTATGATGGCATAAACTCACTTATGAAAGCTAGATACGATACTATAGAAATAGGATTCAACACTACTAGAAAACCAGACCCTTATCTGGCAAAACGCATGATATACCATTTACAGCCTAAAAAAAGCCCTTTTATTTAGACATTTGATAAAAATATTAGAAACGGTATTTCTTCATTTTCAGATTTAGCAAATAAAAGTGAAATAGAAAAAGGACGCGCTACTTTACGAACCGATATTGATAAAGGAGCTATTAAAAAAGTTATGACGTCTTATAAAAATAACTTGGGAGACTATCTGTATATTGTTGTAGAGAAATAACAGGAACTAAGGATCGTAAAAACACCCTTTTATCTTTAATTAAATAGAGTATCTTTGCACCTCTATTGCTGTTAAGCAAACTACCTAAGTATGAGCACCAGAGGTAATTTATAGAAAATAAATTTTAATTTTGAGGTGAACCTCAAAGCTTTTAAATCTCGATTATCGAGTAACAGATTGATGAAGAATATTAGAAATTTTTGCATTATTGCACATATAGATCATGGTAAGAGCACACTTGCAGATCGTTTATTAGACTATACAGGGTCGGTAACTGCTAGAGAGCAGCAAGCCCAATTGTTAGATAATATGGATTTAGAGCGCGAACGTGGTATCACCATCAAGTCGCATGCCATACAAATGGAGTATGCCTATAAGGGTGAAGACTATGTATTGAATTTAATAGACACTCCTGGCCATGTGGATTTCTCATATGAAGTGTCTCGATCTATTGCAGCATGTGAAGGCGCCTTATTAATTGTAGATGCAGCACAAAGCATTCAAGCACAAACCATTTCTAATTTATATTTAGCTTTAGAAAATGACTTAGAAATCATCCCTGTACTTAACAAAGTAGATTTACCTAGTGCTAATCCAGAAGAAGTCACCGATGATATTGTAGATTTATTAGGTTGTGAACCTGAAGAAGTAATTCATGCCAGTGGAAAAACAGGTTTTGGTGTAGATAATATTCTAGCTGCTATTATTGATCGTATACCAGCACCACAAGGTGATCCAGATGCGCCTTTACAAGCTTTAATTTTTGACTCTGTTTACAACACCTTTAGAGGTATAGAAACCTATTTTAGAGTGTTTAATGGTGAAATTAAAAAAGGGCAAAAAATTAAATTTGTAGCTACAGATAAAGATTATTATGCAGACGAAGTTGGCACTTTAAAACTAGAACAAGTTGTAAAACAAAGCGTTAAAACAGGCGATGTAGGCTATTTAATTACTGGTATAAAAACAGCCAAAGAAGTAAAAGTAGGAGATACCATCACAGATTTTGAAAACCCAACGACTAACATTGTTGAGGGTTTTGAAGATGTAAAACCAATGGTTTTTGCAGGCATATACCCTGTAGATACAGAAGATTATGAAGAGCTACGCTCTTCTATGGAGAAACTGCAATTAAATGATGCCTCTTTGGTATTTCAACCAGAAAGTTCAGCAGCATTGGGCTTTGGTTTCCGTTGTGGCTTTTTAGGTATGCTACACATGGAAATTATCCAGGAACGTTTAGAGCGTGAGTTTGATATGACCGTGATTACTACAGTACCAAACGTATCATACCATGCTTACACCAATAAAAATCCAGACGACATTATTATTGTAAATAATCCATCTGATTTACCAGAACCTTCTACGTTAAACCGCGTTGAGGAACCTTATATAAAAGCAACCATAATTACAAAATCAGATTTTGTTGGTAATGTAATGTCGTTGTGTATCGAAAAACGAGGTATTATTACCAATCAAACCTACCTAACAACAGAGCGGGTCGAATTAACTTTTGAAATGCCTTTGGCTGAAATTGTTTTTGATTTTTACGATCGCTTAAAAACAGTATCAAAAGGCTACGCTTCTTTTGATTATCATCCAATTGGCATGAAAACCTCTAAACTTGTACGTTTAGATATTTTATTGAATGCACAATCTGTTGATGCGCTTTCGGCATTAATCCATACTGATAATGCACAAACTATAGGTAAAAAAATGTGTGAAAAATTAAAAGAGTTAATTCCACGTCAACAGTTTGACATTCCAATTCAAGCCGCTATTGGTGCCAAAATTATATCTCGTGAAACTGTAAAAGCCTTACGAAAAGATGTAACTGCTAAATGTTATGGTGGTGATATTTCCCGTAAACGTAAACTATTAGAAAAACAGAAAAAAGGTAAAAAGCGTATGCGCCAAGTAGGAAATGTAGAAATACCTCAACAAGCGTTTATGGCGGTGTTAAAGTTGAATGATTAAACAATCATACTTTTTTAAACTTTAATGAATAACAAATTTATAGAAATAAAATCACTAGCATCCGATATTTGGGAAACTAGACCGTTTCACTTATAGAACATAGACAAAAGACATGTAAAATCAAATATTTATACGTTTTTAGGATCTTATGAGGCAATTTTTTAGGAGTTTATCTTTTCTTAAATGATATCATGTATTTTGTATAAAAAAACACAATGTACTGTAAATTAATTGTCTATATTCTTTGATCTTGAAGCCTAGCGGTCTATCATCTAAACTTTCGGATAGGTGTAAAATAAAACAAGGAGCTTTTCATCTCCTTGTTTTTTAATACTTCTCTTTTAAACCAATTTAATATCCTTTTTGTCTGAAGGATCTAAAGCGGCTGCTTTTACATCTACATCTGCCTCAACATAATAAGATGATTTTTCATTATTTGCAAACTTGCTCATTTTACCTAATGTTCCAAGAGCTCCTCCTTTTTCTTTTAATGAATCTGCATTAGATTTAATAAATTCAAAGGGTAGTTTAAAAGGAATCTCCTTAACCTCTCCTGGCTTTATAGTATAAGTATCTGAAAATTTAACAACGCCTAATTCATATTCTTTAGTTTTTTTATCATCACCTCGCCCAGTAGTAAACTCTTCCATGAATTTTATTTCGGTTTCTACAATTTCCTGTTCACTTTTTGTTGTTAATATTACTTTACCCTCTACTAATCCACTGTCTTTAGAGACTTGCCCTGGAATTTGCAATTCTACTTTTACGCCTCCAATACCTAATTTGTTTTTAATCTTGTTAAAAATTCCCATGTTAAAATTTGTTTTAATATTAATTAATAAGCTTTCGCTTTAAGTTAAGACTATGTTACTTTAGTTTTTGCTGTACTTTAAACAAATTCAACACCTCTTGCAATTCAGAAATTTTATTCTCAATATCCTCAATATTTAAAGACTCCGTTCCTTCTTTAATTTGTTCTTCTAACAACATTTCACTCTTAGCTTCATCCATACCGTTCATAACAACACCTATAAAAAGGTTTAAAAATATCATAGTACCTATTAAAACAAAAGTCACAAAAAAGGTAATAGATAAAGCTGAAGCCCCTGTGGAATTAACACATAAATCCATATTACCATCGTACCCATAGTTTTCACAGCCAAACATGTTTATATACATGATATCTGTCCAATCTTCCAGCGTCACCACTCTAAACAAAGAAAGCATTGAAGTTTGTAAATCTCCAAAATGTATGGGGTCGTTTTCTCCAAAAAAGAAAACACCAGCAACCGCATATATATAAAATAATAATGTGAGTAAAACAGACACATAACCCATAGATGGTAAACTTTTTAAAAGTGCTCCCACCAACATTTGAAGCTTTGGTAAGGCTTTAATGAGCTTTAAAACTCTTAGTAAACGTAGTAAACGCAATATAGCTATAGAACTCCCCCCAAAAGGTAGAAAAGCAGCAGCTACAATTATAAAGTCAAAAATATTCCAACCATCTGTAAAATATAACCAAGGCTTTTTACCTTCTGCTAGAACTTTTACAATAATTTCAAGAATAAAAATCCCAAGAATTATTTTATTTAATAACTCTAAGAAATTTTCATGCTTCAAAGAAAAATCTTGGTAAGTTGCTACTCCTACTAAAACACCTGCAACAAGAATAGCAGCTGTAACAAAATTTTGAAACCATTTACTTTCACTTATTTTTTTACACAAATTTGTCATAAACTTAATTATATATACTCAAAAACTTATAATCTAATAGTAATAATGCGCACTAAAAAAGGTGCATCTATTTTTATCACTTCCTGACTTTCAGTACAGTACATTAAAAAAACAAAAAAACACCTCAACTCCTCGCAATTAAATGTACATATTTCTTCTTAAAATTGAATATTTTTTTTAGTAAATTACAAACACGTATCCCCATAAAACACTAAGTTTTCACCCAGTTACCTTCCCTAATCATCATTTAAATTTCATGCTATTTACTTTTTAATTTCGAAACACTTTTATTGATATTATCTAAATTATAATGAAGTAGACCAAATGGTATTTATATCCCTTTAAAAAAGCAGATAATTAATGTAGTGATACGCACAAAAGTGTTTATGGCAGCATTGAAGTCAAATGATTAAAAAATTTAAAAAGCTACCCAAATTAATGGATAGCTTTTTTAAGCTTTAGATTTATTAAAAACAAACCTAAAAACTAACCAAATTAACTACTACCAACTACCTATGAATTTCTATCCCTTAAAAATTCACGATAGCGTATAGCAAAAAAAAGAAGAATAAATAACACCCTGTTATGGTTTTGCCTTATAAAAACTAAGGCAAAACCATAAAAATTGCTGTTTTAATGAATTATTTTAAAGTAAAATCATCTGTTTGCAAGAAAAAACGTCTGTTTATTTACACTAAAAAACAAGGTTGTTTTTATTATCGAATTAACTCAATAATAGATTTACTATAATAAAGCGATCCCGAGAGCACCTCTTTTATAGCTATAATAAGTCCTTCGGGACTTAAATCGTGTTTTACCAGAAAACCTTCTGGGTTTACTTGTTTAAAAATGCTGTTTACTTTGTAGGTATCACAATAATTAGTGGCTATTATTATTTTAGTTTCGGGAAATGTTTTCCTTATGGTAACTCCCAAATCTTCTCCTGAGCAGTGTGTACCATCTTTAGATGGTGGTAATTTTATATCTAAAAACACGAGGTCTAAGGATACATGCTGTTTAGTTTCTTCTATTTTTGCTTGAGCTTCATCACAATTACTAGCACTATCAATAATAAAATCTATATCCTCCTCCTTATTACTTACCTCAAAAAACGCACGTTTGTAGGCATCAATAATTAATTGATAGTCTTCTATTATTAAAACGTTGTATGCTTTAGGCATGGTAGAATTGGTAGAATTACAAAAACAACTTATTCGGCTTTTAATTTTAATGCATCGTGAGAGTCTGCCTTAATCCCTATTAACCCATATTTAGTTTCTCCTTTTTTAATAATGGTTCCAATAATATTATACGCTAGTAGTTCTTCTTTAAATTTAGTATTAGCAGAACCTGCAGCAATCATGTTTCCACCCGCTAAACCTGGTCCTACTACTAACCCAATTGGTGTAGAACTTGTTTGCCTGCCGTTTTCTGTGGTATAAAAATTCATTGGTGTTAACAGTAAATAGAATAAATAAAAGCCCGATTGTTGTTTCAACGCTTTAAAAACCTTATCATTTTCCATAACAAAAATCTCAGTACCATTTTCATAAGCTAACGTAATATCCTTACCAAATATCACATCTTTATCAGAATTATTAGTAAGCTTAACAGCAACAACTTTAACGCCTTTATTCACCTCTTTTTTTGCATATTTCTTTTCTAATAAATCATATTTATATTCGAGTTTTACATTATTAACTTCATCCGTTGAATAGTAATTAATTGTCTTAGGCGCAATCATTTTATAACCAGAGGCACAATTTGTTAATGTTACTACTACAATGGATAAAAGGGCTACTTTGATAATCTTCATTTGTTTTATTTTAAATTTTGGCTTTTAATACTTTACATGCACTCTCTTAGAACACATAAAATACCTATCAACAAAAAAATGAAGAATTACTGGTAAAGCGATAGGGGTTTCCCGTAGAAAAAATAGGGAGTTTCCGTAGAATTGACTATTGACTATTGACTATTGACTATTGACTATTGACTATTGACTATTGACTATTGACTATTGAATGTATTTAAATTGCATGACACTAAAAAAACAGTAACGATTAAGTTGTTTCATTTTTACCAACAGGAAAATCGTATCTTGTTAAGCTTATTTCCAACTTTCCAACTTTCCAACTTTCCAACTTTCCAACTTTCCAACTTTCCAACTTTCCAACTTTCCAACTTTTTAACTGCCTACTGCCTACTGCCTACTGCCTACTGCCTACTGCCTACTGCCTCTAAAGTGAAAAATAAATTAAACTAGAAAAGATACTGAAACAAGTTCAGTATGGCGCTACGCATCAAATAAACCCCATTTCCTGGGCTGCTTTTAAAAGCGCTTTATCATTTTTATCTAGCACGCCAAAGGCTTCTTTTAAACTACGTTTGCGTTTTTCTATTGCCCCAATGGATAAAGGAATCACGTCTGGAAGCTCACTCATTTTACTGCCCATAGAGAGTTCGTACAGCAATTTTCTATCGTATTCATCAAGGACAATTTCGTGAGACACACGTTTACGCATAAGCTCAATAACAGATTTACTGTAATGTGGCGCACCACCAAGTATGGTTTGTATGGCAGTAATAAGTTCCTGCGGATTTAAATCGTTTTTTACCAAAAACCCTTCGGGGTTAATGTATTTAAAAATACTGTTGATTCTAAAATTATCACTGTAAGTCGTTGCAATGATAATCTTGGTTTTAGGCAGTTTTTTTCTTAAAACAACACCTAAGTCTTCCCCAGAAATTATCTTTCCATCTTTAGAGGGGGGCAGTTTAATATCTAAAAAGGCTAAATCTATAGGAGTTCCTGTTTGGGCTTCTTCAATTTTTGCAAGGGCATCATCACAATTATCAACTGTAGTGATATTAAAATTAATGTCCTCTGCTTGTGTTTTTACTTCTGCAAAAGCACGTTTATAAGCATCTACAATTAGGGGATGATCTTCTATAATTAAGCTATTGTATGTCGTCATAATTATGGGGTTATGGGAATGGTTAATTTTAGTTCTGTGCCTTTGTTTATTTGCGATGTAATATCTATAGAGCCTTTTAATTGCGCTACTCTAGAGCTAATATTTTTTAAGCCTATACCATTTGCTGCTGTACTGGTATCAAAACCTACGCCATCATCTGCTATTGTTACATATAATTGGTCGCTGTCTTTATTAAATGTTACACTTAGCTTAGTGGCTTTGGCATGTTTTATTATATTTTTTAAGGCTTCCTGTAAGATACGGTATAACCCCACTTTTATAGTATCGGGTATAGCCGTCCAATCCACATTAGTAGTTATAGTATGCGCAAACCCACCTAAGGTACTTTGTGTGCCTATATATTGTTTTAATAAAGATGCATAATTGGCTTTGGTTATACTCTCATCCTTTTTTAATTGGTGGGAGATGTCCCGTATTTCTTTTTCTACTTCCTGTAGCTCGTCTAATAATTTTTTAAATTGTGTTTTAGTGGCGTCGTCACTATCTATATTTAAAAAGGCTAAGCCTAGACGTGTCCCAAACAAATGGCTTAAAATGCCATCGTGCATTTCCTCGGAGATTCTATGGCGCTCCTCCAAACGCCCTTCTTCCTGTTTTTCTTGTTGGGTAAGCATGAGTTTATAAATCTCCTGCCCTGCTTGTTGCTGCTCCTGCTTGTATAATAGTAGCTTATGCTTGGTAGATTGCTGCTTTATAAAATAGAGTAACACGGTTATTAATACCAATACAGCTGCAATGCCGCCTATAAGCAGGTTTTGATGGCTTAAGCGTTTGGTTTCCTGCTCGTAATGGTCGGTTTCGTATTTTATACGGGCGAATTTATTGCGGTTCACACGCTCAACGTCTATAAGACTATCTTTTAGTGTGATATACTCTTGTAAATAGGCTTTTCCTGAATCGCCTGGTTTTAATTTGGAGAGCATTTTTAGAGATCTAAAGACTTCTTCATATCTCTTGATTTCTTTTCCTAGTTTATATGAACGCTTAGTATAATGTAAAGCTTTGTCTTTTTTATCTTGGGTGTAATAAAACTCTGCAATGTCATTGCCTGAAGCTGAAAGTTCATAAGACAGATTTAACTTCTCAAAAATTGAATACGCATTTGTAAATAAAGAATCTATTTTTTTATAATCCTTATCACCAGACAGATGTTTAGTATATGCTAGATTAATTAAAATAGTAGCATACGAACTAGGATCTTTTTTTTCTATTCTTTTGTCTTCTAAAAGCTCATTATAAATTTTAAATACTTCTTCATAAGTTCCTAAATCTTTATAAACTTGAGCTATGTCAATTTTTAAGTATAAGAAATACCTAATATCTTCTATTTGTTTAGATATTTCTAGCCCTTTACAATAATAACTTAACGATTCTTTATATTCCTTTAACTTACTAGAAGTCAACCCTAATAAAATGTAAAGGTTACATAATTCCTTTTTATTCTCAAGATTATTATCTGATAAACTCTTTAATAACTCTATGGCTTTTATTATAGAAGATTGACTATCAATATAGTTAAGCTCACCTATTTGCATTGAACCTATATTCGAATATATATTTGCTTTACGAAATAAAACTTCTTCTCTACTTAAATTATTAAAAGACTCTAAGATTTTTAGTGCTTTGTAATTATAGTAATAAGCACTATCATTATGAATTTGTAATTGACGATATATATAAGCCAAAAAAATATTCGAAATAGCTTCTGTTCTATAATCATCAAGATTTTTTGCTAATTCTATATTTCTTTGAATCAAAATTTTTGCCTTATCAAAATTTTTCTGATTATACTGATAAAGATAAGTTAAATAGTAATCTGATTTAAGGATAATAGAATCTCTATTAGTTTTATGAGACAAGTTGCTAGCTCTTTCTCCATACTTCAACCGGGTATCAATATCTAATTTCTCATTTCTAGACAACCGCCTCAATTCCTGTATACTATCCAACAACACCTCAAAATCACCATCCTGTCCATACAGCACAGAAACAAAACAAAAACATAGAATATGGATAAGGGCTTTAAGCATAAAAAAGAATCTAAAAACAAATATACTATAAGAAAATAGAGTCTATAGATTTACTAGACCAACGGTAAACTTTGGTAGTGAAACTTCTATGTTGAAACATTGGGTCTAGCAATGAAATGGAAACAGGATCGCTGTACTTTAAGAATCAGGAAATTCGAAGGATCTCCAATAATAAATCCGAATATGAGATGCTTCAGTCGTACCCTCTTCAGCATGACAAGATTCAACTTCTCTCCCGAAACTTCGGATAGATCTTTTTGAGAGACTAAAAAGCAGTATATTGTCTCACAAAGGCGCTAAGTCGCAAAGTGTTGCGTTAGTATCTATTTTATGGGAACTGTTGAGTTGCTTTGCGTCTTGGCGCCTTTGCGAGCAGTTACATTAAGCGAAATATAAGCGACAAGATATCTCATTAGGATGTTTGTCATCCAGAAGGTGTTACATTGAGCTTGTCGAAATGCGATGTATTGAGCTTGCCGAAATGAGGTACAACTGAAGCATCCCATTTTTGATCGCTATTTATTGAGATGCTTCGCTATGCTCTGCATGACATACGTCTTTTTGATTTGATATAAAGCAAAAAAACACGTTGCGTCTTAGCGCCTTTGCGAGCAATTACATTGAGCGAAATATGAGCAACAAGATATCTTATTAGAGCAAGATTCCACCTTGTTCCTTAGCACAAAGGATGTAAAAAAAAATTAATTCAATTTTAATTAACTTTTCTTTATTCATTGACTCTATTTTATTAAAGTGGTATTCATGAATGCTATGCATTTGTCTCGTCCAAAGAAAAGTAACAAAAGAAAAGACGCCCCATCGATAGAGATTTCGTTTCGCACTACGCTAGAAACAAACCAATACCAAAACAACGCGTCGCCCCCTCTGCTACAGCTCAATCTATGCTCCTGGTTTTCGTTGTTTTGTTCTCTATCCTTACGATGGGTCTAGGACTGCCTAATGGTAAATGCTCGACGATGTACTATATTTATTTTACAATTTGCTACTGAAAAATATACAAACTCAGGAGTTCTTTTTAGCGGAAAGACTTTTGAGTTTGAGTTTCCCTCCTATCAAGGAGGGATTAAGGGAGGTGTAAAACTCTAATAAATTATTGAACCAAACACCAATAGCTAGAAAGATAGTCTAGTCAATACAAATGCTGCCTTCTCTTGATTGTTAGCAATAGTAATGTCTTATAAAATTTTTAATTTAGGCATCTTCAAATCACACCTTATGCTCTTGTAGTAAGAAACCGAATTTGGCACATTAATTCATTTAAAAAGATGTGGGTGCACCCTAGAGAGAGCTACTTTAAACAGACACTTGCCTTATTGAATATGAGATGCTTCAGTCGTACCTCCATCAGCATGACAAGCTCCAACTTCTCTCCCGAAACTTCGGATAGATCTTTTTGAGAGACTAAAAAGTGATGTCTTATATCGCAAAGTCATAAAACCATAGAGTGTCAAAACCTTGATTGTGTGTGAAACTATCAAAACACTTTGCGCCTTAGCGCCTTTGCGAGCTGTTACATTAATAGCTATAATATGCAAATTCCTAGTAATAGCATCATAAACAACCATTTTCAGAAAAAAGAAAATGAACATAACCAATACAATCACCTCCTTACAGAATTCTAAGCAAAACCGCTAATTTTTTGTTTATTAATTATTTATCAATCGCATAGGTGTTTTTTTAGTAAAAAGTTAAATTTCGGTGTCATTCTTGCCAAGAATTTCGTAAGTTTAAAACGTAAGTAAATTCATGATTAATGGACATAGTACATATAAGTGCAGAATGCTATCCTATTGCTAAAGTTGGCGGTTTAGCGGATGTTGTAGGAGCCTTACCCAAATACCAAACGGCATCACAAATAAGCTCTAAAGTAATTATGCCTTACTATGATAAGGCCTTTACCCAAAGCAATACTTTTACTGCAATTTATGAGTCGCAATTACAGTTGGGCGACACCACTTATAATTTTAGTATTTTAACACTTAACGAGAATACCTTGGGTTTTGATATTTTCTTTGTTAACGTGCCCGATTTACTGTTCAAAGACTATGTGTATTCTGCTAACGATACCGAACGCTTTTTAGCCTTCCAAATCGCCACCTTAAACTGGTTGTTAACTTTAGATAAAACTCCAGATATTTTACATTGTCATGATCACCATACGGGATTGATTCCGTTTATGACTCAAGAATGTTATGATTACACGGTGTTTAAACACACCCCTACCATTTTAACCATACACAATGCGCAATACCAAGGCTGGTTTCCTCATGATAAAGTAGGTTTAATTCCTGCTTTTAATTTTGATCATGTTGGTCTCTTAGACTGGGGAGGTGACATCAACCCTTTGGCGTCTGCCATAAAATGTGCCTGGAGAGTTACTACCGTATCACCCAGCTATATGGAAGAATTAAAAACGTCTGCAAAAGGTTTAGAAAGCTTATTATCTGCCGAAAGTGATAAATGTGTGGGTATTTTAAACGGTATAGATTGGAAGGTATGGAATCCTAAAACAGACCCTTTTATTAAAGCCAATTACGATTTACGAAATGTAGCATCAGGCAGGCTAACCAATAAAAACTATTTGTGTGAACGCTTTAATCTGGATATTAATAAACCACTGTTTGGGTTTATTGGACGCCTAGTGTACGAAAAAGGATCGGATTTATTCCCCGATGCGTTTAGGCAAGTACTAGAAAAGAACGAGGCTTCCATTCTGCTATTAGGTTCTGGAAATAAAGAACAAGAAGCACAGTTCGAAGCGCTTAAAAGTGAGTATAAAGGCAGTTATAACGCCTTTATTGGTTATGACGAAAAATTGTCGCACGTGGTATACGCAGGCGCCGATTTTTTACTCATGCCCTCACGCGTAGAACCCTGCGGACTTAACCAAATGTATTGCCTACGTTATGGCACTATTCCTATAGTGAGACGTATTGGCGGTTTAAAAGATACTATAACAGATATCTCAGAAGACAATGGCTTCGGTCTTTGCCATAATGAGGCTTCAGTATCCGACATTGTAGGTGCTGTAGACCGCGCCATGACACTTTACAAAGACCAAACTAAATTTAAACAGATAAGAAAACACATTATGAAAATTGACCATTCGTGGGACGTTTCAGCTAAACAATATATTAATCTTTACCAATCTATAAACTAAACTATGATAAACAACCAAGTTTTAGGCATCGTTTTAGGAGGAGGACAAGGCTCCAGATTACATCCATTAACGCAAGAGCGTTCTAAACCAGCTGTTCCTATTGCTGGAAAGTACCGCTTAGTGGATATTCCTATCTCAAACTGTATTAATTCTGATATTAAGCGCATTTTCGTGTTAACGCAATTTAACTCGGCGTCGTTAAACAGACATATTAAAAATACCTATCACTTTAGTTTTTTTAGTTCGGCTTTTGTAGATGTACTCGCTGCAGAACAAACCCCGGAAAACAAAACTTGGTTTCAAGGCACTGCCGATGCCGTAAGACAAAGTATGCATCATTTTTTAAGGCATGATTTTAAATATGCACTTATCCTTTCGGGAGACCAATTATACCAGATGGATTACGATGCTATGATAAAAGCACATATTAAAAGTAAAGCTAAAATTTCTATTGCGACCATTCCTGTAAACGCCAAAGACGCCACATCGTTTGGAATATTAAAAGCAGATGAGAAAAACGTAATAACCTCGTTTATAGAAAAACCAGATGCTGGTTTGTTGCCCGATTGGACATCAGATGTTAGTGAAGACATGAAAGCCGAAGGTAGAAATTATCTCGCGTCCATGGGGATTTACGTCTTTAATCGTGAGCTTTTAGTGGAATTAATGAGTAACCCAGACACCATAGATTTTGGTAAAGAAATTATTCCGCAAAGCATTGATAAGCACAAAACACTTAGCTATCAATATGAAGGCTATTGGACCGACATAGGAAATATAGATTCGTTTTTTGAAGCCAATATTGGTCTTACCGACGATATCCCTAAATTTAATTTATATAATAAGTCCAGACGTATTTACACAAGAGCCCGAATGCTCCCTACTACTAAAGTATCTGGCACCACACTTAACAAAACGGTGATTGCAGAAGGCTGTATTATTAGTGCTGCCAAAATCGAAAAATCGGTAATTGGTATTCGCTCCAGAATAGGTGACGAGTCTACCGTAATTAACACCTACATGATGGGTTGTGATCATTATCAAAGTTTAGATGAAGTAAATAATCCAAATGTTAACACTATGGGCATAGGAGAACGCTGTTTTATTAAAAATGCCATTTTAGATAAAAACTGTTGTATTGGTAATGACGTTAGAATAAATGGCGGTCCTCATCTGGAAAATACCGAAACAGATCTTTATGCTATAAAAGATGGCATTGTGGTGATTAAAAAAGAAGCGATAATCCCTAACGGATTTGTATTATAATATATGGCACACGTAACATCATTTAGTTTATTCACAGAATTTGATATTAACCTTTTTAAGGCTGGTGAACATTACCGACTTTACAAAAAATTTGGATCTCACATAGTAACTGTTGATGGTGTAGAAGGTGTTTATTTTGCAGTTTGGGCGCCCAGCGCAAAACACGTATCGGTTGTTGGGGATTTTAATTATTGGACCGAAGGCGAACATCAATTAAATGTACGTTGGGATTCCAGTGGGATTTGGGAAGGGTTTATTCCTTCAATAGGAAAAGGCACCCTATACAAATACAACATTGAAAGTCACCATAATGGTATAAAAACAGAGAAATCGGACCCCTATGCAAGACGTTGCGAACACCCACCAAATACGGCATCTATAGTTTGGGAAGACAATTACCAATGGAAGGATAGTTCCTGGATGAAAACCCGTAAAAAAAATAATGCCTTAGATGCCCCTTATTCGGTTTACGAAGTGCATTTGGGCTCTTGGAAAAAACATGTAGAAGAAAATAGATTTTTATCGTATTATGAATTAGCAGACGATTTAGTGAACTACGTTAAAGACATGAATTTTACTCATGTAGAGTTAATGCCCATAATGGAATTTCCTTACGATCCCTCATGGGGATACCAAATTACAGGATATTTTGCGCCAACATCGCGCTATGGCTATCCCGAAGAATTTAAATATTTAGTAGATAAACTACACCAAAACAATATTGGAATTATACTGGACTGGGTGCCATCGCATTTCCCTGAAGATGCTCACGGACTTGGTTTTTTTGATGGCTCTCACCTCTATGAACATCCCGATAAAAGAAAAGGCTATCACCAGGACTGGAAAAGCCTTATTTTTAATTATGAACGTAACGAAGTACGGTCGTTTTTAATTAGTAATGCCTTATTTTGGTTGGACCAGTACCATGCCGATGGCTTACGTGTAGATGCTGTGGCCTCTATGCTATTTTTAGATTATTCCAGAGAAGATGGTGAATGGGAACCCAATATTTATGGCGGGCGCGAAAACCTTGCTGCCATAGACTTTTTAAAAGCGCTTAATAAAGAAGTCTATGCATCGTTTCCAGATGTACAAACCATAGCTGAAGAATCTACAGCGTTTCCTAAAGTATCAGAACCTGTATTTTTAGGAGGTTTAGGCTTTGGCATGAAATGGATGATGGGCTGGATGCACGACACTTTAGAATATTTTGCCAAAGACCCTGTATATAGAAAACACCACCAAAACGACATTACTTTTAGTTTGGCTTACGCTTTTACCGAAAATTTTATGCTCCCGCTGTCTCATGACGAAGTGGTGTATGGTAAAAACTCTATTTTAGGGAGAATGCCAGGTGATGAATGGCAACGCTTTGCCAACCTGCGCCTATTATACGGGTGTATGTTTACGCACCCTGGTACCAAATTATTGTTTATGGGTGGAGAATTTGGACAGTATAACGAATGGGATTTTCAAGGAAGTTTAGACTGGAATTTGTTAGAATTTGAGCCTCATAAAAATACACAAAACTACTATAAAGCCCTTAATAATTTATATAAAACAACCCCGGCTCTTTACGAAAAACCTTTTACAGGTGAAGGATTTGAATGGATAAGTTATGATGATCACGAAAACTGTGTGATGTCTTACATAAGAAAAGGATACAATCCAGAAGAAAACGTTGTTGTGGTATGTAACCTAACGCCTAGTATTAGAAAACAGTACCGTATTGGTATTCCCGTTAAAGGGAAACTAAAAGAAATCTTTAACAGTGATGCTAAAGAATTTGGAGGCAGTGGTGTAGGGAACAAAAAACAAATTACTATTAAAAAACACCCCTGGAATGGTAAGGACTATTCTGCTGAAGTTACTTTGGCACCTTTAGCCATTACTATTTTTCAGATGAAAAAATAACATATTGACCCCTACCAATTTTCTCGTAATATGAGAAAATTAGTATTACATAAAATTAGCGTTTTAAAATTGTTTTAAACCAAAAAAAGGTGATGTTTTTTTAATAATATTAAACCCTAAAAGCATGCTAATTTTAGTACATTAGGCATTCATTTAAATTGAAAAATTTATGATTTTAAATACAGAATTAGAATACAAAGGCAATCTTTTCCCTTCTAAAATAATTTCATACGAGAAAAACCTCAACACACTTTCTTTTACTACAGACAATAATGTTATTTTACAAGTAACGGTTCGTAGAGATAGTATCCTTCGTTTTAGATTTACCACAACAGGCATATTTGAAAACGATTTTTCATACGCTATTACAAAATATTCAAGTAGAGGCTATAACCACTTAGAAGTTACTGAAGATAATGAAAATTATATCATTACAACAGCAAAACTAATTTGTAAGATCTCTAAAACAGGATTACGCACTTCGATATACGATGCTATAGACAACGTTCTTATTTGTCAAGACGAATTAGGGTTTCACTGGGAAGAAAGCTACGAGCATGGAGGTGACGTGGTAAAAATGTCTAAAACAGCACAACCAGGAGAAAGTTATTATGGTTTAGGTGATAAACCTGTAGATAATAACTTAAAAGGCAAACGGTTCCAAAATTGGGTAACAGATTCTTATGCCTACGGAAGAGATACAGATCCTATTTATAAAGCCATTCCGTTTTACACGGCGCTACATCATAAAAAATCTTATGGTATATTTTTTGACAATACCTTCAAAACATTTTTTGATTTTTGCCATGAACGTAGAAACATAACCAGTTTTTGGGCACATGGTGGCGAGATGAATTATTATTTTATCTATGGCCCAGAAATGTCTGAAGTCGTTGCAAACTACACAGATTTAACAGGGAAGCCGCATGAAATGCCAGCCTTATGGAGTTTAGGGTACCACCAGTGCAAGTGGAGTTATTATCCAGAATCTAACGTAAAAGAAATTACAGCTAAGTTTAGGGAGTTACAAATTCCTTGTGATGCCATTTACTTAGATATCGATTATATGGAAGGTTTTAGATGTTTTACGTGGAGTAAAGAGCATTTTCCAGATCCTAAACGTATGGTTAAAGAGTTGGCAGATGATGGGTTTAAAACCATAGTTATTATTGACCCAGGTATTAAAATAGATAAAGAATATTCTGTATTTAAAGAAGGCTTGGAAAATGATTATTTCTGTAAGCGAGCAGATGGCCCTTATATGAAAGGAAAAGTATGGCCTGGAGAATGTTATTTTCCAGATTTTACAAACCCAGAAGTTAGAGAATGGTGGTCCGATCTATTTCAAGAACTTGTTGAAGAGATTGGAGTTAAAGGCGTCTGGAACGATATGAATGAGCCCGCCGTTATGGAAGTGCCAGGAAAAACATTCCCTAACGATGTAAGGCATGATTATGATGGTAATCCATGTAGCCACAGAAAAGCACATAACATTTACGGCATGCAAATGGCACGTGCTACCTATCAAGGGTTAAAAAAGTTTTCGTATCCAAAACGACCATTTGTAATTACGCGAGCAGCATATTCGGGAACGCAACGTTATACCTCTAGTTGGACTGGAGATAATGTCGCAACTTGGGACCATTTAAATATCGCCAATTTACAAGCACAACGTATGTGTATGTCTGGGTTTTCCTTTATAGGATCGGATATTGGTGGCTTTGCAGAACAACCTAATGGAGAACTCTATGCTCGTTGGATTCAATTAGGGATTTTTCACCCGTTTTGTAGAACACATTCATCAGGAGATCATGGCGATCAAGAACCTTGGGCTTTTGGCGATACCATTACCGATGTGGTAAGAAAGTTTATCGAGTTACGCTATCAATTACTGCCTTACCTGTATACCGCATTCTGGAGATATGTAGAAGAAGGCGTGCCTATTTTAAAGTCGTTGGTTTTATACGATCAAGGAGATTCACAAACACATTACAGAAATGATGAGTTTATTTTTGGCGAAAAAATATTAGCCTGTCCTATTACGGGACCTAACCAAAAAGGAAGACGTATGTATTTCCCTATTGGGAAATGGTACAATTTCTGGAATGACACTATTGTTGAAGGAGGGCAAGAACTTTGGGTAGATGCAGATTTAGACAGCATGCCTATTTTTGTTAAAGAAGGTGCTATTATCCCTAAATATCCTATTCAGCAATATGTTGGCGAAAAAACAATTAACGAGTTAATACTTGATGTGTACTACAAAAAAGGTAAAGAAAGCTCTGAAGTTTATGAAGATGCTGCAGATGGATACGACTACATTAAAGGACGCTACAGTTTAAGAAGCTTTAAGCTACTTGGCAAAAGCAATGAGTTGATTGTTCAACAACACAAATCTGGAAAATACATTACATCTTACAAGACCTTTAAATTAAATTTACATGGCTTACCATTTAAAATTTCTAAAATTCAGTTAGATAACGAAGAAATTGAGTTTAAAGACTTAAAGTTAGATGGTAACAGCTTAGTTCTTGATAAAGAGTTTACAGAACTTCATATTATGGCTTAATAAGCTAGTTTTTTGATAAAATTTAAAAGCCAAGGAATTTATTTTATTCTTTGGCTTTTTTTTGGTTTATAATAATTGCTATATTTTGAAAACCAACTTAGCATAAGTTTTAGCTTTCTAAAATACACTCAATTTTATCAATAATCGTTTGCGGAGAAATGCTTCCTGCACAATTTTCATAACCTTCAGGATACGTTTTGCCATATACCGAAGTTGGAATTAATGGATACTTACTTCTATCTGCTAAAAGCGCATAGTCTTCGGGTTGGTTAAATGGGGCAAACCCAGCATAAGGATGTGTAACACCCCAAATAGTAACTACTTTTATACCTAACATGGCAGCAATATGTGCATTTCCAGAATCCATTGACACCATGACATCTAAATTAGAGATCACATCCAATTCTTCTTCTAACGTAAGTTTGCCTGCAACACTATTTACATTATTAAAAAACTTTTCAAACTGATTTAGAATATCTATTTCTTCTTTGCCACCTCCAAACAAAATAACAGTATAGGATTTAGATAATTCCTTAATGAGTTTTTCCATTACATCTATAGGATACATTTTCCCTTTATGTGCTGCAAAAGGTGCTATACCAATATGTTTTTTAGTCTTCCCACTAAAATAATGTTCTAATTTTTTGTTTAAAACCTTACTATCAGGAAATATAGGACTGGACAGATCTAACGTGAATCCTAAGCTTTTAAAAACATCGGCATAACGCTCGTGTGTTGTTTTTAATTGCTTAAAATTCTGCCCTGAGATTAATGCGTTTTTTTCAGAGCGTCCTTTGTCAATAGTTGCTAATTGTTGGTATTTTACAAACAGCTTAAGTAGTTTACTTCGCAACACATTGTGTAAATCGGCAACAGCATAAAATTTATACGCTTTATTGAGCTGTTTTGCGAGTTTATATAACCCAAAAACACCTTTATGTTTTCCTTTTACATCTGCTGTAAAGACAGAAACATTAGGGATATCTCTAAAAAAAGGTTTAAAAAAATCACGTGTTAAAACAGTCACCTTAACCTCTGGATGTTGCTGCGTTAAAGCTCTTAAAACAGGAATAGCCATAGCCACATCTCCCATTGCTGAGAGACGTATCGTTAAAATATGCTTAGGTTTTTTTGATACCATCACTGACAAGATTTTAAAACGATACCGAAAGACGTTTAGTATACCGCTCAGGATGATTAATTATCACTTTTGAGAACGTAGAACAGGGTTTAACTCATTGTCGTTATACATCTTCATTTGCTTGTATACCTTCATATACTTATCGCCCTTTTCAATATCATTTAATAGGGTATCTATTGCCGTAGATAAATCTACACGTTGTTCTAAAAGAATATCTAATTTTTTCTGGCAAGTTGCTTTATGGGCTTCGGAAGCATCTTCTCTAGTTGCTTCTTCATTCATGTGATAAATCTTCAATGCTAAAATAGATAAACGATCTATTCCCCATGCTGGGCTTTCTGTATTTATAGTAGCATCCTTTTTAGCCTCAACGGCATTGTATTTGTCTAAAAAATAACTATCAATATATTCTACCATATCTGTTCTATCTTGATTTGAAGCATCTATTTGACGTTTCAATTTTAAAGCTGCTACAGGATCTATTTGTGGATCACGAATAATATCTTCGTAATGCCATTGCACTGTATCTATCCAACATTTTCTATATAATAAATGCGCTATTAAATCGCTTTCGGGATATACATTTTTAAATGATTGATCTACAGTATTTATAACATGGTACGTTTCTATAACGTCTTGGAATATCTTATTAGCTTTGCTTGTAAACATCTTTAAATTTTAATACCACAAATATACTTTATTTGATTAATTCTTGCTATTATTTCGGGCTCTCTAGCGAGATAAAACTATAAAAGTATCAAAACAAAAGGCACAATAATCAATATTAAAAGAAATACTTCTTTAAACCACCCTTTTTTAAGTGTTTCGATATAATTTGTGAGTATTATGGTAAGCGGAGCAAATATGAATAAAAATTCACTGCCATTTTTTTCTGAAGCAAAAAACATAATCAAAAACGAAATAGCAAGTAACAGTATTATAAAGTAAAATATTGGTCTCAATGATTTTTTCTTTTCTTTTATGCGTTTAATGTAAGATAAGGATGCCCAAATACTAAACGAAAACAAAAGTGTTATGGCAATTATTAAAGCAACTGTATTGTAATTAGTGAAATTTAAACTTACATTAAATCCGTTTAAAATATAATCTATTAAACGATAATCTAAGACAACACAAAAGCTATAAGCTATTATAAAAACACATGCTAGTGCGCTTAAAGGTATGAGCCAATATCTTAGTTTTTTATCGGTAAAGTATACGATAACATAAGGTATTAAGAGAAAAAAAAGACTGCTCCAAACATGTAATAAAGAGGCAACCGCTATCCAAAAACCAGCATCGAACAGTTTCTTTATTATCTCTTTTTGTGTTTGTAAGCTTATTAACCTTCTCAAACCAAATAGAATAAAAACATTGGATAAAACTATTTTTAAATTACTGGTAGTCGCTGGAATAAGCAGTATAAATAAGCCATATAATAAAATCTCCAAAGTATTTGATTTTGTTAAACCATTTTTCCCTACAATAAAATTAAGTAGTAATACCGAAAAATAGTTTGCTAAAACCAGAACAATATATTCTGCAACAGTTGGGGGCACAGTAACTGCATCTAACTTAAAATAAGGCATAATGCAAGCCAAAACCATGATGAAAAAAACGATAATAAAATTTATCGGTTTAGATTTACTAAAAAAGCTTGTTATCATTAACTGTTTTTGTACTTTTGCTACGTAAATATACTAATCATGAAAGACTTATTTTACGCCATACAGGATTTATTTGTTAATGTACTTTTTTCTCCGTTAGATGCAATGAGAGCATTAGAATTAGATAACTGGTGGCTTGCAAACCTAATATCTTGGGTATTTATAATTATAGCTATAGTTGCTATGCTTTATTGGATGAAGCAACTTAAAATATTTAATGATAATAACGAAGAGGACAAAAGCGTTTCCTCTCACTCGTTTTTATAAATCAAAACCTATATCCTTACGATAATACATCTTATCAAAATGTAGTTTTTCTATGTTTTGATAAGATTTTTTTATAGCTTCTTGATATGTGTCTCCATAAGCTGTCACAGCAATAACACGGCCTCCAGAAGTCACAATTTTATCGTCTTTTAATTGCGCTCCAGCATGAAATGGAATGGCATCTGTAATACGATCTACTCCCGTTATTTCTTTTCCTTTTTCATAAGCTTCTGGATAACCTCCTGAAACTACCATAATTGTTGTGGCTGCACGGTCATCAATTTCAATATCGATGTTATCTAATGTTTCGTTTGCCATAGCTTGAAGGACTTCTACTAGATCATTTTTTAATCTAGGGAACACGACTTCGGTCTCAGGATCTCCCATACGCACATTATATTCAATCACTTTTGGGTCATCCCCTACTTTTATCAAGCCAATAAAAATAAAACCTACATAGGGTAAATTATCGTTCTTTAAACCTTCTACGGTTGGTTTTACGATGCGATTTTCTATTTTCTCAAGAAACTCATCTGTTGCAAATGGTACTGGGGAAACGGCTCCCATTCCTCCTGTATTTAAACCTGTATCACCTTCTCCTATTCGTTTATAATCCTTAGCTGTTGGTAATATTTTATAGTTTTTACCATCTGTTAATACAAAACAGCTTAATTCTATACCATCTAAAAATTCTTCAATAACAACTTTAGTACTTGCTACTCCAAATTTAGCATCTACTAACATGCTTTTTAGTTCGGTTTTAGCTTCTTCTAAATCATTAAGAATTACCACACCTTTTCCTGCTGCTAAACCATCTGCTTTAAGCACATAAGGTGGTTGTAAAGTTTCTAAAAAAGCATACCCTTTTTCAACGGTATCTTTAGTAAAGCTCTCGTAGGCTGCTGTTGGTATATTGTGTCTGTATAAAAACTCTTTGGCGAATTCTTTACTGCCTTCTAACTCTGCTGCCGCTTTTTGAGGTCCAATAACCGAAACGTGTTTTATCGCTTCGTCGTTTAAAAAGTAATCATGCACGCCTTTTACTAAAGGATCTTCTGGTCCTACAACAACCATATCTATACGTTTTTCTAAAACAAGTGCTTTTATAGCTTCAAAATCGGTAACACTAATGGCTACATTAGTCGCTATTTGTGCTGTTCCAGAATTTCCAGGAGCTACGTACAGTTGCTTACATTGGTCACTTTGTGCTATTTTCCATGCAAATGTATGTTCTCTTCCTCCTGAACCTAGTATTAAGATATTCATTATATAATAATTTTTAATGTCTGCAAAAATAGTGTCTTTTTAGTTTAAGCTTAGTCTTATTGGTTCTTTTTTTTATTTAAAACTATAAATCTTTAGTTTTGCTTCTCTAGTTAATTTCATATTTATCAATCCTGTATTTTTTGAATTTATTTGATATTACATTACGTTTAAAAGGGTTTCCTATTGCTAAAGCAAAACGGGATTTAGCCATCATTAAAAATAAAAATGAAGAGGAATACAACGTTTATATTGCGCAAAAAAAACAGGACATTGTTGCTTATCACCTAACGAATAACCCTTTTTATAAAGTGTTTGCAAAAAAGGCTAATGTTTTAGATTGGAATACTATTCCTGTACTTTCTAAATCTAATTTACAACGCCCCTTAAAGGAACGTTTATCTCATGGTTTCACAGAAAAGAACTGTCATTTACATAAAACATCAGGTTCATCTGGAACACCTTTAATTTTTGCTAAAGATAAGTATTGCCATGCGCTAACTTGGGCTAATTTTATAGACAAATATAATTGGCATGGCATAAGTGCTGAAAATTCCAGACAGGCACGTTTTTATGGCATTCCTTTAAATAAAATAGGATACTATAAAGAACGTATAAAGGATGCTTTAGGAAATCGCTATAGGTTTTCGGTTTTTGATTTAAGTACCCGTGAGTTCGAAAAAAATCTAATTAAGTTTAAAAATTCAAAGTTTGAATATATTAATGGTTACACGAGCGTTATTGTACAATTTGCAAAGTATTTAAGAGACAAAAATAGTATTTTAAAAGCAATTTGTCCCACATTAAAGTCTTGTATTGTTACAGCCGAAGTACTGTTTGAAGATGACAAATTATTACTAGAACACCAATTAGGTATCCCAATAATAAATGAATATGGTTCGGCAGAATTGGGACTAATCGCATTTAGTAATACCGAAAGAGAATGGGTGGTTAATACTGAAGATTTATTTGTTGAAATTCTTGATGATAATAATAATCCCGTTCCTCATGGAAAAGAAGGGCGCATTGTTATTACATCGCTTTACAATTTAGCCCACCCTTTTATACGTTATGATATTGGGGATATTGGCTGTTTAGATGATGCTAGTACGCTTAAAAAGCCTGTTTTAAAAAGCCTTATTGGAAGAACAAGTGACATTGTTACCTTGCCTAGCGGAAAAAAAGCCGCTGGTTTAACTTTTTATTACGTTACTAAAACTGTTATTGAGGATAATAGTAATGTTAAAGCGTTTATTATAGAACAGTTAAAACCAGACACTTTTAAAATAAGTTACTTAAGCAATCTAGAACTTTCTAAAGCCAAAATTGAAGCTATACACAAAGCTATCGAAAGGTATTTGGAACCCGATCTCAATATTGTTTTTGATCGTAAAGATGACTTAAAACGCTCCAAATCTGGTAAATTAAAGCAGTTTACTTCTTTTGTGAAGTAGTAACTGTCTGTCTAGATTTCACAAAGAAATATTCAAACAAAAAAACGATCAAGTAATATACAGACTTGAAAAATGAAAAGCTTAAACCTTTTCTGTAAACCAGAAAATTATACTTTAATAAATTGAGTTTATTTGATGATATTGAGTTTTTTCTAACTCTGTAAATAGCTAAAGATTCTTCCAACCCAAATGCTGGCTTGTTACTTTTCTTAACAGCTTCTAACCATAATAACCAGTCTTGTCGTTTACGTAGGTTTGGTGCATATACTTTACCCAATGTAGATGCATTATACACCCCTGTTAAATTACCTATGTAATTGCATTTTAAAAACTTACTATATGTTAATTCATTTAACGCTTTAACTTCTTTGTTTAATAATTCACCAGATTCATTCATTAAATCATAACTACAAAATACAACATCTAAGTTATTTTTAATCAATACCTTAACTTGTAATTCTAATTTATTTGGTTTCCACAGGTCATCTGCATCTAAAAAGGCTATATAATCTCCTGTAGCTGCTTCAATTCCTTTATTACGTGATACTGCTGCACCTTGGTTTGTATTATTTTGAATGATTTTTATATTGGAGTGTAACTCGGAATATCTGTTTATGATCTCTAAAGTACTATCACTGGAAGCATCGTCTACTAAGACCAACTCCCAATACGTATACGTTTGATTTAAGACACTCTCTATGGTGTTCTCAATAAAATCTTCCGAATTGTATGTTGGTGTAATAACTGAGACTTTATTATTACCTTCTAATACCATTATTAATACGCTTTTTTCTCTCCTCTTAAAGCATTAACAAAGGTTTGAATAACAATCTTCAAATCTAGTAAAATAGACCAATTCTCAATATAAAAAATGTCATATTTTACTCTATTAATTATATCCTTATCTGTTTCTATTTCCCCTCTAAACCCACTTATTTGCGCTAACCCAGTTATTCCTGGTTTAACAAAATGCCTTACCATAAATTTATCTACTTTTCTTGCGTACATATTTGTATGACTTACCATATGAGGTCTAGGCCCTACTACAGACATATCTCCAAATAGTACATTAAAAAATTGTGGTAATTCATCTATGCTTGTCTTTCTAATAAAAGCACCAATTTTTGTGATTCTATGATCTCCTTTAGTAGCTTGATGTAAATGTGCATCTTTATTAGGGGTCATTGACCTAAATTTATAGCAGTCAAACTCTTTATAATTAAACCCATTTCTAGACTGCTTAAAAAACACTGGACCTTTAGATTCCAATTTAATTAAAATTGCTAGTATGGGTGTAAGCCACGATAAAATAAAAAATATGACAAGTAATGAAAATATAATATCAAACAATCGTTTAACAAACTTATTTAATGATTCTTGTAATGGTATGTTCCTAATTGACAGGATTGGGATATAATCGTAATACTCATACTTCAATTTTTTCGAAAATATTTCCTTATTATCTGGTATAAATTTTAGCTCCCTTAAGTTATTATCTGCAAAATCGATTAATTTATTTATTTGTTTATTTGATAATTCTGCTACTGAAAAAAATATTTCATCGATTTCATTTTCAATGATAAATTTGAAACATTTATTTAAAGAAAAACCTTCTTCTTTAACACTAAATTGCCCTTTAAATATATAACCAAAATCTAATCGGGTCTTGAATGTTTTTATAAGTTGCCTAGTCTTTTCATTTTTTCCAATAACAATAATATTTCTACTATTACCTCCTAGCGCGCTTCTGTATTTATTCAACAGATAATACGTGAGAAATTTAAAAAAACTTAACGACAATAGAACTAATATTAAATAATTCCCTAAGTTATCTGTGCTGGTATGGAATTGCTTAAAAAATCCAACATAAGCATAAAGGACAAAAGCAAATAATACTATTTGCTTTAACAAAAGTGTTATTATTTGAATTACTCTGGTATGCCTGTGTACTTCATAATATTTGACATAAAAAGACAAAAAGAACCATAAAACAGATATATATATATTGAAAAAATATAAACTGGTTAGATTTATTTCATAAACAAAAACACATCCATTTATTATTAATAAATCTATTAAGTAACAAATAGGTCTAATAAAACCCGAATAACGACCTTGTTTAAATGTACTCAATGCTATCTTTTTATATGACTTTCAAAATTCTTATGCTCACTTTTAAATAATTCCTCATCAGACAAACTCTTAAAGTAATCAAAGGTTAACTTCATACCTTCTTCCCTATTAACCTTAGGCTCCCAGTTTAATATTTTTTTTGCCAAACTAATATCAGGCTGTCTTTGCAAAGGATCGTTTACAGGTAGATCTTTATATATTATCTTTTGAGTTGTTCCTGTAAGTTTAATGATCTCTTCTGCAAAGTCTTTGATAGTAATTTCATGTGGATTTCCAATATTTACAGGCAATACATAGTCACTTAACAACAATCTATATATACCTTCCACTTGGTCATCAACATAGCAGAATGATCTTGTTTGGGAACCATCACCAAAAACGGTTAAATCTTCTCCTCTTAAAGCTTGCCCCATAAATGCAGGAATAACTCGTCCATCGTTTAATCGCATTCTTGGACCATAGGTATTAAAAATACGTACAATACGTGTTTCTATACCATGAAATCTATGGTATGCCATAGTAATTGACTCCTGAAAACGTTTTGCTTCATCATAAACACCTCTCGGTCCAATTGTATTTACATTACCATAATAGTCTTCTGTTTGTGGGTGTACAAGAGGGTCTCCATAAACCTCAGAAGTTGAAGCAATAAGCATTCTAGCATTTTTAGCCTTTGCTAACCCTAGCAAATTATGAGTTCCTAATGCGCCTACTTTTAGAGTTTGAATTGGAATTTTTAAATAGTCTATCGGACTTGCAGGAGATGCAAAATGTAAAATATAATCTAAACTTCCTCTTAATTCAATAAAATTAGTAACATCGTGAGCAACAAATTCAAAATTTGTAGCTCCTAAAAGGTGCTCAATATTTTTTTTGTCACCAGTAATGAAGTTATCCATACCTACAACATAATAGTCTTCATTTATGAAACGATCACATAAATGAGAACCTAAAAAACCTGCAGCACCAGTTATTAAGATTTTTTTCATATGCGTTGTTTAGTATTATTTTTTTCAATAAATAAATCTATTTCTGTAGATATGTTTTTCAAAAATTCTTTTTCTTTAAATTTCTCTGCATGTTTTTTAATAAATGTTGGATTAAAATTATCTTGGATTTCTTCAAAATAATTTAATGTTATCTGTAAAGATTTAACCGTTTGTTTTTCAAAAAAAAGTCCTGTAGATTCTTCAACATTATTCCTATTTTCTTTTACTGTTTCTAAAGCGCCACCTTTTTTAAATGCTATTACTGGTATTCCATAGGCCATGACTTCCAAGGGAATCATTCCAAAATCTTCTTCACCAGGAAAAAGCAATGCTTTACTTCTTTTAAAAATCTCCTCAATATTATCCCACTCTAAAACTCCTGTAAACTTAATATTTTTATTGGCAATCTTTTTTAACTTTTCTTTTTCTGAACCATCTCCAATTATGATTAATTCTTCTCCATTTTTATTGAAAGTATCAACCAATAAATCTATTCTCTTGTAAGGCGTAATTGCACCAAAGCTTAAATAAACATCTTTTTTATTCTCTTTGCTAATAATTTTAGTAAACAAATCGTCACTTATAGGTGGATAAACTACTTTTGCTTCTCTGTCGTAAAATTTTTTCACTCTCTTAGCAACGTTGTTTGAATTCGCTATATATAAATCAACATTATCAATTGTAGTTTGATCCCACCTCCTTAGCCTTTCAAAAAAAAATGCTAAAATTGGTCTTAAAAATTTATTTACTGAATTTAAATACTCGTTAGTGAACCCCCAACAATATCTCATAGGAGAATGTATATAGCATATATGCGGCACCTTATTTTTATTCTTAATGCCCTTTGCAGGACCAGACTCAGATGATATTATTAAATCATAATTATCTTTTAACTTTAACGAATTAATTCCTATTGGATAAAGGGGAAAAACTTTTTGATATCTTTTTCTCACAAATGGAATATTCAAAATTGATGTATACACATTGTGATCTTTCAAATAATTCCCATAGGTATCCTTATCATAGAATAACGTATAGATATCTGCTTCCGGAAATTTACGAAGAATTGATTCCACTACTTTTTCACCACCTCTTCTAGTTATAAACCAATAATGAATAATTGCTACCTTCATTAATTAAAATCTTCTGGTGAAATAGTTTTCCAATGCTTTAATGCATTTCTAAAGTCATATTTAAACGCAAAACCATTATCTATTAAATATTGAGGTTTGATATTCGTTGGAAAGCCAGCTTTTCTAACACGAACTGGATGTATATCTGACTTCTTGCCTAACAATTTAAATAATATTTGCACAAAAAAAGCAATCAAAGATAGTGTTCTTACAGACAATTTGATTGTAGGTTTTTTTATTCCTAACTCTTTTTTTGCAATACTTACCATTTCGTGCAAAGGAACTACTGGGTTTTCTGCATAATTATAAATTATCAATTTCTCTTTTTTCTGAATAGTAAACAACATACTTTCAACAAGACCATAAACATATCCATAAGCTTTTATAACTTCTCCTCCGTTTGGCAACACAAAAGTTCCCTTTTTAAGAGCTTTAATCATTCTATATACATTACCTGGGTCATTAGGTCCAAAAATCACACTAGGTCTTACAATAATAAGCCTTCTAGAATCATCCTCAGCTAGCCATTCTTTATGTATTTTTTCGGCAAAACCTTTAGATATTCCATATGCAGTCTCTGGATATAATGAAGACGATTCTATCCTTTGATTTAATGATTTTCCGTAGGGTGCAATACTACTGGTAAAAAAAATATTCTTAACACCTATCTCTCTAGCAAAATTATTAATATTTTCTGCCCCTGGTATGTTAGTATCAAAATATTCTTGAAATTCATGACCAGGCTCTCTATGTATGGCTGCAAAATTAAAAATCCAACTTTTTTCTTTATCAACATCTAAATTATCAAAATCTTGTATCTTGATTGAATCTCTTACATCAATCTTTTTGTATATTAAAATTTCAGAATCAATGTAATCATTAAAACCTTCTATTTCCCTTATATCAGCAATGATATATCTATCAAAAAAATTTTCTTTCAATAAATTATCTAAAAGATATTTTCCAATGTATCCCGAACCACCAAAAATAATAGCTACTTTACTCATTTATCCCTTTTTAGACAGAAAACACTGTCCCGTATTAATTTTTTTATCATTCTATTAGGTTTTCTACAACTACTCCTGTTCTTCCAATTATCTTTTTTGTAATGGAGGAATTTGGCTGATTTATTAATGTTAATTTACCAATATCAAAAGGTCTAAAACTCTCACCAATGTCAAAATTAACGCTATAAACTCCATTAGAATTTCCTGAATTAATTACAACTTCTCTTATATAAGAATTAAAACAGTTTTTAATCCATAATCCTGCAAAACTATACTGCTCCCCCTCAATGCCTCCTTCCATAGGTTTCATTTCTTTTTTAGAACCTATTCCAAATTTTTCAACAATTAATTTTTCGATACTTATCTCCTCTCCTGTAAGATAAACTCCATGACGATCTGAGCTTTTAATAAGTACTTTTCCTAATGAAATATTAGAAGGCTCATCGTTATGTCCGTGAATTGTCAAACCTGCTTTGACATAAGAATAATATTTAGATCCAGAACCAACATCCCAAACTTCAAGACTTTCAACTTTCATGTTTTTTGTTCTCGCATGAATAGAACATCCTATACTTCTCATCTTATTTTCAGCCAATAATGTATCTGTTCTTATAATTACCTTTTGTAATTCTAAATTACTAGAAGACCTCGTATATAACTGGTTAAAAGATGTTATTGTTCCCTCTACTTTGATGTTTTCAGAATTTTTTATAAGAATAGAGCCTGTAAAAGTTGCTTCTGATGTTTTTATTTTGATGTTTTTTCTGTTCTCGATTTTCAAGGTTCTTTTATAAATTCCTTTGGGGAAATAAATTACCACCCCTTTTTCTGCCAAATTTAAAATGGCATCCATTTTATCGATTTCTAAATTTGGATGAGTTCCAATTCCTTTTTCAGGTAAAATACCATAACGTCTAACATCTCCTATTTGATAAGTACTGTCCAACACGTATTCTTTGTCATTAAACTCTTTATTAGTCAATACATCTTTTTTTTTATTCTCACATGAATAAAGTAAAAAACCAATTAGAACTAGACTATATAATCTTATCATCGTTTATTTTTTGAGTTATTGACAAAACAATAGCAACTATGTATACGCCTATTTGACGTGCTAGTAAATTTTCAACAAATAAAAAGAAAATAATAGACAATAGCAGTAAACTTTTTAATAATTGTCTTTTCGTAATACATGAGTACAAACAATTAAATATTGGAAAAACCAACAATAGTAAACCTAAAAATCCTCCATGCAATAATACTCCTAAATACTGATTATGGGTATTATATTTGTGTTTTAAAAAACGTATCTTATCTGGTTCATACTCAAAAAAGGCTCTATTTTCATAATAGTCTATTAACTTACTTTTTATTTGTTTTCTATTAGCATAACCGAACATATAACTAGGACTCTCCTCATAAAGTTTTAAAGCTCCTTCCCAAATTATCATTCTACTATCATGTTTTATTTGAATAAATCTATGTTTAAGAGGTATATCAGAAATTCGTACTATTAAAATACTTCCAATAATAACTACTAAGGTAAATACTATTCTCTTCTTTTTACTTAACTCAAAAAAAAGTGTAATAATAAGGGAAAAGAATATGATCAAAAATCCCATTCTTGCAGAGATAACTATCACAATCGAAAATGAAATGATTATTGATATAATCATCACCAATATAGATTTCTTTTTCAAAATAAAATAAGCAAGAATTGCAGCTAGTGAAGAAAAATAACCTAAATAGGGTCGTTCAAAAAACAAAATTTCATTTATACCAGCATAACTTCTCAATGGCCTTTTTTTTCCTTCAAAAAAAAGATAATAATTACCTATTCCATATATAGAAATTATTTGAACTATTGATACTCCTATGAATAAAAATATCAGCCCTTCTAATATCAATTTTTCATTACTTTTATAAAATGACGAACATATTGGAATAATTACTAATGGTAAAATTTTAATATAGGTAGGTATCTCATCCTTGAAAGTTCCAAAACACAAACCAATCAACATAATGTAAACAAAGAAAGGAATCAAAGAGTAGTTTATAATTCCCTTAAAAGAAATACTTCTTGCATAACCAAAAACAACTACAATCACAGAAAAAATGATTAAAACCACATTATCTAAGAATAAGGAAAGTGGCAAAAAAAGCATTAAAGCCTTAAACAAGTATTCTAATATTTTTATTTTATATTTTTCCATTCCCTTTCAAGTCTTAATTTTCTTATTAAGTAGAATACATAAACAATTATCAAAAATATAAGTATAATCTTAATAAGCCTAAAAAAATAAGCCATTGAATATACATTAAGGCACCAGAGAATCAATTGAAAAAATATTATTGATAATAATAGGCTGTTAGATTTAAGAAGTTTTGCTAACAAACAATAAAAAAAAGGGACGAAAGAAAACAATAGAAAATGAACTAATAAACCCAATGGAATGGGGAACATTCTATTTAATATTGAAGGATACGCATTAGTCCAACTAACCCCTCTTTCCCATGCTCCTTCTAAATATTTTTTTCTACTTTCAGGTGTAAAGTCATCCATTAAAACATGCATTCCATAAGGCAACTCACTCAATCTCCAGCTATGATCTGCATTATTGTATAAATACCTCTCAGAAGTACCCCAAAAAAGATGCCCTTGCAGACCAAACGCCCTGTAAAAAACAGATTCCAATGGAGTTAAACCTAAGTGCCTGAATGGGTTTTTATCTGTGTATTTCATTAAAATTAAAGAGAATAATAAACTTGAAATTAAAACTAAATACCTCTTTTTAACAACAAGTAATTTCTTATCTGAATAGTTCGTGTTAATTATAATGAATGATGTCATAAATGAAATCGCTCCGTACAAAAATGCTGTGAATTTTTGCCCTACCCCAACTAAATATATCAAATACAGTATGCATAAACATATCACAGTTTTTTTATATTTACTGAACAAAATGCCCAACATAAAAGGAAAGTAGCCTATAGTACTTCCTAAAACACCTTTTAAAAACTTTAAATTTGTATTATCCCAATAATTAAATTTATTAATGGTTTTATCAGTATAGGTGGAGGGAGAAATAATGATATTTAAAATCCCCAAGCTAATGATAAAGAAAGATATCATTAGCAATAATTTATATTCATTATAACCTAAAAACTTAATACGAGGAAAATCAACTTTAAAAACCCTCTTAAAAAGTTGAAAAAAAAAGACAAATGATATTATTGAGCAAATAAAATAAAGTAGTAAATAAAAATTGGCGTAAACAAATTCCCCATCTCGATCCTGCTCACTTACATAAGTACCATTTTCGATCACTAAAATTGACAAGAACATCCATAAATACTGTACTATAAAGGGTAAAAAACAAAAAAAATACAAGCGGTTTTTCTTATAAAGATGGTATGACAATAAAAAAACAACAATTATTACAACTATATTAAAAATCATCTTTTAAAATATTAAAACGCATACGTGAAAAAAGTCTAACTAAATTTGAATTATAAAAAGGCATGACATTGATAATCAGCTCCCCTCTTGTTTCATCATTAGAACCTAAATATATATTTAACACAGCACTAGAGTCAAATGTAAATATAACTTTTGTCTTAAGTACATCAAAATAAAGATTTTCAATATTATCATCTGTATTCAAGAAAACTATTTTTTTATCTAAAAACTTATTTTCTAAATAACTATGGGGCATTCTTGGACCATTTCTATGAGACTTATAATAAATTATACTTGAGCTATTATAGTCTTTAGATTCAATAATATGTTTTGTAAGTCTATCCAGTTTTTTATAGTACAATTTCCTATCCACATTTGCATAAGGTTCTTGACCAATTATTAATATATCATTAGAAAGAGAATTTACAGATCTTTTTTCGTAATGCATTTTTTTTGATTTCTCAGGTCTAACTGCCGAATATGGATCTCTAACATATTGATGTAAAGACTTTTCATAATCAATACCTGATGTATGCCCTTTGTAAAATTTAAAATTAATACCATAAATTATTGATATTATTTTTTTAAAAATCAAATTTACTTTGGATACCATTCTTATATCATGGTTGTAATAGTTTAAAACACCATCTTCGATAATAATTCCTTCCGTTTTTTCTGAAAAATAAAAAAACAAATAATTAGATAAAACATCTTCCAAAGAAGAATAAAATAATTTAATTTCTTCTTTTTTGTAGTGTTTCATACTCTTTAATATTTTGCTATAGGCTTTAATTTTTGCACTAATATTTCTAAACCTTTCTAGCTTAGTATTAGATTTGTTGTTAGGAGATAAATTTATTATTAAAACTTTATCCCATAAATTTTCATCATAATTCAGTTTATCACTAGTAATTAAAATTTTTTTATGTGCGATAATTCCTCTAGGAATAAAAAATTCTTCAAAAACCTTAAGATGGTGTAATGATAAACCAATTACAATACTAATCATAGTTTAATTTTTTGGCTGATGTTCTACGTAAAAAAAACATGTATACCCCAGCTATCATAAATGCCATACAAGTCCCATAAACACCAAAAAAATAGGTAAGAAATATGGTGACTAAAATATTCACAATACCAGATTTAACAGTTAGAAATAATATTTTTTTGTCTTCATTTTTTACATACAAATAAAAATGATAACATAAAGAGTAATTCATTAATCCTCCTCCTATCAATAAAAAGATTAATAGAGGAAAATGTTCTTTATATAAATCAATATTTTGCCAAATTAGTAACGGCCAAATAGCCAATAGTAATAACGTAGAAATTACTAATATTTGTACTAATAAAGATTTTTCAAATTTTTTAAAAAAACTCTTTAAATTTCCGCTTTTGGAGTTCTCTATTATCACTGGGAGCTCAAAAGATATTACTATAGCATTAACATAGACTGTTATTACAATGGCTATATTTGAATAAAAGGAAAAAACTCCTGTCATTTCCTTGCCAAGTATAATATCAACTATATACCTGTTAACATACTCAATAGATTTAAGAGATATAGTACCTATAAAAAACAGTGCACTTGTTTTTAATGCTTTTTCCAAATATTTAAAATCAATCTTTGGTGAAAACTTTACTTGTATTAATTCCTTACCTGCTATAAAAATATTAACAATTAAACCTATAATATTAAATAACAACCAAATTTTTAATATCGTAACTATTGATATCTTTTCATCAAAAAAAATAATACCTAATAAAAAAATAGTCCAACCACAAACTCTAACAAAAAAGCTCAAATTAGCCAACAAAACCTTTTTAAAAGCAATTTGCAACCTAAAAATTTCTTGATTTAGGTGTTCTAATATACATATCAGCATAGTTACTATTACAATATTTGTCGAAAATCCCGAAAAAATTAATAAGGGAATTCCTAACAATAAAAAAATAATGTATATAAAAAAATAGAACGAAAAAATGTTAGATATCTTTGTATTAATGTTTTCCCTATTTGATAATAGATCTCTAATAGAAAAATTGTATAAATCTAAACCTAGAAAAAATATAGATAATGTTACAGTTGTTGCAATTAAAGAAAAAACACCGTATTCTTCTACACCTAAATACTTAGAAAGTATTGTAAACAAAATAAACTTTGCTCCTAAAGGTAAAACTCTCAGACCTGCATTTATTATTTTATATAAGGAGAATCTTTTCAAAAATTTCAAATTTATTTATAATTTTATTTTTGATAGATATATACTTGTCTTTGTATTATTAGGGTTATGACATTTTTCATCCTCAGAATAATAAGACAAATATAAGATTCCTTTTTTATAAACCATTCCTGTATATCCAGTATCTCCTCCACTTTTTAAATAATGAAGTATTTTTATTTTATCACCGACAACTTCCCCTAAAAATGTTTTAGTTCTGCAGTTTTTTGATTTGCTATTATCATAGGTCCTTCCTGATATAATTATTCTATTATTAATAACCATAATATTAGGTCCTCCTATTACATTATCAAGTTTTTTCCAATCCCAATCTAAAAAAGGCTTTTGACTTGTCCCAAAATAAGTGCCTGGATAATTTTTTCTAATTATAGTAAAAAGATTGCCTTTACCATCGAATGTACATGCTGCCTCAGACAATACTCCTTTAGGGTCTAAAGACAAATCTTTAGATTTAACATAATTTTTTAGATCTTCCGATTTATACAAAGACAACTTCTCTCCTGCTCTGTATCCAATTGCTATAGAACTATCTCCATAAATTATAGGTTTCCACAGCCATTTTTTACTTACGTTAACTAGCTCAAGGTTGGACCAAATTTTTCCATTTTTTGTTTTTAATACAAAATGTTTCGTTTTAACATATTTTCCTTCATTATAAACTGAACCTGCTATTTGCAAATAAAGAGTTTGTTTCTTTTCGGACAGAATAAATTTTGGATCACGTAGATCTATCTGTTCTATCTTTATTTTTTTTAAAACCTGCCAAGTTTTTGCATTTTTACTAGTTAATATTACAATAGTTCCATTATCCCCTACATGTGATTTTGCTTCTCTAAAAACACAGTAAAATGTATTTTTAAAAAAAACTAAATCGGTAAACGCGTTATGACTATATTTTCCTTCATATATTTTTTCGGTAGATAAAATAGTAGCACTACTATCATTAGCTGTGGTGTTATAATCGTTACAGCAAAACATTTGAATAACGGCAAATAAAAAACAATTATTCATTAAAGACATAAATAACCTTTATATAAAATGAGTATTATTTAAGGGAGTACCTTTTTGGATATTCTCAATAAACTTTTTTCCTAAAATGTCTTTTAAATATTTTGGGTGCATTCCATATCCAGGTCTAATTGATCTTACATTTTCAGATGTTAACTCATCTCCTTTTTGAACATCTTCTATAATAAATAAAGATCTTGAAAACTCCCTACTTCTTTTTTTCTTCTCTGTCATTTTATAATCCACCGTACCCATTAATTTTTCAGTTAAACGTACAGCATTTACCATCTCTTTAAACTCTTTTTCATCTAAAGAAAAATGTGCATCTGCTCCACCAATCTTTTTGTCTAAAATAAAATGCTTTTCTATTACTTTTGCGCCCATTGCTACAGCTATCATTGGTGCTTCGATACCTAAAGTATGATCTGAAAGACCAGAATCAACCTTAAATCTATTTTTTATATCTGGTATAGTAAATAAATTTGTGTCTTCTGGATCGGCAGGATACGCAGATGTACATTTCAATATCGTTATATTTTCGTTCCCTTCTTCTTTACATGCCTTGATTGCTAATTCTATATCTTCAATTGTAGCTATACCTGTCGAGATTATTATAGGTTTCTTTTTAGAAGCAATATACCTAATTAATGGAATGTCGGTTATTTCAAAAGAAGCAACTTTGTATATAGGTGTATTTAAATCTTCTAAAAAATCAACAGCAGTTTTATCAAAAGGTGAAGAAAAACAAACTAATCCTTCTTCTTTAGCCAAATCATACAATGGTTTGTGCCATTCCCAAGGTAAAGAAGCTTCTTTATATAAATCGTAGAGATACTTCCCATCCCATGCTGTTCCTTGATTAATTTTAAAAAAATCTTTTTTAGAATCTATCGTTATGGTATCTGCTGTATATGTTTGAAGTTTTATTGCATCTGCGCCAGCTCTTTTTGCTGCTCTTACTGTTTCTTTAGCAATATTTAAACGCCCTCCATGATTAGCTGAAAGCTCAGCTATTATAAAACATTTATCTTTTAACATCTTGTTTTTCTAGTTTATATACAAAACTAACACTTCCTTGAATATTTTCATCTTTAAAATAGGTATATCCTGCGTTTTCAAATACTTTAATAGAAGCTTTGTTTTCTTTTTTAATGTAAGCAAAAATTGGAACCTTATTATTTTTAAAATATTCATTAGATGATTTTTTTAAAAATTCTTTTGCAAGTTTTTGCCCTCTATACTCTTTTGACACCAGTATACTTATTACTGAAGATCTCTTATTTATTTTATAACGGACCATACCTGCTGGATTATCATTGACTAAAACTATAAAAAATAAAGTATTTTTATCTTTAATCGTATTAGAAAACCATATTCTATGCTCTTCAAGCTTTATTGGCTTTGAGTTATAAGAGTTTTTACGAACTAATTCATCATTGGACCAATTGTAAACTAGTAAAACGTCTTTATCATTAGCAGATCTAAATGATATATTTAAACTATTAACTAACCCTAAAAAACGTGATTTGCTTTTACCATCAAATAAAGCTTTTTGATTTGCTATATGCCTATTTTTTAAATCTCCTTTTGCTAACAAAAGCCTTATTTTCTCTTCAAAATCTAAAACAGAATAATTTGTAAAATCTCCTCCTTCAAAGATTACATCATTTACCACTAAACCGGTGTATATGTTTTTTTGGTTTTCAACATAATAACCACTTAATATTGGCATCTTAATTGAGCATATTTCATAAATAATAGTGCTTGACGGCACTATAGCCAATTGGCAAGATTTCATTAAATCACAAAGTGATTCTTCATTTAAATTCTTATATAATTTTAGTTTATCATTCTTACTTTGAACCTCAAAAATTTCTCTATGCTTGTATGCTCCTCCTAAAACAATATGTATTTCTTGTATTTCATCTATATTCAACAATGCTTTTGCTGCTCTAATTGATAAATCATACATGTCGGCCCCACCAAAACATACAAAAACATTTTTTATTACTTTAATTTTTCTATCAGTAAGAGCCGCTTTATTAAATAATGGCCTCAACATGGCATATTTAGTACCCAATACCAATTTAGTATATTTCTTTAACTTAAAATGTTCAGGTTTAATATGTGGTGAATGATTAACAACAATGTCTGCATACATATGGCTTTTAGCTAAGTCATCAATATAGACCAAAATAAAGCCCAATTCTTTAATTTTTTTTTGATACGAGCTTTCAAATTGATACCCATCAGCTATTATAATATGCTCTTTAGAAGAAAAATTTTCCCCTATCCAAAAAGGTTCTTCTTTAAGATTAATATTGTTAGGTATTGTTTTTACAACATAATCACTAGGTATAATACTTAAAACAGAATCTTGCTTAGTTAAAAAGACAAAATTATAATCGTCTTTATACATCTCGACTAAAGCAAATAAACGGTACAAATGCCCTAAACCTGTAGCTGTATTTCCATCTGCTCTAAAAAGTATTTTTTTCTTCAAAGGATATATCAATTTTGTCAAACCTTAACCTAAAAACAGGTTTTAATTATCTGATGAGGCAATTGTAATAGCTGGCAAAGTAATTTCTTTATCTGGAGACATATCTTCACCTTGACTCACTTCCTTATCGCTAGAACAAGAAACTATTAAAAACAATACTAGAATTAGTCTTAAAACTCTCATTTTTATCTTTTAAAATTAATTACTACAATTACCATTAACAATGTCTCTATGTGTTGGATTATGAGCATTTTTTTCTATCAAATACCTCTCAGTGCATAAACCATTGGATTCAAAAAATACTTTTAAATCACAAAAATCGTACAGATTAAAGTTATCAGATATTACTAAACTAAACCTTTGTTTTAAACTACACTTTATTGTTTTCAAATTCTTTAATGGTTCTAAATTTAAAATGCTATTATTATCCTTAATAGAAATATAATCTTCTATAACTTCAATGTTACTCAAACCTTCAAAAGAAAGAAGTTTTTTATTTTTATGAATTGTTATATAATTAATTTTCTTTAAAAAAGGAAACCCCTCAAAACTAATTAAATTTTCATTTCCTACAATATCAATGTTTTTCAATTCAGAATTATTAATACTTCCAAAAACATTCAAATTTTTTAAAGAATTATTTCCATAAACCAATAAGGAATTAATATTAACCAAAGAAGATAATGCATCAATATTTTCTAATTTAGTATTGTAACTAATATAGAGTTCCTCTCCTATTGTCTCAAGCTTCTCCAATGAATTTAACGTAAGTAAATTATCATTTCCTGTAATACTAACTCCCTTCGCAATACTAGAAAGGTTATTAAAACTAAAAGTTTCTAGTAAGGGATTTTCTTCAATATAAAAATGCCCCCAAACACTTTTTAAACTGTTAAAACCTGCTATTGTTTTCAAAAACAAACTATTTTCTATAATAAAATCTCCTTCAACATCTATTAAACTATTAAAACCTTTGATTTCTTCTAGTCTATTTTCACCCTCCATAATAAAATCCCCTTTAACATGGCTAAGTTTATTAATCCCATCTATATTTTTCAAGTTTAAATCTCCACTCACAACTTCTAATTCTGAAAAACCATTTGTGTAATTTGCTTTTTTATTAGATAATAATAATAATTTCCCCTGAACTTCTTTTATGTTGTTAAAACCTTCCAAACTATTGTTTACCGAAACCATTAAATCTCCATTAATTCTAGATAAGCCATTAAACCCTTTTATATTATCAATATCGGTATCTATAATTTTAATGCTCCCTCCCACTTCTAATTTATTAAAATCAGGAATAGTTTTTACATCGTTATGAGCAATAAAAAAATCTCCACTTACCTTAACTAAATCATTTAAAAAAGTAAGATCTGTAAAATTTAAATTATAGTTATCCAAGTCTACTTCAGGGTAACCAATAATTAAATCCCCATTAATTTTTTTGATTCCTTTTAATGGAGATAAATCGTCAATACAACTTCTATCATTATGAAGAGCGTATTGAGATGGATTTCTAGCAATCCCTTGTATATATAAATTCCCATTAAGAGTTTCTATATTATGTCCTTCAAAAAAATCAACATATGCTTGTGTACTTAATTTAATATCTCCTTCGTAAGTAGTTTCCGAGGGCAATGCTACAAAATCAATCTCAGTAGGTTTAGACATATTTCCTGCTCTGTCGACTGCTACTACACCGATTCTATATTTTTGAAAAGGCGCTGGTATTTTAAAAGTAAATGAATTATTATTAGTTTCTCCATATGGAGGTTTTGTATAATCTAAATATAAATTAAAACCCCCACCTTTAGGTGCTATTTCCGTAAAAACACTCCAAAAACCTAAGTATAACTTATACCCAATAGCTGTTGTATTAGCTCCTAATGAATCTTCCCAAGATATAGTAATATCGGGATAATTAAGATCATATTCTAGATTCATGGGGGAATGGGGCAAAGATATATCTTCTTCTATACCTCGACTTGTTTCATCATCACTAGCACAAGAGAACAACAAAAATAATCCAAATAATAATCTTAAACACTTCATAATAAACAATATTAACTTAAATAAACTATAGCTATGATAATTTAAACGTTTAAACCCTATCTAGAGCATCAAAATAATCATCAATAGATCCAGGCTTCATTATGTTCATGAAATGACTAAATCCTAACATTTTTAAGTATTTCTACTTTAAATATTTATTGAGTGCACCCCTCCCTTTTTATTTCTTCTTCAGTTGGGTTATATAAATTATCTCTAATCCAAAACAACCTACCTTCAAGGTCATCTTCAAAAATATGCGCATTATTCATAAGTTCTTTGATACCACAAAAATCAGACAATACTTGATTTTTTAGTATAAATAATCGTAGAGTTTCACCTCTTTTATTTTGTAATTTAACTGCTCCATTTAAAGATTGTAAATTTGGATTGTTTGATATATTTAGATCAAACACCTTTTCTATACTATCCAATCCATCTAAGTTATCAATTTTAAGGTTTTGAAGCCGTAAAAAGTTAGCACTTTTTAAATTAGACAATGCTCTAAGATTGTTTATAGATAAATTAATTAAGGAAAGAATATTAAGGTTTTCTTTTATCTCCAAACTACCTAAGCTACTAATTTTAGGATTGTTAACTAAACTTAAATCTATTACTTTTTTTGCAAAACCAGTAATAGCACTAAAATCTTCTAAGCCATTATTTTCTGAGATTTCTAAAGTTGGAAGATGACCAAATAAATCATCTCTTGTTTTTACGTTATGTAATCCATTTAAAGATTTTAATGAGGTGTTTTTAATTATAACATATCTCTCAACAAATTCAAGCGTCTCTAATTTAGAGAGATCGGTAATATCTTTACCATCTATAACTAATGCTGTAACATTAGTATAATAAAAATTATCCACTTCACTTTGATTATTTAGTATTAATTCTCCAAGAAATATAGGATCTTTTTCTGTTGTAAAACTAAAATCAGAAAAACCCTCTTCTCCATTGTCATCTAACCAAAATATACTACCCGAGTAAAGTTTATTCTCTTGTAATTTTGTAAACGTAAATTGTCTACTTCTATAATTATTGTCAACAATAACTTTATTGTCTAGAGTAATTTTATAAATTACACTCTGACTTGTAATATTTGTAGGAACTGTCCAAGAAATACTAGCGCCATTTTTTGAGACTTCATCAACACTAATCTTTATAACACTGCTAGAATTGTTATTGTCATCATCACTAGCACAAGAGAACAACAAAAATAATCCAAATAATAATCTTAAATATTTCATAATAAACAGTACTAAACTAGAAAAGATTAATTTAAACGTTTAAATCCAGAGTGGCAAATAGGACCTTCTAATAAATCATTAATGTTTTTGTTACCTCTCTCGCAATTAGAAATGGTATTATAAACCTCATCTAGAGCATCAAAGTAAGCCGAAATATATTCATCTTTATGCTCTGTACATGCATAAAAATTTGTACTCGCTAAAAATCCTTTTTTAAGCATTTCTTGTGCAACAAACGTTTTATACTCCATGGCTTTTTCACTTTTAAAACTGTAAGTACTTAAAGCAGGCATACCAGATATAGCAATTTGAATATTATGTGTTTTAGCTAAGGATTCCCACTGTTTTTGTACTTTTTCTCCTTGTTTTGTAATGATATCCCACGATTTTATTTTATCCATTACTTCTAATGTTTTTAATGCTGCGGTTGGACCAATACGTTCTGTCCAGAACGTGCTACTAATAAAAGACGTTTGAGCTGCTTCCATAACAGATTTTCTACCAACAACTGCGGTAAGTGCATAACCATTCCCTATAGTTTTCCCGTACATGGCAACATCTGGCTCAACACCATACTTCTTATAAATTCCTCCATAGGTTTCCCTAAAACCAGAGGTACACTCATCAAAAATTAATACAATATTACGTTGTGTAGCTAAATCTCTAACCTTTTGCAAAAAATTATCTTCTGGACCAAAATTACGCATCACCTCCATTTTTATAACACCAATATCGTTAGTATTAACTATAGAAAGCAACTCCTCAAAATTATTATAATGAAAAGGGTATACAGTGTCTTTTAAGTTTTTTGGCACCCCATTAGGGTTTAATCCAGACAAGAGATGCCCTGATAAATCATCTCCCTTATTATGATTAGCAGAAAGATACCAATCATGCCAACCATGATAGCCACATATGGCGACCTTATCTTTACCTGAAGCTGCTCTGGCAATTCTAATAGCTATAGAATTTGCTTCACCTCCACTCCTGGCAAATCTAACCATATCTGCCCAAGGATTTATTTCAACTAACTTTTCTGCCAGTTCTACTTCTTCGGGGCAACTAAATGTACTCATATTACCCTTTTTTACAGTATTTAATACTGCTTCGTCTACCTCATTGTTACCATAGCCCAAAGTGTTGGTTCCAATTCCCATGATACACATATCAATATACTCTTTACCATCTAAATCCCATATTTTACAGCCTTTAGATTTTGAAAAGTATGACGGCCAATTTTCTGGCAAAAACATTTCTGGCCTTTTGGATAATAACATTGTTCCTCCTGGTATCAATGTTTTTGCTTTTTTATATAATTTTTGTCCTGTCTTGTTACTCATAGGAATAAAAAATAATTATAGGTCTAAATTTAGTAATTCTTTTTAGTCCTTATTAATGGATTTTTGATAACCTTCATTTCTAACAACCTTACTATTTAGCATCTTAATATCGGGGTTGTACAGATAGTAATCCGCATATGTTTTCCAGTCTTTTTCCAAGCCCAGATCGTTGATGATTTTTTCTATTACATCAAAATCTACTTGTTCATCAACTGTTAACCTTACATGATTATAATTCTTGTCAGGCGCATAATTATCTGATTTGAATAGTTTCCCATTTTTATAGGAAGAGTTATTGCGAATAAATGGCGTAACATGTTCTCTTTCTGAATTTAACTTAGCTTCATTCCATGCTTTTTCTAAAGCCGAGAAAGTAAAAACCTCAATATCCTGCCCATCAGGATACAATTCTTCCAAAATATTAGCATAATAATCTAATTCGCGTTCTTTTGCCTGAGTTACTACCTCATCTATTAATATAGGATCTATTAAAGGACAATCTGATGTTAATCTAACCACATAATTTGGCTTATCGTTTTTTACGGTTTGGTAAAAACGATCTAAAACATCATCTTCACTTCCTCTGTAATACTTAACGTTTAACTTTTTTGCAAGTTTTTCAATTTTATCATCATTTACATTGGTAGTGGTTGCAATATAAATTGCATCTATCGTCTTGGCTTGCTTTATTCTGTCTATATGGATTTGAAGAAGTGTTTTACCTCCAATCTCCTTTAGAATTTTATTTGGTAGTCTTGTAGATCCTGATCTTGCTTGAGTAACAACAATAACTTTCATTTTAATTCCAATTTGAAGGGTTTAACAGTGCTTCTTCATTCACAGATATCATATCTATTAAATCATGCGGAATATCTATATTCTTGCAGCAAATGCTCAAATTACCCAATAATTGCTCTTTACTTTCTACACCAATTAAAACAGCGTCAATATACTTTTTTTGGAGCACGTATTGAAGTGCCAAAGTTTGAGTATTTATCTTATATTTCTTCTTAATCTCAATAAGCATTTCCATAAAAGGGCGCAAAGCCTCTAGTTTTCCTTTCACATTTTGTAATTCCTTAAAAAAAAGCCCTTGTAAAAATACGGAACGTGTATGAATTTCAATATTTTTAAGTCTTGCTTTTTCAAGTATTTCTTTTCGTTTAGATTGATTGTCGAATAAATTAAAAGGAATTTGAATAAAATCAAAATCGCTATAATTGGAAACTACATCTCCAATCTCATCATTTGTATATAGAGAAATTCCAGCCTTTTCAATTATCCCTTGGCTCTTAGCATCTATAATCTCACTATATAATCCCAAATTATTTTTAAAGCTTTGGTGATTATGAAACATATAACCCAAAAGCTTATCTGTATGTAATATTTCACAATTTGAAAGTATATGGTTTCGCAATTCATTCTCTTTTAAAGAAATTCTAGCGTCAAGTTTTGTGATAATGTTAAATTTTTTCTGAGGGTTTTCTTTTTGAAATGCACCTATTACTTTTTGGGAATCTCCATAGCCTTCGGCTGTATCTAGTGTTTTAATTCCATTATCGAATGCAGTATGTAATATTTGAAATGCCTTATCAAGGCTCGGCTTTCCTAATTGATTATTAATTCCGTAATCTAATCCTAATTGTACTGTTCCTAAAATAAGTTTACTTGTCATTTTTCTTTATCATCCGTATTGAATTACATAACTCTCCAGCATAAACACCCTTATTTTCTATGGTGTTTTCAACCTCAAATCCCATATTCTGGTATAATTTTAAAGCTCCTATGTTTTTTTCAATCACTCCTAAGGTAATTTGAGCGAGCTTTATTTCTCCAAAACAATAGTTTATAACCTCTACTGATGCTTCTTTGGCATAACCTTTACCCCACTCACTTTTATCTCCCATCATTATTCCATACTCTCCTGAGTTATTATCCAGATCTATGGGGTCTATTTTAATATTACCAATATGCTTATCTGAATTTTTAAGATGAATAGCCCAAAAAAAAATATCTTTCTCTTGTTGTTCTTTAAGGTAGTTCTCTAACTCACCTATAGTGTAATTCCCTCCTGTTTCTAAATATTTAAAAACCTCTACATCATTTAACCATCCAACATATGCATTAGATAGATGTTCTAATGAAAGCCGTCGTAAAGACAGTCTTTCTGTTTCTAGATTAACAGCTTTCATTTAAAAAACTAGTTACTTTATCTATAACAAATTCTTGCTCTTCAAGAGACAATGTAGGATACATAGGCAAGCTTATACACTTACTGTAATATTGTTCTGAATTAGATAAGTCTGCATTTTCATATCCAATTTTTTTATAATATGGTAATGTATGAACTGGAATATAATGAATTTGGGCATAAACACCTTGCTCTCTTAGGTAATCATACAATCCTTTCCTATCATTTACCTCAATAACAAACAAGTGATGGGCATTATAGAAATTAGTAGGTAGCGATTGGTATTTTATTTTTCCTTGAAACGCATCCTTATATCTTTGCCCTATTTCATTTCTTTTTTTTACGCCCTCTTTATTTTTAGCTAATTGAGTAATACCCAATGCCGATTGAATATCTGTTAATCTATAATTAAATCCTAATTCTTGCATTTCATAATACCAACCACCATGATTTTCAGACATATTGTTTTTAGTAATACCATGAGTTCTTAAAGAAAGTAGCTTATGGTAAAGGTTTTTATCATTAGTTGTTACCATACCACCTTCTCCACAAGCAATATGTTTTACTGGATGAAATGAAAAAATACCAATATTAGCATAAGCTCCATTACCACACATTTGCTTTTTATTTTGTGAATCTGTAAAGTATCCCCCAGGAGCATGACATGCGTCTTCAATAACCCATAGATCATGCTTATCTGCTAATGCTCTAAAACCTTCTAAATCCAAAGGTAATCCTGCAAAATCAACAGGTATAATTCCTTTGAAAAACCCTTTTGGTTTACTTTCAATAAGTTTTCTGGTATGTTCCAGAGAAAGTAAATAAGTATCTGGATCTATATCTGCAAACCAAACCTCTCCTCCTCCATATTTAATGCAATTTGCAGATGCCGCAAATGTAATTGGGGTTGTAATTACTCTTTCACCTGGTTGTAACCCTAATGACAAAACAGAAATATGCAAACCTGCTGTTGCGTTACTTACTGCGACAGCGTACTTACAACCTACATATTCAGCAAATTTTTTTTCAAACTCACTAACCTTTGGTCCTTGTGTTAAAAAATCTGCTGTTAACGTTGACACTACAGTATCAATATCTTCCTGGTCTATAAATTGCCTCCCGTATGGTATTATTTTCATTTAAACTTCAAAATTACTATCTACATGTTCTTTAATTAAGGATCGTAAACTATCAACTGTTTCCCAATCTGTATTATCACCAGAATTATAACTAAACCCTAATTCAACCTTTTTTGCATTAAATGATTTTATAAAATCATTTAAATCCCACATATGGGTTGCTGGTAATATGGTATAATATTTCCCTAAATCATAGGTGTAAAAAGAGTCTGACGGAGTTATCATTTCTTCATGAACTTTTTCTCCAGGTCTAATACCTACAATTGGCTTCTCACATTCTGGCCCAATAGCATCAGCAACATCCATTATTTTGTACGAAGGAATTTTAGGGACAAATAATTCTCCTCCCCAAGCATGTTCTAATGCATGCATAACCATGTCAACTCCTCCTTGTAATGAAATATTAAAACGTGTCATATTAGGATCAGTTATTGGCAAAGCATTTTCACTTTTCTTTTTATTGATAAAAAAAGGAATTACCGAACCATTAGACCCCATAACATTTCCATATCGAACTACAGAAAAACGTATTGGGTTATCTCCTTTTATATTATTAGCAGCTATAAATAATTTATCGGAAGTTAATTTAGTTGCTCCATATAAATTAATAGGTGCACATGCTTTGTCTGTGGAAAGCGCAACGACACGCTCTACGTTTGTTTTAAAACAAGCATCAACAACATTTTCTGCTCCTCCTATATTTGTTTTAATACATTCATCAGGATTATATTCAGCAATGTGTACATGTTTCATTGCTGCAGCATGAATAACATAATCCACTCCCTGAAGCGCCCTAACAAGTCTTTCCTTATCTCTAACATCTCCAATAAAGTATCTAATTTGAGGATATTCTGAATCTGGATATTCCTGAGCCATTTGAAATTGTTTCTGCTCATCTCTTGAATATATAATTAAACGTCTTATTTCTGGGTTTTTATTTAAAATATGACTAGTTAATGCTTTACCAAGTGATCCTGTTCCTCCTGTTATTAGAATTGACTTTCCTGTTAAATCAAACATTCTATTTTTGCTGTTTATATTAATATTGAATTTTTGGGTCTTTTAGCAAAAGTAACATAATTGTTTGCCTTTGCAAGCTTTATTTTTTCAAACAAATTATTTTCTTTTAAAATTTGCTCTGCAAACTTATACCATGTCATAGCGACTTCATCTGAAAAATGATACAACCCAAAATCGATACTACCACCTTTAATTAAACTAATAATAAAGTTTGCTAAATTAACTGTGTTAGTTGGACAACCTATCTGTTCAGTAGTAATTTTTAATTCTTTTGTTTCTTTGGCTTTTTCTAATATAGTTTTGTAAAAATTCTTACCATACCGTTTACTATATAACCATGATGTCCTAATGATAAAATATTTTGACAAAATATCCTGAATATAACTTTCACCTAATAATTTAGATTGTCCATACTCATTAATAGGGTTAGGAATATCTAACACTGTATATGGCCCTTTCTTCTCTCCATCAAACACATAATCTGTTGATATGTGAATCAGGACTACATTGTACTCTAAACACGCCTCTGCCAATAGTTTGACTCCTTTTCCATTGATTTTATATGCCAACTCTGGCGTTTTTTCAGCCTGTTCAACATTTGTATAGGCTGCACAATTAATACAATAATCAAACGGAGTGCTTTTAAAAATTTCTCTAATCGACTCTTCTTTACTTATATCCAATTCTTCTTTACTTAAAAAAAGAAAGTCAATATTATTTTTATTCTCAGAATACAATTCTTTAATAGTTTGCCCCAATTGACCATTAGAACCAGTAACAAGCACTCTAGTTGTCATATTCTAAATTTTTAAAAGCTGGTAATATTTTATCTTTTTCAGACAAAATTAACTCATCATTAGATAATTGCCAATCTATATTTAAAGTAGCATCATTATAAATAACACCTTTCTCTGAAGCTTTATTATAATAATTATCGCATTTATATGAGAAGATTGTATTGTCTTCTAATACTAAAAAGCCATGTGCAAATCCTTTTGGAACAAATAGCTGATGTTTTTGTTTTCCATCTAGTATAATAGAAAAATGTTGCCCAAATGTTTTAGACATTTTTCTTAAATCCACACAAACATCTAAAACTTTTCCTGTAATAACTCGAACTAATTTAGATTGAGCATAAGGTTCTTCTTGATAATGTAAACCTCTTAGAACTCCTCTTGACGACATAGATTGATTATCCTGAACAAAATTAACAGATGCGCCAGTTAGTGTTTCAAACTTTTCTTTGTTAAAACTTTCAAAAAAATAACCTCTATCATCTTCAAATACGGTAGGCTTTATCACAAAACATCCTTCTAAATTTGTTTTTTCTACTTTCATAAATTAAACTAATTGTTGAAGATATTTACCATAACCGCTTTTAAGTAATGGTGTTGCTAATTTCATTAATTCTGCATCTGTTATATATCCCATTTTATACGCTACCTCTTCTATACATCCAATTTTCAACCCTTGTCTCTCTTCAATAACCTGAACAAATTGAGAGGCTTGCATTAAAGAGTTAAATGTCCCTGTATCCAACCATGCAGTTCCTTTATCTAAAATTTGAACCCTCAACTGTTGCTTTTCTAGGTAAGCTTTATTAACATCTGTTATTTCTAATTCTCCTCTGTTACTTGGAATAATATTTTTTGCTATTTCTAAAATTGAATTGTCATAGAAATAAATACCAGGAACTGCAAAATTTGATTTAGGTTGCTCTGGCTTTTCTTCTATAGAGATTACTCTATTATTGCTATCAAAGTCTACAACACCGTATCTTTGAGGATCTTGTACATGATAAGCAAAAATAATACCTCCTTCTTGATTTATAGAAGACTTTAATATTCCATCTAATCCCGATCCATAAAATATATTATCTCCCAAAATTAATGCAACATTGTCTTTTCCTATAAAATCTTCTCCTATTATAAAAGCTTCTGCCAAACCATTTGGTTTTTCTTGTATAGCATATTTAAAGTTACAGCCATAATTGTTACCATCACCTAAAAGTTCTTTAAATTTTGGCAAATCTTTAGATGTTGAAATGATTAAAATATCTCTAATACCAGCAGACATTAACGTAGACAAGGGATAATAAATCATAGGTTTATCATATACTGGCATTAACTGTTTACTCACCACTTTAGTTAGCGGATGCAAACGCGTTCCAGAACCTCCTGCCAATATTACACCTTTCATATTAATTATTATATTGCTTTTTGTAGTATTCTTGATACTTACCAGAAGTAACATTATCTACCCAATCTTTATTATTTAAATACCAATCTATAGTTTTTTCTAATCCTTCATGGAATGTTACTAGTGGTGACCAACCTAATTCTTCTTTAATTTTAGAAGCATCAATAGCATATCGTAAATCATGGCCTGGTCGATCTTTAACATAAGTAATCAAATTTCTTGATGATCCAAAATCCAAATTAAGCCTTTTATCCATTTTATCACATAAAAGCTTTACCAAATCTATATTTTTCCATTCATTTAAACCACCTATATTATAGGTTTCTTTCGCTTTTCCTTTATGAAAGATCAAGTCTATAGCAATAGCATGATCCTCTACATATAACCAGTCTCTGGTATAATTTCCATCTCCATATACTGGAAGTTGTTTTTTTTGTAAAATGTTATTTATAAATAAAGGAATTAATTTTTCAGGAAATTGATTGGATCCATAATTATTAGAGCAATTGGATATTAAGTAAGGCAACCCATAAGTTTCTCCATAAGCTCTTACAAAATGATCTGAACTTGCTTTAGAAGCAGAATAAGGCGAATTTGGCTGATAAGCAGTTGTTTCTTTAAATAAACCTGTAAGCCCTAAACTTCCATAAACCTCATCTGTACTTATATGGTAGAATAATTTCCTGTCATAATTACCATTATGACAATTTTTAAATGCATTTAGTAAATTAATAGTGCCAAGTACATTTGTTTTTACAAAAGATAATGGGTCTAGTATAGAGCGATCTACATGAGATTCTGCTGCCAGATGAATTACCGCATCAAACTGATATTTATCAAAAAGCTTTAAAACAAAAGACTCATTGGTAATATCTCCTTTAATAAAGGTATAGTTTAAAACATTTTCAACATCATGAAGGTTTTCTAAATTTCCAGCATAGGTTAGAGCATCCAAATTGTATATGTAATACTTTGGATACTTTTTAAGAAATAATCTAACAACATGAGAACCTATAAAACCCGCACCTCCTGTTATTAAAATACGCATAGCTTATACCTTACCTTTGTATTTATCTAAAAATTTTAAAAACCGAATGCCCAAGAGAGTCATTAAAGTAGCTATAAAAACTAAAATAGCATAATACTTTTTTTTCCCTAATTCGAAACCCAAAAAATCAATACCTTCATATATTACACCACTATCTTGTTTATTAGAAATAACTTCCAGAACATATTGCTTGTCTGCTATTTTTCTTTTGATAGTAACCAGTCTTTGTCTAAGTTCTGAATCATTTTTAAATAAATCGTATTCTTTAGTTTGTTGTTTATCTTCTCCTGAATCAATATTAACACTCATTTGAGAACCACTGGGCTTATTATTTGTTGCACTATACTCTAAAACCCGTTTATAAACTTGTTGTAACGAATCTGATTCACGTAAATTTATCATTATGGCTTCTTCCTCACCTTTTAACTCCTGTAAATCTTTTTGTTGTTCTCTCTTAAAATACTCATTATTATTGATACTACTAACAATTTTATCAAATACTAATTTGAAATTGTTTTTTTTCTTAGCCTTTATTATAATTTGTTGGTATATATTTAAATAATCTTCTGTGTTTCCCTTAAACTCCTCATAATCTACAGTAGAAGCTAACGTAGAATCCAATGTTTTTAAATAATCGTTATAATCTTTAAGTCTATCATTTTCAGAAACAACAGATTCAATATCAAAATCTAATATTGATTCGGCCTGATCTGTGGTTAAACCCAGGGCATTCTTTAAAGTCTCTGTATCTTTTTTATTTATCAACTCTTTGTAATAAGCAATTGAAGTATAAAGATTCTCACCTGTATTATAATTTTGTTTAACAGTAACATAAGACTTAAAAACTGTTGGAGAGAATTTTTCAGCAGCAAAACCAATTAATCCTCCAATAATTATCGAAGATAATAAAATAATTATGTTTCTCTTCACAAAAAACACTAACCAAACAAACCCAAGAAACAACTTATTAAACACACCTCCAATAAACTTAAAAAGTCTGTCAAAAGCTTTACCTATTAATTTAAATAATTGACCTAAGTCTACTTCTTCAGATTGCTGTGGTTGTGGCAAATCTTTACTCATAATAATTTTAATTAAATATTTGTTCTAATATCATTCTCGTTATTAAATATGTGGGCTTAACACCTGAAGTTCCCAACCCCCCTGAAGCCAATGTGCTTCCTGTCTCTAAAGGGTTGTCACTTGCATAATACGCATAACGCACTTTTACATCTTCACGTATGCTGCCTCTTACTTTAGATGCTGCCTGTATCGCTTTTTGATAATGCGCACCCTCCATTTCTAATCCTATAACGTTCCATGTTGAATTATAGAAAAACTTTAAAATTTCCCTATTTTGAAGTGATGTTCCTAAAACTGTAATCATTGAGCCTTCATACACATCAATTCCTTCACAACACAAATCTTCTTTTTTTAATTCATTTTTAAAAGGGTAATTATCTGCTGTTCCCTCAAAAATATGAGCCGATGGAATCATAATATCACCCTTACCTCCTTCTAAAATACCAGCTTTACCCATTATGGATATAGACTCAATATTAAGAAATATTTTTTGATCTTTAGCAATATATGGTTTTAACAGTTCGTCAATAACTTCGTATGCCTGCTCCCCAAAAGCATAATCCATGACGAATATAACAGGTTTTTTTGATTTTATAACGGTTTCATCTACTTTAACATCAAGTTTAGATAGATCTACCTTATCTGTATCGAATATTTGTACATCAATATTTGCCCCTGAAATGTCGTTCATATAAATCATCCCCTCCTCCAAAGCTCTATTTTGAACCTTTTTTCTCAAGGGAATATTATCTTTATTGCTTAACAGTTTATAAACTTCAAAAATATCTTTTTTAGAAGCTATATCTTTCAAGGCACTTGGTGTAAATAGCGTATTCATTACACTATGCATATTGGCACTAATAATATGGATAGGACGCTCTAATAATTGATTTTTATAAAGTAATTTCTTTATGCTATCTGCCCAAATCTCACCATGTATATGATGCCCTATATCTTCTCTTAGTATAGGGCTAAAAGTTACCGTACGCTTGTTATTGGTTATTTTTTCTTCTATGGCTAGTTTACCTAACCAATAGATAATATGTAACAACCGTTCTGGTTGAGTAGTTGTGGCAAATTCTTGGTATATAGTAGTTAATTCGCTAAATGTTCTACCTAAAATATTTGCTGTATGCGTCACTGCTACTTCGCGTTCTTTTTGAGATAGTTTTTTAGTAGACTTAACTGCTTTTTCTAGTTTTTCCCAATCCCGAGTAGTTGCTCCAGATTCATCAATCAATACGCGATCACTTATTTTATGAGACTCTACAAAAAGAAATGTTAGATGCGTAAGTATATCATAAATTTCAGAACGTCCTCTGGTAATTTCGATATTCATTTGTTCATCATCTATCCTGTAACAATTACGACGACGCTTTTCTGGAATTATAGGTTTAAAATGAGAGTTAGAATAGCCTTCGTCACTGGTTAAATTAATAATGCTACATTCTTCAATACCTTGAGGCAATCTATCTATTACATAAAGTAATCCTTCTAACTCTACCTTTTCTTCATCTGCAACAGTACCATAAATTTCAGGACGCAATAACAGTAGTGATTGTCTTAATGTTTCGCCAGAAATCCCCATGGGTTTATAAAACCCTCTATTAAAGAGATGACGCATAGTAATATACATCCGCTCAATGGCATTGGAGCTTTCTTGTGCTCTAGTTCTTTCTTTTCTTTTTCCGTTTTTCATAGAAGTCTAACACCACAAATGTACTATTATTTTTTTGTAGACAGGTATGTAAAAGCATCCGCTATTTTTCTATCGTTTGATAACCTCGGTATCTTATTTTGACCACCTAGTTTTCCAACAGATTTCATATAATTTTTAAATCCATCTTTCTCTACTTTGGTAATCTTTAATTGTTGTAACACCTTACCATCAATTAAATCAAAATAATACGTGTTTTGTGCTTGCAATGATTGATCTATCGCTTCAGTAAAGGCAAAAATATCCTTAGGTTCTTTTTCAAACTCAATAAACCATTCGTGATAAGGCAAATCCTTTTCTGGGTTAATTTGTGGAGCTACAGTAAATTCGGTAACAATGGCATTTGTAGTTTTAATTGCTTCTTGCATGGCTTGCTCAACTTCTTTGCCTATTACATGTTCTCCAAAAGCCGAAATAAAGTGCTTTATTCTACCCGACACAATTACTCGATAAGGCTTAGTAGATGTAAACTCAACTGTATCGCCTATATTATAAGCCCAAAGTCCTGCATTTGTTGAAATTATCATCACATAATTTACGCCTATTTCAACATCTTTAATTGTTATTCGCTTTGGATTGTCTTTAAAAAAGGCATCTGCTTTAATAAACTCATAGAATATCCCAGAGTTTAATTGCAATAACATCCCTTTTTTATTTTGCTTATCCTGAAAGGCAAAAAAACCCTCACTTGCTGGATAAAGCTCTATACTGTCTACTTTACGACCTATTAAATTTTCAAATTTACTACGATAGGGTTCATAGTTAACACCTCCAAAAATAAACAAATTGAAATTTTTAAATACATCACCAACCTTCTTTCCTGTTTTTTGCTGAAGTTTTTCAAAATACATTTGCACCCATGAGGGTATTCCCGAAATAATAGACATATCCTCCGCAAGAGTTTCTTCTACAATAGCATCTACCTTGGTTTCCCAATCTTCAATACAATTGGTTTCCCAAGATGGCATTCTATTTTTTTGAAGATATTTAGGTACATAATGTGCAACAATTCCAGAGAGTCTTCCTAATTGTATCCCGTTTTGTTCGTTTAAAATTGGACTCCCTTGAAGAAAAATCATTTTACCATTTACAAAATCTACATTACCGGTTTCATGAATGTACATTAAAATGGCATTTCTAGCCGCTTCTACATGACTTGGCATGCTCTCTTTAGTAATAGGAATGTATTTGGAGCCCGAAGTTGTTCCAGAAGTTTTAGCAAAATAGATGGGCTTTCCTTTCCAAAGTACATTCTCTTCACCAGAAACTACACGCTCCACATAAGATTTTAAGCCTTCGTAATCCCTAACTTGTACTTGTGTTACAAAATCTTCATAACTACTAATTTTATCAAAATCATGATCTTTACCAAAACTTGTATTTGCACCCGCTTTAATTAAGCTTTTAAATACTTTTTCTTGGGTCTTGACCGGATTGTTAGCCCATTTCTGAACCTTGTTATAAATATATTTTGCAAATGGTTTTGCTAGTGCAGATTTTATTGAAATCATCTATTCGAAATCTATAAAATTAGTTGGATTAATTGGATAACCATCACTCCATAATTCAAAATGTAAATGAGGTCCTGTGGATAATTCTCCTGTATTTCCTGCTGTGGCAATGACTTCGCCTGATTTGACTAATTCTCCTTGAGATTTAGTTAATGATGCATTGTGTTTGTATACCGAAATTAAGCCATAACTGTGCTCTAAAATAATAACATGCCCAGTACTTGCCGTCCATTCGGCAAAAATAACAGTGCCATCTGCTGTCGCTTTTATAGGCGTATCTTTTGCTACAACAATATCAATAGCATAATGTTTTTCTTTTAAATTATACGATTGGCTAATCGTACCATTCACAGGAGGAAACAGCACGAAATTTGCTACCGAAATTGCAGAATCGAAAAGATTATATTTATCTTCTTTATCAATTTTCGCTCTAAGTAATGAATCTTCTCTTATTGGTGTTAAATCTACTTCGCTTATTTCTAGTTTTGTGGCTTCAATAATTGAATCTTTATTTAAATCTTCTAAACTCACATCGCCCTTAAGCACTTTTCTAATTGAACCAAAATAACGATCATTCATCACTAACACTTGTTGTAACGAATCTGTTTTATAACTTAATTCTGTAGCTCTCTTTTTCAATGCCGTAGAAGAATACCCAGGAATGTACTCTTTTAAAGGGGTATAGGCAATTAGTAAAATGGTAAAACCAACTAAAAAAATACTTGACAAAGAGACTACAACAAAAACATTTAATCTTGTTAGTTTTAAAGATAAACGCTCCTCAAAAGTATTTTCGTTAAGAATTACTAAACGGTATTTATCGAGTAATTTATTCTTAATTTTTTTAGGTTTCTTTTCACTCATAATTGAACGCTAAATTAAAAAAATTATACTATGCCACAGGTTTAATATTTACTAAAAAAACAAGTTATAATGTTAAAAACGCATTTGTTAAACTTTAATTATTTAAATTTGTACTTTAAATACATTTCGTTATGAGTTTATATATGTTGCCATTGGCTATTGGTCCAATGCAAATAACATTAATTGTAGTGGCAGTTTTGTTATTATTTGGAGGTAAAAAAATACCAGAATTAATGAGAGGCTTAGGTAGCGGCATCAAAGAATTTAAAGATGCGACCAAAGATGAAGATAAAATAGAAGAAAAGAAAGATTAACTTATTAACACAAACTTTTCTAAATAAAATTATATTGGGTGGTATTTTACCACCTTTTTTATGTCTTAAATTTTAAATAATTATACCAATTCTTAAATGAATTTACTGTAAAGTAAAATGATGAATTTTGGAATTATATGATACAGAAAAAATAAGCATAGCTGTAGCTACGGTTCTTTTTTATGTTGAAATAGAATTTCAAAAGACACTTTTTAACTCCGTAAATTCATTTGGGAATTGGTATTATCTATCATAAACTTGTATTATTTTTGGATGTAGACAATTATTACCATGTTAAGCGATTTACCCATTCGAAAAATTATTCATGTAGATATGGATGCCTTTTATGCATCTGTAGAACAAATGGATGATCCGAGCTTAAAAGGAAAACCTATTGCTGTTGGCGGCGGTGGAAAGCGAGGCGTGATAAGTGCAGCAAGTTATGAAGCTAGAAAATTTGGTGTTAAAAGTGCAATGGCAGGCACTCTGGGTGCTAAACTCTGTCCTGAACTCATTTTTGTAAAACCAAATTTTGACCGCTATTATGACATCTCTAAAAAGATTAGAACCATTTTTTACGATTATACAGATCTAGTAGAACCCTTATCTTTAGATGAAGCTTACCTTGATGTTACACAAAATAAAAAAGGCAACCCAAGTGCTTCTTTAATTGCTAAAGAAATTAGAGATCGTATTTTAAATGATGTTGGTCTCACTGCATCGGCTGGTATTTCTATTAATAAATTTATTGCTAAGGTCGCAAGTGATTATAATAAACCTAACGGCCAAAAAACGGTAAATCCAGAAGGAGTTTTAGAATTTTTAGAGCAATTAGATATTCGGAAATTTTATGGTGTTGGTAAAGTTACTGCCGAAAAAATGTACCAAAAAGGCATCTTCACAGGCTTAGATTTAAAGCAAAAATCTCTAGAGTATTTAGACGCTAACTTTGGTAAGTCTGGCCGTTACTACTACTACGTGGTTAGAGGTATTCACAACAGTGAAGTAAAACCACATAGAACTAGAAAATCTTTAGCCGCAGAACGTACTTTTAGTGAAAACCTATCTAGTGAAGTATTTATGCTTAAAAAGTTAGAACATATTGCTCAAGAAGTGTCACGACGATTAAACAAAAGTAACGTAGCAGGAAAAACAATAACACTTAAAATAAAATACAGCGACTTTACTTTACAAACCCGAAGTAAAACGTTGCCTTATTTTATTAGTGACAAAAGTATGATTCTGGAAACCACCAAAGATCTCCTATACCAAGAAAAGTTAAATAATTCTGTAAGATTGCTAGGTATTTCTCTTTCTAATTTAAATACTAAAGTTAAGATGCAAAAGCTAGAGAAAAAAAGTGTAAGCGTACAGCTAAAGTTTGACTTTTAACAACTATATATCACTTACACTCATTTTTCCAATATGCACTCCAAAAAAGATAAAATTCCCTCACATTAATCCCATGCAGAAAGACCGATAATCTCTCCGTTTGGCCCCTTAAAAAACGTGTACTTATCACGGGTATAGTTGTTATTTTCTAATTCATACCCCGCTTCCTTTAATTTATCTCCTATCGGACCAATATTATTCACCCTAAGCATAAAGTGATTGTGGTTAGTATTTCCAACTGGACCAATGGTTTTAATAAATTTCTTTGTAGTTAATGAGAAACTAAAGGTTAAATTATTTGTATTGACCTTTAAGACAAGTTTTTCTTTAGACGCCAAACTATTACTTACCTTAGTGTCTTTTAATTTAAAACCGAGAATATCACGATAAAGCTTTAATGTTTCATCAAGGTCTAGCACCTGCACACTAAAGCTTGCCAAACCAATTACTCCTGCTTTGGATGTATTTTCTTTTTTCAAACCTTTACCTTGAGCGTAACTATAAGTTGTTCCTACCAAAATAACCATTACACACAAGCAGCATCTTCTAATAATATTCAATCCCATATTGTTTTATTTTTTACCCATAATAATATTCATGTTTATAAATTATCTCTAAAGAAATATCATTTTAGTAGTAGGCATTCAAACTCCTACAACTAATAAGTATTAATTGTCATGAGATTAATCCCATGCAGAAAGACCGATAATCTCTCCATTAGGTCCTGTAAAAAATGTGTACTTGTCTCGGGCATAGTTGTTATTTTCCAATTCATAGCCTTCCTTTTTTAGCTTGTCCCCTATAGTAGTAATATCATTCACCTTAAGCATGAAATGGTTATGGTTTGTATTTCCAATTGGCCCTACTTGATCCCAATTTTCTGGTGCAGTTAGTGAAAGCGTAAGCATTAAGTCATTTGCTTTCAATTTCATAACTAACATGCCTTCAAGCCCTGGACCATGAAACACTTCTGCAGTATCCATTTTAAAACCAAGAATCTCGCGATAAAGCTTTAGTGTTTTTTCAAGCTGAAGTACATGTACGCAAATGTAATTCATACCGGTCACTTTAGCTTGTTCTTTATTTACAATTGATGGCTTTGCTTTTTGAGCAAAACTAAAACTTGTACTTGCTAAGACAAACATTAAAAAGAGGGCATATTTTAAAATAAGTTTTGCATTAATGTCATTTATTTTATTGTTTTTACTGGCACTTGTTTTCATTGTTAATACTATTTATAAAAGTTTCTATTAATATTATTTGAGCAACTTAAATAAAAGAAATCACTGAACAACATTTAATCACTGAACAACAACTGAACAACATGTTTAATCCCTCTATGATTATTATATATCGTGAAATAATTTTGTATAATTACCGCTAATATACATGGATCAAACAATGAAAATTCGTACTAGTACTATACTTTTTTTAACACTCTTACTCAATCTCTCCTGTATTGAAACTAAAAAAGAGTCAAACTTAGTAAACATAGAAACATATAATTGGGATAACCTAATTGACTCCAAACTTACTAAATGGGATACCTATTTAAGCTATCAACATCAACTAGGATATAATGGAACAGTTCCAAAAGACGAAAATGGCAATAACATTGAACCTATTGGATTAAATAACCCAAATTACAATGTCTTTTCAACTGTTATTGAAGGTAAGGATACTATTGTTAGAAATACAGGTAAATATTACGGGTGTTTAATTACCAAAAATGAGTACAAGAACTATCATTTTCAATTAAAATACAAATGGGGAGATACTACTTGGGCTTATAGAAAAAATTTATTAAAAGACTCTGGTATTTTATACCATTCTATAGGACCAATGGCAGTTGAATACTGGAAATCATGGATGCTTTCTCAAGAATTCCAAATTATGGAAGGGCATACTGGTGATTTTTGGAGTCAAGCAAATTCTGCAATAGACATTAGAGCCTATAAACCAGAATCTATACTTGATCCTTTAGCGCATGAATCTCAAGATTTCATACCTTTTAGCTTTAAAAGCCCTTACAGAGCTTATTGTAGAAGAAGTAATAATTTTGAAAAGCCTCATGATGAATGGAATACACTTGATTTATTTTGTTTTGAAGGCAAAAGTTTACACGTTGTTAATGGTAAAGTCGTTATGATTTTGAAAAACTCAAGATATATTGAAAAAGACGGTAACGAAATACCTCTAATTAAAGGAAAAATCCAATTACAGAGTGAAGCCGCCGAAATATTTTTTAAAGACATTAGGATAAGAGAAATAGACTCATTAACCGCAAAACAAAAAGCCCTTTTTTAACTACAATTCGTATATCAAAACTAGATATAGGAATCTTAAATAAACATGATTTTAAGTTGGCTGAACTTGATTTATAAAAAATTATGACTCAATTCGTTTTAGTATTAAAAGCATAATCATATCAAAATATAATAACATGCAGATATTTAAAAGTCATTTATTTTCGTTCATCATTTTTCTCGGTATTTGTATAAGTGCAATAGCACAAACCACAGACACAAAAAATTACGAAAGTGCATCTTATAAGCGTTTTCGTGAGAGTAAAATCCACTATGAAAAATACAATGAGTTTAATACTCAGTTTAAATTTGTTAAATTGGAAGGTTTAGAATTTGGAGCAGGCAACCCAGAACGCTATTATCCATCAAACATTATAAAAGTAGATAACAAATACTATATGTGGTATTCTAAGCCCAATACTAATGCAAAAGTTGTAGGACCTAATGAGGCAAGTGATTCGTCAAGAGCCTTTCATTGGGATTTGTGTGAGGTATGGTATGCCACATCTACAGATGGATACAAATGGGAAGAACAAGGTATTGCAATTCATCGAGGACCTAAAGGGCGTTACGATCATCGCAGTGTTTTTAATCCAGATATATTAGTTGTTAATGGCAAGTACTACCTGTGTTATCAAGCGGCAGAAAGTATTAAAGATGCGCGTTGGGCAAAAAGTTTTCCAACAGCAGGCGATTTTGTTCCAAACACAATAGGAATGTCTGTGGCAGATTCACCTACTGGTCCATGGAAAGCACTCAATAAACCAATTTTAAAACCAGGACCTGAGCATGCTTGGGATGGAGAAGTTATACACGAACCTACTTTTTTTGTTAAGGGAGGTCAATATTTTTTATACTACAAAAGTAATGGTCGATTGCCATGGAAACCTAATATCTCACCTGGAAAATTTAATAAAAAACATGCCGATATACCTTTAGCAACTGGTGTTGCTATCGCTAATCGTCCAGAGGGACCGTATATTAAATCAAAGTACAATCCTGTGCTAATGGGAGGGCACGGAAGCATGGTTTGGCCATACCGTAACGGTGTGTGTGCCACTTTACCAGAAGGACCTGAAAGAAATAGTATCCTATTCTCGGAAGATGGGGTAAACTTTCACCCTGTTATTCAAGGGTTAACTGTTCCCATGGGTGGTGGATGTTATCGCCCCGGAAATTATACAGATGTTAATGAACAGCCAGGACAAGGTATAACTTGGGGGATTAGTCATTTACTATATCCTCATTATCATTTTGTGCGTTTTGAATGTAACTTATCTTTGGAACATGGCAACAAGGTCAAGAAAGACCATCAAATGATTAAAGATTATATGAATAATAATGGTTACGATTATAATCCTAGTTTAGGTGTCAATAAATAGCTTATAGAATCTCTATAATTATCTTTAGGATTTATGCCTATTCTAATGCATAATCTGGGTTAAATTACACATAAGAATTGGTATTATATTTTCTTGAATAAAACAGATTTTAAAAACAAAAAAACTGCATTTACAGCAGTTTTTTTGTTTTTAACTATATAGTATAACATTACCTACTCAAGGTAATACTCTAAAATATTAATATTCTTTAATCTCGGAAACACGTAATGTATTTACCATACCTTTATCTTGAATAGGCATAGCTGCTAAACTAACTAGCATATCTCCTGGTTCAACAAAACTTTTTTCACAAGCTATTTTGTTTACATCTTCAATAGTTTCATCTGTGCTTACAAACTTATCGTAATAAAATACATTAACTCCCCAAAGCAAACTAAGTCTAGTTAAAATACGTTTATTTGAAGTAAACACTAAAATATGACATGATGGTCTCCAAGCCGAAATCTGGAATGCTGTATACCCACTATTGGTTAGTGTTGAAATAGCTTTGGCATCAATCTCATTTGCCATGTGAGCTGCATGATAACATATAGACTTTGTAATGTAACGATTTGTACGAATGTGTGGTGGTAATTCTGGCACTTTAATTAACGGAGAATCTTCTACATTCTTTAAAATATCACTCATTTTTTTAATTACCTGCACTGGATATTTACCCACAGATGTTTCTCCTGAAAGCATAACGGCATCAGCCCCATCCATAACCGAGTTTGCTACATCATTAACCTCTGCTCTTGTAGGCGTTAAACTATCAATCATTGTCTCCATCATTTGTGTAGCAATAATGACAGGTATTCTTGCTTTTTTCGCTCTTAAAACAAGTTGTTTTTGAATTAGAGGCACCTCTTCAGCAGGAACTTCTACACCTAAATCACCTCGTGCTACCATGAGTCCATCACATTGAGCAACTATCTTGTCGATATTTTCAACAGCTTCTGGCTTTTCAATTTTAGCTATAATAGGGATTTTATAATCACTATGTTTCTTAATTAAATCCTGTAATTCGATTAAATCTTGAGCATGGCGTACAAAAGATAATGCAATCCAATCCACCTGTTGGCTAATAGCAAAAATAGCATCATCAATATCTTTTTCTGTAAGTGCTGGCTGAGATATATCTGTATTAGGAAGATTAACTCCTTTTTTAGACTTGAGAGGTCCTCCTTGGATTACCTTTGCAGTAACTTCGGTCTTTTTATCTGTGGAAACAACTTCAAATATTAATTTTCCATCGTCTAATAATATACGTTCGCCTGGTTTTGCATCTTGAGGAAAATTATCATAAGTCATGTAAACACGATCTTTAGTTCCTTCAAAACGCTCACCTGTAGCAAAAATAATCGTATCTCCTGGAGCGACTTCAACTTCTTCTTTCATAACACCCACACGAAGCTTTGGCCCTTGTAAGTCTCCTAAAATAGCAGCATTGTAATCGTACTCATCATTTAATTCTCGTATAATGCGAATACGTTCTTTTACATCATCATAATCTGCATGAGAAAAATTAATTCTAAATACATTAACTCCTTCATCAAGCATTCCCTTTAAAACTTCTTTAGTACTTGATGCAGGCCCTAGGGTTGCTACTATTTTGGTTTTTTTTCTTAATCCCATTAGTTAAAAATTAAATTCTCTTTAGATTTTAATTGACCTACATTTACTGTGTAAGCAGTTGTTATTTGTGAAATCTTAAGAAGACTATTTATTATATTTTTTTCTTTATCTTTTGTGAGCTCGTTATCTACTTTTAAAAAATAGTTTACATTGTTTAATTCAGGAATTAAACTATAAGTTTTAACTATCTTTTGTTGCTTTTCAAATAACGAATCATAATCTACACGTGTAGTGGTTTCTACTTTGCATATATTGGACACAAGATTCCAAACTAGTCTCTGTCTATTATTTTTCCATTCGTAAATGGAATATTGCGTTAAACCATTATTAAAGTCTAGATCTTTTTCTTTTCTTTTTAAACTTATATTTAAATATCTGTTTAAAATATAAGCTAATCTGTAATCTTCAATAGAAGTATGTATTGCAATTAAAGAGCAAGACATATCCTCAAAGATATCATCCATAATAAGTTTGTGTAAAGCCATAACCTATTAATAATGGTTGTAAATATAGCATTTAAAACATTTAGAAATAAGCCGATTTAAGATTTCTTATAAGTATCTACAACTAAAACGTTATAGTTGATTTTTTTTTATCGGATTTGTAGTCTTAAATCATTTTAGACATTTTATTCTGATATGCAAAAAAAGCTCTTTTTGATGCTTTTTCTTCAGCCTTCTTCTTTGAAGTTGCTCTAGCCTTAGCTACCATTTTATTATCAATGGATAATTTTACAGAGAAATGCCTAATATTATCATTCCCTGTATCCTCATATACATTGTATTTAAAAACTTTCTTTTCTTTTTGACACCACTCTATAAGTAAACTTTTGTAGCTTATAACTTTTCCTTCTAACTGCTCTATGTCTACATGAGGTATGATAACCCGTTTGTAGATAAATTTCTCACAATATTTATAGCCTTTGTCTAAAAAAATGGCGCCAACCAAAGCTTCAAATAAATTACCATGTATATTATCTCCAAATTGACCAGATGGAATTTTACTTTGCACTAAATTTATTAGTTCTAATTCTTTTCCTAATTCGTTTAAATGCTCTCTGCTTACTACTTTAGAGCGCATCTTTGTAAGGTAGCCTTCATCTCCCCCAGGTACTTCTTGGTATAAATGGCATGCCACAACAGCACTTAACATGGCATCTCCTAAAAACTCTAATCGCTCGTAATTTATAGCATTTCCATGACTATCCTTTAAGTTCATAGAGCGATGTGTAAAAGCTTTTTTATAGATGTCTATTTTTCTAGGTTTATACCCTAGAATCTTAGTTGTTTTAACAAAAAAATTCCCGTTTCGTTTAGAACGGGAATTTAATATGTTTCGAATGCTTTTCATCTAATATATTGATACTTAAAATCTTAAGATATTTTTGACAAACCATGTTCCATTTTACTGTAAAAATTAATTTATCGTTATGGTTTTATTGCATTCTAAATTTTTAGTCTATCTTCTTAAATAAAACGCAAGCATTATGACCTCCAAAACCAAATGTATTACTCATCGCAACGTTTACAGGTCTTTTTTGCGCTTTATTAAGAGTTAAATTTAATTCGGGATCTATATTTTCATCTATTGTCGTATGGTTTATTGTTGGAGGTACAATACCATGTTCTATAGACAATATACTTGATATAGCTTCAATGGCTCCTGCTGCACCCAGAAGATGCCCGGTCATTGATTTTGTTGAATTAATACTTATCTTTTTTGCATGATCTCCAAATACTTTAGAAATCGCTTTTAGCTCTGCTACATCCCCTAATGGTGTTGAAGTTCCATGTGTATTGATATGGTCTACATCTTCAGGCTTTAACCCCGCATTTTGTAAACAATTTTTCATAACCTCAACAACACCTACACCTTCTGGGTGTGGAGCTGTCATATGATGTGCATCTGAAGATAATCCACCTCCAGCTACCTCTGCATAAATTTTTGCTCCTCTTGCTTTTGCATGCTCATATTCTTCTAAAATTAGTGCTCCAGCACCTTCTCCTAAAACAAAGCCGTCTCGTGTTCCATCAAACGGTCGAGATGCTGTTTCTGGACTCTCATTTCTAGTAGATAATGCATGCATCGCATTAAACCCTCCCATACCAGCTATTGTTACTGCTGCTTCACTACCTCCTGTTACAACTACATCACAATGCCCTAAACGTATTGTATTTAAAGCATCAAATAATGCATTTGCTGATGAAGCACAAGCCGAAACTGTGGTATAATTAGGCCCCATAAAACCATATTTTATAGAGATATTTGCAGGCGCTATGTCTGCTATCATTTTTGGAATGAAAAACGGGTTAAACCTTGGAGTTCCATCTCCACTAGCAAAGTTTAAAACTTCTTGCTGAAATGTCTCCAATCCACCAATACCTGCACCCCATATAACACCTACTCTAAGTTTATTTACCTTATCTATATTTAATTTAGCATCCCCAATAGCTTCGTCGGCAGCAACCATTGCATACTGCGCAAACTTATCCATCTTACGGGCATCCTTTCTATTTACAAAATCGGTAATGTTAAAATCTTTAAGTTCGCATGCAAACTTAGTTTTAAACTTTTCGGTATTATAATAAGTTATAGGGGCAGCACCACTTTTACCACTAATTAGACCTTCCCAATATTCATCCTTGGTATTTCCAATTGGTGTTAAAGCTCCTAATCCAGTGACTACAACTCGTTTTAATTCCATAAAATGCAGTGCTTATTTTGCTTCTTCTATATAAGAAATCGCTTGACCTACTGTTGCTATGTTTTCAGCTTGATCGTCTGGTATTTGTATATCGAATTCTTTTTCAAATTCCATAATTAATTCTACAGTATCTAGAGAATCTGCTCCTAAATCGTTAGTGAAGCTTGCTTCTGCTACAACTTCATTTTCATCTACTCCTAATTTGTCTACGATAATCGCTTTTACTCTTGATGCAATGTCTGACATAATTTTGTTATTTTAAAGGTTTAATTAGTTGGCAAAAATAAAAAACTTTATTTTAAATAGTGCTTTTACTTAAAAAATGTGACTACAAATTACAAAAAACACGTTTAAGTATTTTCCTTTTACCCTCTAATTGTTAATAATTATTCTTTTTTTTGTTTTAATAATTTTAACACTACAGTCTGTATAATGAAACGAATTGTAATTTTTGCGTCCGGAAGTGGTACTAATGCTGAAAATCTAATTAAGTTTTTTCACAACAGCGATAATGCTTCTGTTATTCAAGTGCTTACAAACAATCCCCATGCCAAAGTCTTAGATCGATGCAAAAAATTAAAGGTTAGCGCCATAGCTTTTAACAACATTGCATTTACAAAAACTAACGACGTTATAAATATTCTCAAAGCTTCTCAACCAGATTTAATAGTATTGGCTGGATTTTTATGGAAATTTCCCGAAACTATTTTAAATGAATTTCCTAATAAAGTAATTAACGTACACCCAGCACTATTACCTAAATATGGCGGAAAAGGTATGTATGGTATGCATGTACACAATGCTGTAGTTGCAAATAATGAAACTGAAACTGGAATAACAATACATTATGTAAATGAAAATTATGATGAAGGTGCAATAATTTTTCAAGCAAAATGTAATGTATTGAAAACCGATACAGCCGAACATGTTGCTGCTAAAATTCATGAATTAGAAATGGAGCATTTTCCTAAGGTGGTAGAAAAGCTATTAAGCCCCTCCCCTTAATCCCTTTGGAAAACTATTATGAGTAAAAAAAAGAAAAAATATTATACGGTTTGGAAAGGTCACAAAACTGGAGTTTTTGAGTCTTGGGATGATTGTAAAGCGCAAATAAAAGATGTTCCAGGCGCGCTTTATAAATCCTTTTCTACTTTTGAGGCAGCAAAAACAGCTTTAAAAGGCAATTATAAAGATTATGTTGGTAAAAGTTCAAAATTTAAAAGCGAATTATCTCAAGAACAACTTAAAAAAATAGGTCTACCAAATTACAATTCTATTGCAGTAGACGCTGCTTCTAGTGGTAATCCAGGAAAAATGGAATACAGAGGTGTCGATACCAAAACCAAAAAACAACTATTTATTCAAGGTCCTTTTAAAGAAGGCACAAATAATATAGGAGAATTTTTAGCCATAGTACATGGTTTAGCATTGCTTAAAAAAAATAACAGTAATAAAATTATTTATACAGATTCAAGAACTGCAATAAGCTGGGTAAAAAAGAAAAACTGCAATACCAAATTACAGAGAAATAATAAGAATAAACCTGTTTTTGACTTAGTAGATCGCGCTGTAGATTGGCTAAAAAGCAATACTTATAATACTGTTATTGTAAAATGGGAAACAAAAGCTTGGGGAGAAATCCCCGCAGATTTTGGTAGAAAATAAACCTTGTAAACTTTAAAACAGGTTTCAAAATCTAATTTAGTTATTTTCAAAGATTTGGGGCTTTAAAGTGAGAGACAATAACTAAATTAGATGTAAAGAAACCAAATGGGTTAAATACGTATTGTAAATAACCTTAAAAGTAGGTTTTGTTTGTAGTCTCACTACATTATATAAGACACAAGTTTTTTTAAAAGGTCACTTGTTTTGTACTCTTATACCAAATAAACTATAAAATACAACAACTATTTAACCTGAGTTTGATTTAAGAATCATAGATAAAAGTCAATAAACATGCTAGATTCAACTTACAATTACGATAGAGTAGCGCGCTAGTTTATCGTAATTTAAGGAAGAAGATGGGATGTTTAGTGGTTTTTATCTAGAAATTAATACATTTTCATAGCCTCAAGAGTGACATAATACACTTATTTAAATTAAGTATTTGATATATAGGTGCTTGTGTTTTTAAAAATAGTGTTCTTAGGTCGAACTCAGGTTATTTAGCTTGCTTTTCTACTTTCTCTTCGTTTCAAAATAAAACCGTAGTTCAACTATACTTTAATTTGTGTCGCTTAAAAAGCGAAAATTAACCTCAAATATATATGTTACATTTTACAGCCAATGTGGTATTATCTTTTTGGTAAAAAGAAAAAAACCATCAAGAAATTACTTTCAAGATGGCTTTTTTTTAGTTTAGTTTAGTTAGCAGTAGCTAGTTGGGTTCTTATAAGAAATAAACGTACCATTTAAACAAAATTAACAGACAAAAACCACAAACACCTATTTCACAGAGATTTAAAAAAACAACCTTATTTGAATAAAGCGTATCCAATTGTATAAAATATAGAAAAAAGCTACAATTATGTGTAGAATTTACACATTTAAAACACAAAAGTTATAATTAACACCCTTAATTTTAGTATTTAAGAAATCTTATTTAAACACTTTAATCCCATCAACAACTAAAAATATTCCTAAACTAACATTCAAATACTAAAAGTATATGTGTTTGCAATTAAACGCTGTATATTTGCAAAAACTTTTTAGTTTATTTTATGAGTAAATTAGTTATTGTCGGCACTGTTGCTTTCGATGCCATAGAAACTCCTTTTGGTAAAACCGACAAAATTCTAGGTGGAGCTGCAACCTATATTGGTTTATCTGCCTCTTATTTTAATGTAGACGCTACTCTTGTTTCTGTTGTGGGTGGTGATTTTCCTAAAAAACACTTAGACTTGCTATCCAGTAAAAATCTTGATATTTCGGGAATAGAAATTGTTAATAATGGTAAAACATTCTTTTGGAGTGGCCGCTACCATAATGACATGAACTCTCGTGACACTTTAGTTACAGAGCTCAATACATTAGCAGATTTCACCCCGGTTGTACCTATAGATTATAAAGATGCAGACGTTGTGATGTTAGGAAATTTGCATCCTTTAGTACAAGCAAGTGTATTGGATCAAATGACCAAAAAGCCAAAATTAGTAGTTTTAGATACTATGAATTTTTGGATGGATTGTGCTTTAGATGATTTGCTGCAAGTAATTAAACGCATTGATGTTATTACTATAAACGATGAAGAAGCAAGACAGTTAACTGGAGAATATGCTCTACCCGTTGCAGCAAAAAAAATTCATGAAATGGGACCTGAATATGTTGTCATTAAAAAAGGAGAACACGGTGCATTACTCTTTAATAATGATAATATATTTTATGCCCCTGCATTACCTTTAAATGAAGTTTTTGATCCCACAGGAGCAGGAGATACTTTTGCAGGAGGTTTTACAGGCTATCTGGCAAAAACTCAAGATTTCTCGTTTGAGAATATGAAAAATGCCATTATACATGGTTCTAATTTAGCTTCTTTCTGTGTAGAAAAATTTGGGACCGAGCGTCTTGAAAACTTATCAAAAAGTGATATTGAAAAACGCTTGTTAAGATTTAAAGAACTAACTCATTTTGAGATAGAATTAACCTAATCTATCGCACTCTAAAAGAGTGCGTTTTATTTTTTATATAAAATAGTAATTTGTAATGAGTGATGCTATAAAACACGAATGTGGGATTGCAGTTATTAGACTTTTAAAACCACTTGAATATTATAAAGAAAAGTATGGTACCGCATTTTATGGTGTAAATAAAATGTATCTCATGATGGAAAAACAGCATAATCGTGGACAAGATGGTGCTGGTTTTGCTAGTATAAAGTTAGATACAAAACCTGGAGAACGTTATATAAGTAGGGTTAGATCCATAGCTCAACAACCTATTCAGGATATTTTTGGTCAAATAAATGATCGTATTAATAGTGCTTTAAAAACCAATCCAGAGTATATAGATGATGTTGCTGCTCAAAAAAAGAATATCCCATATGTGGGCGAAGTACTATTAGGTCATGTGCGTTATGGTACTTTTGGAAAGAACAGTGTAGAAAGTGTACACCCATTTTTAAGACAAAATAACTGGATGCACCGTAACCTTATAATGGCTGGTAATTTTAACATGACCAATGTTAAAGAACTATTTAACAACCTTATAGAATTAGGTCAGCACCCAAAAGAGTACACCGATACCATTACAGTAATGGAAAAAATTGGTCATTTTTTAGATGATGCTGTTAGTAAAATCTATAAAGACTTAAAAAAGGAAGGCTATAACAAAAGAGATGCTTCTCCACAAATTGCAGAACGATTAAAAGTTTCCAAAATCTTAAAGCGTGCAGCTAAAAATTGGGATGGTGGTTATGCTATGGCTGGTTTAATTGGTCATGGAGATATGTTTGTTTTAAGAGACCCCGCTGGTATCCGCCCTGCATATTATTATAAAGATGATGAAGTTGTGGTAGTTGCATCTGAAAGACCAGTTATACAAACTGTTTTTAATGTGAAATTTGAAGACGTAAAAGAATTAGACCCTGGTCAAGCCATTATCACAAAAAAATCTGGAGAAGTTCGATTTAAACAAATTTTAGCCCCTCTAGAAAGAAAATCATGCTCCTTTGAGCGTATTTATTTTTCCAGAGGTAGTGATGCCGAAATATACAAGGAACGCAAAATGTTAGGTAAGCTACTAATGCCAAAAGTGTTAGAAGCTATAGATAACGACACTAAAAACACAGTTTTCTCATACATTCCAAATACTGCCGAAACATCGTTTTTTGGTATGATAGAAACTGCAGAATCCGAATTAAACAAACAAAAAACCAAAACGATATTAAACGGACAACGCAATATTTCTGCTGAAGAGGTGACAGAAATATTATCAGAACGTATTCGTGTTGAAAAAATAGCTATAAAAGATGTTAAATTAAGAACATTTATTACCGATGATAGTAGTCGTGACGATTTAGTTGCTCATGTTTACGATGTTACTTATGGCGTTATAAAACCCAACGACAATCTTGTAATTATTGATGATAGTATAGTAAGAGGCACAACACTTAAAAAGAGCATTTTAAAAATTCTAGACCGTCTCAACCCAAAACAAATAGTAGTTGTATCCTCAGCACCTCAAATACGTTATCCTGACTGCTATGGCATAGATATGGCAAAACTCGAAGGTTTAGTGGCTTTTAGAGCTGCTTTGGCTTTGCTAAAAGACCATAATAAATACCATATAGTTGAAGATGTTTACAAAAAATGTAAAAGCCAAGTAGATCTTAAGGATAAAAATGTAAAAAACTACGTAAAAGAAATCTATGAGCTTTTTACAGACGAAGAAATATCGTTAAAAATAGCAGAACTATTAAGTGATGCATCTATAAATGCAAAAGTTAAAATATTATTCCAACCCGTAGAAAACCTCCATAAAGCATGTCCAAAAAACTTAGGAGATTGGTATTTTACGGGCGATTACCCTACCGATGGAGGAAATCGTGTGGTAAATAGAGCATTTATAAACTTTTACGAAGGCAACAATGAACGCGCATATTAGTTTAAAACACTATATTTTTACATATAAGCAGGATAAAGTGTATTTCGACAGATAAATATGCTTTTCGTCCAAAAAATTAATCTCTTTATTTCAAATACTCATAACTTAGTGTCACCATAACATAAGTAGGTTAAGTTCATGGTAGATTTGGGGCAAAAAAAGGTGAACTAACGTTCGCCTTTTTTTATTTTACACCTAATTTCTAATCTAAAAACTAGTTTTTAAGCTAAACAGTTTTCTCTCAAAAAAATAAGAAAAAACTTACATTAAGTTTATCTAAATTAAGCATAATTACTTTAAGCCAATTTATAGGTAGTTTAACCAAAATATTTCCGCCTAAACAATTGTAGATATACATTTGAGCCACCATAACATAAGTAGGTTAAGTTTATGGTAGATTTGGGGCAAAAAGGTGAACGAATGTTCACCTTTTTCATTTTTAATAATTTACACTATGCTATTTCCTTTATTGAATTTACAGAATAAAGCACATTTCTTTTAACCCTAATTATGCATTAGAGCTTCGCTATGAGTCTAACTCGCATTGGAAAAGTCACCCACCATATATGGGAGAGCTTAAGCTAAATTCCAATTAATTATGTTTGAATAGTGTACACCCTGCCATCGCTAAAAAAGTATACCCCTCTTGTGATGCTCTATCCTTTATCAAGTACCAAAACCCTATAAATTCAATAACTAATCCGCCCTACAACCAATATCGTCATCATTTAACCCGTTTTATGCAATAAAAAATTTATTACATCTTGTAGCTACTGTAAATACTACCGCTTTGCTGCGTTTTTTAATTTCACTC
>CANMLX010000014.1 GCA_947498845.1 uncultured Flavobacteriaceae bacterium | reverse complement strand
AAGCCTAGCCTGAACATTGGATTTGTTAAAACAAATCAATTATGTTTAAACTTATAAGTTACATCGAACTGACGTTATTTTAAAAAACTTAATGCATATTATACCATTTACGTAATTTAATTTCGTATTAATGTTTTTGTCAACTTTGAGTGTCACGCTTTAGCGTGATGTATCGAGAAGCCGCAAACCTAGTTCTCGATACATTTTTATTTCGTTATCTCTTCATAAAAAACACTCGAACTGACATATGCGAAAATTTTAATCGTAAATCGTATTAATTCTTTATAAATATTTTAGGTGAATTTTTTATAGAATTGGATAACACTCTAACAAAATAAGTTCCCGATGATAACGATTCTGTATTCACGTTCACTACACTAGTCTTATTTTTTGCTTGAACTCTTATCTCCTTTACAATTACTCCTAGCATATTGATTATTTGAATAGTCGGTTGTTCACTTATGTTCTGATTAAACTCTATGTTAAGAATGTTATTTACAGGATTAGGATATACTTTAATTTGGTCTATTGCTTTATTTCGAACGTCTATATTAGAGATTCCACTAGCTTTAGCGCTGGATACTTGAGTACATGACTTTTTAACTTTAATGTTATCAACATACAGATTCACCCCTATATATTGTGCTAAAGTTGGGTAAAATCTAATTGCTGAATTACCAGAATCATCCGTTTGAAAATCAAATTGATAGTTTTGATAAGTTGTTGAAGTGATGTATGTACCAAAAGCTGTATTGGAAGCCAATGCCACATAAGAGTTGCCAAAGCGTCCAGTATTAGAATCAATACTCTTGGCATCAAATGAAATAGTATAGGTTTGTCCAGGAGTTAAATTTTGAAATTCAAGATTATATTTACTGTAGTTTAAAGAACGTGATTTAATTAATACCGCTTGATTGCCTTGAGTAGCATCATCTGTGAGTTCGATAGTTGCTGTTTCATTTGGTTTGGTAGTCCAATTGTCTAATGAACTATTTTCATGAATTGCATTAGTAGGATCATCCACACCAAAAAAGTTCAATGGTATTACCTTAATATTATCTATCCAAAGTTTTTGTTGTGCTTCAACATTTAGGGTAGGATAAAAGAATATTTTCTTACTAGCAAAAGATGAATTACTATCAGCATTTTCAGTTCGAAATTTAAGACTATAGGTTTTGTAAACGACATTTTTTACATGAACACCAAGAACTGAAGTATTCTCGGTTACATACCCATTTCCAGCTTTCGAATCTGTTTGATCAGCACTTTTCGCATCAAATACCAATTGATATTCGGTATTCGGTGCCAGATTATCTAATAATAAAGCCCATTTACTGTAGTTTTTGGCCAAGGCTTTAAATTTTAAGGCGTAATCACCATCACTGGCATTTTGTACAACTTCTAAGCTAGCATTCCCTGCATTGCTAGTCCAATTGGAACTATAGTTTGAACTTTCATTGTTTGGGCTTGTAGGATCATTAAGTACAAAGATATTCTGATCACAATTTGAGCAAGGAAGCTCAATATTACCATAATCTACCTGATTGTAATATTCTTCAATATTTGTGTACCCATCTCCATCACAATCCCCATTATAAGATTGGGTTAAGTCTCCAAAAACTCGAATTTCCCAGGCATCAGACATTCCATCTTTATCCGTATCATAACTATCAGGTCTTATATTTACAGGCATATTTGGTAATACCCAGTTTTCTGCTTGATGACCTCTATAGCTAGGGTCGTCATTAGCTATGTATTCTAATTGACTAAGGTCAAAGTCATCCATATAAAAATCAACATTCCCATTGTTATCTAGGTAATGAGCATCACCAACGTTTTTATTCGTAATTAATTCATTGAACGCATTAGAAGCAGAAATTGGAATATATGGGTTTGGAAAGTTATGCTGATGAATATTACTTGTGAAGTATTCACTTGAGGCTGGTGGAGGAACATTAACAAAAGGATATGGTCGCCATTCGTGCCATATTAAAGTGTTATCTTCAGAAGAATCACCTGTTAGTACCCCATGAAAATAATTTGAACTGGTATAGATTAGAGGGTTTCCGGAGTTATTATCCAAATTTGGGCGTATCCTATTCCAACCTCCAGTATTTACACCATCTCTAAAAGGTCTTTGTTGGCTATAATAATTTCCAATATGATTTAATTTAAGATTATGATATACAGTTGTATTTTTGGTAGGGATATCGTGAGCAACATTATTAATGATTTCACCTTTTCCGGAATAGGCCATATTAGGCGTTCTATTTACGGATGCAGAAACATTCTTAATAATGGAAATGTTATTTATATAATTTTCAGGATCTTCTGGTTCGTTAGGGTTAATTTCAAAATAATAACCAGTATGAGAATCTTCTATTAAGTTATGTGAAAAAGTATAATTTCCAGATACACTATCACTTATCACTTTATCATCAACTCCTGCTCCTAATGCTTTATCTTGTGCAAACGAAAAGGAACAATGGTCTACGATAATGGTATTCCCTCCATAAAAAAGTAAAGCCCATGTCCAAGAATCATCTCTAGTATTTAATTCTCCATTTTTATTTAGTATCGGACGACTTTTTAGATATCTAAAAATTAAATTATTATTATCTCCAAATCGACCATTAAATCTTAATGTGCCTCCAGTTATAGTCACTCCTCCACGAGGAGCGGATTGACCAAAAATGGTTTTATTATTTACCTTAGGCATACCCTCAAAAACAAAGTCTCGACTAGTTCCTCCCGTTCCTAAAGTAATGGTCATAGAGCGATCAAAAATGATATATGCCGGATCTGGATGTTGCAGTGCAGCATAAAGCCCCCCTACATAATGTTTATCTGTGTTTTCTGTGGCTGGTACTAAAGTTAGTGGTACATTTCTATCATTAGTATTAATAATAATTAGATCACCTCCTCTACCTCCTGTTGCTACAGATCCAGGACCATATGCAGATGGAAAAGCTTTAAGTTGTTCAATTCCGTTTTGACTAAAAACAAAACTACAAAGGCAAATAAAGAATAAAGTTGAACTATATTTCATGAGTTTAATTTTTTATGTTCGTAATTTATCATAACCCTATTATGTTTTAGAAATAATATGTTTATCAAAGCGTCTATCTCCAAAATATTTTCCTTTTTAGAGGTCTTATAATATATATCTATGCCTGTTTTTTATAACTTAACAAAGTTTATATTGCATCTGTCTTATTAGAGTTTTAATCCTAAATTATTTCTAAATTTATTTTATAGGAGCCCCCTTTTTTAGTTAGGCTAAGGATGAAAATAATCTTGTGTTAAATCATAAAGTAAGACAGATTAGAACTTTATATAGTCGTTCCTCTATTTTTATTTCTTTCTTGAAATCCTGAGGAAAAGGCTCTTTGCTCTAAAAATTAAACATATTTATATCCATTTTTAGCCAATTTAAGTGTTTTTATTAAATTTTAGCTTTTAAACATATTTTAAATTATAATGCATACTTCAACAAAAGCAATTAAAAAGTGCCAATGCATCCCTTCTATAAAGAATGTATTGGCACTTTACTGTGTAATAAAATTTATTGGTATTCTAATAGAGCTATTAGAAATAAGCAATAATTATTTTATTACTAGTTTAAAACAATAATAGGCTCAAAAGCTAATTGTTCTCCATTTTCTAATTCTAGTATAATAAATACAGTATTAGTAAACGTTCTTGGGCTTCTACTTACATCAATTGGTATTGCATTAGATCCTTGCTGAATGTTGACTACTGTAGAAAATATAGTTCTTCCACTTTGAGTCATAGCTCTAACTGTTAAGTTTTCTACAGCTACGTTACTTGTAATAAATGCAGTTGTGGTACCTGTAGTTGCTGGATTAGGAGCAACAAAGAAATCAACATCAGCGGTCTCTACAAATGCATTGATTGACCATTGTTGGAATCTGTTATTTCTAGAAAAATTTCTTTGCACTAAAAATCCATTTCTGTTTACAGATAAATATTTACCTGTTTGTGCATTCTGAAATCTTGTAGCACTACCTCTACCTATTTGTCTCCATAATTGAGCAGGATTCCCGCCATTATTTGCTTGTTGACGTACTCCATTTAGCCCTAGAGCACCTATAGCATTACCAGATACAAAGTTGATGATTTGTACTGTATTATTTCCTGCGTTAACAAGTCTCCATGTTTGAAAATCTTCGGTACGACTTGTTTGAACAACTTGACTTGCTGTTTGAGCGACTAAAGCCTCTCCAATAGCATTAAATGGGGTTTGTTCAAAAAATGTGCCTGCTTGACCAAATGATACAAATTGCTCATCAAATCTAGGTGAAGCTAGCTCTCCAGTAGCTGTATTAATTAAAGAAGCTCTTGATTGACCATAGGTGTTAATACCTAATAGTAGCGACAAAATAAATAGTGATTTTGCAAAATTAGATTGCAATTTTGAAATTGTAAGTTGATTTTTCATAGTTAGAAAGTTTAAGTTAGTAAAATAAGATGCAGTTAATTTTGTGGTGATTATTAACTGATTAACAAAGTAACATGAAAAAAATTAATTGAAATGTTAGCTACATGACATAAATAAGAAAAATCTTTCTATGATTCCCGTTTTTTCGATTAAAACAAGTTTTTTTGAATCCAATATTTTCTAATGAATTAGTACTACATTAAGGTTTTTTAGTCGTGATTGTAATCTTAATGAGACGTTGATCTAACAAAAAGCGATTAATTAGAAAAGTGATGTAGAAAAATATTTTTATTTAGATGATAATGATTTAAGGAAAAATAAAACTATGCTTTTAAGTAAAAAAGGGAGTTACTATCAAACTAAATATTTTAAATTCTACAGACTTGGTGAGAAATGGTATTGTATACTCACCTGTTTTATTAATGAGATATAAATTTATTGTTTTATTTTACGTTTAAATTTATCAAACTCATTGTCCTGTTTTTTTCTTGGCCAAGAGTTATTAGAAGTATCTACATCTGCCGTTTCTAAGTTAGGATCAACAACAATGTTTACTATTTCTTTTTCAGAAGCTATAGTTCTACTAACTTGGTTATCGTTTAGTCTCCAAATTTGAGCAGGGTACGTTTCTGTTTTTTTAGAACCATCTGCATAGGTGTATTCTACAATTATAGGCATTACTAAGCCTCCTGGCTTTTCAAAAATTATGTTATAAAAATATTTTGGCGTTTTTATATTTTGTCGCTCTTCTTCAGTAAAATTATCCATTAAATATTCTTTTACTGTAGAAACCTCCAAAGGATTTGTTGTTTTGCTTTTAGATTTTTTATAGTCTTCACTACCTTCTCCTACCATATACACCAGAGGTTTTAATTGAGATTTCTTAATACCTTTTTCTTTCATTAGTTCTTTCATAAAAGTATTAGGCTCTGAAGACACGTAGTATCTTTTTACTTCTTTAATGCCTATGTCGACCCAATCGGTGGTATAAAACCATCCCCTCCAATACCAATCCAGATCAAAAGCAGATGCATCCTCCATAGTTCTAAAAAAATCTTCTGGAGTTGGATGTTTAAACTTCCATCTATGCGCGTATTCTTTAAAAGCGTAGTCAAATAAGTCTTTCCCCATTACGGTTTCCCTTAAGATGTTTAATGCAGTAGCAGGTTTGCCGTAAGCATTGTTACCAAATTGGTAGGTGTTTAAACCTTTAGTCATTATTGGTGCAATATGGTCTTGATTACCTCCCATGTAAGGAACAATCATGTGTGCAGGACCTCTATCTGATGGGAAATGTGCATCTTTAGCTGATAAAGCTTCTGGGTATGTTTCTCCAAAATCTTGCTCTGCTACATATTGTACAAATGTATTTAACCCTTCATCCATCCATGTCCACTGGCGTTCATCACTGTTAACAATCATGGGAAAGAAATTATGTCCTACTTCATGTATAATTACGCCCATCATACCATATTTTACGCGATCGCTATATGACCCATCTTTTTTAGGCCTTCCATAGTTCCAACATATCATAGGATATTCCATACCTTGATTTTTAGCATGCACAGAAATAGCTTTGTGGTATGGGTAATCAAAAGTCATTCTGGAGTAAGACTTTAAAGTACTAGCTACAACTTTTGTAGACCAATCTTCCCATAAAGGGTTTCCTTCCTTTGGATACATGGATACGGCCATCACATCTTTGTTAGCTATTTTTACAGCCATCATATCCCATATAAATTTTCTTGACGTTGCAAAACCAAAATCACGTACATTTTCGGCGTATAATTTCCAGGTTTTTGTATCGTTAGAAAAGTTTTTTTCTTTAATTTCAACTTCTTCCTGAGTTATTATTAATACAGGTTTATCGTAAGAAGTCTTAGCTTTCTCATAACGTTCTAACATTGTTTTGGAGAATACATCTTTTCTGTTGGTTAGTTTACCTGTACCATCAAGAACATGATCTGCGGGAACGGTTATATTAACTTGAAAGTTTCCAAATGGTAAAGCAAATTCATCACGTCCCCAGAATTGAGAGTTTTGCCAACCTTCAACATCACTATAAACAGCCATTCTAGGATAGAATTGAGCAATTACATAGGCTCTATTGCCATCTTCAGGGAAATACTCGTATCCTGAACGTCCTCTTTTTAGAATATGATCGTTAATGTTATACCACCATTTTATTGAAAATGAAAACTTATCACCATGCTTTAGAGGTTTAGGTAAATCTATGCGCATCATGGTTCTGTTAATCATATGTTTTAGAGGTTTGTTTTGGTTGTCTAAAACTTGCTCTATATTGAAACCTCCATCGAAAGGTTTAGACAAGTAAGTGCTAGTGAATTTTTCAGGAAGCATTACTGGATCTATTGTTTTACCTTCAATTAAAGGTGTTTTGGAGTCTTTCGCTCTCATATTTTGATCCAACTGTACCCATAGATAGTTTAATACATCAGGAGAATTATTGGTGTATGTAATTGTTTCGAAACCTGATAGTTTTGCGTTTTTATCATCTAAAACGATATCCATTTTATAATCTGCCTGTTGTTGATAGTAGGCATGTCCTGGTGCTCCAGATGCAGCTCTGTATTCATTTGGCGTAGAAAATTCGTCGTATAACTGTTTAAATTTATTGTTATTAGTATGTCCTTTTTCTAGAGGGGGTGTTGCATTTTCCTGAGCAAATAAACTTATTGAGGTACATATAGCAAATAAACAACAATGGATAATACGTTTCATAGGCGAATCTTATAAATTTATAGATTTTTTAGAAATTTGATAACAAATATTTGCACTTTGATATCAAAGTCACCAAAAATAATATTTTTACAGAGGTTTTTACCTTTAATTTAGTTAAACTTTAACATAAAGGTTTCTTTTTGAGGAGTCAATATAAAACTCTTCTTTTTTTTGTTAAAATCTAACTTTATTACGTTTTGTTGATCAGGAAATAAATCAAAAAGGATTGTATTGGAAACTTTTATAGTATTCACACGCTTAATATTTTCTATTTCCAGATAACATTTTACAATATCTGTGTCACTTTCGGTGCCAATAAAAGTTAATTGAACAGGTTTATTATTAATGTCTATTTTAAATTTTGTTTTAACGTATTTTTCTATGTAGAAATTAGCTCTTATATTATTTTCTCTATCTAATTCAATAGTCTCATCATAGCGTTCTTTGAGTATAGCTTCCAGATCATCAATAAAAATTCGAGTAATGATTTGTATCGATTTTTTTTCTTCAACATATTCTATTCTGGTACTACTGATATAGTATTTATGAATTGATTTGTACGACATTAAAGAAAAAACAAGAAATAATAGTGCTAGCTTGTATGGTTTCATGCTTTAATTGTTGATGCTAAAGTATTAATTTTTGGCCTCAAAAAGTATTCCAAAAACAGTTAATCTTTTGCCTCTTTTAGGTTAGTTTTGTATTGTTTGAGTTTTTTTTGCAAAAAATCTAATACTTCTAAATCTTTTTTTCCAGAACATTTAGAATAAAAACTTTCATCAGATTCACAGAAATAGAAAAATTCGGTTCTGTAACGCTTTTCAAGAGGTTCTAAACTGAATAAACTTTCAGAAAGATTTACACGTATTTTGTTTAATAAGACATCATTTTTTTCATGCTGTATATGTTCTTTTAATCGTTTAGTCCTACCAGTAATTGCATTTATAATAGGATTTAATGGTATAATTCCAGCTCCAGTTGTTGCCTCATATAATCGTCGTTCACTTTGCGTGGCTAATTTCCCAGTATAGCCGGGAATATCTAAATCGTAAAAATTTACAGGAGGTTTTCCATCTACATTTTTAATGTCTGACATTAAGTCTCCAGACAAAACTTTACCAATAGTAACTTGATCTAAAGTATTAATTGCTTCTTCTAAGAGGACTAATACCGTTTTTCTATCTAAAATTTCTTTTGAAATAATAAGCTCTTTAGGTTTATGTTGAACCGAAGAAAAGCTTATAGTGTCATTTAAACTTGCCGGAATTTTAAACTTTCCATACTTATCTGTAATGGTGAATTTTTGGGATGTTTTATTAATTACATGAATGTTTTCAACATTAACATCGCTTTTAATAGTTCCTGCTATTTGAATTGTTTGAGCAAAACTAAAATAACAACAAAACATTGTGAAAAAAATTGTATAATGTCTATTTCTTATCATTTTTTATATTTAAAAATAACTTGTATTGTTCAAATAAAAACTCAATTAACTTCATCTCATTTTCTGGTTTCAATAATGTATTGTCATATCCTTGATTTTCTACAAAAGCTATAAATGCATTGATATTATCAAAATCAATTAAAAAAGTTTCACTTAAGTGTTTTTTTGTGTAAACATCCTTAAGCAGTAGAGGTGAATTATTACTGTTTTTTTTAGGGTTAGCAATTTTTATACTTAGGTCTAGTTTGGTTTTTAATAAGCGTTCTATAATGCGTTTTATATTGGGTTGGTAATAACGAGTATCTGGATTTAATGTTGATTGGAAGTGTCTATTTACTTTTTCTTTTTCTGATAATTTAATGTCTTCATAAATGTAATTTTTATCTGTTGTGTCAATATTAAGACTTGGGATTTTATTCTTTTTAATACGAGTAATGTCTGTATGTAAATTTCCTGTAAGCACTTTACCTATGGTAACTTGATCTAAAGCATTTATTTTTTCTTCTAGAAAAACAGAAACCACTTTTCTATCTAAAATTTCTTTTGAAATAATAAGTTCCTTAGGTTTATGTTGAACCGAAGAAAAGCTAATAGTGTCATTTAATTTTGCAACTATTAGAAATTTGCCATTTTTGTCTGTAATTGTAAATAACTTTTGGGTTTTGTTAATCACATGAATGTTTTCCATGTTCGTTTTAGTTATTATTTTTCCAGATATCTCTGAAGACTGAGCTATTCCTGATTGGATAACTATTAAAAAACATAAAACTGTTAATGTTTTCAACGTTCTTATTTTAAGTATAAAGTACGCTATTTAAGTCTTAAAGAAAACTAAAACCAGCTTTAATGTTTTGTTAAATAAAACCCTGATTTGGTATTATAAATTATATTTTATTGTTAGATTTAGTGTTATGAAAAATATCCTATTAGCAAGTACTTCTACAGTATATGGAAGCATATATTTAGAATATCTTCTAGATGAGTTAAAGTTGTTTTTTGCTCATATTGATGAGATTTTATTTGTGCCTTATGCAAGACCAAGTGGTATTACATATAATGATTATACAGCTGTTGCCGCTAACGCTTTTTCTAAAATAGGAAAACGTGTTATTGGAATACACACTTTCGAAAATCCTCAAAAAGCAGTTAAAGAAGCTAAAGCTATTTTTGTAGGAGGAGGTAATACTTTTGTTTTAACCAATGAGCTTTATAAAAAGGATTTAATTACACTATTAAAGCATACTGTTTTAGAAGGAGTGCCTTATTTTGGTACTAGTGCGGGGAGTAATATTTGTGGATTAACGATTAAAACTACAAACGATATGCCTGTTGTTTATCCTCCCAGTTTTAATGCACTAGGGTTGGTGTCTTTTAACATAAACCCGCATTATATAGACCCAGATGAAAATAGTAGACATATGGGAGAAACAAGAGAAACAAGAATTAAGGAATTTCATTATTTTAATACGCAACCAGTAGTAGGTTTAAGAGAAGGAAGTTGGTTAGATATAAAAGGGGATGAAATTCTTTTAAAAGGAGTTAATGCTAAAGTTTTTGAATATAATAAAGCGGCTTATAACATAGAGATAGAAAGTCGCTTAAATAATTTGAACTAATTTAGTTCGCTAGTTGGTTTTTGGTAAGAAAGCGCTCCACTATTTTAACCAGAGATATTGGGTTCACTGGTTTAGATATAAAATCATCGCAACCGCACCTTATAGCTTTGTCTATATCTCTAGATTCAGAATAGGCAGTATGTGCTATTATAGGAATATTTGGGTTAGTTTTTTTTATTATTTGTGTAGCCTGATAGCCATCCATAATAGGCATTCTAATATCCATGAATATTAAGTCTATAAAGCTATTTTGCTCACAAATAAGTGTTGCTTCTTTTCCGTTTTTGGCTTGAATAATATTAAAATTATAGTTTTTTATTTTTTTTAGAAAAGCCTTTAAAAGTAAAAAATTCACATCTGTATCTTCAACAATTAAAATAGTATAAGCATTATTTTTTTCTAATATTTTATTTATTGCATTTGATGATATATCGCTTTTTTCTATTTTATTGTATGGTAATGTAATAATAAAAGTAGTACCCTTATCTATTTGAGATATAAAATCGATTTGCCCTCCAATTAAGGCAATGTTTTGTTTCGCTAAAGTTAAGCCTAATCCCAAACCACTATATTTTTTTGAAATTTCTTGTTCCAGTTGAGAGAAGCTTTTAAAGGCGGCGGTTTCAAAATCTTTTTTAATACCAATACCTGTATCTAATATTTTAATGAGTAACTTATTGGTAACAATGGTATAGGTTACCTCTATATGACCCTTTTCTGTAAATTTTATAGCATTATCTATTAAGTTGCTTAATGCTTTTTTAAGTTTATTGACATCTATTATAAAAAACTCATTTTCGTGAGTCTTGTTCTTTATTATAAATAGATTTAAATTTTTCCTTTTCGCTTCGGCTTTAAAATTGTTTTCTAAATCGTCGAAAACCTGATTGAGATTTGTTGGAGAAGCTTTTAATTCGGTTTGGTTGGTTTGTAAACTAGAAATGGCCAATATATCATCAATAACATTTAAAAGTTGTTGACTGTTATTTATAATAATATCGGTATAATTTTTTCGATCTTGTGTGGTTAAATGGTCAGATTTTAACAGTTCAGAAAACCCCATAATCCCATTCATAGGTGTACGTATTTCATGTGAAATGTTATGAATGAAGTTGGTCTTAAATTGATCACTTTTTTCGGCTTGTTCTTTAGCAATTTGTAATTCGTGTGTTTTTTGATTGATTTTGTATTTTAAAAACCTATTGAATAGTATTACAGATAGAAAAAGTAAGCTAACACTAAAGCATAAGATAACCCAAAATTTAGATTTTAAATAAAAAGGCTTTACTGGAGATAAGAACCATTTGTTATAGATCATTCTTTTTTCCTTATTGGTTACACTAGCAGTTGCTTTTTTTAAAATACGGCTTAATATTTTACGGTCTTTTAGCACTCCAGTAGATGGGATATAAAATTTTTTTAGATCTGATGCGATATGAATATCTTCAAACTTATTATTTTTTATGTAGTAATTCACTATAGCTTTAGCACCTATAAAAGCATCATATTTTCCTTCATTTAATTGTTTTAAACACTCATATTCACTATTTGCTTTAGTGATATTTAAATTAGGGAATTTGTTTAGGATCATTTCTGTTATTGCATAATCCTTCGGTAAAATAAAGTTTTTGTGTTCATAGTCGTTTATTTTATTACTGTAACTTGTATCTTTTCTTGTAACAAGAACAAAGTTTGTTTTAAAGTCTAATGAAAAAAAATCTAAAAGGGTGTCTCTACTTTTAGTTTCTTGAATCTCTAAAATAACATCGCTTTTCTTATTTTTAATATCATCTATTAATTTTTCCCAATCGGAGTAGGTAATTCTTTGAAATTTGTAATCTATTTTTTTTTCAATTAAATCTAAGTAGTCAATAAATACACCATCAATATTATTTTGTTTATTAAGGAATTGATATGGAGGAAAGTCGGCAAACAGAGATACCTTAAGATTACTATTATCCTTTAGCCATTTTTTTTCTACATCGGTTAACTTAGGGGTATTTGAGCAAGAGTTTAATAACAAACAGCAATATAGAAAAGTAAGAATTTTACTAAACATTATAGGTTGAATTTACATAAAGATAGTTTAATCTTAATTAATAAGAAAACTGTTTTTTTCAAATTATTGTAGTTTTAATTAAATTTAAGATTGAACCTAATAATTGTTTATGCGATATTTAACCCATTTTATACAATAGAAAATTTTTTACATCTTGTAGCTATTGCAAATACTAGCGCTTCGCTGCGTTTTTTAATTTCACTCCCGCACATGCGGTACTAAAATCTAGAAAAAGTAAGTATTTCTTGCATCTACAACCTTCTATTGCATAAAGCGAGTTTAACCAAAGTGTGCCACATAAAAAAGCCCGTCAAAATTTTGACGGGCTTTACATATATTTTAACAAGAAAACACTTAATCCTCTTTCTTGTCTTCTCTAGGTTTTCTATCGTCACGACGGTTATCGCGATTTCTATTATCGCGTCCACGATTATCTCTACCACGGTTGTCACGTCCACCACCTTTATTGTCTCTTGGCGGTCTTGGTTGCCAACCTTCTGGTTTTGGTAAAATAGCCTTGCGAGATACTTTTTCTTTTCGTGTTTTGGGGTCTACACCAAAGTATTTCACATCAATAACATCTCCAATTTTTATAACATCAGAAACATTTTCGGTACGTTCCCATGCTAATTCACTAACATGAAGCAGTACCTCATTCCCTGGTGCTTCTGTATATTCTACCACAGCGCCAAAGTCAAGTATTTTAATTGCCTTAACTTCGTAAACGCTACCTACTTCTGGTTTAAATAATAATGCGTCTATTTTTGCTAAAACAGCATCTATACCTTTACTACCTACGCCTAAAATTTCAACAACACCTTCTTCGGTAACAGGGTCTTCGTTTATAACAATAGTTGTTTCTGTTTCTTTTTGTAATTCTTGAATTACTTTTCCTCCAGGACCAATTAAAGCACCAATAAATTCATTTGGAATACGTCTTGTAACCATTGTTGGTGCATGCTCTTTAACCTCTGCATTTGGAGCTTCAATGGTATCAGTAATTTTGCCTAAGATATGTAAACGGCCATCACGAGCTTGTTTAAGTGCATTCACTAAAATCTCGTAGCTTAAACCTTTTACCTTAATATCCATTTGGCAAGCAGTAATACCGTCTTCTGTACCAGTAACTTTAAAGTCCATGTCTCCCAAGTGATCTTCATCACCTAAAATATCAGAGAGTACAGCATATTTTCCAGAATCGGCATCAGAGATTAATCCCATTGCAATACCAGAAACAGGTTTCTTTAACTGTACACCTGCATCCATCATTGCCATAGTACCAGCACAAACTGTAGCCATAGAAGAAGAACCATTAGATTCTAATATTTCTGAAACTACACGTACTGTGTAAGGACAATCTTCTGGAACCATCCCTTTTAAAGCACGTTGCGCTAAGTTACCATGTCCTACTTCACGACGAGATGTCCCTCGAATAGGTCTAGCTTCGCCAGTTGAAAACGGTGGGAAGTTATAATGTAAATAGAAACGCTCTTCACCTTCGTAAGAAGGCATGTCTATTTGGTTGGCCTCTCTACTTGTTCCTAAAGTAACAGTAGCTAAAGCTTGAGTTTCCCCGCGTGTAAATATAGAAGAACCATGTGTTGATGGTAAATAATCAACCTCACACCAAATTGGTCTAATATCTGTTGTTTTACGTCCGTCTAAACGTAAGCCTTCGTTTAAAGTTAAATCTCTAACAGCTGCTTTTTCGGCTTTAGAGTAGTATTTAGAAATTAATTCACCAAAATCTTCAACCTCTTCTTCAGAAAAACTTGCGATAATTTCTTCTTTAATTTCTGCAAATGCAGCACCTCTTTCATGTTTAGAAGATCCTGCTTTAGCAACAGCATACACTTTATCGTATGCCATATCATGAATTTTCTTTGCTAAATCTTCATCGGCTCTTTCTGGTTCGTATTCACGAACCTCTTTTTTACCAAAAGCTTCAGCTAAAGCAACTTGAGCGGCACATTGTACTTTAATAGCTTCGTGTGCAAACTTAATAGCTTCTGTCATTTCCTCTTCAGAAATCTCATCCATTTCACCTTCAACCATCATTACAGAATCGGCAGAAGCACCTATCATCATGTCAATATCAGATTCTTCTAATTGCGCTCTTGTAGGGTTAACAATAAATTCACCATTAACGCGACCAACTCTGGCTTCAGAAATAGGGCATTCAAATGGAAAGTCCGATAATTGTATAGCTGCCGAAGCGGCTAATCCAGCCATTGCATCTGGCATAACTTCTGGATCATGAGACATTAATTGAATCATTACCTGAGTTTCAGAATGGTAATCTTTTGGGAATAATGGACGTAAAACACGATCCACTAAGCGCATTGTTAAAACTTCGCCATCACTAGGTCTGGCTTCTCGTTTAAAAAAACCACCAGGATAACGTCCAGCGGCAGCAAATTTTTCGCGATAATCTACAGTTAACGGTAAAAAATCGACATCTGCAGATTTGTAGTTGGAAACAACTGTACATAATAACATACATTTTCCAGATTGCACAACAACGCTACCATGCGCTTGTTTTGCTAATTTTCCAGTTTCGATAGAAATTTCTCTACCATCACCAAGGTCTATAACCTCTTTAAAAACTTGTGGAATCATAAATTTTTTAATTCTAATTAAACAATGGTCGTTGTGTTGTTGTGTGTAGTTGTTTAAAGTGGCTAATGCCTAGACCAATGAAAAACTATGTATCCTGAAACATCAGGATCTGCTTAATTATAAAATTACGTAGTTTAAACTCTTACGCTTGAGTTATTATATTTATTAGGTGGTTATCCATCCTAAGGTTAAAACGAAAAAGAGGCTTTTAAAAGCCTCTTCTTATTATTTTCTTAATCCTAATTCTTTAACTATGGCACGATATCTTAAGATATCTTTTTTAGTTAAGTAATCTAGTAAAGCACGACGCTTTCCTACTAGTTTTACTAAGGAACGCTCTGTATTATAATCTTTACGATTCTTTTTTAAGTGTTCTGTTAAGTGATTAATTCTGTGCGTAAATAACGCAATCTGTCCTTCTGCAGAACCAGTATCGGCTTTCCCTTTACCGTGTTTTGCGAAAAGTTCTTCTTTTGCTTCTTTGCCTAAATACATGCTAATATTATTGTAAATGATTGTTATGTACACGAAAGCCTTTCTTTCGAGCGGCAAATATAGTGATTTTTTAGATTGAAAATATTTTTTAAGAAACTTTCATAAAACATTTATGGATAAGGATTACATTTTAATACTTTTAACTTTTAAGTGTTGGCTAAACCAAAAGTAGCATTCACTCATTCTCATTTTTGTAAAGATTAAGCTTAACATAAGTTTGAAGCATCAACCAATACAATAAAAACATGAGAAAAATTACATTATTACTGTTCTTTTTGAACATTACATTGCAAACTAATGCTCAAAAAACAATTACTGGGTATGTTTATGATGATATAGGTGCTTTGGCAGGAGCTAATATTATTATTAAAGATTCTACAAAAGGTACAGTTGCAGATTTAGAGGGCAATTTTGAAATTGAAGCTAAAGAAAATGATACACTTTTAGTGTCTTATTTAGGATATAATACCAAAGAAGTTAAAGTTGGTAAACAGAAAGGTACTAAAATAAAGCTTGCAGGTAATATCGCTTTGGATGAGGTTACAGTTGTTAGTTATGGAGTAACTAGATTTTCTTGTCATACTAATTGCTATTTAACAAGTAAGACTGTAGGTGATTCAATAGGCTTAAAAAAATCAAATATAATTACAGAATCACTATATCCAAACCCATCCAGAGAAGGTCGTTTTAAGCTTAATTTACTTAAAGCTTATAAGCTGGTTATAATACAAGTAGCTAATATGGCTGGACGAATTGTTCAAGCTAGAAATTATAACAACATTAATAACAATAAGGTGTTAATTGATCTGTCTAATCAACCTAAAGGGATGTACATTATAAATATTGTGGCAGATGGACAGCAATTAGATGCTAAAAAAGCAATCAAAGGCTAATGTTTTAGATTTAAAAATTGTTATTTTGTGGTATAATCACATGAATGACAGGACACGTTTATAAATCTACAGGAAGTTGGTATACCGTAAAAACTCAATTAGGAGACTTTTACCAATGTCGTATTAAAGGTAAGTTTCGCATAAAAGGTATTAAAAGTACCAATCCAATTGCAGTAGGGGATATTGTGGATTTTGAAGTAGAAACCAATAGTGATGAAGTGTCTGGGGTTATCTATAAAATTCATGATAGGAAGAATTTTATTGTTAGAAAGTCTGTTAATCTGTCTAAACAAACCCACATTATATCTGCTAATATAGATCAGGTGTTTTTGCTAATAACGATTAATAACCCACCAACATTAACCAGTTTTATCGATCGGTTTTTAGTAACAGCCGAAGCTTATTCTATAGAAACAGTATTGTTGTTTAATAAAATAGATGTTTATGATGAAGATACCTTACTTGAAGTGAAATATTTAGCACATGTATATCGAAAAATAGGGTATGAGTGCATTGGTATTTCGGCAAAAACAGGAAAAAATATAGATAAGGTTAAAGCATTGATGAAAGATAAGGTAAGCATGTTTTCTGGGCATTCGGGAGTAGGAAAGTCTACTTTAGTTAATGCTATTGAGCGAAACTTAAATTTAAAAACAAAAGAGATTTCCAGTTTGCATATGCAAGGACAGCATACAACTACTTTTGCCGAAATGTTTGATACTAGTTTTGGAGGAAAAATAATAGATACACCAGGCATAAAAGGTTTTGGCGTAGTAGATATGGATAAAGAAGAAGTTGGGGATTATTTTCCTGAGATATTTGCATTAAAACAAGATTGTAAGTTTAATAACTGTTTACATGTTCAAGAGCCTAAATGCGCTGTAAAAGCAGCTTTGGATAACAATGAAGTAGAGTACTCTAGATACCGTAGTTATTTACAAATATTGCAGGGAGAAAATGAGCATTACAGAACAGACGATTGGGATAACGAATAAAAATAGCCATACCCGATTTTTAAATACACTGCATTATTAATATGTTACCTGTTATTACTATTGGAAATCAATTAAAAATAAGTGCATGAAAATAGTCATCCAAAGAGTAACTGGAGCAAGTGTAACTATTGCCAATAAAAAAGTGGCCTCAATAGAAAAAGGTTTGTTAGTTCTACTAGGTATTGTGAGTGACGATACGCAAGAAGACATAAATTGGTTATGTAATAAAATTATAAACTTAAGAATCTTTAGTGATGATACTGGATTAATGAACAAGGCTTTGTTAGATGTTGATGGCGATATTATAGTTGTAAGCCAATTTACATTACATGCAGCAACAAAAAAAGGGAATAGGCCTAGTTACATCAAAGCTGCAAGACCAGAAATAGCTATTCCTTTATATAAAACATTTATTCAAAAGCTAGAAAATAAGTTAGGTAAACCAATCCAAACAGGAACGTTTGGAGCTAATATGCAAGTAGCACTTATTAATGATGGTCCAGTAACTATAATTATAGATTCTAAAAACAAACAATAGATAAACAATGTAGATGTTATTGATATTGTTAAAGTTAGGTTGTATGACGGTTTCTTGTAAATCATTAAGACTTTCTATTTGAAATTCCAAATTATAATCCATAAAACAATTACGGTTTTCCGTAAAATTATAAAATACTAATGCTCTATATTGCGCTAAATATTGGATCTAACCTATGAAATTAAGGCATATAACGTTCTCTCTCTTTTTATTAACTCTAAATGTTTTTTCTCAAGGTAACTTATACTCAGCTTTGACAATTCCAGAGCACCTGAAGAAAAATGCTTATGCAGTAATGAGATCTAGTGAGACTAATGTTTCTATAAATTCCATTAATGGAATGGTAGTAAAAGAAAAAAGAGTTGTAACTATTTTTAATAAGAAAGGGAGTAAATATGTTAATGCATATGTACATTACGATAAAAATGTAAAAATAAAAGCATTACAAGCAGCAGTTTATAATGAATTTGGACAACAAATAAAGAAAATAAAGAAAGGTGATTTTGAAGATGTAAGTGCCGTGAGTGGAGGTACTTTATACTCAGATTCAAGAGTAAAATATTTAAACTATACACCCACAACATATCCCTATACCATAGAGTTTGTTTCTGAAATAACAACAAGTAATACAGCTTTTATACCTCAGTTTTTTCCAATAAGAGGTTATTTTTTGAGTATAGAAAATAGTACTTATAAAATTTCCTATCCTCAACATATTAGTTTGAGAAAAAAAGAAATTAATACTGAAGAATTTAATGTTGAAAAAGAAATTTCAGAAGGAAATATAAGATATAAATTAACTAATGTAGAGGTGTTTAAAAAGGAATCTTATAGCCCTCCATTACAAACAATCACACCTAAAGTGTTATTTGCATCAAAACAATTCTCTTTAGAAGGCGTAGAAACTACAGTAGAAAACTGGAACGATTTTGGAAAATGGATGTATAATGACTTAGTGAAGGCGGCAAATGATTTACCTGAAAGCACCATAAATGCCATTAAAGAACTAGTAAAAAATGAGAAAAGCACTATTGATAAAGCGAAAAAAATCTATCAATATGTGCAAGACAAAACAAGATATGTTAGTGTACAAATTGGGATAGGGGGGTGGAAACCCTATAGTGCTTCATATGTAGATAAATTAGGTTATGGCGATTGTAAAGCATTAACTAATTATACCATGTCTTTACTAGATGCGGTGGGTATAGAGTCCAATTATACAGTGATATTTGCAGGTAGAAATCAAAGAAATATGGATAAAGATTTTACATCTATGCAGGGAAATCATGCTTGTTTAACACTACCTATAGATGGTGAAAATATTTGGCTTGAATGCACAAGCCAAAAGGTACCATTTGGTTTTATAGGAAGTTTTACAGACGATAGAGATGCGCTTATAATTAAACCAGACGGAGCAGAAATAAAGCGGACAAAAAAATATACAAAAGCTGAAAATTCTCAAGTGTTAAAGGGGTATTGCTCTATTTCAGAAGAAGGATATTTAAAAGCAGATTTAAAAATGATATCTATGGGAATTCAGTATAATGACAAATATAGAATTGAAGATTATGAAGCAAGAGATAAAGATGTTACCTATAAAAAGCGTTGGAATTATATAAATAACTTGACTATAGATAAAATAGATATAAATAATAACAAAGCCGCTATTCAGTTTGAAGAAAGTCTTAGCTTATCTGCTAAAAAATATTCGAAAAATGTTGGAGATAGAATGCTATTTGAGGTTAATATTTTAAATAGAAATGCGCATGTTCCCAACCGTTATAAAAACAGGACATTGCCATTTGAAATAAAAAGAGGTTTTATAGATAAAGATAATGTTGAGATTGAACTTCCGTCTGGATACGTAGTCGAATCCTTGCCAAAGAATGCTTCACTGGAAAATAAATATGGACATTATAAAACAGAAATTGTTCTAAACCAGAAAAATAATTCTTTAAGCTATAGTAGAGAGTTTTCTGTAAACGATGGCTTATATCCAAAAGAATATTACGATAGTTTTAGAGCTTTTTATAAAGAAGTTGCACGTTTAGATAAAGCAAAAGTGATATTAATCAAAAAACAATAATAAATGAAAGTTAAGGGGGCAATTATACTTTTTTTAATAAGTATTTCATTAACAGCGCAAAATTATAAATTTGGAAAAGTCTCAAAAGAAGAGTTAGAAGAGCAATCTTGTAGTTTAGACGCTTCTGCTAACGCAGCATATTTGTATAAGTACAGAACATCTTTTTTTGAGTACAATCAAAACGAAGGTTTTGTTCTTATAACAAAAGTGCATGAACGCATTAAAATTTATAATAAGGACGGTTTAAGATATGCAACAAAAGCTATTACTACATACAAAGGTTCTAGTGATGAGGAAAGTATTTATGGTTTAAAAGGGAACGTTTACAATTTAGTTAATGGTAAAGTAGAAGCTACTAAGTTAGAAAAAGGAGGTATTTTTAAAGAAAAGGTTAACAAATACTATAACCAAACAAAATTTACATTGCCTAATGTTAAAGAGGGCTCTGTATTGGAATATAAATACCAAATTTCATCTCCTTTTTTTACTCATATAAATGAATATCAATTTCAATATAGTATTCCAATTAAGAAGTTGGAAGCCAATTTTAGAGCGCCAGAGTACTTTAATTTTAAAGTTAATACTAAAGGGTATTTGAATGTAATTCCAAAGAAAACAACTAAAAATGGTAGTATTGCTTTTGTAAATAAGAGTAGAAGTACCGGAAGTATTACTACTACCACGTATAATAATAGCAAAGTAGATTTTATAGAAAATATTCACAATTATAGTTTATCTAATGTGCCTGCATTAAAAAGAGAACCATATGTTAATAGTATGCGAAATTATCGCGCTGGAGCTAGATATGAACTTTCATTTACTAAGTTTCCTCATTCTTCTCTTAAGTATTATACAACAACATGGGATGATGTTGTTAAAAAAATATATAAGAGTTCCAGTTTTGGGGAAGAATTAAAAAAAACTGGTTACTTTGAGACAGGTATTGATAAAATTATCTCTGGAGAAAATGACCCTAAAAAACGAATGATGCTAATTTTTGATTATGTAAAATCTAAAGTACAATGGAATAATTATTATGGTATTTACCCAAGTGATGTGAAAAAAGCATACAAAAATCATACAGGAAATGTTGCAGACATAAATTTAATGTTAACATCAATGTTGCGTTATGCTGGACTTGATGCTAATCCTATTTTGGTGAGTACCAGAAGTCATGGTATTCCTGTTTTTCCAACAAGAGAAGGTTATAATTATGTGATATGTGGTGTAGAAGTGCTTGATAATATAGTATTATTGGATGCAACAAGCAGACATGCAACTCCAAATGTATTACCTTTTAGAGCCTTAAATTGGAAGGGACGTATCGTTAGAAAATCAGGAAGCTCAGCGTTTGTGGATTTATACCCTAAAGAAAAATCTACAAATACAGTATCATTATCTATAGAATTGGATGAACAAGGCCGAATAAATGGAGCTATGCGTTCCTCTAAAACTAGTAATGGAGCAATGAATTACAGGTATTCCTATAATAGCGTAAGTAAAGAAGAATACTTAGAGAAAGTAGAAAGTAAATATAAAGGTATTGAGGTATCTAATCTTGAAGTTTTAGATAATTTAAACCCTTACAAACCAATTACAGAAAATTGTGAGTTTGTTATGGATGGGCAAGCAGATGTAATTAACGATAAAATATTTTTATCGCCATTATTTTTTCTAAAAGAAAAGGAAAATCCTTTTAAGTTAGAAAAACGAGAGTTTCCCATAGATTTTGGATATCCATATAGAGATATTTATAGGTATACCATAAAAATTCCTGAAGGATACAAGGTAGAATCAATTCCTGAGTCTAAAATTTTAAAGCTACCAGATAATTTAGGTGATTTTTCATACAGAATAGGTGTTAAAGGTCAAATCATTCAACTTATTGCAGATTCTAAAATTAACACTTCAATAATCCCCCCAATGTATTATGATGCTGTAAAAGCTTATTTTAGTAGCATTATAGAAACACAAAACGAGCAAGTCGTATTAACAAAACAATAATGGATATAAAAAACGCACAAAAAGCCGTAGATAATTGGATTAACGAACATGGAGTACGTTACTTTAATGAGTTAACCAATATGGCACAACTTACAGAAGAAGTTGGAGAAGTAGCTAGAATTATTGCACGTCGCTATGGAGAACAAAGTGAAAAAGAAAGTGACAAGGATAAAGATTTAGGAGAAGAATTAGCCGATGTGTTATTTGTAGTTTTATGTCTAGCCAATCAAACAGACGTAGATTTACAAAAAGCTTTCGATAAACGTATGGACAAAAAAGGGAAAAGAGATCATGATAGGCACCACAATAATCAAAAATTAAAGTAGAACTAAAAATAAAAAGTCAAAATGAGTTCGTAATTTATAAGTATCTTTGACGCTTTTAATTTTAGAAGCGTTTTTTAATACTATACAATGGCTATCACACTTCACCAATCATCAATACATAAAACATCATCAATAGAAATAACAGGATCAAAAAGTGAGTCCAATAGATTATTGTTACTACAAGCATTGTTCCCGCAATTTGATTTAAAAAATGTATCAAATTCCGACGATAGTAATTTAATGACTAAAGCATTAAGTTCTAATGAAGAATTGGTGGATATTCACCATGCAGGAACAGCAATGCGCTTTTTAACTGCTTATTTCTCTGTTAAAGAAGGACGAGAAACCATTTTAACAGGCTCAAAACGTATGAAAGAGCGTCCCATAAAAATACTAGTAGAAGCATTAAAAGAATTGGGAGCAGAAATAAGTTATTTAGAAAACGAAGGTTATCCCCCAATTAAGCTAAAAGGAAAAAAGCTAACAAAAAACAAAGTAGCTTTAAAGGCGAATGTAAGCAGTCAATATATTTCGGCATTATTATTAATAGCATCTAAGCTAGAAAATGGTATTGAACTCACTTTAGAAGGAGAAATAACTTCTGTGCCCTATATAAACATGACGTTAAGCCTGTTAAACGAGATAGGTATAGAAACGTCGTTTAAAGATAATACAATAAAAGTATTACCAGCAACCCAAAACCCAAAACCCAAAACCTTAACCGTAGAGTCCGATTGGTCATCAGCCTCCTATTATTTTAGTATAGTAGCCATTAGTGCTATTGGAACAGAAATAACCATATCATCTTACAAGCAAAACTCACTACAAGGAGATTCGTGTTTAATAGATATATACAAACATTTTGGTGTAAGTGTTTCTTTTGGAGAAAACACATTAACACTTAAAAAAGAAAAAGAGGTATTAGAGCATCTTAACTTAGATTTAAAAAATGCGCCAGATATAGCACAAACCATAGCAGTAACTTGTTTTACTCTAGGTGTTTCTTGTGATCTTTTAGGGTTACATACATTAAAAATTAAAGAAACCGATAGACTGGTGGCTTTAAAAACAGAGATTGAAAAACTGGGAGGTCGTGTTGCAATAACAGACAAATCATTGCATTTATCTACATCAAAAGAAATAAAACCTATGGTGTCTATAGCCACTTATAACGATCATAGAATGGCAATGGCATTCGCGCCAATAGCCTTAAAAGCACCAATTGTTATACAAGATGCAATGGTAGTATCTAAGAGTTACCCCGCATTCTGGGAAGATTTAAAATCTATAGGATTTAAAATAACAGAATAATAATCGTTTATTTACTTGACAACCCCTATGTTGAGATTGTATATTTGCAACTTTGCAAAATCAAATATTAAAACTTACAGATGAAACGAACATAAATTTTAATTATTTCTAATTAGTAAAGAGAAATAATTAAAATCTATGTGAGTTACTGGATGTATTAAATTTTTTTTGAACATTCAGAAATCAAAAAATTTTAAACACATGAAACCGACATGTTAAAAATAATTATTAACATTCAGCGGAATGATTATTTTTAACATCAAAGGTCACATATGACCTTTAAAAAACAATAAAAATAAACAGATGAAATTATCAAACTTTGGCTTCGATTTACCAAATGAATTATTAGCAGAATACCCGTCAGAAAATAGAGATGAGTCGCGTTTAATGGTTTTAAATAGAAAAGAGCAAACTATTGAACATAAGCAATTTAAAGATCTAATAAATTATTTTGATGCAGATGATGTGATGATCTTGAATAATACCAAAGTATTTCCTGCCAGATTATATGGTAATAAAGAAAAAACTGGGGCAAGAATAGAGGTGTTCTTATTAAGAGAATTAAACGAAGAACAACGTCTTTGGGATGTTTTAGTAGATCCGGCGAGAAAAATAAGAATTGGTAACAAATTGTACTTTGGAGAAGATGAGACTTTGGTAGCCGAGGTTATAGATAATACAACATCCAGAGGACGTACACTACGCTTTTTATTTGATGGTTCTTACCAAGAATTTAGAAAAAAATTAAGAGAGTTAGGGCAAACACCATTACCTAAATATATTAAAAGAGAAGTAGAGCCTCAAGATGAAGAGCGCTACCAAACTATTTTTGCAAAAAATGAAGGCGCTGTAGCTGCCCCAACAGCAGGATTACACTTTTCAAGACATTTATTAAAACGCTTAGAAATTAAAGGTGTAAACTTTGCAGAAGTAACACTACATGTAGGATTAGGTACTTTTAACCCAGTAGAGGTAGAAGATTTATCTAAGCACAAAATGGATAGCGAAGAAATATTTATTGGTCCAGAAGCTGTAAATGCAATAAATACTGGAATACAAACTAAAAAGCGTGTTTGTGCAGTTGGAACAACAGCAATGCGTACTATAGAAAGTTCGGTGTCATCTAGCGGGAGATTAAACGAAATGGAAGGATGGACAAATAAATTTATTTTTCCTCCATACGATTTTAGCATAGCCAATTGTATGGTAACTAATTTTCATACACCAAAATCAACATTATTAATGATGGTTTCGGCTTTTGCAGGTCATGACTTTATAATGAAAGCCTACGAGGAAGCTGTAAAAGAAAAATATAAGTTTTATAGCTATGGCGATGCCATGTTAATCTTATAAAAAATTTAAGCCCTGTTTTTTACGGGGCTTTTTTCTTGGGCATTACCCGCAAGGGGTCGGGCTTTCCACTATATCTTTCTTGTGCTAAAAAGCACTTTAAAAGGATGTCGTTGCAATCCCTAATGCAATTTAGGCTTATTATACGTAATTAATCTGAGTTTGATTAAAAATTTGCTCATTAAAAATATGAATATTAATAAATTAGTTGCTGTCAGGTTGAGCGCAGTCGAAACCTAATCAAAATTATAATCTTTTAAATACCTTTCGACAAGTGTCACTTGCTACTTTCAAATCAAAATATATTTTGATTTTCAGTAATACTCAAGGAGATATTTTATTGTTTTTCAATTTAAGCATCTGAAAATCATAACAATAATAATCGAAATCAAGTTAATTCGATAATTATAACTGGTATTAGAGAAAGGGTTCACTATTTTTGTAACCATAAAATGAGTACAACAAAACAAGATATACGTGCTTTAACCAAAGAACAGTTAAGAGCATTCTTTGTAAAAGAAGGCGACAAAGCCTTTCGAGGCAATCAAGTTTATGAGTGGTTATGGCAAAAATCGGCTCATAGTTTCGAGGAAATGACAAACATTTCTAAAGAAACCCGCCAAATGTTAGAAGCTAACTTTGTAATAAACCACATTCAGGTAGATACCATGCAACGCAGTAGCGATGGTACTATAAAAAATGCAGTACGATTGCATGATGACCTTATAGTAGAGTCGGTTTTAATCCCAACAGCAACACGAACCACAGCCTGTGTTTCTAGTCAGGTTGGGTGTAGTTTAGATTGCAGATTTTGTGCTACAGCACGATTAAAACGTATGCGTAATCTCAATCCTGATGAAATTTACGATCAAGTGGTTGCTATAGATAACGAAAGTAGATTATACCATAACAGACCTTTAAGTAATATTGTTTTTATGGGTATGGGAGAGCCACTTATGAACTATAAAAACGTTTTAGAAGCTATAGATAAAATTACGTCTCCAGAGGGTTTAGCGATGTCACCTAAACGCATTGTGGTTTCAACCTCTGGTGTACCAAAAATGATTAAAAAAATGGCAGACGATAATGTAAAGTTTAAGCTTGCAGTCTCATTACATTCTGCTATCGACGAAGTAAGAACATCTATAATGCCTTTTAATGCTACATTTCCCTTAGCAAGTTTAAGAGAAGCATTAGAGTATTGGTACACCAAAACCAAAAACAGGATCACATACGAGTATGTGGTTTGGAAAGGGATTAACGACCAGAGAAAAGATGTAGACGCCTTGGTTAAATTTTGCAAGTTTGCACCAAGTAAGGTCAATCTTATAGAGTATAATCCTATTGATGATGGTGAATTTCAACAAGCAAAATCCGAAGCGATAGACATGTATCAAAATGTTCTAGAAGCCAATAATATAACGGTTACTATACGTCGTAGTAGGGGGAAAGATATCGATGCTGCTTGTGGGCAATTAGCTAATAAGAGTTAACAATTAACTATATTTACAGCTTTGTGAAAGTAGTAGAACAAATAAAAGAACCTATAGCCTTTGAAATGGAACTTTTCGAACAAAAGTTTCAATTATCAATGTCTAGTAAAGTAGCCTTACTTAATAGAATTACCCATTATATAGTAAACAGAAAAGGGAAGCAAATGCGCCCTATGTTTGTGTTTTTAGTAGCTAAAATGGTGTCTAATGGCGAAGTAAGTGAACGCACCTATCGAGGCGCCTCGGTAATTGAGTTAATTCATACAGCGACCTTAGTGCATGATGATGTTGTAGATGATAGTAATAGACGTCGTGGTTTCTTTTCGGTAAATGCACTTTGGAAAAATAAAATAGCAGTCCTTATAGGAGATTATTTATTGTCTAAAGGCTTATTATTGTCTATAGATAATAACGATTTCGACTTATTAAAGATCATTTCTATAGCTGTTCGTGAAATGAGCGAAGGAGAGTTATTACAGATCGAAAAAGCACGAAAATTAGATATTACAGAAGCTGTTTATTATGAGATTATTCGACAAAAAACAGCAACACTAATAGCGGCTTGTTGCGGTCTGGGGGCAGCTTCTGTAAAACCAGATTCGAAGCATGTAGAAACCATGCGTAAATTTGGAGAACTTATAGGTATGGCATTTCAAATAAAAGATGATTTGTTTGATTATGGAGATACGCAAATAGGAAAACCTACAGGGATTGATATAAAGGAACAAAAAATGACCTTGCCTTTGATCTATACGCTAAACAATGCCAATGTAAAAGATAAAAAGTGGCTTATTAACTCCGTTAAAAATCATAATAAAAACACAAAACGAGTTAAACAAGTGATTGCTTTTGTAAAAGAAAAAGGAGGCTTAGAATATGCTATAGAGAAAATGAAAGCATTCCAAAGCGAAGCTCTAGAATTACTAAAAACTTACCCTGACTCCCCATATAAAAAATCGCTAGAACTTATGGTAAATTATGTGATTGATCGAAAGAAATAACCAAAAAAGGCTAGTCCTTTTTATTGGTTCGAAGCAAGAAGTTCGAAGCAAGAAGTTCGAAGCATGAAGAGCGTCGCTACTAACCTAGAGCAGAAACAAGATTAACTCACTTTAAGAATCATGAATTTATTGTGCATTCTTGATTCTATAAGTCTATTTTGATCTTATGTACTTCTAACTTCATGCTGCATGCTCCTAACTTAAAAACCCTATTTCAAACTCATCAAACTCGCTTTAATAGTCTCAATTTTAGCTAAGGTATCCGATTCTTTTTTGCGTTCTAATGTGATTACCTGCTCTGGAGCGTTATTCACAAAGCGCTCGTTAGACAATTTCTTTTGAATTCCTACTAAAAACCCTTCGGCGCGTTTTAATTCGGTATTTAGTTTTGTTATTTCTGCTTCTATATCAATAGCATCTAAAGAAATAGGTACAAAATATTCATTAGATTTTACTCTAAACGATGAAGCGCCTTCTACTTTATTAGAAACATAATTAACACTAGAAGTGTTTGTTAGCTTTTGAATAACAATATCAAAATCTGTAGTAAAATTTTCATTGTTTATAACAGACAATTCTATAGCGTCTTTAAAAGCAATATTTTTATCTTTTCGTATCGTTCTTATCCCCGAAACTACACCTGTTGCAAATTCAAAATTAGAAATAAGTGTGTTATCAAATAAAGTCTTTTCAGGGTATTCTGCAATAATTAAAGCTTCTTCGGGTGTTCTTTCTGCAATTAACTGCCAAATTTCTTCAGTAATAAATGGCATAAAAGGATGTAAAACCTTTAAATTATCTTCAAAAATCGAGATAATGGATTTATAAGTTTTAACATCAATAGGTTGTTGATAAGCGGGCTTTACAATTTCGAGTAACCAGCCACAAAAATCATCGTAAATAAGTTTGTAGAGTGACATAATAACATCAGACAAGCGATATTTACTATAATGATCTTCAATTTCTATTAATACTTTTTGAAATTTAGATTTGTACCAGGCAATGCCTATTTTACTTGATTCAGGTTGTTCTATTTCACTAGAAACTTCCCAAAGTGTTGTTAAATAAAAAGCACTCCATACTTTATTTCCTAAACCTTTACCTTGTTGACATAAAGTTTCATCAAAAAGTAAATCATTACCTGCTGCACTACTCAATAATAGGCCAACACGAACACCGTCTGCTCCGTATTCCTCAATTAATTTTAGAGCATCTGGAGAATTACCTAGAGATTTGCTCATCTTTCGGCGTTGCTTATCACGTACAAGTCCAGTTAGGTATACGTTATTAAATGGTTTTTTATCTTTAAATTCATAGCCAGCAATAATCATACGTGCTACCCAAAAGAATAAAATATCTGGCCCCGTTACTAAATCGTTAGTAGGATAATAATAATTTATTTCTTCATTATCTGGATTACGAATACCATCAAAAACACTCATTGGCCACAACCAAGACGAAAACCATGTATCTAAGGCATCGGGATCTTGTTTTAAATCTTTAGTTGTTAGTTGTTGGTTATTGGTTTTTTGTTTAGCAAGTTCTAAAGCTTTGTTAATTGTTTCTGCAACCACAAAATGGTCTTTCCCATCACCATAATAGTACGCAGGGATTTGCTGTCCCCACATTAACTGGCGTGAAATATTCCAATCACGAATGTTTTCCATCCAATGTCTATAGGTGTTCTCAAATTTCTTAGGAAATAGTTTTATGGCGTCATCTTCTAAAACTGCTTTTATAGCTGGTTTTACCAATTCCTCCATTTTTAAGAACCATTGATCACTTAATCGAGGTTCTATAACAGCTTTTGTTCTTTCCGAAGTGCCAACTTTGTTGGTGTGTATTTCGGTTTTTACTAAAACACCGCTCTCTTCCAGTTGTTTTGCTACTGCTTTTCTAACAACAAAACGATCTTGTCCTTCAAAATGCAAGCCATAGCTGTTTAGAGAAGCATCGTCGTTAAAAATATCGATAACCTCAAGGTTGTGCTTGTCACCCAACACTTTGTCGTTTTCATCATGCGCAGGTGTTACTTTTAAACAGCCTGTACCAAATTCAACATCAACATACTCATCTTCTATAATTGGAATCACACGATTACAGATAGGGACTATGGCTTTTTTACCTTTTAAATGTGTAAAGCGCTCATCATTTGGGTTAATACAAATAGCAGTATCACCAAAAATAGTTTCGGGTCTAGTAGTAGCGATGGTTAAATATTCCTCCCCTAACCCCTCCAAAGAAGGAGGATCCTCACTCTTGTGTTGAGTATCATGCTCAATGACTCCCTCTCCTCTGGAGAGGGTTGGGGTGAGGATTTTATAATTGAGGTAGTATAAATTACCTTGACGTTCTTCATGTATAACTTCTTCGTCAGATAAGGTAGTTTTCGCTTCAGGATCCCAATTTACCATTCGGTAACCGCGATATATTAGTCCTTTATTGTATAAATCAATAAAAACTTTAATTACAGCTTCAGACATATCGTCATCCAAAGTAAATTTAGTTCTATCCCAATCACAAGAACAACCTAACTTTTTAAGCTGTTCTAAAATTACACCGCCATATTCGTGTGTCCATTCCCAGGCATGCTTTAAAAATTGGTCTCTTGTTAAATCGTTTTTATTAATGCCTTGCTCTTTTAATTTAGCTACAACTTTGGCTTCGGTGGCAATAGATGCATGATCTGTACCAGGTACCCAACATGCATTTTTTCCATTTAAACGAGCATGACGAATTAAAACATCTTGAATCGTGTTGTTTAGCATGTGTCCCATATGCAAAACTCCTGTAACATTTGGGGGAGGGATGACAATTGTATAAGGCTCTCTATCATCTGGTTTTGAATGAAAATAATTGTGTTTCATCCAATAGGCATACCATTTATTTTCTACCTTATTGGCATCATATTTTGATGGAATTTGCATACTTTGGAATAGTTTTTGTTATTTTAGTACAAAAGTAAATATATTTCTTTTTCTGTGAAAGTTGAGACATAGTGATAAAACCTAATAATTACTACAAAAAAGTTAAGTTTGTAGTAAACGTACGTAGGGGATTGCATTTTGTCTATTATTTTTGCATTTCAAGGAAATAACAACTATGTTTACACCAAAAATAATAATCAAACTAAAAAAAGAAGATGAAACATTTAATTACAATTTTATTTGTAGGATTAATAAGTCTTTCTCTCAATGCTCAAGATAAAGTAGCAAAAATTGAGTTTAAAACAGAAACCATAGATTATGGAACTATTGAAAAAGGATCTAATGGTGTTAGAGTTTTTGAATTTACAAACACAGGTGATGCACCTCTAGTTATATCAAAGGTTAGTTCTAGTTGTGGTTGTACCATACCTAAAAAACCAGAAGGTCCAATTATGCCAGGAAAAGATGGTAAAATTGAGGTGAAATACGATACCAATAGAGTAAACCCTATAAGAAAAACAATAACAGTAATTTCGAATGCAGATACACCTACTGTTGCGCTTAAGATTAAAGGGCTTGTTGTAGATCCAAGTAAAACGAACGTGCTTAACAAACAAACAAAAAGTGTTGTTGAGAAAAAGTAGTTTCTCTCAAACATGTTGACAAATTTTATATATAGACCCGAGTTTTATGGCTTGGGTCTTTTTTTATATTTAATCTTTAAATGTTTATTTTATTAATGAGATTCAAGATTTCTGGAATCAAGAAATAAGAGAGAGTAGGGGATAAGACATAGAACAACTAAGTTTAATACTGTAGCTCTCATAGTTAAAATGATTTATGGATTTAGTTAGAAGGTTAAGGTATGCTGTGTTTTTTATAGCTTTAGTAGGCAGTAGGCAGTAGGCAGTAGGCAGTAGGCAGTAGGCAATTGTAAATTTAGTTAAAAGTTAAAAGTTTAGGTGAGTTGTTTGCTTTTTATAATTTTTTCATTTTACAACAAACAACAAACAACAAACAACAAACAACAAACAACAAACAACAAACAACAAACAACAAACAACAAACAACCACGATCTCACAAATAAAAACTTAATGCGCTATTTTTAAAAAAAGTTAAAAATAATTTTCTCAACTTTGCAAATTAATTTTAACTAAATGCCGTCGATATCTCAAAAAGGGAAAAGTATGCCCGAATCTCCTATTCGTAAGCTTGTGCCATATGCACAACAAGCAGAAGCAGAAGGGAAATCTATTTATTATTTAAATATTGGTCAACCAGATATTAAAACCCCAGAGGCTGCTTTAAAAGCTGTAAAAGAAAATGATGTTGAAATTTTATCATACTCGCGTTCTGAAGGTTCTGATACCTATAGAAAAAAAATAGCAGCTTATTACGATTATCATAATATTAAGGTATCACACAAAGATATTGTTGTTACCACTGGAGCAAGTGAAGCTATAGCATTTATTTTTAGTAGCATTATGGATCCAGATGATGAGGTGATAATATGCGAACCTTTTTATGCTAATTATATTGCTTTTGCAACTGCTTCTAGTGTTAGAGTTAAACCTATAGTTTCCAAAATAGAAGATAATTTTGCCTTACCACCAATTGAAGAATTTGAAAAATTAATTACTTCTAAAACAAAGGCTATAATGATTTGTAATCCAGGTAATCCTACGGGTTATTTATACTCAAAAGAAGAAATAAAACAATTAGCTAATTTGGTAAAAAAACATGATTTGTTTTTAATTTCAGATGAAGTATATCGTGAATTTACCTATGATGGTAATTCTCACTATTCCATAATGGAACTTGAAGGACTTGATGAATATACCATAATGATCGATTCAGTTTCTAAGCGTTACAGTATGTGTGGCGCTAGAATTGGCTGTTTAGTGTCTCGAAATAAATCAATTGTACAAACTGTATTAAAATTTGCTCAAGCGCGTTTAAGCCCGCCTACCTATGCACAAATTGCAAGTGAAGCAGCCTTAGATACGCCTCAAAGTTATTTTGAAAATGTAAAGAACGAATATATAGAGCGAAGAGATACATTAATAGCAGAATTAAATAAAATAAAAGGTGTTAAAGTAGCTATACCAAAAGGCGCTTTTTATTGCATAGCACAGTTGCCTGTAAAAAATTCTGATCATTTTGCACAATGGTTATTGGAGCATTTTAATTTTGATAATGAAACGGTTATGGTTGCTCCTGCAGGTGGTTTTTATTCTACCGAAGGATTAGGTTTAAACCAAATTAGGATAGCTTACGTACTTAACAAGGAACGCTTAATTAAAGCTGTGAATATTATAAAAGAAGCACTCAAGGTTTATAAGGACTAATCTTATGCAAATAGAGCAGAACATATCTTTAAAACACTATAATACATTTGGAATTGATGTTAATGCTAAACATTTTGTATCTATTTCAAGTATTAAAGATTTAAAAACCGTTTTAGCTTTAAAAGACTATCCAGATAAGCTTATATTGGGAGGTGGAAGCAATATGCTTCTTACTAAAGATTTAGATATTCTAGTTATTCATATTAACATAAAAGGGATCTCCATTGAAAAGGAGGAAGAAAACTATGTTTTAGTGAAAGCGCATGCAGGAGAAAGCTGGCATGAATTTATACTTTGGTGTTTAGGAAATAATTATGGAGGGATAGAAAACTTATCTTTAATACCAGGAAATGTAGGTACAGCACCTATTCAAAATATTGGAGCTTATGGTGTAGAATTAAAAGATACTTTTGTTTCTTGTGATGCAATTAATATAAAAACTCAAGAAGCAACTACGTTTTTTAAAGAAGATTGTAAATTCGGCTATAGAAGTTCCATTTTTAAACAAGAAGAAAAGGGAAAATTTGTTATAACAAGTGTTACATTTAAATTAACAAAAAAGAACCATGTTCTTAAGATGAATTATGGCGCAATAAAAACCGAATTATCGTCTCAAGGGATAAAATCGCCTACTATTAAAGATATTTCAAAAACTGTAATAGCTATTAGGCAAAGTAAATTACCCGATCCTAAACGCATTGGAAATAGTGGGAGTTTTTTTAAAAATCCAATTATCCCAAAATCTGTTTTTAATAATTTGCAAGAACATTTTAGTGATATTCCAAGTTACCCAGTTTCAAAAACAGAAGTGAAAGTCCCTGCTGGTTGGTTAATTGAAAAAGCAGGATTTAAAGGGAAACAATTTGGCGATTATGGGGTTCATAAAAATCAAGCATTAGTCCTAGTGAATTATGGAGGCGCAAGTGGATTAGATATTTTAAATCTCTCAAGATTAATTCAAAAAACGATAAAAAGACTTTTTAATATTTCAATAGAAGCAGAAGTTAACATCTTGTAATCCAAAAGAAATTTCTAAATTTGACCTGTGAAAAACTATAACTAATTACTAAATAAACACTGTTTTATATTGATTTCGGGTATAGAAAAAAAAATTGTTAGTTTATTAAAAAATAGCGATAAAAAAGCTATTTCCTTACTCTATGAGCATTATGCTGATGCACTTTATGGCGTGATAAAAAAGGTAATAAACGATGAAAATACAGCACAGGATGTATTGCAGGAAACTTTTGTAAAGATATGGAGGTATTCAAAAAAGTACGACCCCCAAAAAGCAAAATTATTTACTTGGTTGTATAGAATAGCATACAATACATCCATAGATAAAGTACGATCATTAAAAAACAAAACAGAAAAAGAAATCCAAATTGATAATTCTTCCGTATATAAAATAACGTCTAACGCATTAAATCAAGATGTTATAGATATTAAGAAGCATTTAACAAGTCTAGATGAAAAGTACCAAATAGTGATTAATGCACTTTTTTTTGAAGGGATGACACAACAAGAAGCTAGCGAAGAGTTGAACATTCCATTAGGTACAGTTAAATCAAGATTAAAAATTGGATTGCGCGAATTAAAAAAAATTTACAATCCTTAATTATTTAAAGTCATGAATGAAAAAATAACTACTTTTTTAAATTCTGGCCTTTTAGAAAAATATCTAATAGGGGATACCTCTCATATAGAAAATGAGAAGGTTGAAGCTTATATTTCAAAATACCCAGAAGTCCAGAATGCCTACAACACATTACAATACAATTTAGAAATTGTTGCTAAAAGTAATGCTATTGAACCACCTAAAAATATATTGGATAATATATTAGAGGAAATTGATACACCAGTTATTAATATCAACGAAGGAAAGAAATACAAAAAATGGTATAAATTTAGCCTAGTGGCTAGTATAGCTGCTCTAATTTTTGCAGGAACATCCTTTTTGTTTTATAATCAAAATCAAAAACTTAATACTTATAATAATCGACTAAATGAGGAAAATCAAGTAGTTGTTGAAGAGATTTTTGATTTGAGAAGTGATATTGAGACCAACAATAAAAAATTGGATGCTATCATGGAACAGTTTATAAAACTTAATGATCCAAATACTTATAAGTACATTATTAAAGGAAATGAACGTGCCAGAAACTTAAAGACAGTTGCTTATATCAACCCTAAAGATAAAACGTCTATGATTGATGTTGTATCATTACCTAAATTGCCAGAAGAGCAATGTTACCAAATATGGGCAGATTTGCAAGGTAAAATGGTAAGTCTAGGTATTTTAACAGAAACAGATAGACAGTTAAAAAGAATACCATTTACTGAAAACGCAAGTAGATTAAACATAACCATAGAGCCAAAAGGAGGCAATACTGTTGCGTCCACAGAAAATACTGTAGCCGAGATTAGTATACAATAATAGTTAACAACAAATTATTTATATTAATAAGAAAAGCCTTTTTCGTTTAAGAAAAAGGCTTTTTCATCGCTATTAATTAAAAACCTAGTTGGACAGGTTTTTTTATACCAATTCTTAAATGAATTTACTGTAAAGTAAAATGATGAATTTTGGAATTATATGATACAGAAAAAATAAGCATAGCTGTAGCTACGGTTCTTTTTTATGTTGAAATAGAATTTCAAAAGGCACTTTTTAACTCAGTAAATTCATTTGGGAATTGGTATTATTCTTTATCAAAAAAAGTTTTATGGATAATACCTGCGACTATAGCTCCTGCAATTGGAGCTATCCAGAACAGCCATAATTGACCAATAAACGCTCCATTGGCAAATAATGCTTGACTTGTTGATCTCGCTGGGTTTACAGAAGTATTAGAGATAGGTATACTTATTAAATGTATTAAAGTTAAGCCTAAGCCAATAGCAATAGGGGCAAAACCTTTAGGGGCTCTTACGTTTGTACTTCCTAAAATGATTAAAAGAAAAAATAGAGTTAACAGGAATTCTGTTATTAAAACAGATACCATACTGTAGCCACCTGGAGATAACTCACCATATCCATTTGCTGCAAACCCTCCTATGGTTGTGAAATCTGATTTTCCAGATACAATAACATACAATAATCCAGCAGCAGCAATAGCTCCAATTAATTGAGCTATAATATAGCTAATGATCTCTTTGGTTTCAAATTTACCTCCGGCCCAAAGCCCTAATGTTACTGCAGGATTAAAATGTCCTCCAGAAATATGCCCAACAGCATAAGCCATGGTTAAAACTGTTAAACCAAATGCTAGAGATACTCCTGTAAAACCAATACCTAGTTCTGGAAAAGCAGCAGCAAAAATAGCACTACCACAACCTCCAAAAACGAGCCAAAATGTTCCAAAAAATTCGGCAAATAATTTTTTCATAATATAAATGTTTTTAATGGTTAGTACCCTTATTATTAAAGGGTTAATAATAAGACACATAAAGATTTATGAGGTCACCTAGAAACTAAAACAAATACCATTTAATAACTGGGACTATTTTATAATCAGCTACTCTAAAAATTGTATCTTTGCTAAAAATTATTCGCATGAAGCTTTTTTTTATAACATTAGCATTATTAGGTCTTGGTATAGCAGGAATTGCCATAAAAATATGGGCAAAAAAAGATGGTAAATTTGCAGGGACTTGTGCTAGTCAAAACCCTATGTTAAATAAAAGTGGTGAGTCATGTGGTTTTTGTGGTAAAACACCAGACCAATTTAGTGAATGTAACGAACCGCAACATTCTAATTAATGCATGTTTATATTTGATACTGCATTTTACATTTTTACATGTGTTGTTTTAATTCAGGCTATTTATTATTTAGGCATTTTTGGAAGATTTGCCTTTTTTAAAGAAAAAAAAACACCCAGCAGTTCAAAACTTCCTGTTTCTGTTATTATATGTGCAAAAAATGAAGCTGAAAACCTAAAAAGTTTTCTTCCTTCAATTATTAATCAAAGCTATCCAGATTTTCAAATTGTTTTAATTAATGATGCTTCTCGAGATAATACTTTAGAGGTTATGACGTATTTTTCTGAAAGGCATAGTAATATTAAAATTGTAGATGTTAAGAGTAATGAAGCATTTTGGGGTAACAAGAAATATGCACTAACATTGGGTATAAAAGCATCAAAACATGATGTTTTATTGTTTATTGATGCAGATTGCAAGCCATTAACAAAATACTGGATTAGTGAAATGGTGTCATGTTTTAATTTAGAGAAATCAATTGTTTTAGGTTATGGGCCTTATGTTAAACTTAAAAATTCATTTTTAAATAAACTTATTCGTTTTGAGACGTTAACTACTGCAATCTCCTATTTTTCATATGCAAAATTAGGTTTGCCATATATGGGGGTTGGTAGAAATTTGGCCTACACAAAAACACGTTTTTTTGAAATAAATGGTTTTGTAGATCATATAGGGGTTCGATCTGGAGATGATGATTTATTTGTAAATGAAGCTGCAACAAAAGCTAATACAACAATTTGTTTAGCAAAAGAAAGTTTTACGCTTTCAATACCAAAAACTAAATATAGATCATGGTTTCAACAAAAGCGTAGGCATATATCTACTGCTAAGCATTACAAACCCATACATAAAGTTTTATTAGCTTTATTCTATCTAACAAATGTATTGTTTTGGGTATTATCTATTACGTTATTAGTTGTTTCTAAGCGCTATTTGATTCCTATAATAGGGCTAATGGTTTTTAGATTTGCTATTCAGTATCTTATCTACGGTTTATCAACTAAAAAATTACTTGAAAAAGACATTTTAATTTTATTGCCTTTTTTAGAAATAGTCTTAATTACTTTTCAATTAATTATATTTATAACAAATATAATGTCAAAACCCAAACATTGGAAATAGAAGAAGCTATCTCTCGCGCAAAAAAAAATGACCAAAAGGCCTTTAACTTCTTGTTGGATTTGTATTGGGATAGTGTTTTTGGTTTTCAGTTAAAGCGTGTGCAAAATGAAAATGATGCAGAGGATATTACTATTCAAACATTTTCTAGAGCCTTTGACAAAATTGAAACTTTTAATGAAAAGTATACCTTCAAGACATGGTTGATTAATATTTCAAAAAACATACACATCGATTTATTAAGGAAAGAGAAAAATTCCATATCTCAAATTATATCTAAAAACAATGAAAAAGTATTTGAAGTTTTAGACGAATCCCCATCAGTAGAAGATAAAATAATTACCGAACAAAATTTAGCAAAGTTACTTAGAGATATAAAACGATTAAAGCCGCATTATCAAAAAATAATTCATCTAAGATATTTTCAAGAATTAAGCTACAAAGAAATATCTGAAGTTCTTGATGAGCCAATAAATAATGTAAAAGTAAAATTATTAAGGGCGAAAAAACTTTTAGCAGAAATTATTAAAAACAAAACGAAACTAAACTATTAAATACATAAAGTTTATAATTAAAACAGCTACAATAATTAAAAATAAAAATAGTTGCTTTAGGTTAATTTGATTTTGTTCTTCTTTTAATTTCATTATAATTCCTTGCGATTTATTTTTAAGATGCTTCAGTAAAAAATAATTCAGCCCCTTTATTTAGTTATAATCATTTTGATTTACCAATAGTTACATATTAATTTTTTATTGATAGTTTCTTTTTAACAAACGTAAATCGTGTTAGTGTTTCTTGAAAACAGAAATGAGGGAACACCACTTTTTAGTTAGGTAACGTGAGTTTTATATTTTAGCTAATAAATGATAGTAATAATACCGAAAAACAGCACTTTGTCATATTGACAGAGCGAAGAATGAGCGACGAGATATCTCATTATAGTGAGATTCCTCTTCGTTCGGATGACAATATCAATTTGATAATTCTTGTAAAACTATAATTATCAATCTTTAATACGTCGAACTCACCTTAGGTAATTAGCCTGTTTTCAAATATTAAAAAATGATGGAATTTAATTTATAGCGTGATTGTACTGAAGTGTTCTGTATTTTAAAAAGTAAGATAATAATCGTTTTTTTATCTGTGGTTTCTTATGTATTCATGTGTAATGTACTGTATATTAGTCATTTAATCAAATATAGAATTCAAAATTATTTAACAAATAATTAAGATTTTGAACATATGTTTCTCTAAAAAAGTCATTGTTGTCCCTATTTTGCGTTACATTTTATCAAATTTGGAGGATAAATATTTAACTAAACAACAAAATATGAGAATTAAATTATTTGATACAACTCTCTTAAGGAGTTGGCAACTCAGAGCTCTTATGATTACATTTCTATGCTCTTTGAGTTTTAATACAATTCGAGCACAATCTGATGTGACAATTGAAGGTGTGGTTACTAGTGCAGGGGAACCCTTGGTTGGAGCCAGTGTAATAGTAGTAGGTACTAATAAAGGTACAGTAACTAATTTTGATGGAGGTTACAAAATCACTACCAAAACAGGAAGTACTCTACGTTTTAGCTATCTTGGTTACATAGATAAGGACATAGTAGTTGGCACGCAAACGGCTTTGAATGTTGAGTTAAAAGAAGATGCGTCGCAATTAGAAGAAATTGTGGTAGTCGGTTATGGTACGCAAAAGCGTAAGGAAATAACAGGAGCAGTAGGTAGGGTGAAAAATGAAGATCTCGTTTTAAATGCTACTGCAGATTTGGGTACTGCTATGCAAGGTTCAATTGCAGGGGTAAATGTTTCGGCATCAAGTGGTCAACCAGGAGCAGAATCGAATGTTTTAATACGTGGTATTGGCTCTATTTTTGGACAAAACACACCATTATATGTGGTAGATGGTATCCCTTTTGATGGCGATCCTAAATTAAGTATAGATGAAATTGAAACGGTAGATGTGTTAAAAGATGCAGCTTCAACTGCTGTTTATGGTACTAGAGGTTCTAATGGTGTAATTTTAATTACAACTAAAAAAGGGAAAGAAGGTGTCATGAAAATGAACTTTCATACATGGTATGGTTTACAATCTATAACATCTGGTATCCCTTTGATGGAAGTAGAAGATTTTCTCTACACGGTGCACTTAAGAGGGAATACATTAAATGGGACAAATTTTGGGAACACATGGACTCCAATCACTCAAGGCGTACATCAATTAACCAATAACTCCGATTTAACAGATGTAATTGAAAACGATAGTGCTCCTATTCAAAATCACAATTTAAGTATTTCTGGGGGTAAAGATGGATTAGCATATAATATAAATGCGTCATTCTTTAACCAAGATGGTATGTTAATTAATTCAAAATACGATAGATTTAACATTCGTGCAAACACGCAATACAGAAAAGGCAAGTGGGATATCTCTACAGGTATGGGATTCAGGATTGAACAACGAGATAGAGAAGCATGGCAGTTATTAATACAAGCGAATAGATTCGTTCCTTACTCACAACTAATAGATCCAAGTATAACAAATATAGTTAACCCTGGAGCAGCTACAGCTAACGACGCTATCAATATTTCAAATAATTTACAAAGATTACAACAAAAAGATAGAGACAATGTAGATAGTTTCGATGCTAACACAACGTTGAAGTATAATATTACAGATAATTTATCTTACACAGCGCGATTAGGATTAAATATAACTAACGGATCAAGACGTGTAATTAACCCATTATTTGTTCAAAGAAATTTAGATGGTGAAATTACGCCTCCCCAGCAATTATCTGGTGTTAGAGAAATTTATACTAGAAGAACAAAAGAAACATTTGAAAATTTCTTAAATTTTAAAAAGAGTTTTGGAAATCATAATTTTAACTGGACAGGTTTGTTTTCTGCTGAAAAATCTTTTGCCAGAAGAACTTTTGCAGATAGAAGAGATCTTGTTAGTAACGAAGTTCAGGAACTTGGTGGAGCTATAGGTGTATCAGATGCAGGAAATGATGGTGGTCCTTGGAATAACAGAACTATAAAGCTTATTGGTTTAATGACTAGGTTACAATATAATTATAAAGGAAAATACCTTCTTAGTGCTGCTGTAAGACGCGATGGATCTTCTCAATTTAGTCCAGATTTTAGATGGGGTACTTTCCCTTCTGCTTCCGTAGGATGGAATGTCTCAGATGAAAATTTCTGGCAACCATTAAAATCAGTAGCTTCTTCTCTTAAGCTTAGAGCTGGTTATGGCGAGGTAGGTAATGAAGGATTTCAACCATTTAGTAATCAACCTACAATTGTAATTGAACGTGATGCAATATTTGGATCAGAAGACTCTGATGCCTTACTTGCTGGAGCAATTCAAGAGCGTTTTGCTAATGACAAAGTAAAATGGGAAACGTCTATTTCTAAAAATGCTGGTTTTGAATTAGGTTTATTTAAAAATAAATTAAATATCTCTGCAGATTTTTACAATGAAAATAAAAGAGATTTATTATTACCTTTACTATTGCCTCCTACCACTGTTGGAGTTCGAAACTCTACAGTTGTTATAAACATAGGTGATATGGAAAATAAAGGAATGGAGTGGCAAGTAAACTACAGACACAAAGGAGATTTTTCATGGAATGTTGGTGCAACATATACTAAGAATGAAAACACTGTAACGCGCATGTCTGGAAGTAATAAACAAGTTTTCCTAGGAGGATCTGAAGTCGTTCAAGGCTCTCCAAATGAAGATTTAGTATCTGCTGTAACAGAAGGGTTTCCTGCGGCCTCATTTTTCTTGATCAAGACAGATGGAATTATCGATTCACAAGAAGAATTAGATGAATACAATCAACTTGTTGGTGGGAATGCAAATTTAGGAGATTTAAAATATGTTGACGCGCCTACAGTTGATACAGATGGAGATGGTATTCCAGATGCTGGAGATGGTATTATTAATCTAGATGATAGGCAATTTGCAGGAGGAGGTTTACCAGAATTTGAAATGGGTTTAAATTTTGGAGCAGACTATAAGAATTTTGATATCTCTATGCAATGGTACGGCGCTTTTGGAGGAGAAGTAATGAATGGTAGTAAAGCATCTGCATATAAATCTGGACGTCATCAAGACCTAGTACATCAATGGTCTCCACAAAATCCTACATCACTTATACCTACAGATAGAGGTGGAAATCATTTAAATCATAGAGGATATACAGATTTTTGGTTAGAAGATGCCACTTTTGTAAGACTTAGAAATGTGGCGATAGGGTATACAATACCAAAAATTGCTATTGAAAAGTATGGCTTTTCAAATATGCGAATATACTTATCAGCTCAAAACCCTATTACAATAACAGATTATACAGGTTTTGATCCTGAAGTAGGGAATAATGGTTTTAGTACCAGAGGTTTAGATAGAGGGAATTACCCAATAAGTTCTAGTTTTAGATTTGGTTTTCAAGTTGCCTTCTAAACATGGTAAAATTTATTCTTATGTTAAAAAATAAAAATAATAATAATAACAAATACTAACAGATATGGAAAAGATAACATTAAAAATGCTAGCTTATTCGCTAGTAGCTTCCTTGATGGTTTTTGGTTGCGCTGAAGATTTTTTGGAAGAAACTAATCCAGTGGAGTTATCCAAAAATAGTTTTTGGTTAACCATTGATGACCTAGAAACAGGATTAAATTCTGTTTATAACGCTTTTAAAGATGGTAGTGTGTTAAGAATTGCTGATGAATATAACAGAAGCGATATGACCTTCCCTGGATGGGGACGCCCTAATACAAGTAATGAATATTGGTTACAGACATTTACTAATGCCTCTAATGCACCAAATGATAAATGGGCTGCGTTATATAAAGGCATATTTAGAGCTAATCAAGTTTTAGAAGCTGCAGAGAATCTATACCCTGATTTTAAAGGAGAAGTTAAAGAAAGAGCAGATTTAGTTATAGCTCAGGCAAGAACATTTAGAGGTTTATTTTACTTCTATTTGCATTCTGGCTTTAACAATGGTGCTGTTCCTATTTTCGATTTTGTACCTGCAAATCAAGAGGAATATTATCAATCTATTAGTTCTGCTTCTACTGTTCAAGAATTTTTTAGAGCAGATTTAGAATTTGGTGCTGAAAATTTACCAGTAGTATACTCACAAGGAAAAAAAGGGCGATTAACCTCTGGAGCAGCAATAGCTTTATTAGGAAAAAGTTACCTTTATGAAGAAGATTATGCTATGGCTGAAAGGTATTTTAAAACCATTATAGATGATCATCCATATGCACTTGCACCAGATATTAGTGAAAACTTTACTACAAAAGGTGAATTTAATGAAGAATCTATTTTAGAAATAGGATATTCAATTAACTATAAAGAAGCAATTAGTGTATGGGGGCAAGATCAAAACTCTAGTACTCTAAACTTTGTTTTTGCGCCAGCTGGAGCAGGTGGATGGAGAAGTGTATATCCATCAATTTGGTTGAATGCAGAATATAGAAAAGAGGCATTAGATATGACAGACCCAAGAAATACAGTCATCGCTACAGTATTAGAGCCTAATGGAGCACCAGCTACTTATACTGAAGACGATTTAGATGCCAATGGATTAGATGAAGATGGAATTAAAAGAACTGTAGGTGAAGTAAAAACAGAAACAAGACCAAGAAGGTTTTCTTTGAGAGCATCTGCCTCTATAGCAATACCAGATGATGAAGATACAGATTATTATTTAGCTACTTCAGCTCAAGGTGGGGATTATAATAATTCAGAGCATTCATATTATAGAAAACATACTAATTGGGATATTATTGATAATGAAAAAGAGTTAGCGCCTACTTTTCCTAGATCTGGTATTAATATGAGAGTGATACGTCTGGCTGATGTATATTTAATGTATGCAGAATCTTTAATTAAAGGAGGTTCTGATGATTCTGGAGTTGAAGAAGCTTTAATTTATGTTAATAAAGTAAGGAGACGTTCAGGCTTAAGGTTACTAGGTTTAAGTAATACAGGTGAATTCCCAATTAATGATCATGATGATGTTCAATACAATGCTAATTCTTTAATGGATCATTTAATGTATATAGAAAGACCTTTAGAACTTTGTTTAGAAGGTAATGCGATTAGAACTTTAGATTTACGTAGATGGGGAATTACTAAACAAAGATTTCAAGACCTTTCAACTAAACAATATTGGGCTGATAACTATCCTTTTGTTTCTGAAAAGGGTAAGTTTGAAACAAAATGGGGATCAATAGTACTTACTGAAAGTAACGGAAGTGAGCCTAAATCACAATGGACAGAGTTTGAACAAGCTGCTTCAAATTATCTTGATAATATTCATGGATATTGGCCCATACCTAATAGTGAAGAAACTGCTAACCCTAAACTTTATGATACCGAATAATAGGCGAAGCCAGATTTATTATTTTAATAAAAACAAAAAAAATGAAAAAAAATAATATAAGAATTAATTTATTAATGGTCATCGCCATATTAGCTGTAATTTTCACAGCTTGTAACAAGGATGATGAGTATGAGCAGCCTAATACATTTAGCGATGTTGGTTGGTATGTTGCTTATCCTGTAAACCCTTTACCAGATACACTATTAGCGAATAAAGATAATTACATCACGTTTTCCAATTTGTCACAAAACTTTACAAGTCATAAATGGGAAATAGAATCAGGCAACTTCTTTTTAGAAAAACCTATCAAACGAGAAGATTCCATCTTTGATGATAAAATTATAGGTTCTGGTTCAACAGCTGATAAAACTGCGGCAGTATTATTTAGAAAATCAGGATTTAATAAAGTAACTTTAAGAAATACATTTCCTGAGAAAGTAACGTTTAGAGGACCAGACGATCTTACTATTGAAGCAGATTCAATCGCACCAGGACAGTGGGTGCTTGAGAAGGAATTTGTTGTAGACGTTTATGATACCATTGTACCAAAAATAAGAATAGAGCAAAAAGGTGAGGTGAAAAACCATGAAAGCGCAACAGATACCATTTTTGTTGAAGCTGGAGATTCTCTAGAGTTTTTTGACGAAACTGAAATAGGGCGACCTGATGATTGGACATGGAACGTAGCAGGATCTTCAAGTACAGAACAAAACCCGTCTATTGTTCTTAAAAAGTTAGGTATTTTTCCTGAAAATAAAGTTACTTTTAGAAGAAGTGGAAATAATATCCCAACAGATTGGGAGACTTATGAAATACCTGTACCTATTCGCGTTATACCTTCAAGTCAACCTTTCCAATTATTTGGGACAATTACAGAGCTAGAAGATCAATTAATAAAGATACCATTTAATGGGGAGTTTGCTCCATTTATAGATCAAGAGCAATTTTTTACAGTGACTTTAAACGGTGTGGAAAATACAAACTTTATATTGTCTATAAATCCAGATGATGCAACTATATTAGATTTACAATTTAATGAAACAATTTACAGAAGTGATGAAATTATAATCGCTTATAATGGTAATGGAACACTACAATCTACAGATACTAGAAGTCCAGAACTGTTTAGTGAAACGGTTAGTATGTTTCAGCATGAAGCAGTTGTATATGACTTTGAAGATCCTTCCACCCATTTAAACTGGACACCACATGCTTCTAATTTGCCAACTACAAGTATGGCGATTTCTTCAGAACAAGCTGCAAGTGGTACTTATAGTATAAGACTTGAAGGAACAGCTGATGGTGCTTGGTCTGCGTTTGAAAATGTAGTAGATCAATTTAGTTTAAGATCGGATACAGCAGTTCAATTAGAATTCAAATTTTACAAAGAAACTGGTGATTATGCTATGTTTGGTCCTTGGATAAATCAAGCTGGAGAGACTAGAAATCAATTTTGGACAAATATTGGTACTAGTGGTAATTCTCCGTCTGGAGAATGGGTAACTTTTAGAAATGATGCTACTTGGAATGCCCCATCCGATGCTGATGATTATGAATTTTTCATGAGATATAATCGCGCTGGGATTATTTACTTTGATGATATAAGAATATTATATGTAGATGAAAGACCATAAGTAATCTAATTTTTTTATATAAAACCTGAGGTAATAACCTCAGGTTTTTTCATTATAGCTAGTTTATTAATATTAAAAATGTATTGGTATTTATGTATTACAATAAAAGTCTGTTAGCTATTTCCTTTATTATAATTGTAAGTATAAGTAGAATAGCTAAAGCGCAATCTTTTGAGCGAATAGAAGAATTAGTTGGGATTAGTGTTGTCTCCGAGAATAATGGTGCTGCGGTTGCAGACTATGATGGTGATTTAGATTTAGATATTTTTATAGTATCAAAAGCAAGAGATTCTGATTTCAAATCTAATAGTAAGAGCAAGCTATTTAGAAATAATAGTAATGGAACATTTACAGACGTTACCGAGGAAGCTGGTTTTAAGAATCTTCTTTTAGAAGAAGAGACTAATATTGATAATCCTGAGTCAGATGGATTTAAAAATAGTGTAGCCTGGGGTGATTATGATAACGATGGCTATCCAGACCTATTTTTTACCCACTCTACTAAAATACAGTTATTTCATAATAAAGGTGATGGGACCTTTGAAGATGTTACAGAAAGTGCTGGATTTAATACATATAATGATTGTTCTAATACAGGTGCAACTTGGTTTGATGCCAATAACGATGGGTTTTTAGACATATATATATCCGTTTGGGCACGTTGTCAATCTAATGAATTTTATATTAATAACGGTGATGGAACATTTCAAAATGCTACAGCACAGTTCTTTAATCCATCTTTAAGTGCGTCTTTTATGAGCATCCCATTTGATTTTAACTCTGATGGTTGGATGGATTTGTATGTTACTCAAGACTTCTTTAATGCACATAGTGATGTTTTTATTAATAAAAATGGTTTGAAATTTGAAGAAGAATCGGCTATTTATGGATTAGACCATACAGCAGATGATATGGGTATGGCTATTGGAGATTATAATAATGATGGTTTTTTTGATTTTTATATAGCTACTATTAAATTAAACCCCTTATTAACTAATAATGGTAATAATAGTTTTGTTAACCTAGCTGAAACTAATAATGTAGTAAATACAGGATGGGCTTGGGGGCCTATTTTTGCCGATTTTGATTTAGATGGAGATGAAGATCTTTTTGTCACTAATGGCTATAAAACAGACATTCCAGTAAAGCAAAGAAATTTTTATTTTGAGAATTTATATGCTAATGGAGAAAATACGTTTAAAGAAACATCTGTTGCAAAAGGCTTTACAGATGAGGCTACAAGCGTGACACCAGTAGCTTTTGATTATGATAACGATGGCGATTTAGACTTATTTGTTACGAATAGTGATAAAGAATCTCATTTTTTTGAAAACAAGACGATTGATTCAAATAATAATTTAAAATGGTTTAAGGTTGCTTTAAGAGGCACAACTTCAAATAGAGATGCCATAGGAACTATTGTTTCAGTGACAACTAATAACGGGACAATACATAGATACAATGCATCTATAACGCATTTTTCTCAAAGTTTAAAACCGCTCCATTTTGGGCTTGCAGATGCAACAGATATATCCCAAATTAATATAAAATGGCCTTCTGGTATAGAAGAATCCTATACTAATTTTGATACTAACCAATCTATACTGTTCACAGAAGGTAATGGTTTTGAAACCTACAGCATTCCAGAAGTTATAAAAATTACAGGCTGTACAGATCCTAAATCGTGTAATTATAATCCTCTTGCCACCATTCCAGATAATTCTTGCGAATATGTATTAGCTAGTGAAATTACAGGCAATGTAAGCCCTAGTTTTTTGAGTACAGAAACATACACATATACTTCAGCAAGTGAAAATAGCATTTTCTCTTGGACTATTGAAGGTGGTGAAATATTAAATGGACATGGCACTAATACGATACGCGTAAAATGGGGAGTCAACGAAAGAGGACATGTAACTGTAGAAGAATTTGATAACTCATGTTATAGTGAAACGGTAGAGCTAAATATAGATTTAAGTGCTAATAATATATCTCAAGAACATTCTGTAGCTAGACTTTGGAACGAAGCCTTATTAAATGCTATTAGAGGGGATTATGCCAGACCTACTGTTCATGCTAGAAATTTATTTCATACTAGTATAGCTCTATATGACTCTTGGGCATTATACGACAATAAGGCCCGTACTTATTTAATTGGCAACACTGTTAACGACTTTACGAGTAATTTTGATGGTTTTACACCTTCAGAAACTATCGATAAAGACCTTACCATAGATGAGCTTAGGGTAAAAACTATGAGTTATGCTGCATACAGGATATTATCGCATAGATTTAAAAAATCACCCAGTTCTGAAACAACTATAAACTTATTTGATCATATAATGGAACAATTAGGGTATGACACAGATTTTATTTCATTAAATTACTCTAATGGCAATGCAGCCGCACTTGGCAATTTTATAGCGCAAACAATTATTAACTATGGAAATACAGATGGTTCTAGAGAACAATTTGAATATGATAATGCGCATTATTCACCAGAAAACCTTCCATTATTCCCTCAAAACTCTGGAAACACAACTTTAACAAATCCAAACCGTTGGCAACCATTAAGTTTAAAAGAGTTTATTGATCAAAGTGGGAACTTAATTTCTCAAGATACGCCAGATTTTTTAAGCCCAGAATGGGGTGAAGTAGGACCTTTTGCTTTAAAAGATGAATTTAAATCTACATTCTCCAGAGCTAATAACGAATATTATGTTTTTCATGACCCAGGTTCTCCTCCTCATTTAAATATTGAGGCTAATAATTCATCTAGCGAAGCCTATAAATGGGGGTTTTCTATGGTTTCTGTTTGGGGAGCTCATCTAGATCCTTCAGACAATGTTTTATGGGATATATCACCAAAATCTATTGGTAATATAGATATTTCTAATTTGCCAAGCAGTTATTCTGACTATCCAGATTTTTATAATTTTTTGGAAGGAGGAGATATTGGTGAAGGACATTCGATTAATCCGTATACTAATGCTCCTTACGAGACGCAAATGGTTCCCAGAGGAGATTATACTAGAGTACTTGCCGAATTTTGGGCGGATGGTCCAGATTCTGAAACACCTCCGGGGCATTGGTTTACATTATTAAACTATGTTAACGATCACCCTGAATTAGAAAAAAAGTTAAATGGAACTGGAGATATTCTTTCTGCTCTAGAATGGGATGTGAAATCTTATTTTCTAATGGGAGGCGCCATGCATGATGCAGCGATTTCTGCATGGAGTATTAAAGGTTGGTATGATTATATTAGACCCATATCGGCAATTCGTTATATGGCAGGATTGGGGCAAAGTACAGATAACACTAAAGATAATTACCATGTTGCAGGTATACCTTTACAAAATGGTTATATAGAGATCGTTGAAATGGATGCCCCCCTAGCTGGAAGGCAAAATGAACATGTTGGTAAAATAAAATTGTATACATGGCGTGGTCATGATTATATAGGTAATACAGATACAGACTTAGCCGAGGTTGGGTGGATTTTAGCAGAGAACTGGTGGCCTTATCAACGTCCAAGTTTTGTTACTCCTCCTTTTGCTGGCTTTGTTTCTGGACATTCAACTTATTCCAGAGCTGCTGCTGAAATAATGACACTTATAACAGGGAATGAATATTTCCCTGGTGGGTACGGGGAATTCATAGCGAGAAAAAATGAATTCTTAGTTTTTGAGGAAGGACCAAGTGTTGATGTTAAATTGCAATGGGCTACTTACAGAGATGCATCAGATCAATGTAGTCTGTCTAGAATTTGGGGAGGTATACACCCTCCGGCAGATGATATCCCTGGTAGATTAATTGGAGAAAAAATAGGAAAAGAAGCATTTAATTTTGGTGTAGAATATTTTAGTGGAAAAAATAACTTCAATAAAGAAAATAATCCAAAATATGTTGTTTATCCTAATCCCATAAATTCAGATGGTATTATTTATGTAGCAAATACATTACATTCAGATGTTTTTAGTTTAATTGATACTAGAGGCAGCGTAATAAAAATACTAAATATAGAGTATAACGAACTTTTAAAAACAACTAAAATAAACTTACGTCGTAATTTAAGTTCAGGAATCTATATACTTAAAATTAATAAAGAATATAAACTAATAGTGAAATAATTGTTGTACGAATGGTATTTTATAAAATCTAAAATCTACAAACTAAGTAGTGAGCTAATATTTTGATTTTGAGTTTATAATGCTTGGTTTAGAGAATTGGTTGTGTTTTTGGTGTCGGACTGTAAAATTAAATAAATAAGAACATATATTACTCATAAAGAAACATATGTTCTAACAACATATTTAGATAGTTTTCTACATTGCGTTAACTAATAAATTAAACATAACGACATTATGAAAAAAATTACTTTTTTACTAAGTTTACTTACAATTACTAGTGTAGCTAGTGCCCAAACGGTACTTTTAAATTATGACAATAGTGCAGATTATACAGTCGGAAGTACTCATGGAGGGGGACCAACAACTACAGCAGAAGTTACAGGATTTACAGGTGATGCTGCCGATAAAGCCTTAGAAGTTACTCACCCAACAGGGCAAGCATGGTGGTCTGCAGACCGTTACACTTTAACTACTGGATCTATAGATACATCAACGGGTCTATTCTTTTCAATTGATTTTAGATCTGAAAAAGCTAACGGCGTTATTACACTTAAATTTAATGATGGAGGAAATGAGATCGATGTTCCTTATACAAATGGCGCTATACAAGGCGATGGTTTTGGGCCATGGTTGAGAGCTGTTTTTGATATGAGTGCTGCTCCTGCCTTGAATGCACCTGCTACAGGTACAAAAACAACTTTTGATATCTTTTTTGATGTAAGAGCATTTGGTAATGAAAATTCAGGTACCAATAATGAGGTTAATGTTCAAGCAGATGAAAAATACATTCTTGATAATTTAATGCAAGGCTCCACTGCTGCTCAATTAGGAGGTTCTGCAAACGGATCACATACTTTAAACGTTTTAAATGCCGAAGCCATAGGTGTGAGCGCGTATTTTGATAATAAAACAGCTACGCTAAGTGTGAAGACCAAAGAAAATTTGGAATCTGTAACGATTTATAGTACTTCTGGAGCTGTTATTAGTTCAACTACAAAAATAAATAGTAAAAATTCTCTAATAGCTTTAAGTAATTTGAGTAAAGGACTTTATATCGCTAAATTAGAAACTGTTTTGGGTAAAAATGCTACTTTAAAATTTGTAAAGTAATTAAAGTGTTTTTTAGAAAACTATCAGTTCTTAACTATAATATAGAAGCCTAATATCAGTCTTGTTATATTACTTATTTATAAACCTGAATAGACATAAGAATTGATGTTGATATATCATACCTAATCGACTATAAAATTAAACTATAAACAGTTCTATTTTATAGTCGATTTCTTATTATAGAATCATTGTATTTAAAATTATAGAAGAAAATGGTATGTAATACCAAATAAGCCATATAATTACGCCAAAATACGTGTTCATTTTTCCTCTTTCTTTATTGTGGTAACGCTTACATAGCTATGCTATGCAAACATCCCACAGCTTCAAAAAAGAAAAAAGCAACTGTGTATTTTTAGCATAACTTTATAGTTTATTTGGTATAAATGATTTATTACAATCAAAAACATCAATATATAATTTTATAAATACTTAATGCTTTCAATACTTTATTTAAACGTGATTTCTATGTAACTTAATTTTATTTTTAAGTTATGTTGTTGGTTTTTAGAACCATGTCAATTTCGATACTGTAGCTGCCGTCAGGCAGGGAGAGAGAGGAACGAGCGACGATAGAGTAGATTCTTCCTCAAAAGCTTCGCTTTGTATCTTCAACAAAATATATTTTGTTTTTGATAATGTCTGAATGACAACAATTTTATTGAGTTAAATCGTAAGATTCATATTGTCAGTAATTTCAATGTCGAAACTCGTTTTAAATAAAGTAACCTTTGTTTGAATTGATACGATTTACGATTAAAATTTTTGCATATGTCAGTTCGAGTGTTTTTTATGAAGAGATAACGAAATAAAAAATGTATCGAGAACAGGTTTGTAACTTCTCGATACATCATGCTAAAGCGTGACACTCGAAGTTGACAAAAATATTTATACGAAATTAAATTACGTAATTGGTATAAAATATGTTCTATCTATTTCTCCAAAAGAAAGGGGTAAACAACACAAGTACGGTAAATAATTCTAAACGGCCTATAAGCATTAAAAAAGAAGCCCACCACTGCGCTAAAGGAGGTAATGCGGCATAATTATTTACAGGGCCAAAATCTCCCAAAGCGGGCCCTACATTACCCAAACTGGAAGCAGAAAGCCCTATAGCAGACTCAAAATTTATCCCAAACATAGAAAATACCAGTGCGCCTATTATAAAAGACAACATGTATAGAATAAAAAACGCCAGAATATTAAAAACAATATCACCAGAAATGGCTTTCTTGTTATACCTTACTGGCAATATAGCGCTTGGATGTAATGAGCGTTTAAATTCTAAAAATCCATTTTTAATTAGTATGAGATGGCGTACTACTTTAACGCCTCCAGATGTACTACCAGCAGATCCGCCTAAAAACATAATACCAAAAAAGAAAACAACTAAAAAAGGTGTCCATAATGTATAATCTGCCGAGACAAAACCAGTTGTAGTTATTACTGCTAATACTTGAAATAGAGCATGTCTAAAAGCACTTTCGCCTTCTCCCCAAACCATTGGGTGATCTATAGATGATTTTGATATATCTGCCTTAAAATAGATAACAAGCGCCGCTACAATAGTAAACGCTGCTATAAAACGAAAATAAAATTTAAATTCTTCGTCTCGGAGTACTTTTTGAACCTTGCCTTTAAATGCAAAATAACTTAATACAAAATTAGTCCCTGCCAAAAACATAAATAATATAATAATGTATTGTATTATAGGCTGATCGTTCCAGTAAGCTACACTTGAGTTTTTAGTTGAAAATCCTCCAGTAGAAACAGTAGATAAAGCATGGTTAATAGCATCAAAAAAAGACATGCCTGCTACACTTAATAAAAGCGTTTCGGCAGCAGTATATCCAAAGTATATTAGCCATAAGCGTTTCGCTGTATCTGTAATTCTTGGGTGTAATTTATCGGCACTAGGTCCTGGTGCTTCGGCAGCAAACATTTGCATACCGCCAATACCAAGTAGTGGTAGTATGGCTATAGCAAGTACAATAATCCCCATACCTCCAATCCAATGGGTTAAACTACGCCAAAATAAAACGCCTTTAGGAACAGCTTCTATATCGTTTAAAATAGAAGCTCCTGTGGTGGTATAACCAGACATGGTTTCGAAAAAGGCATTAGTGAAATTTGGAATACTTCCGGTACAGATATAAGGAAGTGTGCCAAATAAAGCCATAATTATCCAACCAAAAGCGACAACAATATAACCTTCACGTTTATTGATTTCTTTTTTTGGCTTTCTGGTAAATAGCATTGAAAGCCCCCCCGTAACTAAGGTTAGCATTGAAGCTAAAAACAACTCTAGAGTTACACCGTCTTGATAGATAAGGCTTATTAATGAGGATATAAGCATAAATCCTCCATTAAAAATAATTAATAACCCTAGAAAGTGGAAAATTATCTTGTAGTTAAGTTTCATTAGAGACGAACGTTAAAGGAATAATTTTTCAACACGTTTTATAGAACGTAATAAACTACAAACAACTACCAAATCGCCTTCCTGAATTTTAAAATCACCAAGAGCTATATGTCCAACATCACCTCTAATAACACCACCAATAATGGCAGAACGTGGAAAACCAACATTTTTTATAGTTTTGTTACACACTGCCGAGGTAGATTTAACCTCAAATTCAAGTAACTCGGCATTCATATTACTTAGTTTGGTCATGGCAACTACTTCGCCTTTACGTATGTACCTAAAAATACTATTTGCAGCCAGTAATTTTTTATTTATTAAAGTGTCTATACCTATGGAGTGGGATAAACCAAAATAATCCATATTTTCAACTAGAGCTACAGATTTCTTTACACCTTTAGATTTAGCGACTAAGCATGACATGATGTTAGTTTCAGAGTTATCTCCTACAGCTATAAAAGCATCCATTTCTCCAATATTTTCTTCATCTAAAACATCTACATTTTTACCATCACTTTTAATAACTAATACTTCTGGTAATCTATCTGCAATATCAAAAGCTCTCTCCTTATCGCCTTCTAAAAGTTTTATGTTAACTCCTTTTTCGCTTAATTTTCTAGCCGCTTTACAACCAATCTCACTGCCACCTAATATCATGACATTCTTTATCTCGGTATTCACTTTTCCTGTAAGTCTGCACAGTTCTTCTGCACCACCTTCAGAAGTAATAAATACGACATTGTCGCCTTCATGAAACTCTGTATCACCTCTAGGAATTATTGTGAATTGAGTGCCTTCGCGTTGTATTGCAATTGGAATAAAGTGAATCTCTGGAAATATTTTTGCAGCTTCTTTAACTGTTTTACCTACAAATGAAGCCGATTTAGATAGTGTTAAACCAGCCATCGTTAACGCACCTTCTTCAAACTCGTAAGTTTCACTAAAGGAAGATTGTCTTAGCGATAATTCAATTTCAGAAGAAGCTAAGGCTTCTGGAGAAATCAACTCATCTATTCCAAATCTGGTGAATCCAACTTCATCTTTGTGATTAATAAACTCAGTATTAGATATCCTGGCTATAGTACGTTTAGTACCTAATTGTTTGGCTAAAACACAAATTGTGATATTCGTTGTTTCGGATGCCGTTACAGCAATTAGCAAATCACAAATAGCAACTTTAGCTTCTTTTAATATAGCTATAGAAGTTGCATCACCACGTATTACCTTAATATCTAAATGTGTATCTGCGTAGGTTAAACTTTCTTTGTCTGTATCTAATAAGGTTATCTCTTGGGACTCGTAAGACAATAATTTTGCAAGATGAAATCCAACTTCACCAGCTCCAGCAATTATTATTTTCATTTTATATAAATGTAAAAAAGTGGTACAAAGATACTATAATACCAGTTCTGATATAAAATTACACTAAAGAAAATAGAATATTTTTGTGTTAGGCGAAAAATAAAATTCAAGCATAGCCCAAGTTCTGGTTTTATTTTATGATGAAGTATAGCGCAAAAAGAGCTGTTTTATTTGAGTAATTTTATGTTAGAAATGGTATAAAATACATATTGCCCTATTAAATAGTGCATTTATGATAAAGTTCTAGTAAGCCTATCTCTTTTTAAGTATAAATAAATTATGTAGGTTTGTCAAAAAAAGCACTTTGTCTAAAATTAAACCTTACAAAGATAGTAACCTGAGTAAAAAGGAACAGGTTGCAAAAATGTTTGATACTATATCTGAGAATTACGATGGGTTAAATCGTGTGATTTCATTTGGAATAGATGTTAAATGGCGCAAAAAAGTTGTAAATATAGTTAAGTCTCACCAAGCTAAAACAATATTAGATATCGCTACAGGAACTGGTGATCTGGCAATAAGTATGGCAAGTACCAATGCCGAAAAAATTATTGGTCTGGACATTAGTAGTGGTATGCTAGAAGTTGGAAAACAAAAAATTGAAAAAAAAGGATTATCTGATAAAATTGAAATGGTTTTAGCAGATTCTGAAAGCATGCCTTTTAAAGATAATACTTTCGATGCTATTACTGTTGCTTTTGGAGTTCGCAACTTTGAACATCTTAAAAAAGGACTCGCAGAAATTTTAAGAGTTTTAAAACCAAACGGTGTTTTTATTATTTTAGAGACCTCAATCCCAACTAAAACACCTTATAAACAAGGCTATAAATTTTACACTAAAAATATTTTACCATTAATAGGAAAGCTGTTTTCTAAAGACAAAAGTGCTTATAAGTATTTATGTGAATCTGCATCTGTTTTTCCTTATGGAGAAGCTTTAAACAATATTTTGCGTGAAATTGGGTTTATTAATGTTGAGGATTTTCCGCAAACGATGGGTGTGGCTACAATTTACAAATCGTCTAAGAAGTGAACATGAAACAATTTTTAGCAATATTATTAGTATTAGTGTGTTTTCAAACAGCTCAAGCACAGTTGTTTAAAAAAGAAAAAATTATATACGATGCTAATCAAGGTCGAGGAACTACAGATTACAAATTTTTACGCTGGGGGTACTTTTTAGGCATTAATAATTACGATTTTAATTTTGATTACAAAACAGATGATTATCGTGATATCTATGTAAAACGCAATCCAGGTTTTAGTGTTGGACTTATAGGTAATATGCGTGTTAATAGCTTTTTAGATTTACGTTTTGAACCAGGTTTGCTTATTAACACGAGAGAAGTATTTTATGGTGCTGAATTTTTTGAAGGACGTACTTTTAGAGAATCGGATTTGTCTCGAGAAGTAAAATCTACATACATACACTTGCCTTTATTACTAAAAGTATCTACTAAACGTGTCAATAATTTTAAACCCTTTATTATAGGAGGTTTATCTACGGCCATAAACTTATCCAGTAACGAGGATAATCCAGACGATAATAGTAAAGGACAATTTAGAACAACAACAAGCCCTTTTTTCTATGAATTAGGTTTTGGTATCGATTTTTACTTTTATAACTTTAAATTTACACCATCTATTAGGGGATTGTTTGGGATAAGTGATGAGCTTGTTAGAGATAACGATCCTAATAGCCCATGGACAGGCAATGTGGCTAACATGAAGTCTAGAGGCGTGTTTATTAATTTTACGTTTCAGTAATTATAGTCTGCTTAATATTTTAATGGATATTCCTAAATTTCTTTACCATTACTATGAAAAAGAACAAGGTCCTTTTCTAAACATTACAGGAAATACATTAGCTTTACATATCCAGATAGTATGGTGTCATTTCAGTTTTACGATGAACCGAAACTGTCTTTGTATAAAAAAGAATGTAGCGGAAAGGTATTTATGATAGATGATTTAGATGAGTTAATAAGCACATATGGTTATCCTTCAGAAGAAATATGGAAATCTCAAGAAAAAATGAAATACGATAGGTATATTGAAGCTCAAGTTTGGGATGACGCTATAATAAAAGCCTATAAAGTTTAATTTCTCCTAAATTCACTCAACAAAATGGCTGTAGCTGTAGCTACATTTAAGCTTTCGGTAGCCTGTATATCACCAAACCTTGGGATAGCTATTTTTTGCGTTATTTTTTTATCGATGGTTTTAGAAATACCATTGGCTTCGTTACCCATAACTAAAATTCCTTTTTTAGGTAATTCGCTTTTATACACATTTTCACCATCCATATAAGCGCCATAAATAGGTAACTTGGTATTATCTAAAAATAATTCTAAATCTATATAACTAATATTAACTCGAGTAATAGAACCCATAGTAGCTTGTAATACTTTAGGGTTAAAACAGTCTACGGTTGCTTTACTACATACTAAATCTTTTACCCCAAACCAGTCACAAAGCCTTATAATAGTACCAAGGTTACCTGGATCCCTAACATCATCCAGCGCAACTATTAAGTTATTATGGGCTATGGGGGCAGACTCAGGAATTTTAAAAACAGCTAATGCTTTATTGGGCGTTTTTAAAAAACTAATACGCTTTAAATCGGTTTCAGAAATTAAAACTTCGTTTTTGGTATTATTATTGAAGCTTTCAGTTGTGTATAATTTATGCAATTGCATGCGAGATTGTAGAAGCTCTTTTATAGTTTTAAAACCTTCAGCTACAAAAAAACCGTCTTGTAATCTATATTTTTTTTGATTTAATCGCGTTATGAATTTAATTTGATTTTTTGAAAGCATACCCATAGAATAGAACTACAAAGAAAATGATAAAATAGTTACTCTTGTAAATTTAATTTATAAATAGTGTATTTTTGGGGTGTTATTCTAGATTAGTTAACGCTTCGTCTAAACACATTTTCAATATAAAACTAGAGTAATTTTAAGTGTATTTGAAACATAAATTTTTTAAAATAGTATTGCTAACAACGTTTTGTTATTACTTAACGTCTTGTAACAGTGTAAAAAGAGTAGCAGAGGATGAGTATTTGTTAACTAATAATACTATTATTGTTGATGGAAAAAGGGATTATACCGAAGCTTTAAATAGTTTGCTTTATCAAAGCCCTAATCGAAAAATTTTAGGTACACCACTGCGATTACATATTTATAATTTAGCACGCCCCAACTTAGACTCTATCGTAGCTTCGAAAATTAGGGATTCCAGTAAGCAAAATTTTAGGCGTTTTCTTTCAGAAAAACAATTTAATAAACTACAGAGAAACAAATTAAGCTTTAACAAGTGGTTAAAAAACACAGGTGAAGCCCCTGTGATTATTGAAGAAGAAAAGGCAAAAAAATCTACCAAACGCCTTAAAGATTATTTTATAAATAATGGTTGGTTTAATGCTAAAACATCTCATAAAATAAGTAAAACCGAAGATAAGCAAGCATCGGTTGTTTATAATATTGAAAAAGGTCCAGCTTTTATTCTAGATTCTATTAAGAATAATATAGCCTCTCCATCTATTAAGGGGTTATATGGAGACATAAATAAAAATACATTAATTAGAAGCGGAGATCAATACAATACAATTAATTTTGAATTAGAACGCGAGAGAATTACAAATTCCCTTCGCAACTCTGGGCTGTATCATTTTAAGCAAGATTACATAACCGTTGAGATGGATACTATTGGTACCAATAAAAAAGTTAATGTAGATCTAAATATATTAAATAGAGCTATTAGAACCCAAGATTCGGTAAAACGAGCGCCTTTTAAAATTTTTAAAGTAAAAAATGTAAATATATTTACAGATCATACATTTGCTAATGAGGGTAACCCGTTTAAAGATTCTATTTCATATAATAACTACACCCTTTATAGCTATGGTGATATGCGTTTTAGACCTAAAGCCTTAACAGATGTTATTTTTATAAATCCAAATTCGGTTTTTAGAGATTTAGATAGAACTTACACCTATAGGTATATAAGTGAGTTGCGCACATTTAAATATCCTAATATTGAATATATAGAAGCCTCTGACTCAACACTTACAGCCAATATCTATTTAACACCTCTTAAAAAGTTTAGCTTAAATTTTAGTACCGAAGCTTCGCGTAGTAATATACAATCTATAGGTTTGGCTTTAAACCCTAGTTTACAGATTAGAAATATTTTTAGAGGCGCAGAAACTTTCGAAATATCTGCCAGAGCAGCAATAGGCGCTTCAGACGATAAAGGCAAAGAAGAGTTTTTTGATATTAACGAGCTAGGAGTTGATTTAAAATTAACGATTCCTAGATTGTTTTTTCCTTTTAATACCGAGAAAATTATCCCTAAGTATATGTCACCAACAACAAGAATCACGTTGTCTGCTTCTGGGCAGACTAATATTGGTTTGGATAAACAAACACTAAGTGGATTATTTAATTATAACTGGCATCCAAAGAGCAGTATTACAAATAGGTTGGGCTTATTTAACATACAGTATGTGAGAAATTTAAATACCAGTAATTATTTTGGTATTTATAACAATTCTTTTAACAGACTTAATAATATTTCTAAATCGATAAACTATAATAATGGAGAAGATTTAAAAATTGAAGATGCAGATGGTTTTATAAGCGATGTTGTAAATAATAATACAAGCATAAATAGAGGGAGTCGAAATTACAGAGATGTATCTGCTATAGGGGAAAGAAAAGAACGGTTAATAGAAGATAACCTTATACTTTCAACAAGTTTTAATTATACAAAAAATAACCGTCAAAGCCTTTTTGATGAAGATTTTTCAATTTTTAGATTTAAAGTAGAATCGGCAGGAACCTTGTTGGCAAATGCTTCCAGAATTTTAGGTTTTAATAAAAATAATGATGACAAATATGAATTATTTAATGTTGCCTTTTCACAATATATTAAAACCGAGTTAGACTATACTAAGCATTGGGATTTGGGAAAGAAAAATGTATTTGCTATAAGAAGCTTTTTTGGTATTGCGATACCCTATGGAAATTCAACGAATATACCTTTTGCAAAAAGTTTCTTTGCAGGAGGTGCTAATGATAATAGAGCATGGACTGCTTATAATTTAGGACCAGGGCGTTCTAACACTACTAACGAGTTTAATGAAGCGAACTTAAAAATAGCGTTAAGTGCAGAACAACGGTTTAATATTTTTGGGGATTTAAATGGTGCTGTATTTGTTGATGCAGGTAATATTTGGAATGTACTTGATGATGTTGAAGATAGTAATGCTAACTTTTCTAACTTTAGTTCTTTAAAAGATATAGCTTTAGGTTCAGGTTTTGGCTTACGTTATGATTTTAGCTTTTTAATATTTCGTTTTGATATTGGTTTTAAAACTTACGATCCTTCCCGTCCAGAATCAAACAGGTGGTTTAAAGATTATAATTTTGGAAACGCGGTTTATAACATAGGGATTAATTATCCATTCTAAGCGTTATAGTTCCCAGCCTTTTAATGGAAGTTTTAGTTTATTAAACTACAACGTTTTAGCTTTACTAACTTATTTTCAAGCATAATATTCAGGATTAAATCTTTAAAAATCATTACTTTTGGTCTGTTAAATTTATAACCAATTAATATTATAAAATGGGACACAATATAAAACCAGGAGTTGCTACAGGAGATGAGGTACAAGCTATTTTTAAATTAGCAAAGGAAAAAGCATTTGCTTTACCAGCTGTAAACGTAATAGGATCTAATGCTATAAATGGAGTATTAGAGACTGCGGCCGAATTAAACTCACCAGTTATTATTCAATTTTCAAATGGAGGTGCACAATTTAATGCAGGAAAAGGATTAGGAAACGATGGGCAAAAAGGCGCAATAGCAGGTGCAATAGCAGGAGCTAAGCATGTGCATACTATGGCAGAAGTCTATGGTGTTCCAGTAATTTTACATACAGATCATTGTGCAAAAAAACTATTACCTTGGATAGATGGTTTATTAGATGCCAGTGAAAAGCATTTTGCCGAAACAGGAAAATCTTTATTTAGTTCACATATGATAGACCTTTCTGAGGAGCCTATCGAGGAAAACATTGAAATTTGTAAGCAATACCTTGAGCGTATGAGCAAAATGGGGATGACTTTAGAAATTGAACTTGGTATTACTGGAGGGGAAGAAGATGGTGTTGATAATACAGATGTGGATGACTCTAAATTATACACGCAACCAGAAGAAGTTGCTTATGCCTACGAAGAATTGAGTAAAGTGAGTCCTAAATTTACTATAGCAGCAGCATTTGGTAATGTTCATGGTGTTTACAAACCTGGAAATGTAAAATTAACGCCTAAAATCTTAAAAAATTCTCAAGAATATATTTCTAAAAAGTATAATGTAGGTCACAATCATATAGATTTTGTATTCCACGGAGGTTCTGGTTCTACTGTAGAAGAAATTAGAGAAAGCATTAGCTATGGAGCTATTAAGATGAATATTGATACAGATTTGCAATATGCATTTATGACGGGTGTTAGAGATTATATGGGTAATAAAGCAGATTATTTAAAAGCTCAAATAGGAAACCCAGATGGCGGAGATGTTCCTAATAAAAAATATTATGACCCTAGAGTTTGGTTACGTGAGGGTGAAAAAACGTTTGTTACACGTTTAAAGAAAGCTTTTGAAGATTTAAATAACGTAAATACATTATAGAATATTAATGTTAAAGATAAAGGCTCTGATAATCAGAGCCTTTTTTATTTACTCATGTTTAAAACTATTTTTTATTAAAAATACTTCTCAATAAAAGGGGGTGGTATTCCTTTAAAATTAAAAAAAGCTTTAATTTTGCTTAGCTTAATCAACTCTAAATAAGATAAGCATTAATACAATTAACACTAATATTTTAAAGGTGTTAATCTAAAATCGTAAATTACTATGTCTTGGTTTAAAAGAAAAGATAAAGGTATACAAACAAAAACCGAAGAAAAGAAAGATACTCCTAAAGGCCTTTGGTATAAATCTCCTACTGGTAAAATTATTGATACTAAAGAGTTAGAACAAAACTTTTACGTAAGTCCAGAAGATGGGTATCATGTTCGTATAGGTAGTAAAGAGTATTTTGAAATACTTTTTGATGATAATAAGTTTAAGGAGTTAGATGCGAATTTAGAGTCTAAAGATCCTTTAAAGTTTGAGGATACTAAAAAATACCCCGATAGATTAAAAGCTGCCCAAGAAAAAACTAAACTAAAAGATGCTGTAAGAACAGCTATTGGTAAATCCAAAGGTAAAGATTTGGTTGTTGCCTGTATGGATTTTAGTTTTATAGGAGGATCGATGGGGAGTGTTGTAGGAGAAAAAATAGCTAGAGCCGCAGATTATGCATTAAAGAAAAAGTTACCTTTAATGGTGATTTCTAAATCGGGAGGTGCACGTATGATGGAGGCTGCTCTATCCTTAATGCAATTAGCTAAAACATCGGTTAAGTTAGCGCAATTAGCTGAAGCTAAATTGCCTTATATATCTTTATGTACAGATCCTACTACTGGAGGAACTACGGCTTCTTTTGCTATGTTAGGAGATATAAATATTAGTGAACCAGGAGCATTAATTGGTTTTGCAGGACCTCGAGTAGTAAAAGATACTACGGGTAAAGAATTGCCAGAAGGTTTCCAAACCTCAGAATTTTTACTAGAACATGGTTTTTTAGATTTTATTACTGTACGTAAAGATTTAAAACATAAAGTAAATCAGTATATAGATTTAATTACTAATCAACCCTTAAGGTCTTAAAAAAAAGGTGTGTAGAGAAATAATAAATAATACCAATTCCCAAATGAATTTACTGAGTTAAAAGGTGTCTTTTGAAATTCTATCTTCAACATAAAAAAGAACCCTAACTACAGCTATGCTTATTTTTTCTGTATCGTATAATTCCAAAATCCATCATTTTACTTTACAGTATATTCATTTAAGAATTGGTATAATATTCAAAATTATAGTAGTTTAAGCACAACTTATTAGAGCGTAGATTTTACTTAATTTCTCTGTGGTTGTATATAATTCATAATAATTATTATAAAACTCCAGTAATTGTAATTTTAATAGGCTTGGATCTCAAAACATTTCCTTTAAAATAGAATTCTGGACTGTCTATCAAAAAAGGCCCCGGCTTTTTTGCTTTAAGAAAAAAGGATCTTACATATTTGCTTACAATTTTACCATTCTCATAGTATTGATCAATTGATACAGGCTTTTTTATAATTTCAAAATTATCTAAGTTACCTTGTTTGATAGAATCTATTTTTATACTCGAGATATATTTTAATTTAATGGTTTCATCAAGCTTATATCCTGTTTTATCGGTTGCAACTTCTATAGATTGAGCGCTTGTAGTGCTAGAGATAAGATAAAATAAGAATACTGTTACTATTAATGCTATTTTTTTGCGATTAGTGCCCATTCCTAATATTATTACTTTAATCTAAATAATGTTATTATGTAATTAGTCTAAAGTAGGTAAACTAAAGGTGGTATTGTTAAAGAATTTCGAATTAAATAGTTGTGGGGTACTATTTTTACGCTTACTCAAATCTTTGATAGAGATCTATCCTATAATCACCTATTCAAATATATAATTTTTTTAAAACCTTTTGTAATATTATCCTTAATAATTATAATTTGTTAATAACTTGTAATTTTCTTACTTTTTATACCAGTAGTGTTCTGATTTTAATGTGATTAACGATACTAATTTATTTATTATCATAAGGGCAAGTATTAAAATAGGTTTGGAGATCAAATTTTCTGTCTTTAAATGTTTCAGGTAAAATTTTAAAATGCAGAATTCTATCAATTCTAAATGCACGGTATTCACCTCTTAGATAGCACCAAGCTATTAAAATCCATTTATTATTAGTTGAATAAAAAGCATAAGGCTCTATTTTTCTAAAAGAAGTGGTATCATCATTTGCTTTTCGATAACTTATTTCAACATAATTAAAATTAGTAATGGCTAATTGTATTTCCGAAAGCGCATTGCTAGATATATTCTCATAGTTGTTATCGAAAACATGAATTTTACGTTCTAGAAGTTCACTTTTTTTTTGAATAGAAGTTCTAAAAACAGATTTTATTTTAGTTAAAGCATCATTAAAATTGGTTACAAAAGAAGCGTCTTTAGTTTGGTTAACAAGGTGTTGCGCAGTTATTAATGCATTAGCTTGCTTTTCGGTAAATTGTACAGGAGCTACTTGATATCCCTCCATAAGAGAGTAGCCTTTACCTTCCATAGTGGTTACAGGAATGCCAGCTTCTTCAAGTTTTCTTATATCTCTATAAATAGTCCTAATGCTAACATTAAACCTACTTGCAAGTTCAGGAGCAGTTAGCAGGCGTTTAGACCTTAACAGTGTTAGTATAGATATGAGTCTTGATAATTGAGACATATAAAACAAAGATAGCGAACCTAATACCAGTTCTGATGTAAAATAACCCAAATAAAATAGTTCTTTTTGCACTATGTTTCATCATAAAATGAAAACAGGACTAGAGCTATGTTTGAATTTTACTTTTTACCTAGCACAAAAATATTCTATTTTCTTCTGTACAATTTTACATCAGAACAGGTATAGAACAATTCGCTATCTGATCGTTTTTTGATTAATTACTTCTATTACATCCATGAATGTAGAGCAATACGATTACCTTCGGTATCGATAAATTGCGCCATAAAACCATTTTCTCCAATGTCGGTTTTTGGCATTATTATCTTGCCACCAGCGTCTATAACTTTACTAAGGGGTTTACTCAAATCTTCTCCACCATTTAAATAAATAGTGGGGCCATCTGTTGTAGGAACTTGATCTTTTCCTTCAATTAGACCACCTCCAACACCATTGTTGTCATTATCGTAGTGAAACATCCCATACTTAATATTTTGTTCTGGCATGTGATGATCCTTAATTTTGGAACTAGTTACAGACTCATAAAATTGTTTTGCTCTTTCGTAGTTTTTTACAGGAATTTCAAACCAGCTAATTGCATTTGTCATTTTTAATTGATTTTTATGTTAAACTTAGAGGCAAAGTTATCAGGTATTATGTCAAAATATGTCAGGGGTGGTTTTGTAATAATTTTTTTTGATTTGATTAAAAACGTAATTCGCTAAGACGAAAAAAAGAGGCTATCTGAAAAATCCAGATAACCTCTTTTGCGTATGGAATTTTTAAAATATCTAATTAGTTGGAATTGAAACATTTTTTCAGACCTTTTTTTAATTACTTTACTACGATAATCGAAATTAAAAATATGTTTCCAACAATTACCTCGAGGACTTACCCTAAGGTAGTTTACTTATAATTTAAAATCTATGGTTTTGCAATTTTCTAATTGACCACATGTTTTAGAGAAAGCACTATAGCAAACTTCTATAGTTTTAGATGTTTTTATGTGGTCTGGGATGTATAATAATCTTCCTGTCCTAGGTTTAACAATTTTACCATCAATTTTCCATACAACAGACTCTATATCATAAATGCTTAAGGATTTAACAGCTGCAAATTTTTTGTACTCAAAAATACCATCAAAAACACTACAATCTATTGGAGTACTTTCAGCAGGTGTTTCCTCTTGAGTATCACTTCCTTGATTAGTATTGCCATTGTCTTGATTATTGTTGTTGGTATTTTCGTTATCATTTGTGTCTTCATTATCATTATCCTGCCCTTGGTTATCATCATTATTATCGTTGTTTTCACCTTGACCTAGATTTTCATTTTTATCACCTTCTTCTTGGTGCTCCTCTTTATCACCATTGTTTTCATTTTGGTCTTTATTTTCATCTTCTTTATCTTGATTCTCATCATTTTTGCCGTTTTCATTGGTGTCTTCATCTTTTGTGTCTTCTTTGTCAACCACTTCAGTATCTTGCTGGTTGGTCTGGTCTGTATTTAACTCGTCTTTATTGCAAGAAGACATTAAACTAACAGATAGTAAAAGTGCTAACACTTTTAGCTTTAGATTTGTAATTTTCATAGTATTTATTTTTTATAGTTAATTACTGTTATAACAAATAACTACATGAAATACCTACTTAACTTTTTGCTAAAAAAAGAAATATTTTTTGTGATTTCTGTTTAAGAGTTTGGTTTATAGTATTTTAACCCAGTAAATTCAAACTCCAATTGGTATTATAATTACTTTTTGGGGACATGAACTTTGGTAGAAGCGCTAATAAGATTATTTAATACTTTAAACTCTTCTTTGGTTAATTCTCGATATTTCCCAATTGGAATATCCAGTTTAATATTCATTATTCGCACGCGTTTAAGTGTTTGTACGTCGTAGTTTAAGTAATTGCACATGCGACGAATTTGCCTGTTTAATCCTTGGGTTAAGATAATTTTAAATTTGTAAGTACTTAATTTCTCAACGTAACACTTTCTTGTAGTTTGCTTTAATTCGGCAAGAGGAATACCTCTAGCCATTCTTTCAATAAAAGTTTGAGAAATAGGTTTATCTACAGTAACAATATATTCTTTTTCGTGATTGTTACTAGCTCTTAGAATTTTATTTACAATATCTCCATCGTCTGTTAACAGAATTAGACCTTCGCTTGGTTTATCTAATCTTCCGATAGGAAAAATACGTTTAGGGTAATTAATAAAATCTATAATATTATCTTTTTCGACAGATGTATCTGTAGTGCAAACGATCCCAATGGGTTTATTAAATGCCAGATAAGTAAAAGCTGTTTTGGTATATTTAATTTCCTGTCCATCTACAGCAACACTATCTTCTGGTGCTATTTTTGTGCCTTTTTCGGGGATAACACCGTTTATAGTCACACGACCAGCTTCTATAAGTTTATCTGCTTCTCTACGAGAACAATACCCAACTTCACTTAAAAATTTATTAATACGTTTTAAAACAACTTCTTCTGCCATAAGGCAAAAATACAATAAACCTAAGCGTTTATAAAGTCTAAAATGTATTGATATACTTCGTTAGATTTAAGTTTGTGTCCCAAACCTGTAGTTTTGATTAAAGAAGCATTATCATAATGCTTATCAATAAGTAAACTGTCACTAAAAGGTATGATTGTATCTTTTTCATCATGAATAATAAGCCCTTTAGCTTTAAGGGTTTTAGAAAAATGAGCAGTTGAAAAATATTCTGGAGGGTGGTTGAAATGTTTTTTAACATAATTGGTTAAACCTTTATCAACCTTTTTGCTATAGCTCATCATATCAACATAATTTTTAAAAATTCCTGTAAAGTTAGCTGGGGCGCCTAAAAGAGCTAGCTTTTTTATGGAAGGATATTGGTATTTGTGTTGAAAAAAAACGGTGGACATTCCTCCAACCGAGTGGCCAATAATAACATCGGGATTATATCTTAAGGCAGTTGTATTAATGCATTCGGAATAAAGTAAAGCATTAAATAAAGTATTGCCAGAGGCACCATGCGCAGGTGCGTCTAAGGCAACAATATTGTAATCGCATGTTTTTAAAAGCTCAATTAATTCTTTCCATCTATGTGTGTTACTTTCCCATCCATGGACTAATAAAATTGTAGATTTAGAACCTTTCCAATGGTATGTTTTTATTCTTATATTATCATAAAACAGATCTTCTTGAATGGCAGCGTTTAGGTAATCTATTTGATGTGGTTTTAATCGTCCTTTTCTTGGTGTTGAAAATAATTTTATAGCTACTTTAGCGGCATATGCTGGAAAGAGAAGACCTATACTATTTATATAAAATCCAATAGTTTTAAGAAAGAACTTATTCATTGGCTCTGTTTACTAAGCCCATAGAAAATGCGGGTGTACAAATGGCTATATATTCACAAGGTTCTGTAAAAGGATTGGAATATTGTACACGGGTATGTTTTTCTATTTTTATAGATTGTCCAGCTTCCAGAATTACAGTTTCACCTTCAATTACAAATTGTTTTTTACCACGTATAATAAACGTGTATTCATCAAACTCTGGGGTTTGAAAAGGTTCACTCCAACCAGCAGGGGCTTTCATATGTGCGATGCTAATTTTAGAATTTCCATCCGAAGCATTTCCAAAATGTTCTTTTATTATTTTTCCGTCGGTGGTAGGAACTACAAAAGGTGTATGTTGCACAATGTACTTCTTCATCTGTTAATAATTGTTTTTAACATATAGGTTTTCTACTGGCATTAATTCCAGTGAATAAAAAAATATTTAATTTTCGCATCATCTGGTATTTGGCTGGCTTCAATATTTAAATCCATATCAAAACGTAAATTAGCAGGAAGTTCTTTTTTATCTATAGTAAAACTTGCATTAATAGCATTAACAGTTACCACTATAGCATTTATTAAGTTGTCTATTCGCGATACTTTATAGTTTGTGGTTATATCCTTAAATGTACTTAAAGTAGATACGTTTTCGGTTGTTTTGTAACGCTCATCAATTACATGAATGGCTTTAATTGTAGCGGTAGAATCTAGTGATTGAGATGGGGTTAATTCTAAAAGCTTTTTTCCTCCGGTTTCATAGATGTCGATGGTGTTTTCACTACCTGAAAACTCATCGCCAGCAATATATGTTGTAATAGAATCTTTGCTAAAAACGGTTTCTAAATCTTTCACTTGAGTAGAATCTGTTAAAAGTCCTATATGGTGTTTACTAATTTCAAATGGGTTTTGCTCTTTTTTAGTACAAGCAATTAGTGTTAGAAATAAAAAGGATATTACGATTAATGGTTTATGCATTTTATAATGGAGCTAAATAATTTATTTTTTTAAAACTTTAGTTAAGATACCAAATACACTTCTTATAAATGTAGCACTGGTAAGGACTTTAACAACAGGATTCATTCGTGTACTACGCCGTCTAGAAGACGCTGTTTTTCTTTTGGATTCTGCTTTTTTGAGCACTTCTTTTTCTTTGCGAGCTTTTTCCTTAGCGTCTTCGGCTTCGGCTTCTTTTATTTTATCGTTTAGTATTTCGTAAGCGCTTTCACGGTCAATGTCTTCATTGTATTTTTTAACTAGTTTTGATTTAGTTAGTAATGTACTAAGCTCGGTTTTGGTTAATACATCCATTCTACTCATAGGCGCCCTCATCATGGTTGCTGCAAGAGGTGTTGGACGTCCTTTTTCATCTAGGGCAGAAACTAAAGCTTCCCCAATACCTAGCGAGGTTAATATTTCGGTAGTATCATAATACTCAGATTCTGGGTAGTTTTGAGCTGTTAATTTAATGGCTTTCCTATCTTTAGCTGTAAATGCCCTAAGTGCATGTTGTATTTTTAATCCTAATTGCCCTAAAACGGCTTCTGGAACATCGGTAGGGTTTTGCGTTACAAAATATAACCCAACACCTTTACTTCGTATTAATTTTACAATACTTTCTATTTGGTTTAAAAGGGCTTTGGAAGCTTCGTTAAATATTAAATGTGCTTCATCTATAAATAGGATTAGTTCGGGCTGATCACTATCACCTTGCTCAGGAAACGTAGAATAAATTTCGGCCAATAAACTTAACATAAATGTAGAGAATAACTTAGGTCTGTCTTGAATATCGGTGAGTCTTAAAATGTTAATATAACCCCGGCCATCATCATCTAAGCGTAATAAGTCCTGTACATCAAAAGAAGTTTCTCCAAAGAACAACTCTGCGCCTTGTTGCTCTAATTCAATTATTTTACGCAAAATAGCCCCGGTAGAAGCTGTAGATATCCTTCCATAAGCTTCAGAGAATTCAGCCTTACCTTCTTTGGTTGCATATTGTAATACCTTTTTAAAGTCTTTTAAATCTAAAATAGGTAATTTGTTGTCATCACAATATTGAAACACCACAGAAACAATTCCAGATTGTGTTTCGGTTAAGTCTAAAATTCTGGATAATAAAACAGGACCAAACTCACTTACAGTAGCTCTTAAACGTACACCATCTTGCTCGGATAATGTTAAGACTTCTACAGGAAACGATTTGGCTTCGAAAGGTAAGCCTATTTTTTCGTGACGTTCGTCAATTTTTGGGTGGCCAGGACTGGGTTGTGCTATCCCACTTAAATCACCTTTAATATCCATGAGTAAGACCGGAATACCTTTATCACTCAAGTTTTCTGCTAAGACCTGTAAAGATTTTGTTTTACCAGTACCAGTAGCACCAGCGATTAAACCATGTCTGTTCATGGTTTTTAAAGGTATTTTTACATGGGCATTGGTAATGGTTTCACCATCTAACATTGCCGCACCTATAGGAATATAATCCCCTTTTGTTTTATTGCCTTCTGTGATATATTTAAAAAAAGTATCTTTAGTACTCATGCGTGTAATTTTTTATAAAAATATGTTTTCTTGCCGACATTAAAAAAGAAGCGCTTATAAAACCAAGGTAATTGATTTTAAATAAAGTTAATTTTTATGATTGAAGTTTATAATGGCTTCTTAGACGTGTTGAATTTTTGTGAGTTTAAAAAAACAAGCTGGTATTTTTAATACCAGCTTGTTATAAGGTATGTATAAATTCTGAATTACTTATTCTTTGATAAAGGTTTTTTGATAAGTAAGTTTATTGTTATTACTAATTCTAATAAAGTAAATACCAGAAGATAAGTTTTGTACATCTATAGATTGTCCCTGTTTGTGAAATCCATAAGATAAGATTTCACGACCAAAGCTATCATAAATGTTAATCTGAGTTTGCTCAGGTAAATTACTTGAATAGTATATTTGAAGTTTACTGCTTACTGGGTTAGGGTAAATATAAACTAACTCTTCTAAATTTTTGCTTGTACGCGAGTTTTTAGAGGTCCCAGTCGATAATATAATTTTATCTAGATTCCATTGCCAAGTGGTATTACTTGATGCTACAATTCTTATTGTATGTACTCCTGTAGATAATGCAATTTGATTTCCTGCTATTAATGATGTGTAGTTATCCCAATTACCATTATTAGGTACGTTTGTAGTAGAAACTACTGTTCCATCTACTAATAATTGGATTTGTGAACCATCAGAAGGTGTAGAGATGAGGTATTCGATACCATAATTACCTGTTGCAGGCACATCTACAGTATATTCTGCCCAGTCTCCATTATTAACATAATTAATCGTAGTTGCTGTTTCGTTTACTCCAAGTCCAGATCCTCCTGCAAAAGCGTCATTATACACTCCTCCTGTATTTGTAAAATCTTCTGCTTCTATAACCAGACTAGAAATATTAGTTGGAGGAGGAGTAGGAGCAACATTATCCACTTTTCGTAACCATATTCTGGTTACAGACCATCGATTATTAGCTCCTCCATCATCAATAAACGTCATGTTAAGCTTTTTGTCCTTAACTTCAACTGTAAAATCACTGTTTTTAAACTCTCCAGCATTCGTACTAATATTTTGCTCCATAGTATTCCCTTCAGCCATGACTCTCATATCGTCTCTTGGATCTTTTGCATCTCCCCAAGTTACAACCACTCTCCAGAAACCATTATCCACATTATGAACTATCGTATTGTTTTTGCCCTCACCAAATAAAAAATCACGATTAATATTATTTACTCCATTAGAACTACCGCGATCGGCATTTTTGAGAGCACTAAGGTTAGTCCAATTATAAAAACCTACTTTATTTTGATTGGTCATTCGTGTATAATTATTAAACACTGGAGAAGTGGGAGTACCTAGGTCATAAAGGTATTCTGTAATTGATTGTGTTGGATTTCCGCCAGAATTATTACAAGGAACTAAACCAAGGATCATCTGTCCAGAATTGTAATAGAGAATATTGTTTACTGTATTTCTATTATATTGAGCTTTGTCATCATGAGCAGGTCTATTTTCGAAATGTTGCTTAATATTACTTCTATATTGATCTTTATTTGGTACAGCACATCGAAACCCATCTTTATATAAGCCTATTTTTTCAAAAGGTATATCTGGAAAATTAGCAGGTTTGTTTTTGAATTTAAAATTTAATGCATTTGGATTCTGAAAAATATTTAGATTAATTTCTACATTATTTCTTTGCGCTGTACCAGGAGTAAAAACACCAAATTTGTTCTTGGTTTGTTTATGAAATAAATTGTCATAATATCTGCTTTCATAAGCGTGCATATTTTTATTACTTTGATAGTTTTTGAACATAAAGTCCATGGTTTTGTATCTGTTTTTCCAATAATCCGAAACCCTATCATACCAATTATCTTCAGTAAGACCGTTTTGCCATCCTGATTTTCCTATGGCTTGTAGCATTCTCCCAATGTAATTATTTTTGGCTTTACTGTTGGGATCATTAGTTAGTAAATCAATAGCTGTGTTATAAGCAGACTGTTTGTATGTATTGTTTCTAACACCTAAAAATCCTTTTATAAAGATATTATTGATCACGGTTTGCCCAGCACTTTTATTAAATTTTACAGATGCCCATCCGCCTTTGTAAAAAATATTTTCTTTAATTTTTTCTCCAGCATCAAAATCATCACAGTGAAAGCCTCCTTTACCAATTAAACCTGGTACCGACATATTATGATGAATAAAATTATGTCTTAAGATATTTCCAAAAGACCATATACTGTTTCCAGTGTAAAAAGCACCTCCATCTCCTTCTTCTACACCAGTATTAAAAGCCTCATTTCGTTCTATAAGATGGTCCACACCATTATAGGTAATAGGCTGACCATTGATATTGTGAATAAGATTGTTTCTAAGAATATTTCCTGCACCATTTATTGCACCTGCTTTTCCATAAAAGTCTTTAGAATAGATTTGAGTGAAATGACAATTTTCCACATAATTTTTTCCTGCTTCTACATTGTCTTTGGTAGCAGTACCCCCATAACAACGAAAACCATTAAAGTAATCAAAAAAGTCACAGCTTTTAATTCCACAGCTTTTACCATTTATGATATTAGCCGATACTAATTTATCTATATACCTAAATGTAACTCCAGCAATTTCACAAGAAGTACTATTTCTTATATCTATAGCTGCATCGGCTGTAGACCCTGTACCAACATGCTGTACAGTCATTTTCTGTATTTTGATATCACTTGCGCTATTTACACTAATAAACTCTGGACCTGCCCAAATGCCAATTTTAGAATTGCTATTGATTGGTGATGTTGGCCAGATGAATAATTTATTATCAATAGGATCAAAGAACCATTCTCCTGGGGTATCTAATTCGCATAATAATCGTGTAACGTATAATCTTTCGGGACCACTATGGTCTTTTATACCATAACGAGATCCATCCATTAAATGAAATTCTCCACCAGAGCTTACAGAAAATATTAGTGAGGATTCTTTAAGCCAGTGCGCAGAATAATAACCGCTAACCATGGCAAATTTATTTCGATTAATTTCTTTATTCCACTTACCTCCGTCAAAGCTTTCATAAAGTTTAAATTTAGCTCCTCTGGCTTGTGAGTCATTTCCATCTGTATTTACAACTTCAGATCCATTATTTAGAGTTCCTGGATTGATATGTCCATAACCTATATTAGGGAAACGTGCTACGTTCATCATAATGTCGTTCATGGATAACTGAGCTGTGGTTTCCTTTAATAAATCAATAAGTTTACTATCATTGATTTTGATTTCAAAAATTTTGCCTTGTGCTCTGTTATGTAAACGGCTAGAAAGATTAGATTCAGCTTTTTTAAATTTTGAAGGGTCTAGGTATGCGCCACCATCAAAAATTACTTTTTCATTTTTGTAACCACTTATTTTTAATCCATTGTCTTTTGAGTCTAAAGCACAGCTTCTATCAAAACTATACCTGCCAGAACGTACCCATATAGTTTTAGCTCCAGTAGATCGTGCTTTATCTCTTGCTCCAATAAGCGTTTTTAATGGGCTGTTAATAGTTCCAGAATTATTGTCATTACCATTTGTGGCTATAAAAAGTTCGGATTGGGCTGATAAAGGAAGGCTTGAAAAAAGAATAAGCACTATCAGCATGATTTTAAGTTTAGTTTGTGTTTTCATTAGATTAGTAGTTTTTAGTTAGTTTAAAGTTTATGTTATATAGAAAACATTTTAATAAGCGTCACTAATAATGAATATAGTAAATTCTTTATTTATGTTTTATAATATTTCAAATAGAATATAAATCTCACGCATTTGAATGATTAAAATTACAAAACATGAGTTGTAACTCATAAGAAAATTATTTTGTGACTGGATATAAAATGTAGCATGTCAAATTTAAAATTTTGGTTTTAGACATATTTTTTAAAACTTTTTTAATAAGTATATAATGGCTCTTTTTTAGTAGTGTTAAGTCTAGATAATTTCTATCTTGTCTTTATCTTTCACAAACAAATAAAAACAAAGAGCTATCTTTGCACTCTTATGAATGAGGAGATTCAAAAATTGGTAGATAAGGGTGAAATGTTGCCTTTAATGGAAGAATTTTACACCATACAAGGTGAAGGGTATTATAAAGGCACTGCTGCTTATTTTGTTCGTATAGGTGGTTGTGATGTTGGTTGCCATTGGTGTGATGTGAAGGAAAGTTGGAATGCAGATTTGCACCCGCCTACCGAAACCCAAAAAATTGTAGAAAACGCTAAAAAATACAGCGACACAATAGTAGTTACTGGAGGAGAGCCCTTAACCTGGGATATGGCGCCTTTAACAGCGCAGTTAAAAAAGGAAGGTTTACAGGTGCATATTGAAACTTCAGGGGCTTATAAATTAACAGGAACTTGGGATTGGATTTGCCTATCTCCTAAAAAGATGAAATTGCCTACTCGGGAAGTTTACGAAAAAGCAAATGAATTAAAAGTAATCGTTTATAATAAAGACGATTTAAGGTTTGCTGAAGAACAAGCCGCCAAGGTTGGAGAAAATTGTATCTTATATTTGCAACCAGAATGGAGTAAGCGCGATAAAGTTGTTCCAGTTATTGTAGACTATGTTATGGCTAACCCAAAATGGAAAGTGTCTTTACAAACGCATAAGTATTTGAATATTCCTTAAATGAAAAAAGACTTTGGCTTTTTAAAATACCTGTTAAAATGAAAAAAATAAAATTACTACGTTTTGATCATGATTTTAAAGCAGATAAAGAAGTTATTTTAAGAGATTATTTGGCGATAGAACGTACACGTTTGGCCAATGAACGCACATTGTTATCTTATATTAGATCCTCACTATATCTGCTTCTGGGGAGTATTGGGATGTTTCAATTAAAAGACTTTCCAAATTTTAAATATCTAGCTATTTTATCGTTGGTATTTAGTGGTCTCTTTTTTGTGATAGGGGTGTTTAGATTTACCTTGCTTAAAAAAAGTCTTAAAAAATTATATTACATGTCCGAAGGAGACGCATAATATGCTCTAAATAATAAGACGAAAATTTCTACATTTTTTTTAAACTTTGGCATAACTATTGGATTGTAATCGGAATACTAACTCAATAGATTACAATTATGAAACCGTTATGTTCTTTTTCTTTAATAATCGTATTAGCTTTAATAACAATGCCCTTTAATAATGTGGAAGCGCAGGTTAGCGTTGGTGGTCAAATAGATATTAGGATAGGTTTACCAGAAGTCGTTGTAATAAATAGGGCGCCGCAACCTAGAAGAGTACCACAGCCTAGGCGTAGACCACCAATAGTAGTAACCGAAAGAGTTCCTGCTCCAAGACCTTGCGATTGTGATCATAGCCTTGGTACGATTATGAATCAAAATAACGGTCCTCGATTTGATTATTACGTATTGGATGCCAGTGTTAACTACTTACCAAACCATGAGCTTGACTTAATATTGAATTTAGATACTGGAGACACTATGGTAATTTCTATGATTGAAGTTAACCCACAAGACTATAATTTCCATTACCATTGTAATCCTAGAATACAGAGTAATACCATAACAGCGATACATATAAATAATGCGCCTATAGCATTACATAGTGCAGCAGTATCCTTACAGCCTAATTCCAGAGGTTTTAATGCTGTACTAAATTTGCATAGTGTACATAACGGGGATTATAATGGGACAGTTGGAGGTGTTCGTTAGAATTTATCTGTTTTCTCATTAAGGATTATTCAATTTTAATTCTCACACCCTCACTATGGCTGCTAAACTCAGGCGCATACATACTTTGTATGGTAGTAATACCATTACTCATGTTGCCAGCGTTGTTTACTCTTAGGTCGTATTCAAATACATAAACTCCTTTTGGTAAGTAATCAAAAAAGAAGTTTGTGGAGGCGTCTTTGGTACTTTCGTAATAGCCTAAGCCATCTTGCCATTTGTATGTGGAAATTACGTTTGTAGGTTCTAAGCCTGCGGCACGCATATCTTTCATATGTACAAATTCCATAGCTCTGTCACTTTTTAATTCTATACGTACTTTTACTAAATCACCAACTTTTAGCTTTGTATTGTTTGTGATTTCTGTAATTTCTTCACCTGTATCGGTATTCTTTTTCAAGAATAGTTTTTTCTTTAATTGAAGTGGCGTTTCTGCCGATGAAATTTTATCTAAATCTTCAAAATATTGCCAGTATAAGCCACCCCAGGCAATACCATCTCCCTTTTTGGTGAGTTTTACGTCTCCCATTTCTGGTTTAATTTCAGAAGAAGACCATGACGTTTTATAATAACCAGTACCAGCTTCCACTTTTACGTTTTCTAATTTTGAAGGCGTAATCTTTTGTTTGCCAATCACCACATCTACCATATCTGTTACAGAAAGCCAATCGCTGCCTTGTAGTAATAACGCATAAACAGCATCTGAAGTAGCTTTGGTTGTTTTCCAACGATTAGTTTGCTTGTTTTTAAGCAACCATATTTTTAGATTATCAATAGTTTCTAGGTGTTTTGTTTCATTCTGAATACTATTACCAGCTTCAGAAAAAGCTTCTATTAAAAGTGCTTGCGTTTCAATAGGGGCTTGGTACCAATACCAGGACTTGGTATTTGCTTTCCAGTACATCCCTAATTCTTCCGAAGTGATACTATTTTCTTTTAAGGATTTTAAAATTTTAGTAGCAGTTTGGGTATCATTAGCTCTATGCGATATCAAAACCATAAGCCCTTTGGCGTATAATGAACGGCTTAGCCAATACGTTTTAATTTGCGTTTGGTAGTAGTTAATAATATCCTGAACTTGCTTTGAGGTTTTAAGTTCTGGATAAAAACTGCGCATGTATAAATAATGCAATTGCGAATAACTTAAGTGGTCTTTACTTAAATCGACATTGGCATTGTATTTTCTGATGTCTTTGTATTCTTTTACAAATTGCGCATCAAGGTAGTTGATGGCTTTTTTGATCATAGACATCTCGACTGCGCTCGATGTGACACCAAGTTTTGAAAGATGCCCAAAACCAGTTATAATGTGTTGTGTTATAAAGCGGTTTTCATAGCCGCCTCTAAACCAAGACCAGGCACCAGACCCCATTTGGTTTGCCTTTAATTTGTTAATGGCAGATTGTAACTCATTATTCATTTTATTTAAATTGAATAATAAGGCGATGCGTTTTTTCTGTTCGGTTTCGCTTTGCGCATCACGAAGCCAAGGTGTTTCTTGTATTAAAATAGATTTTAATTCTTCATTCTTTTCAAGGTTAGACATAAGTGCATCTTGAGATGCCCATTGGTTAAATACCTCTTGAATTCTTGGATTAGAATTCGCAATATGGCTTGCTAAAGCATTGGCATAGTATCTGGAAAATATTTGCTCATTACACTCATGTGGGTATTCCATTAAATAGGGAAGTGCTTGTACAGCATACCACGCTGGGTTGGAGGTCATCTCCAAGGTAAGCTTGTGGTGTTTTAAAGACGATGAAGTATTTGTCTTTAACTTATCCAAGGTAAAGGTTTTGGTGGCATTACTTTTTATCCACATAGGTAAGGTTTCGGTGACCAGCATACGGTTGGATAATACGGGTAATGCGTTTTGTTCGCCATCACTAAAATCTCCTGTGGTGGCTAGTATTTTGTATTGTACAGCCTGTACGGTGTCTGGGATAGATAATTGCCATGAGACATTGGTGTTGCCTTTTGGGGAGACGGTGAAGGAAGCCCCCTCTAGCTCCCCCTGGGGGGGAGAACTAGCTAGTTTGCGGAGCAAGTCTGTGGTAATGTCTTTTCCAGAAATGGCATCGGTTAGGATGAGTTTTGCTTGTCCTGATAATGCTTGGTCACTCAAGTTGGCAATTTTTGTGCTTATGGTAATTTGATCGCCTTCTCGTAAAAAACGTGGCGCGTTGGGGATTACCATGAGTTCTTTTTGTGTGACTGTGGTTAAGATTTTAGTCACGCTTTCTAAAGATTTGGTATGCGCTAACAATTGTAATTTCCATTGGGTTAACGCCTCTGGTGTGGTGAAACTAAAGTTTACATGGCCTTTGTCATCGGTACTTAACTGCGGAAAGAAAAATGCCGTTTCCTGAAGGTTTTTACGAATGGTAATGTTGTCGAAGTTGGGTTGTTCTTTTTTTGAATTATTATTTCTTATATCTTTTTCTCCAAAAGTATCAAATGATCTAGATGATTCTTTATCACCATCTCTAAAATTCGTTTGTTTATTGTATACGTCTCCTCTAAGGTAAGATGCATCTTCTTCTGCATTTAATTGTTCCTCACTGTTAAGTTCTAATTCTTTTTTATGTTCAAGCAATAATGCTCCAGCAGAATCGAATGGTCTATTATCATAGTTAGCACTTTTTACAGCAGATCTATTATAAGTTCTTCGACGAAAAAATTTGTTACCAAAATAAAACCCAAACCAGTTTAATTGGTCATAGGCTTGATGCGAATAATGGGTTCTAATCCTATCCAAATGCACTCTAAAATTCTCCGTTCCAAAACTTTGGTTATGGTTGTAGCTTCTAACTGCGTTATAGATTGGATTATAAATGGGGTTAAAATCCCAGTAATGTGCTTTAAATTGATCTAATGAGGCATCGTACATACTGGCCAATAACTCTGCGCTTACTTTATCTCCCTTTGGCCCTTTAATTTTAAACTGCCATGTTTCGTCGGTTCCAGGTTGTAATTTATCTCTAAACGTAAGTGTTTCAATATCTAAATCGGTTTTAGGATAAGGCACGTTGATAGACTGACTTCCAGATGTAAAACTATTAAATGCTGCTAAGCTATAATGTACTACAAAACCTCCTAAATCTTCAGCTGTTACGGGAACACTAATTGTTTTTTTGTTGTTATTAAGGGTAATAACTTCGGTTTTAATACTAGTTTCATCTTTTTCTACCGCTATAGTAACCGCTATGTTTTTAGCTGCTGAAGCAAACGTAATATAGGCGGTATCTCCAATAGCGTATTCTGTTTTGTCTGTAGTGACACTAAATAACTGGTTGTCGGCAATGGTTTTATCGTCTTTACTAAACAGGATGGTTTTTGTTTCGTCTTTTACAAATTGTCCAAATTTGTCTTTACTTTCCAGAAGCATCAAGTATTGACCTGATGTCCAATTTTTAATTTTACTAAGTTTTAGTGTTTTAGACGTTTTAGTATCGAATGTTTTTTCTAAAACTAAGTCGCCTTTTTTCCAGTTATTAGGGTTATCTTCATTGGTATAAGCATCATGCGGAAACAGCTTTTTAAACGTGTTTTCATCAATATCCTGATAATCTGGTGCAGTCCATGGGCGTTGTCTTAAAACAGCATTTGGTGCTTTAAGTTTATAGATTTTAATAGTGCCTTTGGCTGGTACAAACTCGCCGTTTAAGTTTTTGGTATTGATACTTAAAGTATGATCTTTTTTTGTTTTATCTAGAAACGGTGCAACATCTAAATTGGCAACCAAAGCATGATAGCCTACATTAACAATGGTGGTGGCACTTCGGGTTTCACCATTAATATCGGTAACATCGGCAGTGATTTCATAGTTGAAAATAGGTAAGTTGCTTTTATCTACACTTTGGTCTGGTAACGCTTTAAAGGTAATTTCAAACTCACCTTTATTGTTTGTGATGCTTTCGCCATGTGTAATTTCTTGTGGTTCACTATTAAAGTTAGGATAATACCAATAGCACCAACGTGGATATTGTACTTTTCTATGAACGCGGTATACCACTTTAGCATCTGTAATATTACTACCAGCATAAGCTATAGCCGTTCCTTTTACGCTTATATTATCATTGACTTTAAATGTTTTAGTAACAGGTTTAAATTTAGTTTCGAATTTAGGACGTTTGTATTCTTCAACAGAAAAATAATGACTGCTTCTAAACGAAAATTTATCGGAGTGTAAATCAATGCGGTATTGCCCGTTAAGGCCATTGTTTGGTAATATAAATTCTCCAGAAACAGAGCCAAACGCATTAGTGTTTAATTTATGCGTTTTTACTTTTTCTCCATTAGCATTAAAAAGCATTACCGAAACAGATGTGTTATCAAGAACTTCAGATTTATTATTAAATCTTTTTATAGCAATGGCTTTAAAATATACTGTTTGTGTAGGTCTGTAAATGCTTCTATCTGTAAATATAAACGCATTGTATTGGGGTTTTTCTTCATGTGGTTTATAAAACCTATTAATATAAAAATCGCCAAAATAAGCCGTATCATTACTACTCATTACTTTAAGCGTTACATTATTGCGCCAGGAGTTGTCCTTAGGTATTTTTATTTCGCCTAAGGTATTTGTGGTGTACACTTTGGTTTTTGGAGTACGATGATTTCTTTCGGAATAAGTAAGTTCTACCTTTACATTAGCTATTGGTACGCCATGGTTTCTATCAATAATTTGGAAGATTTTGTCTTTAGGTGTTTCAGTATCTACCAAAGCCATATTTGTTACCTGTATAGGTGCAAAAGCAAAGGTTTTTGAGCTGTTTTCTTTAGTAGTAGCTACTATTAAGTATATCCCGTTATTTAATTTGGGAACTAAAACTTCTGTACTATGCGTTTGATAATCGTTTTCGTTTTTTAGTTTACTTTCCCATGTTGTATGTGGGTCTAGTTTTTGTATAAATGCCCATTGTTCGTTTTGTCTGTAGGTTTTCGAAAATTGTTTTAGTTGCTGGTGACTTAGTCTATAGGCTTTAAGTCGAAGAACATCCAAATTTTTGTAAGTAACTAAAATACGCGCGTCTTGCTGTATTGGTAAAAAGGACTCTGTAACAATTTGTAATGAAGCTTGTTTTATTTGAGTCTTTAAAGTAATACATTTTTGGGCACCATTTGTATCTGGGTATTTCTCGATAACGCTATTACAAATCTCCAGCGCTTCTTTAATTTTCCAATGGTGTTCTTCTTTAGTTTTTGGAGTATAGGTATCACCTTGTGCTTTATAAGCCGATGCTATTTCAAAATTATATAATCCAGAAACCTCATGGCTTTTTAATCGGACACTCTCGGTTTTTAAAGCTGCAATTAACAGGTTTGCTTTATCACTAAAAGTAGCGTGTTGCTGTACAAATTTTAAACGTTCTATATTAACATTGGCTAGTGCTTCAGGGGTTTTATCGTTTAAATGAAATTTTATTAATTCCTGATAAGTTTTTAAAGCATTTAATTGTAAGGAAGTGGTGTCTTTTGATGTGATATTTAGTTTTGAAAATGTTTTTGCATCAGTAATAAAATCGGGGTTGTCAATCTCAAATTTATACGCTGGCTTTGTGATATGTGTTTCGTTAGTCTTATAAAATTCCAGCGCATTATGGTTTAAAAAATCAAAAAGTGTAGGCCTGTAGGTTTTAGAGTTTTTTTGTAAGGAGAGAATAGCATTGTACTTTTCCAGAGGTTCTAATTGAAGCATAAGCCCATTTTCTATGGACGACTGGAAATATAGATGTACTTCTTTGAATAAGGTTTCTAAATCCCAGGTTCTAAAATCTTCGGTATTTACTTTTTCTGAAGTTTTAGTACGGTTGTAAAATTTCCATCTATTTTGCTGAAAGTATTGCCAATACAAGTTAGCCAGAGTGTTTTCCAGGACATTTTTTGTTGGGAAGTTGCTTTTAGAAATATACTGTTTAAAATCGTTAATTATTTTTAACTGTGCGTCTTCTTCTAAAATCAACGCATATTTGCTTTTAAAAAGTGTCGTTTTAATAAGTTGAGGGTCGTTTTTGTCTTTAGAAGCTTTAGAAGCAATGGTTTCAACAATTTCTAAAGCAGATTTTGTTAACCCCTCTTTTTCCAATTGTTCAACTTTTTTCCACGAATCGTCGTAGTTGTTACTTTGGGCACCGCTAAAATTTGAAAACAATATGAGCATTAGTATAAATAGAGTACGTTGCATTACTTAAAATTTTGTCCTAAAAATAGATTAAAAACCATGCCAAAAGATACTAAATTAGTGATTGGTAGCGTTGGGTGAGTGAAGTTAATCATTTTAAAAGTAAGTGAAACAAAAACAGTGTTATAGAAATCTTAAAGGTTTAAGGTGTTAAAAAGAACAGTTTGAAAGAAAGCTTATATTTACGGTTTCGACCTAATATTTATGAAATACCTACTTCTATTTATTTTACTCCCTTTTTTATCGTTTTCACAAGAAGCATTAGATGAAATTCCCATTCTTTTTAAGAAAAAAGCATTTAAAAAAGCAGAAACTATCATTGTAGAATATCTTAAGACTTCGCCTAATAATGCAGAAGCTATAGAACTATTGGGTGATACTTACGGGCATCAAAAACAATGGGATAAGGCCATAACATCATATAAAACATTAGTAGAAAAAGATGCTAAGAGTGCCAATTATCATTACAAATATGGTGGTGCTTTAGGGATGAAAGCTTTAGAAAACAAATTAAAAGCGATTGGCTTAATAGGCGATATAAAAGCCTCTTTTACAAAGGCAGCAGCGTTGGACAAAAATCACATTCCTGCACGTTGGGCATTGGTAGAGTTGTATATGCAGCTACCTGGTATTTTTGGAGGGAGTAAAAACAAATCGTTAAAGTATGCGCAAGAGTTAGAAGATTTGTCTAAAGTAGATGGCTATTTGGCAAAAGGGTATGTTTATGAATACGATGATGAACCAGAGTTAGCAGAGAAATATTATAAAATGGCTATTAACGAGGGCGGCTCTTTAACCTGTTTTGGGAAATTAACAGCGTTGTATGAAAAAGAAGATCAACCCCAAAAAGCCATAGCTAATATTGAGGCAGCGCAAAAAAAACACCAACGTAATGCATTGCATTATCAAATAGGTAAAGTAGCGGCAGAGTACAATATAGAGCTACAAAAAGGCACCCAGTGTTTACTCACATATATTGAAAATTATTCTGCTGAAGATGGCGTACCCAAAGCCTGGGCGCATTATAGGTTAGCTCAAATATTTATGCATCAAAAAAATAAAGACGACGCCTTGAAATATATCAATTTAGCGATTACTGAATTACCAAAGATAAAGCCTTTTAAAACCCAAAAAGAAAAGATTTTAAAGCTGTAATTCGATATATAGGCTATATTTATATGTTTCTATAATTAAAAATTAATCTCAAAAGCTAAATTATGTCAAAGTGCATATGTTTAGTTGTTGTAAAACATTAAAAAAATAACTAACTAAAAATATATTATGGGAGCTTGGGATTACGGAATTTTTGATGACGATACCGCATATGACTTTACTGATGAAATAAAATCTGATGCAAAAGAATTCTTCAAATCTTCATTTGAAAATGCAATTAATTCTGATTATTTGGAATATGATGAATGTCATATGGTAACTGTTTCAGCAGCTTATCTTGATAATTCTTTAAACGGAACTAATTATAGAACAGATAGCGAAGAGTCAAAAGATGAAAGTAATGTTAATATGTTCGGTGAATTAAACACCGATTTAAAGCTTGATGATTTAAAAGAGCTTGCAATTAAAGCATTGAAAATAGTTATAAGTGAAAAATCAGAATTAAACGAACTTTGGTCTGATAATGAAGAGCTTTATCCTAAATGGAAAAGCAATCTAGAGGAATTAATTAATCGCTTAAAATAAACGTTTTACAACAATGGCTATAATTAATACGGGTTTTGGTGTTTAACCCTAAGCTCAGTGCTTTTAACCAAGTTCACCAAATCTTTTGATTTGGCTTTATGATAAAAAAAATAAAAGTTTTGGCTAAGTGCTTAATCGAAAGTTTACTGCTTTTAAGCCCGTGCTAATCATAGCCAAGCTATTAGCAACAAGCTTGACGAAATGGAAAATTTATTCATTTATTTATTGTTCTTAGGTGTAAGAACCTACCCCGGCTCAGGGAAGTATTTACTTCTAGCAATGATAATAATTTTTACAGTACTTGGATATACTATATTTACTATTAATCGAAAGGTCAATTCGCAAAGAAAATTATCTGATTTTTTAAAATCTAACGTAAATAAAAAAACAAATGTTTCTTTAGATGAATTTAATAAGATGCTTAAAACTAAATATAGAACTTCACATGAATTAGGAAACTTCTTAAAAGAATCTAAAAATAACTTTGATAACTTACATTGCCACGAATTATCTTTTGATTTTAATATAAAATCTGATAGAGTAGAAATAATACCTAATAAAAAATAACGTCACAAAGAATTGAAATAATGAAATCATAAAGTAAATATGATGTTACCAACATTAATAATCAAAGAATTTATGTGACCTTTAAACCCATATTATGCATTGGAACTTCGTTATGAGGCAGCGAGATACAATAAATACTAGTGTTTTCTTAATTTTAGCATAGTCCCGCACATGCGGGAGTTAAATTAAAAAATACAGTTTACGGTAGTATTTGCGGTAGATCGTTGACGTAATAGATTTTTTAATGCATAATCTGGGTTAAAATGTATGGTGACCAAATTAAAGCCCGTTACTAACACTATACTTTGCCTTTAACAATATGTCATCAAATCAATAAGAAATAATGAAAAAATATTCTGTATTTATAGTATCTCTAAGTATTTTAATGGCATTAATAGTATACTTTGTTTTAAAGTCGCCTAAGTATGAGGATCTTAGTAGTTTAATGGATTCAGCAAATTCATTCGATATAAGTAAAGATGGTAAAACAGTAATTGTTCTAAGTAATGATTATAAAATATTTCAACTGAAACTAAAAACCGCTTGGAATTTTAATTCCATAGATTATAAAAGTATTAAGTCTTCTAAAATCCAAGACAATGAAATAGCCGTTTCAATTAATTACAGTAGAGACGGTAGAAAATTATTTTTAACAAGAAAAGGAGTATCGAGTTCTAATAAAAATAATTATAGAAATGGCTATATACAACAGTTTACGATGTCTAAGCCTTTTGACTTAACTACCCTAGATAATGGAGATGTCTTTGTGGAATGCAAATGTTCTTTTCCTGCAGGACTAAGTTTTGATGAAACGGGACAATATATGCAGGTCGTTGGTCTAGTAGCTACGCAATTTTTTTATTATCATCTTGAATTACCTTACAATATTAGAACAGCAAAATACCTTGGTTTATCATTTATCTCTAGAAGTATAAATGGGCTTGGGCATGCTTCTTTATCAAAGGCGACTCAAGGTATTTATTACACTACAGAAGTTACAACCAATTCTGCTTATCAATTTAAGATGGTAACTGATGGAAACTATCCTGAACTTAAATATGATTATAAACAATTGGATCTAAGTCATCTTGAGTCAATGCCTACTAATATTATAGCACATCCAAATGGAAAAAAAATATTTATACTTTCAGAAAATGCAAGAATATATACATACCAACTCGAAAATAATTTTAATTTGAATTCTGAACTATCAAGACCTGTATTTTAACTCTCAAGGCTCTCTAAAATAACGATTAAAAAAAAATGTATGCCCCTCCATAGTCAATTTATTGATGGTTGTCATCAAATAACTAAATATTAGACAAGCATAGCTAATTGAGTAAACTAAAAGAAAAGGATAATTGGATATGATATTTTTACCATAAACATAATTGTTTTAATTTCTAATGGCTATTCATAAATAGGTGATAAAATGGTTGGTTTAGCAAAAGAATAAGATGGATTTCTCGGAGTTGAAAGTGCAAGAAAAAAACTTGGAATAACAGTTTTATATTGGAGAAATTTGAATCCAATAAAAAAATGAAAGAAAACGGAGCGTATTCTAAGGTAAGAGAAAAAGGACGAAATGAATGGTATCGCAGTTTTAAAACAAGAATAGCAAAAGTAGAAAGAGATTACGATTTGAAAAATAATAACGAAGCAATATACTAATTGCAATGCTATTGTTAGTACGGCACCAAAAGTTAGTCGTGTAATTGCAAAGTAGGTGTCACAAATTTTACTATTTTAACCGATAATTTAAAAATTCTAAAAGTTTAACGCCTTGTGTCTAGCTGAAAGTTGTTGACTTTCATTAAGAACAGAAGTTTACATTAATCGTTATTGAGTATTGTCCCTCTTGTGAAGTTAAATTTTAAACCACCAATATACTTTAAACATTAAACGAATACACGTTTCAACAATTAAACCATCGCATAAACATTAGATTTTGAACTTTAAACATATAAACAGATATTTGTTGTTATGAAAGTACATTTTATAGCTATAGGAGGCGCAGCAATGCACAATTTGGCATTAGCATTACATAACAAAGGATACAACGTAACTGGGAGTGACGATACTATTTTCGATCCCTCTAAATCCAGATTAGAAGCTAAAGGATTATTGCCAGAAACTTTTGGTTGGTATCCAGAAAAGATCACCAAAGATCTGGATGCAATAGTATTAGGTATGCATGCTAAAGCCGATAATCCTGAGCTACTAAAAGCACAGGAATTAGGACTTAAAATTTATAGCTATCCCGAGTTTTTGTACGAGCAATCCAAAGATAAAACTCGTGTAGTTATTGGAGGGAGTCACGGTAAAACCACCATTACCTCAATGATTTTACATGTTATGCATTACCACGATAGAGATGTAGATTATATGGTGGGGGCACAACTGGAAGGTTTTGATGTCATGGTAAAACTTACCGAGGATAACGATTTTATAGTCTTAGAAGGCGATGAGTATTTAAGTTCCCCTATAGATAGACGCCCCAAATTTCATTTATACAAACCTAATATAGCATTGTTAAGTGGTATAGCATGGGATCATATTAACGTATTTCCAACCTATGAGAATTATGTAGCGCAGTTTAGCATTTTTGTAGATTCTATAGTTAATGGCGGTAATATTAATTATAATGAGGAAGATCCAGAGGTAAAACGAGTTGTAGAAACCAGTGAAAACCCCATTAGAAAAATTCCATATCAAACACCAACTTATACTGTAGAAAACGGACAAACACTTCTAGAAACTCCAGAAGGTGATTTACCTATTGAAGTTTTTGGAAAGCATAACTTAAATAATCTAGCAGGCGCTAAATGGATTTGTCAGCATATGGGTATAGACGAAGATGATTTTTACGAAGCTATTGCCACATTTAAAGGCGCCAGTAAACGCTTAGAAAAAATAGCAGAATCTAACACAAGTGTTATTTATAAGGATTTTGCACACTCACCAAGTAAGGTGGAGGCCACAACTAAAGCCGTTAAAGAGCAATATAAAAATAGAAAGCTAATCGCTTGCTTAGAGTTACATACTTATAGCAGTCTAAACTCAGAATTTTTAAGAGAATATAAAGGTGCTTTAGATGCCGCAGATGTTGCTATAGTGTTTTATTCGCCTCATGCTGTAGAAATTAAAAAGCTAGAAAAAGTAACGCACGAACAAATCGCAGAAGCGTTTCTACGTGATGATTTAATCATCTATACCAATCCAGACGATTTTAAAAGTTTTTTATTCTCTCAAAATTTAGATAATAAAGCCTTGTTATTAATGAGTTCTGGTAACTATGGTGGTTTGGATTTTGATGCAGTTAAGGGGTTGGTGAGTTAAGTTTATTTATAATGATAACTTGCCCAAGTATATTGGTTACACCTGCGATATAGTAACTAACATGATAGTTTAAATTTGCAATTGAATTTAATGTATTAATAGATTTTGTCCAATTTAAGTTAATAATTTGAGCTAATTAGTTCCAGTTACCCATTGCCCTTCTGTTAAAACTTCTTTTAACCGATTTGTTAGTAGGTCAATTAATGGTTTTTTGTTGCTCAAAACAGACTTGCTTATTTCACGATTGATTTAATAAAGATGTTTTGGTAAGTATTTTTGCTTTCTGTATGCTTTAATATTAAAATATAAAACCCTTCGTTTAATGAGGAGGTGTTTATCCCTTTTATATTGGAGTTATAGTTCCCCTTTTTTATAATTTGTCCAGTCAAGGACCTGATCTCATAAGTGTAATCTCCCGATTTTTTTATAGTAACGTTTATTATATCTGTTGCTGGATTGGGATAAATGTGTAATTTATTAGAAGCATTAGCGTCTTTAATAGAAAGGCCACCAAGTTCAATACCATTATTATTGGCATCATCAACTATTAGTGTTTTATCCTCACTTTCAAAGCGTTTTAAATACATCCAAGTTGATGAGCCTAACACATGGCAAAGCCCCCAAGATACACCAGAAACAGGAGATGTTTCATCATTAACAGGGCGATAAACACCTGCGGCTTCAGGATAATCTGAAGTTGAATAAGGCGCTGTACGAACAAAATCTTCAACTTTACCCATGATTTCAAAATTTATACCATCTGCAGCATATTGAATGGTACCAAACTCAGGGCCGTCCTGATGTAGCATAATGGCTATACCTTCTCCAGATTTCCATACACACACTTCGTGTCCTGTATTGGTAATAGGATTGTATTCAGATTTTACAAATGGACCTGTTGGACTATCAGAAACAGCAACCCCCCACTTTACTTGTTTGTCTAAATTCCAAATGCCTAGACCACAAACATTGGTTTCATCCCCTTCTCCTTTGTAGTAGAGGTAGAATTTATTTTTAAAGTAAATTAAGCATGGATCGTGTACTGCATTTTTATCAAAAGCAGGGCTAGTAGAAACGGTAGGGCTTAAAACAGGACTAGTTAATTTTGTCCAGGGACCATGAGGCGAACTCGCATGAGCCATGCCAATGGTATTCCTTCCAAAAATACCTTCTGTGTCAGCAGCAGCCTGATAAATTAAATAAAAAGTGTTATTGTGGAAAAATACTTCAGTTGTAAAAACAGAACGATGATCAAAAGAACCAACAGGGCCCCTACCTATAGCTAATCCATGTTCTTCCCAATTGTGTCCATCACTAGAAGAAGCATAATACAAATCGTTTAAATCCCAAGGCGCAATTTTACCTGCACCATTTGTTAGGCTGTAAGAGTACCAAACATAGTATTTTCCATCTACTTTTAAGACAGAGCTAGGGTCTCTACGGATGTAAGTAACATTTGGCGCTAAATCACCTGTAAGGTTAGATCTTTCAAAGGCTATGTTCCAATCAGGGTTATTAGGTATGGTAACATCACAATTATTATTAAGAGCATGCTGTTCTAAACGTAATGTAGCACTACTTTTTTGGGAGTAGGATAAATGTGTTAAGAAAATAAAAAGAAAAAGTAGATGTAATGTTTTCATGATGTTAATATTAAAAATTCGCAGCATTTTATTTTGTTTGTATTACCCGTAAGTAGAAGTAATTATGCAATTTATTGGTATGCTAAATTAATAAATTTAGTTTCAATACGTTTAAAAAGGCTTTTAAAACCAATGAATTTCAATAAATTAGAAGTATTGAAAAAAAATATTTTAGACCCAGACAACCTTTTTAATACATTTTACGTCTTTATTAATAGAAGCCGAAAACATATCTTTTTTTGAAAGTTATTCAATTACATAAAAATGAATCTTTGCTTATAAAAAAGGCTATTAAAAATAGTCGAGAAGCACAGCAGATATTATTTGATACACATGCACCAAAAATGTTAAGTGTATGCAGGTACTACATAAAAGATTTGCAACAGGCAGAAGAAGCAATGCTTAATGGTTTTTTTAAAGTATTTTCTAATCTAAAACATTATAAAAAAACGGGGAGTTTTGAAGGTTGGATACGCCGTATTATGGTAAGGGAATCGATTTCTCTGTTGAGAGCTCAAAAGCATATTGAATTTCCAGTAGATGAGATTATTGAAAAAAATAATTATACCAATAATATTAAGACAAGTATTGATTTAGAGGAAATACAACAGCTTATTGATAGATTGCCCGAAGGTTATAAAATGGTATTTAACATGTATGCTATTGAAGGGTACAAACACTATGAAATAGCGACACTTTTAAATATCTCTGAGGGCACTTCTAAATCGCAATTATTTAAAGCACGAAAAATGCTTCAGGAACAAATTAAAACATTAAACACAACTAGTTATGGCACCAATTAATTTTGAGGAGGATATTAAAGAGAAGCTAGATAAACGTACTATAACACCCTCTAAAAGAGCATGGGGTGAGTTGTCTAAACGTTTAGATAAAAATCAATCAAAAAAAGGAATAAGAACATCGCTATTTTGGGTGGCAGTTGCTGCGAGTGTTATTGGGATTCTCTTTGTAGGTTCTCAATTCGTTATAAATACCAGTAAAAATATCACTAAAAGTCAACAGGTAGTAGACGTAGAGAATGAGACCAAAGAAACTGTTTTGCCTAAAAACACGGGTGATCCAATAGACGTTATAGTTGAAAAAGATAATAATGGACTTTTAGAAGGTAAGTTAAATAAAGAAAAAGTATCCAAGGAAAAATTCACCGAGAAAACTTATGATGCTATAGTCACCAAGAAAGATGTAGAGGTATTAAAGGATACACAAGTAATTCTTCAAGCTAAAAAAGTACCCGAATTAGATTTTGAAAGTCAAAAAATACAAGAAGTTGCCAGTGCTATTAATACGTTAAAAAATAATAATGTAGAACACTTAGACGAAAACATAGACGCATTGTTAAAACAGGCACAAAAAGAAATTCTTATAGAGCGTTTAAAGGATCAAGATAAAGTATTAGTAGATGCAACTTTATTATTAGAAGATGTAGAGTACGCGTTAGACAAATCGTTTAGGGATAAAGTATTTAAAAAATTAAAGGAAAGTTATGGTACAGTAAAAACAGCTATAGCACATCGTAACGATTAATTTAAGAAGTAATAGTCATCAATCATTTCAATCAAATAATCAAAAATTCATTAATCAAAAAACGAACATTTATGCAAACAATTATTAGAAGCGCTATAGTGCTACTATTTAGCTTAATTGTGCAATTAATCACTGCACAGGACAGCATTCCAAAAACAATTAATCAAAATAAAATCGATCTTTTAAAAGAAACCCGAGCCCAAATTACGGCTCAGGAAAAAGCCTATTTAAAAGCCGAAGTGGAAGCTATTAATAAACGATTAGAACGTGGAGAAATTACTAATGAAGAGGCTAAAAAGCTTAAGATGGAAGTAGCAAAAAAAAGGGCTCTAAACATTGAGAATAGAACGGCAATCCTTAATAATAAAATTGCGCTTTTAGAAAGAAATGAAGAAGGTTATGAAATAGATACTAATGAAAAAGGAAACGATGAAGATAATGAGGGAACTTGGATTAATATTAAAATTAAGGATAAAGAGAAAAAAAAGAAAAAATACGATAGGCGCACTACAAATGATTTTGTATTGGCTTTTGGATTAAATAATGCCATTGTTGAAGGAGAAAGTTTAGATGATTCTCCATATAAATTTTTAGGATCTCATTTTCTAGAATTAGGTTGGGCATGGAAATATCGCGTATTTGAGAATACTAATTTTGTTAGATTAAAATATGGTTTGTCATTACAAATAAACAGTTTGAAACCAGAAGATAACATGTATTTTGTACAAAGCAATAATCAAACGCTATTAGAAACATTTCCTGAAAACTTAAAAAAATCTAAGTTTACTATGACTAATTTGGTAGTTCCCATTCATTTTGAGTTTGGTGCTTCAAAAAAAACAGAGCATAAAACATATTTTAGATATTCAACAAGAAACCGATTTAAGTTTGGTGTTGGTGGTTATGCAGGACTTAATGTAAGTGCACGACAAAAGTTAAAGTACACAATGGATGGCGATAAAATTAAAGACAAACAAAAAAACGGTTTCAATAATAGTAACTTAATTTATGGCGTTAGTGGTTACCTTGCAAAAGGCGATGTCGCTATATATATTAAATACGATCTGTCTCCAATATTTAAAGATCAAATAACAGAGCAGCATAATATATCCTTGGGGCTTAGATTTGATATGGATTAATTTTTCTGCAAAGTTCAAAAGTTATCAAGTTCAAAGTTTAAAAGTTTAGATGTATAGAGGGGGAAGGGCTGAAAGCTTGGGTGTGTTGTTTGTATTTTGTAAATTTTAGTAGGCAGTAGGCAGTAGGCAGTAGGCAGTAGGCAGTAGGCTTCTGTTGTGTGTAGTTTTGAAAGTTTAAAGTTGATATAGTTTATATGTTTAGACGGGTAGAGGTTTAGGAGTTGAAAGTTTGGAGGTGTAGGGATGATTTAGTAAACATAAGTTGTTGGTAAATTTATTAGAATTAATCAGATTTTAGTGAGTGTTCAATATCAGATAATGTATATTTTGCTAATTGCTAATTGCTAATTGCTAATTGCTAATTGCTAATTGCTAATTGCTAATTGCTAATTGCTAATTGCTAATTGCTAA
>CANMLX010000013.1 GCA_947498845.1 uncultured Flavobacteriaceae bacterium | reverse complement strand
AATTTTTATAATCACATTAATAGTGTGGCTATATTATAATGGAAATCAATTGCTTTAAAAGTAACTCTATTAAATGTATAATTTTACCTCTGGATGGTATTAATACCATTTACACTTTGAGTTTAAACACAACTTTTGTGCATGATCCTTTACTTTAGTTCGTTTTGGAAAATAAAAAAGTAGCAGCTATCGCTGGCTTTTCTCAAAATGTTGATATTGGACTCGCCGTAGGCAATTCCCGCCTTCAGCATAAAAAAAATACGCAACAACCTATTAATTAACAAGTTGCGAATTTCTTGTTTTTATAATTATACGTTTTTTGGATTGTTAAATTGTTTTTTTGGCTTATTCTTTGTAAAAACCTACTGCTTTTTCCAACTTCTGTTTTATTCTATCTCTAAGACGCTTTGGTTTAATAACTTCAATATAGTTTCCAAAACCTAAAATTTTGCGTTCCAATTCAAAGTTAATTTTCACAAAAATGTTAAATATAACACCGTCACCTGTCCTTTTTATAAGACGTTGAGATGTGTGTATGGGTTTTGTAATTACATAAGGAGCATGCTCTCTATCTATCCAAAATTCTATACGTTGAGCACGAGTATTAGAAACAGTTACACCAATAACATTTTTGTAATAGGCATCACCATCAAAATTTTCATTTATATAAGTAATAGAAGTATCATAATTAATTTCTATAATTCTATCTAAAGCAAAAGTAATTATAGGTTTTTTAGCTTCAACTCCGGGTCTTCCTATTAAAAACCAACGGTTATTAAATTCTTTTAAAATAAAAGGATGAAAAATCACCTCTGATGGTTGCCGCGCTTTAAACGATTGATAGGTGATTTTCAAAACCATTTTCTTGATGATTGCCTGGTATAAAACATCCAAATGCTCTAAACCTTTTAATTTTTCGTTTTTATCCAAATGAATAATGGCCGATTGGTCTGTCTTTTCTGTATATACTTTATCTTCTAAACGTTGAATAATACCTCCCAATTCAGAAAATAAAGAGAAATCTTTAAACTGTTTTAACATTTCCACAGTTTCAGAAAGGACATTCATATCATTTTCATTTAATGGAATATCTGTTATCGAATAATTTTCATCTTCGTATTTATAAAATTTCTTGTTGTAGACAACTATAGGCGCATTATAACCTAGCTTATCACTACGCATCATTTGTATGTCTAATTGTACGGTACGCTTACTAACATTTACCGCTCTACCTTCATATTCATATAACGTATCAGAACAAGCATCAATCAAATCATCTAGTGTCCATTGTCTGTAATTGTTTTGAAGACATTTATCAATGGTTTTATAACGTATGAGTGCATTTTTATTTAAAGCCATACATAAAATTTTAATGAAAATAAGGAATAAATCTATCTACGCAAAATTATTGCGCACATATATAAAATATTTGCATCGGAATCATAAATAAGTCTTTTAAAAGGCTTTAAAGTAATGCTCCGTCGAACGAGGAGTCGGCGGAGTTTAAAATGGATAAGAAATGGAAAACAGAACAAACATTACAGGGCATACATTAATCGAAATGGGATTTAAATCAGGAAAATGGTTTAAAGAAGCCTTAGATCATATTAATGAACACCAATTAGAAGGAGAAGCTTTAGAGAATTATTTAGAGCAATTTAAATCACCCGATCCAATAGGTTTGCATAAAAGTATAATTCCATTCTCAATAAATATTAAAGCAGAAAACGAATTAGAACAAAAAAATGTGAATTCGGTTGTTGAAACAATGGAAGTATTAATGAAAACACCAACTTTAGTTGATGGGGCTATTATGCCAGATGCTTGTCCAACAGGAGGTAATGGTACAATTCCAGTAGGCGGTGTTGTGGTGGCAAAAAATGCCATTCATCCAGGCATGCATAGTGCTGACATTTGTTGTTCGGTAATGCTTACTGATTTTGGAAACGCAGATCCTAAAGCAGTTTTAGATGCTGCTCATAGTAGTACACATTTTGGACCAGGAGGAAGAGATAGAAATTCTCAGTTTAGATTTCCTATGGATTTATTAGCTGAGATAGAGGCAAACTATTTTTTAAATGACCAAAAATGTATTTCGGCTGCGAGATCACATCTTGGAACTCAAGGCGATGGAAACCACTTTTTATTTGTTGGAAAATCTAAAAACACAGGTAATACAATGCTGGTGACGCATCACGGAAGTAGAGGATTTGGTGCTAATTTATACTCTAAAGGTATGAAAATAGCAGAACGCTATAGAAAAGAATTGTCTCCAGAAACATTAAAACAAAATGCATGGATTCCTTTTGATACCGAAGAAGGGAAACAGTATTGGAGCGCCTTACAGATTATTAGAAAATGGACAAAGAAAAATCATGAAGTAATCCATGATGCTACTTTAGAAAAGTTAGGCATTGAAAAAGAAAATAGGTTTTGGAATGAACATAATTTTGTGTTTAAAGAAGGAGATTTGTTTTACCATGCTAAAGGAGCAACGCCTCTTGACAAAAAGTTTATGCCAGATATCACGGGACCACGATTAATTCCTTTAAATATGTCTGAGCCAGTTTTAATTGTAGAAGGGGAAACTACAGATAATAATTTAGGTTTTGCGCCACATGGAGCTGGTAGAAATATGAGCAGAACACAACATAGAAAAAGTAAAACAGGAACCTTTCAAGAGATCTTTAATGAAGAAACCGAAGGTTTAGATATTCGGTTTTTCTCTGAAGAGATTGATATTACAGAACTACCAAGTGCGTATAAAAATGCTGAAACTGTGCGCCATCAAATGGAAGAATTTGGTTTGGGAAAAGTGATTGATGAAGTATTGCCTTATGGCTGCATTATGGCTGGGGATTGGAAGAAAAATGCGCCTTGGAAGAAGAAAAGATATAGAAGATGAGTATCAAAGTTCAAATAAAAAATGAATTGCACAAGAATTCTTGGGATATAATTCTCAAGGATTCTTTAAATGAATGGTGGGAAGACGAGCATTGGCTAATACAATGGAAACATTCGCAAGGACTTAAAATTTATATTCAGTTTTTAATTGACTCTCAAACTAACGACGTATGGTTAGTTAAAGCAGTAAATGGTTTAGAAGCTAATGTGCCTGAAATAGCATCTTTTTCTATTGGTAGAAAATTTCAAACTAAATTGAAAGAGTTTGTAATAGAGATTGAAAAATATAGAAAAGTCTCAAATAAACAATTCAGGTAAATGAGTTTTGAGATTTAGTTAAATAAAATTTTGGATTTTACACATTAATTCTTGCATCTTTGCACCAGTTCATTGAAATTGTTCTTTTGAAAATTTTATGGGATATGTGATTCAATAGTGAGTTACATAACTTTTAAAATTAAAATAATGAATTGGAAAATTCAAAAACTGAGTAATGGAGAGACCATTATTTCAAAAGAACCTGGTAATTCTATGTTACCTATATTAAAATCTAAACAACCCGTAAGACTAGTTCCTATTAGTTGGGAAGATTGCGAAGTAGGTGATATTGTATATTGTAAAGTACGTGGAAACTGCTTTACGCATCTTGTAAAAGGTAAAAACAATACCCGTGGTTTGCTTATTGGCAATAATCATGGTAGAATTAACGGATGGACAAAAAATGTATATGGTAAAGTAGTAGAAATACTGCCAATGTCATAGACATTTCTAATATTAAAATTAACAAAGTAAAAGTTTAATCTATGATTAGTGTATTAATACAACATAAAAAGGATGCTGAAAAGCTATTTCTGTTACACATGTTATAGCTAAAAACTTAAAAAAGATATAGAAATTAAGAAGCGTCCAAGAAATTGGGCGCTTTTTTTGTGTAAAACTCAATTTTGAAAAGCCTTTTAGGTCCATTCAAAAGTGTAAGTTGAACACATCCCGATGAAGATAGGGGTCTAATTACAATTTTCATTAGATTATTCTTTGCGTCTTAGCCCCTTTGCGCGAGACCAGAGAAAAGATTTTAATATGAGGATTAGGTAATCCTATAAAATCAGGATCTAAACATAATTTTTTTTCTCATTTGAAAAAATGTGAGTTTAAAGCTAAATATCAGCCTAACAAACAGTTATAAAAAACAGCTGTTATCTGCATAATGCGGACAGGAATCCTACTGCCTAAAAACAACATAACTTACTGATTATCAATAAAATAAATTTTATTTTTCTTGCATAATTTAAAAAAGCGTTATAGGTTTGCATCGCAATTTCACACAGAGCGTGTCGAAGTGAAAGCACAAAACAATTTTAAAAAGAAGCAACAATGCTATTTATCAAATTACATAGTACCATGCAGAGAGAACTAGGTTCTTTTGTGCATATGCTTCGAGACTACTTTCTTATTACATAGAATTTCATCTATCATATTAAAGAGTCCGAAGCCAAAACGTTTCGGACTTTTTTGTACGCCATATTTTGGTCGTACATAAATCTTCACGAAACCAAAGCATATCAAAGAAATAAGAGCGAAAGACGTTCGTCGTATTTGGAAACGGCGTTCCAAAATCTGGAAGGAAATGCGAAGGTTAGATTATATAGAGTTAAAAAAACCTATTCGTCACGGTTGGTTTAAAGAAATTATAATTACTCATAAAGTAGAACGCTACAAGAATAAAGCAGCTATTTTAGAAGTATATGATAAGATAGAACAAATCTTTTGGGGTAGAACAAAAGAAGAAGCACAGAAAAAGTGGTTACATCAAACCTCAAAACATCTTATCTATAAAGATTTTCCAACCCTAAGCAAGAGGCAATTTAACAAACTAAGTTTTAAAGCACAGTGTATGTGTACACCATTCTATTATAAAAATGAATGCAAAAAACTAAAACTTAGATTCTATATAAGAATTCCAAAAGGAGCTTATAGAATTAAATATACAAGAGCCTATATAACGCATTCAAAACGCATTGATCCACTATTAGAAAGTGAATCTGCTTTGTTAGCACAAAAGCTTTTAAAAAGTGGGTATTATCAAGCAAATGAAAAACTGCATAATTGGAAAGATGATTGGCATTTTTCAGAAGGAAAAAAAGAAAAATTAAAAACAAAAAGAGCCCTTAAAAGCCTTAAAAAACATGCTATTGAGGAGATCTTAAACGAAAACATATCATGGGAAATAAACTAAAAGGGAAAGACTTAATAAAACTAGGCTTCCCTAAAAATAACAGTATCAATATTGCTTTAGGGCAAATCAATAGATACCGAAAAAGAGAAAAGAAAGAGCGCATCTTGGAAGAAGCAAAAGACGTATTACTTCATCCAGAAAAATTTCAGGGTCATGCTATTTGGGGAAAGGTTGTTGAAGGTTTAATAAAACCAGTTGAAGTTAAATTACATCAACTAAAAAATACAAGAGCGCCTTTTACCATTTATGGCGAGAATGAAATTGATGAACAAGCAAAATATCAGTTATACGATGCCTTAAAATTGCCCATAGCTGTTGCAGGAGCTTTAATGCCAGATGCGCATACAGGATATGGATTGCCAATAGGTGGCGTTCTGGCTACCGAAAATGCAGTAATCCCTTATGGCGTAGGTGTAGATATAGGCTGTCGCATGTGTTTAACGATCTATCCAATGAAAGCATCTTACCTTAAAGGAAAGCAGCATCAACTGGAGAATATCTTGTCTAATCACACCAAATTTGGAATGTATGAAACACATGACAAAAAACATGATCATGAGATTTTTGATAGATCAGAATTTAATGACATCCCTTTGTTAAAAAGGCTTAAAGTAAAAGCATTTAAACAATTAGGAACATCTGGAGGAGGTAATCATTTTGTGGAATTTGGAACCGTAACCATTACAGATAACACTAATGAATGGCATCTAAATGTAGGCGAATATATTGGTGTTTTATCACATAGCGGGTCAAGAGGATTAGGCGCAAACATTGCAAAGCATTACACCTATTTAGCAACCAAACAATGCCCATTACCTAAGAATGTGCAGCATTTGGCATGGTTAGATTTAAATACGCATGATGGGCAAGAATATTGGTTGGCCATGAATTTAGCAGGAGATTACGCAAAAGCATGTCATGATAATATTCATTATCGCATCGGTAAATTACTAGGTTCTAAAGCAGTTGCAAAGATTGAGAATCATCACAATTTTGCTTGGAAAGAAACGGTAAACGGAAAAGAATGTATTGTACATCGCAAAGGCGCAACACCTGCTTCAAGTGGTGCCTTAGGAATCATTCCTGGTTCTATGACTGCATCAGGGTTTATTGTTAGAGGTTTGGGAAATAGTGAGAGTTTAAACTCTGCTTCTCATGGTGCAGGACGCTTACATTCACGCAGAAAGTGTAAAGAAAAATTTACTAAAAGCGATGTAAAGCAGCAATTAAAATTACATGATGTTACACTTATTGGCGGCGGTGTAGATGAAGCACCAATGGCCTATAAAGACATTAAAAAAGTAATGAATAATCAACAAGAATTGGTGGAGGTTTTAGGAACTTTTACACCAAAGATTGTAAGAATGGATAAATAGGTTTTGTTGGGCGTTACCACAAGGGTCGGGCTTTCGGCAGTCGCTCTCTGCGAGGAGCTTCAACATATGCCTCAATCCCTAACGCTTAGAAACAGAAATTAAACACAAGTCTTAATCACTAACAACTAGGAACTAAAGACTAATAACTAAAAAAATGGGAGCAAATCACAATATAAAAAGATACGGAGAACTATGGCCAGATTATAGAATAGAACATGGATTAAAAATATTAGAACAACTAAAACAATGGATTATAATTTCTGGAGGTTGGGCTTGGCATTTTATGTCTGAGCCTAATCATACAGAATATAAGCACGCACATGACCATAAGGATATAGACATATTTGTTAACCCAAAACACGTGCCACAAGTTATGAGCGTTCTTTTAGAACAAGGATTTCAAAAAGTATGGACACGATACGATTATTTACCGAGCCAAGAAAACTTTAGACGCTATGAAAAAACAGACTGGTTAGAAAATGGTAAACAGATTAGAATTACTATCGATTTTTTCGAATCTGCATCTGTAGAAACCATTACTGTTAATGGATGGACGATAGTTGAACCTAGGACTTTACTCGGTTATTATTCAAATATCCATTCAAGTGATAAATGTTGGGCAGTAAAGGCAGCAGTAAAATTAATAAATCAAGGTAAAGATCCTGTAGGAAATACACTGTTATCAAAAAACCCTTTAAAATGAAAACAAAAACAATACAATTAACATCAGGTAGAGGGCCTGTTGAATGTTGCTGGGTTGTAGCCCAAGTTTTAAAACATCTCATTGAAGACATAAAGAAAGCTAAAATTAATTATACGCTTATACAAAGAGAACCAGGTGTCGAAAACGGAACGCTACAATCTGCAACTATTCAATTACAAGGAAAAGCACTGGACTCTTTTTTAAGCCATTGGTTGGGCACTGTGCAATGGATTGGGAAATCGTCATTCCGCAAATTTCATAAGCGTAAAAACTGGTTTATAGGTATCTATGAAATTCAAGCAACAGAAGAAACACTCTTAAAAGAAAGCGATATAAAATTTCAAGCTATAAGAAGTTCTGGAGCTGGGGGTCAACATGTGAATAAAGTAAGTTCAGCTATAAGAGCTCTCCATATAAAAACAGGTATACAGGTTTTGGTTATGGATAGTAGATCACAGCATCAAAATAAAAAAATAGCTATAAAACGATTGCAAGAAAAGGTAGCTAACTATAATACTAAACAGCTAAAAGTGTCGGTTCAAAATCAATGGGAAAATCATCTTAATTTAGAAAGAGGAAATCCTATTCGTGTATTTACCGGAAGCGATTTCAAAACACAAAAAGTAACTAAAAGTTATAAGTCTAAACGACAAGAATTAAAAAATAATTTAAGACAACAAAAATGGGATTAACTCTACCCAATGTATATCAAGCACCTCATCTGGAATAACAAGATAGACAGAGCATGTAAGCTAATAACCTTTGCGCAAACGGTAAACACTATTAACAAATCGCTATAACATGTTTAAATTTTTATTGTATTTTGCGTTATACCAATTCTTAAATGAATATACTGTAAAGTAAAATGATGGATTTTGGAATTATACGAGACAGAAAAAATAAGCATAGCCGTAGTTACGGTTCTTTTTTATGTTGAAGATAGAATTTCAAAAGACACTTTTTAACTTAGTAAATTCATTTGGGAATTGGTATTAGGAATTTCATAATTCTTGATCAACAATGGTATCGTTATAATCTTTAGAAATTTGCCTTGAGCGACCAACTTATAATTCAACAAATCAAAAACAAAAACGAGAAGGTTTTTGAATCCCTGTTTAAAGAATATTTTAAGGTACTTTCTTTATATGCAAAAAAATATGTGTATGACATTGATATCGCAAAAGATATTACACAAGAAACCTTTGTGAAGCTCTATGAAAAGAGAGAGAATCTTGTGATTCATACTTCATTAAAATCTTTCTTGTTTACTTCGGTTAGAAATAAATGTTTGGATTACATAAAACTTAATAAGATACGAGAACAACATCAAGAAGCTATTAAATATCAATCATCCTTAAGTTCTGAAGATGACGATGACGATAAAATACGAATTACAGAATTACAACAAAAGCTTCATAATATTATAAAAACCCTTCCTGCGCAAAATCAAAAAATCTTTATGCTTAGTCGATTTGAAGGCAAAAGTAATCAGGAAATTGCTAATGAAATGAACTTGAGCAAAAGAACAGTAGAAACCCATATTAGCAACGCTTTAAAAAAGATAAGAGCTTCTGTAGCTTTAGGTGTTTTGATTATCATTTTGATACTGTGGTAATTTTTTTAATAAAAGATTACGTGTATCCTTTTTTCCATTCGTCATAGCCATATAAATAATAGAGATGTCCATGCATCACTAAAAATATATGCACTATGAAATTACAACAACAACCTAGTTTAGAATATTCTTTGATCAAGTATTTCTCGGGTAAATCTACGCCAGAAGAAGAAAGCTTTATTAAGAATTGGGTGTCGCAAAGTAAAGACAATACTACCTACTATCAAAATCTTCAACGATTGTGGTATCATCGTATTATTCTATGAGGATGAACTACTATCAAATGAAGTTTTAAGAATTATTTACAACCACAACTTAAACAACTATTTATATTGAAAACAAATCAAGTATTATTTGCTTTTTGCATATGGACATTGGGATTATATACGCTTTTTGGTCAATCAAATAACAACAACTCAACTTTAGAAAAATATACCATTAGCGGTTATGTTAAAGAGTCGGGTAGTCAGGAATACCTACCTATGGTCTCTTTGTATATTCCTGCTATAAATGCAGGAACCACGAGTAACGATTATGGCTTTTTTTCGCTTACCCTGCCTAAAGGAACACATGAACTTGTCATATCTTTTGTGGGGTATAGTACTATTAAAAAAAACATAGACCTACAAAATGATCTAAAGCTTAATTTTGAAATGCAACCTTCCATAGAAAGTTTGGATGAAGTGATTATCAATTCAGAAAGAGGTATTAATGAGAGTGAGGTAACGCAAATGAGTGTAGTCACTATAAAACCTTCAGAGATTCAAGATATTCCTGCAATTTTAGGCGAAAAAGATGTTATTAAAGCGTTACAATTAATGCCAGGAATACAACGTGGAAATGAAGGTAGCGCAGGGTTTTTTGTTCGGGGAGGTACTCCAGATCAAAATTTGATCATACTCGATGAAGCTCCTGTTTATAATTCCAACCATTTGTTTGGAATCTTTTCAGTATTTAATGGCGATGCGATTAAATCTATCGAAACTTTTAAAGGAGGTTTTCCAGCGCGGTTTGGAGGAAGATTATCATCGGTTTTAAAAATTGATACCAAAAATGGAAATAAAGAACGCCTTAGTGGAAAAGTTAATATAGGATTAATATCATCTTCTTTGGTTTTGGAAGGCCCTATTAATAAAGGTAAAACATCATTTATATTTAGTGGAAGGAGAACATATGCAGATCTATTATCTAAACCATTTCAACCTTCAGATTTTAAAGCAGGATATCATTTTACGGATCTTAATTTCAAGGTTCATCATGTGTTTAGTGAGAAAGATAAATTGTATTGGAGCAATTATTTTGGGCAAGATCGTTTTAGTTCTATAGAAAAATTTGATGACGAACTTTTTAAATCCAAATTGTTTTGGGGTAATATTACTTCTACATTACGTTGGAATCATCAGTTTAATGATAAATTCTTTTCAAATACGTCATTAATTTTTAGTAACTATAAATTTGGTTTGGGGGTAGAAGAAGAATTTAGAGATGAAAAGTTTTTGTTTACCTTAAACTCTGGAATTAACGACTATGGTATCAAAACAGACTTTGAGTATTACCCAAACCCCAATCATTCTATACGATTTGGTGTAGCCTCTACGTATCATAATTTTGTTCCCAAACAATCCAAACTAAGAGCTACCGATCAAGATAATAATGATATAAAACAAGAAATAGGATCCATTGAAAGTGCAATATATGCAGAAGATAATTGGAAAATAACCGATTTCTTGAGCTTTTCTCCTGGAGTAAGATTAACACATTTCAATTTTGAATCGACAAACTATTTTAATTTTGAACCCAGAGCGACCCTGGCTTGGAATATTAAACCAGACTTAGCACTAAAGGCATCGTATGCTAAAATGAATCAATACATACATTTGTTATCTAATTCTGGAATCGGTTTGCCAACAGATCTTTGGGTATCCTCTACCGATAGGTTAAAACCTCAAGTTTCTAAACAATATGCTTTAGGTTTAGCCAAAGATTTTTTGGACGATGGATACTCGATCACCTTAGAAGGGTATTACAAAAAAATGGATGATGTTATTTCTTATAAGGAAGGCGCATCCTTTTTGTTACTTGAAGATCTAGAGACAGGAACAGAAATAGACTGGGAAGACAATATTACCACAGGACAAGGTTGGGCATATGGTACAGAATTGTTATTACGCAAAAAAACTGGAAAACTTACGGGATGGTTGGGGTATACGCTGTCCTGGTCTGAAAGACAGTTTGATGAACTAAACCAAGGAAGAACGTTTTTTTCCAGATATGATAGAAGACATGATTTGTCTTTGGTAGGAATATATAAGCCCAATAAAAAAATCACTTTGTCAGGATCTTGGGTGTTTTCTACAGGAAACAATTTTAATTTACCAGATCGACAAGCATTACCCAACACCAATAATTTTCCTATTCCTATAAGTCTTTATGGAGAAGATAGTGGCACCTTTAGTACAGAAAGAAATAATTTTAGAGGCGAAAGTTACCATAGATTGGATCTTGGAATTCAATTTCATAAAAAATTTGCAAAGCACAGAGAACGTACCTGGGCATTTTCGGTCTATAATATTTATGGCCGAAAAAATCCATTTTTCTATTATTTTAATAATAATCAATTAAAGAAAGTATCTGTATTACAATTTATCCCTTCTGTTAATTATACCTATAAATTTTAAATACCATGAATAAGTTTAAAATATCAAAAGAAATAAAGAATGTTAAATTATATGTGCAATATATACTACTGGTGATTTTTGGTTTTATATGGTGTGGTTGTGAAACTAGTGTAGATGCTAGTGACCTGCTTGATAACCCCCAATTAGTGGTTATAAATGGATATCTATCACCACAGGATACCGAACTAAAGGTACAAATATCCAGATCGAAGTCTAGAGCATCTAATACCCCAGAAAATGTGAGAGATTTGGTCATTAAAAATGCTACTGTTGTGATACGTAATGAGAATGATGATGAGGTTTCTTTAATATATAATGAAGATATACTAAGCTATGTAGCACCAGCAACAGAATTGCCTATTTTGGCTGGACAAAAGTATTTTTTGAATGTTATAGCAGAAGGAAAAGAATATAAAGCATCGTGTACCATCCCCATAAATATGGTTCAAGAAATACAACAAAAAATCACAGATGAGACCGATCCATTTGCGTTTGGAAACCAAAAACTACGATTAGAAATAGAAGACATAAAAGACCAAAAAAACTTTTATATTGTTGGAGCTCAATTTACAGAGAATCCAGATATAAATCCAGATGGTTTTACGACCAAAGTAGATTTTGAATTTGAGCAATTTGTTACCGATAGTAACAGAGAAAATGGAATTATAAAAGCAGATGGTTTTTTTAGTTTTTCAGAAATCCCACCAGGAACAAGACTTAATATACAGGTGGCTAATGCAGAACGAGAGTTATATGAAGCATTACGAGCTACATTTTTAAATGATTATAATGAAGACGATCCATTTTTTGAGCCTGTTATTGGTCTTACCAATATAGAAGGAGAAAATGGTTTTGGCGTCTTTGCAGGATATCAATTAACAATAAAAGAAGTGATTTTTTAAGAGTTTATACGTGATTTTTGAAAAGTAACTCGTTACAGAAGTGCAAGAGCTCAAAAACGATATACATCAAATTACAAGAATATAATAATTTGAATAATAAGGATATAAGTATTGTATACCATCTTGGATAATGAGATAAAAAACATAAACTATATATTTGTTACTTTAGAAGCAGAATTAAATTATGGCAATTAATAATGAAGATCACATATTAGCAATTTTGACCCGCTACCTAAAGGACGATGTGGTACAAGAGGAGGAAAATTTTGTGGACGATTGGATTGCCAAGTCTGAAGATAACAAAAAGTATTTTGAAGAAGTTAAACTCCTTTGGCAAGCTTTGGAAGGGGTCGCCGACTTTGATAAAATTGATATAAATGAAGAATGGAAGATTTTTAAAAGTAGGACAGAAAAGGTTCAGACACCAGAACAACCTAAAAAAGGATTTAATCTTGTTTTCTTAAAAATCGCAGCTTCGGTAGCTATTATTTTTGGTTTGGGAGTCTATTTTTTAAATAGATTGAATAGTGATGTCACTTTACTTGCTCAAATAGGAAAAGAAAATAAATTTATACTTCCCGATCAATCTGTGGTTTGGTTAAAAGAAGGTAGTGAATTAACATACAGTAAAGATTTTAAAGGAAACGAAAGAACCTCAGAACTTAAGGGAGAAGGTTTTTTTGAAGTGATTAAAAACCCTAACAAACCTTTTGTAGTAAAAGCCAATAATACAGAAACAAGGGTGTTGGGGACATCATTTAATTTGAAAGCAAATACTAAAACCAAATACACCGAATTGGTCTTGGTGACAGGAAAAGTACAATTTACTTCAAAAAACCAAAAAGAAATTTTAGAACCAAGAGACAAGGTTACGGCACACCCCAATGGAACATTACTTAAAAAGGTAAATGACAACCCAAATTTTATATCATGGAAATCTAAAGTGCTTAAGTTTGAAGATAGACTCATGAAAGACGTTGTTGTGGATATTGAACAATTTTATGGCGTTAAATTCGTTCTTGAGAATGGTGAGTTGTCAAATTGTACATTAACTTCGGTATTCGAAAATGAAACGGTAGAAGATGTTCTTGCAACCCTTACCATTTTGTTTGATATTACACACGAAAAATTAGATAGCAACCGTATTCTCATCAAAGGTGGAGACTGTAATTCATAAAAAGGTTTTAATATTGTAATTTACTAAAAACACTAATTATTTAATAATCTATAGTGGCAATAAGAACTTCTGGAATACTGTTTGTCTTACTTTTATTATTTCCTCTGTATAGTTACGCTCAAGAATCTATTTTAGATCAAAAAGTAACCATGGTTAAAAACAATATGACCGTTGGTGAAATTTTAACAGCATTAGAAGACAAATATGGGTTTACAACTGGGTACTCGAGCACTAGTATTGACGCTTCAAAGAAAACTTCTCTGCATGCTAACAACCTAACATTAAATGAAGTACTTCGAATGTTATTTCCTTCAAAATTATATCGATTTAAGGTGTTGGGTAAAAAGCTGTTGATTTATAAAAGACTGGAACGATATACAATAAACGGTTATATTTCAGAAAAGCAAAGTCAAGAATACATTAGTAATGTTTCTGTTTACATCTTAGAGCAGGGTGAAGGAACCATTAGTAATGATTATGGTTTTTACTCTATTTCGCTACCCGAAGGCAAGCACAAAATATCGTTTTCGTTTCTAGGATATAAATCTATTACCAAAGAAATTGATCTTACCCAAGATATAAATCTCAATATTAATTTAGAGCCCATTACAGAATATCTGGATGAAGTAATTATTAACTCTGATCGAGAGTCTTTAAAAAGTGAAATCACTCAAATGAGTACCCAACGTATAACCCCCGGAATTATAGAAGATACTCCAGTACTTTTGGGGGAAAAAGATGCTATTAAAACCTTACAATTGTTACCCGGAGTACAAGGTGGAAATGAGGGATCTGCAGGTTTTTATGTGCGTGGTGGTAGCCCAGATCAAAATCTAATAATTCTAGATGAGTCTATCGTTTATAATTCTAATCATCTTTTTGGTATTTTTTCTATTTTCAATGGCGATGCCATTAAAACAGTAGAGATATACAAAGGGGGATTTCCAGCTCGTTACGGAGGCAGACTATCTTCTGTGGTGAAAATTGATACCAAAAATGGAAACAAAGAAAAGCTAACAGGGAATATAAATGCGAGTTTAATATCTTTTTCTTTTTTACTAGAGGGCCCTTTGAAGAAAAACAAAACGTCTTTTGTATTAAGTGGTAGAAGAACGTACTTAGATCTTTTGATACGGCCTTTTATAGAACGAAATAATGACCTAGGTTATAATTTTAGTGATATAAATGCAAAAATTCATCATGTAATTAATAACAAAAATAAACTGTATTGGAGTATGTACTTTGGAGAGGATAAGTATTTATCTAAAATCCGAACGAATACAGAAAATATAGATAGGTCTAATCAGATCATTCAATGGGGTAATATAACTTCTACATTTAGATGGAATCATGAGTTTAATAATAAATTGTTTTCCAATACATCTTTGATTTTTAGTAATTATAGGTTCAGGAATGAGAGTTCTGCAACCGTTTCTAACAGGAGTTCATTTTTTGGTTCTAATTCTGGTATAGATGATTATGGTTTAAAATTTGATTTTAATTATTATCCTAATCCGTCGCATACAGTAAAATTTGGAATGTTATCGACCTATCATAATTTTACACCAAGAGCAATTAGTATTTTTAATGATGGTGATGTAGATATTACCAGCACACAAAAAATTCAAACTTTTGAGAGCGGTCTATATGTTGAAGATAATTGGGAGGTTACTAATAAATTTAGTATTTATCCTGGTTTACGACTTAGTTATTTTCAACATAGGTCAAAGGCCTATATAAAACCAGAAGTACGCTTTTCTGCTGCTTATCGAATAAGACCTACATTAGCCATAAAGGCATCGTATGCCAAAATGAATCAATACATACATAGACTCTCTAATAGTGGCTTTGGATTACCTACCGATTTATGGATATCTTCAACAGATAAGTTACGACCCCAATTATCAGAGCAAGTGGCTTTGGGATTGGCAAAAGATTTTAAGGATAATATGTATGAAGCTACCGTAGAAGCATACTACAAAAAGTTAGATGATATTATTGAGTTTAAAGAGGGGGTTTCATTTTCTAGTGTTAGTGATTTATCAAATTTAGGAGGAACTGTGCAAACTGTTGATTTTACTAATGGTTTGGCTATAGGTCAAGGATGGGCTTACGGATCAGAATTCTTGTTACGTAAAAAAACAGGTAAACTTACGGGTTGGCTAGGATATACGTTATCGTGGTCTCAGCGTCAATCTCCTGATTTAAATCAAGGGAGAAAGTTTAATGATCGATTTGATAGAAGACATGATATCTCTTTAGTATCCTCATATAAGTTTGATCGACCTAAAAAACAGAATAAAACAACTACACTGTCTGCCAATTGGGTGTTTTCTTCGGGATTAAATTTTGATATACCTAATACGTTGGGGATAAGTCCAAATGTAGATTTCCCTGTAGAAAGCCCTTTTTTGTCTGACCTTTCTGTGTTTAACGAAGAAAAAAATAATTTTAAAGGAGAGGCTTTTCATCGCTTGGTTTTGGGAGTACAATTTCATAAAATTACCAAACGAAAAAGAAAAAAAACATGGGGGTTTTCTATATATAATGCATATGCAAGAAGAAACCCTTTCTTTTATCAAGTAGAACGAACCGAAGAAGAAAGCGAAAGAAGAGTGCTCGCAAGAGGATTTCTCTTTTCTGTGTTACCATCATTTAATTATAATTTAAAGTTTTGATTATAGATAAGTTAAGAATTTATGACGTATTTGTAGTAAGCTTGCTACTTTTTGGCTGTACAACAAAATTATTAGATGATGCTAAAGATCAGCCAGAAGGAAGAGAGTTGGTACTTATTTATGGATTTATTTCTCCCGAAGAAGATGAAATAAAAATATCAGTCTCTAGAACACGCTCTATATTCGATCCATCTCTTAATTTTGACTCAAGTTTAATAGATGATTTGGTAATTACTGACGCAACAGTAAGTATAGAAAATGAAACAAGAGAAGTTGTGCAATTGCCCTTCGATAACAACACTAAAAGATATGTAGTGCCTACAACACAATTTACAATAGAACCTGGTATGGCATACGTATTACGAGTATCTACACAAGGAAAAGAATTTACAGCGAATTGTACTGTTCCTTTAGAAAAAGTATCTAAAATTTCTACATCGTTAAATGTAGTAGTCGATATTTTAGATAGAATTACTATCGAAAATCTTGTAGTTAGATTCAAAGATATTATTGGAGAGAATAATTTTTATGTTGTAGGTGCTTCTTTTGTGCAACCCATAGACGGACAAAGGTTTGTCTCAGATTTTGATTCGGAACGTTATGTGACAGATGTAAATGGAGATGGCATTGATATTTTGGCTAATGGTGTTGTTTTTAATAGCGAAGATGGATTATTGGTAACCACTCAGATAGCCCATGTAGATAAATTAATTCATGATACTTTTAAAGCAGGTTTTATTAATCGGGAGGCAAATGAAGATGATCCTTTTTTTAGGGCTGTGATTCCTCCAAGTAATATTGATGGAGAAGGAGGTTATGGTGTTTTTGCAGGGTTTAGACTCACCGAACGAACTGAAGAAATAAGACCGTAGTTTTTTGTTTGCAAAGAATCCATCATTGGACATACTAGATTAAGCTCACACTAAAAATGCGAAAAAAGTTAGTTTTATACCAATTCCCAAATGAATTTACTGAGTTAAAAAGTGTCTTTTGAAATGCTATCTTCAACATAAAAAAGAACCGTAACTACGGCTCAATGTCATTAAGTTAAGAGTTTATATGTTCTCAGTGTCAGGTTGAGCGCAGTCGAAACCTCTTTGTTAGTTAGAATAAAAAGTTCTCGACTTACTCCGTAAGCTAACGTCGTTAAAAATATATTTTTTCTCGTTAATGCTCGAACAGACATAATTTCCATTAACTTAATTACATTGAACTACGGCTATGCTTATTTTTTCTGCCTCGTATAATTCCAAAATCCATCATTTTCCTTTACAGTATATTCATTTAAGAATTGGTATTATTTTTTAGGACTAGAGTTAAGTATCTGGCTAAAGAACGTCTCATCCTCCTCAAAAGCTGTACCAATTACAACTAAATCTGCACCCGCACCGTAAGCAGCACTTAATTGTGCTTTATTTTTAATACCACCTCCAACAATCACAGGTATATGTAACGCGTTTTTAACAGACCTAATTATCTCATTATTTAATGGTTGTGAAGCGCCACTACCAGCCTCAAGATACATTAATTTCATCCCTAAAAACTCACCAGCCTTTGTGGTGTCTACTATATTTTTTATATTCTTTCTCAATAAAGGTTTTGTGTCTGTAACTTTTTGGGTGGATGTTACTTTCCCTCCTTCAATTAAAACGTACCCAGTTGGTATCACCTCTAAACTTGTGTTCTTTAATTTAGAAACAGCCTTTACTTGCTTACCAATTAAATACTCTGGATTTCTTCCAGAAATTAAAGATAAAAACAATAAAGCATCTGCCTTTTCTGATATTTGAGTAACATCTCCAGGAAATAGTATAATAGGTAAGTTCGTATATTTTTTTATTTCAGAAATTAAAATACCAGTGGCATCGCTATCTACTATGCTACCTCCTACAAATATGTGTGTAGCTATAGATTGGTTTACTTTAATTATAAAACTCTTAGTCTTATTTAGCGTAAACTTATCTGGATCGATTAAAACTGCTAAGAGTTTCTTTCTTTTAGCAACGGCATCCAATATGTTTTTATAGATTACCATTAAGCTGTAGTGTAAGCACAGGTAAAGCCTTCGAACTCTAAAAACGAAGCATCATATCTGCTTTTCTTTTTTTTGTAATCTATCCAGGCAACTGTTGCTTGGTCTCTTGCAGAAAAAGGAATAACTAAACAATGTTCTCTAAAACTTAATCCTGATGTAGCATATAATTTATACAATGCTTCTTTTACACACCAGATAACGGTTAACTTTTTTTTGTATTCAAGATCTGTTTTATCTAAGTAATTAAATTCATAGTCAACAAACTTATGTGCTATTACAGAAATTTTTTCTCGTTGTTTTTCAATATCTATGCCAACTACTGCCGAGTCACTAATAATTACTGCCGAAAAATTAAACGAATGTGTAATGGATATTTGTTTACCATCTTTTAAGTAGGGTTTCCCAAATTCATCATAAAACAAATCTTTATCCGAATAGCCAAAAGTAGCTAATAAATGGCGTACACTTAAAAAACCACGTTGGTGTAATTCACTTTTCATTCCTAAAACACGGTCTAGTGATTTTGAAGTTAAACGAAGTGCTTTCATCAAAGCATCATAAGATTCTGTGATCTTCCATATTTTAACAGTAGTTTGTGAATTTTTGATAATGGTTTTGTATAACGGCATTTAGTTTTCTAAAAGTTAATAGTTACCTTTGCACCTGCTAAGTTAAAGCGTTAATGTGGCGAATTTAAGTATTTTAGGCACTAAACACAATGCACTTAGAATTTAAAAAACAAAAGAAATTCCTATGAGTACAAAAACAATTCCTTATGTAACGAACAAAGTTAAAGATATAACTTTAGCAGAATGGGGGCGTAAAGAAATTGAGTTAGCCGAAGCTGAAATGCCTGGTTTAATGAGTTTACGTGAAGAGTACAAAGATGCTCAACCACTAAAAGGTGCTAGAATTGCTGGCTGTTTACACATGACCATACAAACAGCTGTTTTAATTGAAACCTTACAAGCTCTTGGTGCCGAAGTAACCTGGAGTTCTTGTAACATTTTTTCTACGCAAGATCAAGCTGCAGCTGCCATTGCTGCTGCTGGCACAGCTGTTTATGCATGGAAAGATATGACCGAAGAAGAATTTGATTGGTGTATAGAGCAAACACTTTTCTTTGGTGAAGATAGAAAACCACTTAATATGATACTTGATGATGGTGGCGATTTAACAAATATGGTTTTAGATAAGTATCCAGAATTAGTTTCTGGTATTAATGGCCTTAGTGAAGAAACTACAACTGGAGTACATAGACTTTATGAGCGTGTAAAAAATGGTACATTACCAATTCCAGCTATAAATGTTAACGATTCGGTAACTAAATCTAAATTCGATAACAAATACGGCTGTAAAGAAAGTGCTGTAGATGCTATTCGTCGTGCTACCGATATAATGTTGGCAGGAAAACGCGTAGTAGTTTGTGGTTATGGCGATGTAGGTAAAGGTACAGCAGCTTCGTTTAGAGGTGCTGGAAGTATTGTAACTGTTACCGAGATAGATCCAATTTGTGCATTACAAGCTGCAATGGATGGTTTTGAAGTTAAAAAACTTGAAACAGTTGCGCCTGTAGCTGATATTGTAATTACTACAACAGGAAATAAAGACATTGTACAATCACATCATTTTGAAGCTTTAAAGGACAAAGCTATTGTTTGTAATATTGGGCATTTCGATAATGAAATTGACATGGCTTGGTTAAATAAAAACCACGGGCATACCAAAAACACAATTAAACCTCAAGTTGATAAGTATACTGTAAACGGAAAAGACATTATTATTTTAGCCGAAGGGCGTTTGGTAAATCTAGGTTGTGCTACAGGACACCCTAGTTTTGTAATGAGTAACTCATTTACAAACCAAACCTTAGCGCAAATTGAGCTTTGGAATAATATCGAAGCTTACGAAAATAAGGTATATATGCTACCAAAGGCATTAGATGAGAAAGTTGCTAAATTGCATTTAGCTAAGATTGGTGTTGAGCTTACCGAGCTTAGAGAAGATCAAGCAGAGTATATTGGTGTTACTGTTGAAGGACCATATAAACCTGAACATTACAGATACTAATCGTTGCTTAAATTATAAGCCTATAAAAAATCCTAAAACAATATGTTTTAGGATTTTTTAGTTTTCTTAACCCAAGTTAATTCCAAATGGGTTTACTATGGATCAAGACCAATTATTGTGTTTTTTAGAGGGACTAAGAATTAATTGAACCGATTTTGGAAAACTTCTTTCATTTAAGCTGTACAATGGCCCTTTGGTTGTCGCGTAAAGCCACCAAGGCCTAAGAATTGTATATAGGAAATCTTGTTTTTATATTGAGGTAGTAGTCATAAAAATAGAATGCAAGAATTACTATATTACACTTTGCGACTTTGTGTCTTGGCGAGATACTTTTATCGATTCCAGAGTATAGGTATTTATAAAAAATAACGAAATGAGCAGGAAGTTGTCTTTTGCAATAAGGCATAAAAACGTATTAGAACGCTTTAGTTATAATCACATAAAAGAGGCAATCCCAAAAGTTGTGTTTAGTCATTAGTTTAAATAAGAATGATGCTAGGTTATTTTTCATATCTTTTTTGCATTGCCCAAAAAAGTCTAGCCTTAGATTTTCGGCGGTCAAATTAGTTTTTGATGTCTAAAAGAAATAAACTCGCGCTTAGTTTATGTCTTATTTGCAAACATTTTTTTCTAAACAATTTCTAGTGACTATCTATTATTGTTGTGTTCTGCTCAAACAGTATTTCTTTTTCAACGACATCTTCAAACATTTGACACTCGCCTACAAATCCCATGGCATTTAATACCAATTCTTAAATGAATATACTGTAAAGTAAAATGATGGATTTTGGAATTATACGAGACAGAAAAAATAAGCATAGCCGTAGTTACGGTTCTTTTTTATGTTGAAGATAGAATTTCAAAAGACACTTTTTAACTCAGTAAATTCATTTGGGAATTGGTATAAATCCAATCTGCACTATTACAATTTTTATAATCACATTAATAGTGTGGCTATATTATAATGGAAATCAATTGATTTAAAAGTAACTCTATTAAATGTATAATTTTACCTCTGGATGGTATTAATACCATTTACACTTTGAGTTTAAACACAACTTTTGTGCATGATCCTTTACTATGTTATACTATTTATAGATAAGATTACGTATAAATAACCGTATCCATTTTTCGCTTAATTCAAGTGTAACATTTAAGAATAACTATTAATTCTCATTCAATTTAATCAAAAATAGTATGTCTGTTTTTAATAGACGATGATTTCTATCTGATATTTTTATAAAAAATATGTAATATTAACCTTACTTTGTGGTATTTTGACTTAACGTAAACTTAACAGGTAATTACCCATATAAATAAGTCAAAATCAATGATTTAAAAATAAAACTCTTCTGGTAATTTTGTTTTAGAAATATTAAATAATCCAAATTATGAGAAAAATTATTGATTATTCTAAAAAAGTATTTTTAGTACTAGCATTAATAGCTACTACTATGGGGTACGCCAATGAGACATCTTTCATTATTACAGCAAATGATGATAAGCTTACAACATTAACCATGGATAATGTTGAAGAAGGTAATCTTTTTTCTATTAAGAATCACACAGGAGTTACTATATATAAGGAGCAAATTCAAATCGAAGGTATTTATACAAAAGAATTTGATCTTACTTCGCTTCCTAACGGTGATTATTTTTTCGAACTAGATAAACAGATAGAAATTACCTCTATACCGTTTAATGTATACTCAGGTATTGTAACATTTAATAAAGCTGCTAAGGAAACTATTTTTAAACCTGTAACGGTGATTAAAGATAACGATATAGTAGTTGTTACTAAATTATCATTAAATTTAGAACCATTAAAAATCCATATCTATTACAGAGGTAATGGTACTTATGATGAATACGAACTCGTATATTCTGAAAGTATAAAAGATACTAAAACCATAGAAAGAGCCTATAAACTTTCTGGTCTAAAAGAAAAAGGAAGTTACAAAATGGTATACTTAACAGAGGGCAGAGAATTTGTAAAACACATTAATTAGAGTTTACAAAAACACCTTAAAATTATAAGCGAGCTTGTTTAAGCTCGCTTTTTTTATTATCCAATACTGCTGAAATAGTAACAACCTCATTTGCAACAACCTAATAAAAAATTATTTTATTAAGTGTGTTGTTTACTAAAAAATCACCCCTATAAATATATGCAGTATTAACCTTACAATATGCTTTTTTGACTTAACATAAAATTAGCATAAAATTAACAGATAATATTGCATATAAATATGTAAAAACCAATGTTTTAAAAACTTAAAAACCACTATAAATTTGCAGTATAAATATTAAATAATCCAAATCATGAAAAAAGTAATGAAACACTCAAAAAAAGTATTTTTAATGGTAGCAATGATCGCTACGGTTATGGGGTACGCAAATGAAACTTCATTTTATGTTTCTAACAAAGATGGTAAGAAAACTAGACTCGTTTTAGACAATGTTAATGAAGGTGACTTATTTACTATTAAAGATAAGAACAATGTTGTATTATATAAAGAATTAATTCAAAAGGAAGGCATCTACACTAAAGGATTTGACCTTACTTCTCTTCCTGATGGCAACTATGTTTTTGAGCTAGACAAAAATGTTGAAATTACAAGCATGCCTTTTTCAGTAAATGCTAAAACCGTTACATTTAAAAAAGAATTAGCAAAAACTATTTTTAAACCAGTTACAATTGTAAAAGGAGAAACAGCAATTCTTACTAAACTAACTTTAAACAAAACGCCTCTTGAAATTAAAATTTATTTTAGTAGTGATAACTCAGGTGAATATGAATTAGTACATTCTGAAATTATAGAAAATACCAAAGTAATTGAAAAAGCATATAAACTTGCCGATTTAGATAGTGGCAGTTATAAAATGGTATACCATACTGAAGGTAGAGAATTCACAAAAATAATTGATTAATAATCATATAAAAAATAAAACAGCTTTAGTTTAAACCTGTGAAACTAACGTTCACAGGTTTTTTTGTGCAATAAAAATTTACAAAAATATTTTCACCTATTTAACTACATGTTAAATGTTTTATTATCAACAGTTTAAAACAAATCACTACAACCACATATTTTCTACTTCATAAATAACCTATTAATAGGCATAACTTTTGTATAATAGTGCTTAGTTTCCAGATTTTTTATACTTTTATCTTAAACCAAGTCACAATATGCTCAAGCAACAATTACAGTTTAAATTATCACAAAAATTATCTCCGCAACAAATTCAATTAATGAAATTGATACAGTTGCCTACTCAAGCTTTTGAACAACGTTTAAAACAAGAATTAGAAGAAAATCCCGCTCTGGAAAAGGGTAAAGAAGATAAAGATTTTGATGCAGATTTGAGCAATGATACAGAAGACATCAACGACAATGAAACTATTAATGCTGAGGATATTAATGTTGATGAGTACTTAAGTGATGACGAAATTCCCGATTACCGCACACAAGCCAATAATTATAGTAGTGATGATGACGAAAAAACCATTCCTTATGCAGCAGGGACATCTTTTACACAACATTTAATTAATCAATTAAACACATATAGGCTTGCTGAAGACGAACGCGATATAGCCGAGTTTTTAGTTGGCAGTGTGGATGAAAGTGGTTATATAAGACGTTCTCTTTCAGACATAATGGATGATTTAGCATTCACCCAAAATGTATATACTACTGAAGATAAGATAGGGCATGTACTAAAAATTGTTCACCAGTTAGATCCTGCAGGCGTAGGCGCAAGAAACTTACAAGAATGTTTGAGTATTCAATTACACCGAAAAGAAAAAAATCCAGATACCGAATTGGCTATTAATATAATAGATAATGCTTTTGATGCATTTACAAAAAAACATTACAAAAAGCTTATTCAGAAATTTGATATCACAGAAGCTCAATTAAAAAATGCCATTACAGAAGTAGAACATTTAAACCCCAAACCTGGTGGCGCTTACTCCGGTAATAATCGTATTGTAGAGCATGTTGTACCAGATTTTGCGATAAAGATTGTGGATGGCGAACTAGAGCTAACGCTAAATGGTAGAAATGCCCCAGAGTTACATGTTTCTAGAGAGTATAATAATATGCTTAAAGGCTATAAGGATTCTAAAGATAAAAGTAAATCTCAAAAAGATGCTGTTTTGTTTATAAAGCAAAAATTAGATGCTGCCAAATGGTTTATTGAAGCTATTAGACAACGCCAGCAAACACTTTTTGTTACCATGAGTGCTATTATGCATTACCAAAAAGACTATTTTTTAACAGGAGATGAACGCCAGTTAAAACCTATGATTCTTAAGGATGTTGCAGATGAAATTAATATGGATGTATCCACTGTTTCAAGAGTGGCTAATAGTAAATATGTAGATACGCCTTATGGTACAAAATTGATAAAGGAGTTCTTTTCTGAAGCAATGAAAAACGATCAAGGAGAAGATGTTTCTACCAGAGAAATTAAAAAAATTCTTGAAACTGTTGTAGAAGAAGAAAACAAGAAAAAACCACTTACAGACGAAAATTTATCATCTATTTTAAAAGAAAAAGGCTACCCTATTGCAAGAAGAACAGTTGCTAAGTATAGAGAACAATTGGATATTCCAGTCGCTCGTTTAAGAAAAAAGATATGATACATCATGTCTTAAAAAGCATTTCGGTTATATTTCATCCATTAATAATGCCTCTTGCTGGTACGCTTTTTTATTTTATTAAATCTCCCCGCTATATTCCTAATGAAATTATAAAAGCAAAACTAGTATCTCTCGCAATACTTACTATAGCGCTACCCATTCTTTTATACTTCTTACTAAAAACCCTAGGAAAAGTTAAATCCATTTACTTATCAACAACCAAGGAACGTATTTTACCATTAATTTTAAATGCAATTGTTACATTACTAATTATACAACGCGTAATAAAACCTAATCAAACTATAGAACTCTATTTCTTCTTTGTAGGTATCTTAATTTCTACACTATCTTGTTTAATTCTAGCTGTTTTAAAGTTTAAGGCCAGTATCCATATGGTAGCCATCTCTGGTATATTTATGTTTTTTATTGCATTGAGCATTCATTTTAGCATAAATATAAATGGTAATTTAGCTTTATTATGTGTTATAATGGGTGCAATTGCAACCTCCAGACTACATCTTAAAGCGCATACTTATAGTGAAATAATCATGGGAATGTTTGTAGGTTTTATTCCCCAGCTCATATTAATAACCAACTGGCTTTAAAGAATGTAAAACTGTAATCCTATTTTAATAGTATTCATATCGATAACGTCATTATCAATCTTTGCTTTATCCGTAAAAACCGTATTTAAGCCATAATACATAAAAATATTCCACGTATTATAACCTAAACTTATTGTTGCACCATATTGAAAATTATTATAATCTTTTATACCATTATATCGTAAATTACCTTGATCGCTCTTAAATTTACTTCTGCTGGCAAATACATAGCCTAATTTTAAGCCTGTATAAATACGCCAAAACTTATAAGATTCGACTGTAGATGTACGCCATCTAAACTCTATAGGTAATTCTATAACGTGATCTGAAAACTTATTTTTATTAAAGTCTTCATCATTGAGAATGCTATACGTAAAATCACCAAGGTCATTTTTACGAATTAACATGTTTTGAATGTAAGAGTTAGTAGCATAACCTAAACCCAAACCTATGGCTATGGTTCTTTTTTTATTAAGAGGCATATCTTTTACGTACCCTAGATGAAACCCAAGAGAAAACCCATTTTGAGTTAAACCTTTTGGCTTTTTGCCTATTAAATTATAAACAGTACCTATATAAAATTGATCTTCTTTGTATAGGGAATCCACGGCTTTATTGGTCCTATCTTGACCCAATAAACCAAGTGTGAAAAATATAAACCCTGTTATTAAAACATGTTGTGACTTCATAATTATTTAACGACAATAATATCATTAATATTTGTGGTATATCTGGGAGATAATCGTTCTTGACGCATTTTCCAAGTACGCTTTAAATCTTGATTGCCTAATTTCACCTTGTAGTCTGCGTACTTTTCATTTAACTTATCTATAGTTTGCATTAAGGGTTTGTGCTTTGGGTTTTCGTGCTCAAATAACTGTAATTGATAATTATCTGTTGGCACTAAGCCCATAACAATAACGCCTGCACGTTTATATTTTATACCTGTTTTAAACATTTGGGTAACAGCAGTAACGGCCACTTTACTTATAATTAAACTGGAATCTGTTGGATGTAACAAACTTACAACCCTACTGGTTTTATGGTATCCTAATTCTTTTTTATGCCTATCGCTACTTAGCAAAACATAAACCAAATTACAACGCGATCCTTGTTTACGTAGTTTTTCTGCACAACTAGTAGCAAAGGTAGAGATACGTTCTTTAATATTATCTATGTCTGAATAAGTATACTCAAAACTTCTAGTTGTAGCAATAGCTCTCTTTGTTTGTATTTCGTCTAGTTTTAATTTGGAGATACCTTCTAAATCCTTTTTGAGTTTCCATCCGGTAATGGCAAAGTTTTTACGTACCCAATTATCAGGGAGCTGTGTAAAATCGTACGCTTTTTTACAGCCTTTAGCTTTTAATCGTTTTTGTAATCCACGACCAATACCCCAAACATCTTCAATATTTATCCATTTAAGTGCTTTAATACGTTTTTCTTCAGAATCAATAACACATACCCCTTTTTTTTCTGGAAACTTACGTGCTATTTTATTAGCCACTTTACTTAACGCTTTAGTTGGAGCAATACCTACACAAGTGGGGATGCCCGTCCATTTTAAAATACGTTCCCGTATTTGCATACCATAATCTGTAAAATCGTAATCGTTAAACCCTTTAAATTCTAAAAAGGCTTCATCTATACTATATACTTCTACATCTGGTGTAAACTGTTCTAAAATAGTCATGACGCGACTACTCATATCTCCATATAAAGGATAGTTAGAAGACAATACTTTTATTCCGTTTGCTTTACAAAAACCATCCCACTTAAAGATTGGAGCTCCCATAGGAAGACCTAAAATCTTTGCTTGATCGCTACGTGATATAACACAACCATCATTATTACTTAAAATAGCAATAGGTTTATCGTGTAAATTAGGATTAAAAACACGTTCGCAAGACGCATAAAAGTTATTGCAATCTACTAAGGCATACATAGACGTAAAATTACAAAATTTGGAAATTCAATATCACATTAGGATATATATATTTAACACAAAAAATGAGAATAAAACGAAGAGACATATAGGAACTAATAGCTGCTAATAAGTTTCTTCTTTATTTTGGTGGCACTTATTTTAGAAGAAATAATCCCCAGAACCGATATGGTTAAGAATACGATAATAAAGTTTTTAAGTTTAAAACTTACAGGGTAAGCAAGAGTTGGTGTAATAGGTACTAGTCCAAACTTTTTTTGAATTAAAACAACTACAAAGCCAATAAATAATCCAATAACACAACCTATAAGGGTAATAGCAGAGCCCTGTAAAAAGAAAATTCTTCGCATACTTTTTACAGTAACGCCTAAATTAAAAAGGGTATTTAGAGATTGTTTTTTTTCTAAAATCATCATGATAATAGAACCAATAACATTAAATATTAGTAACGCAGAGACAAGCGTTAATAGCAGGTAAATTAATAAGTTTTCACTGTTTAGCATTTTATAAAGTGCATCGTTTAGCTCTACCCTATTTTTTACAACAATTTTATCGCCTAATATGTGTTGGATTTTAGATTTAATCAATGCCTTATTAGCATTATTCTCTAGTTTGAATTCTATAGCCGAAATTTGGTTAGGTTTATAATTTAGAAGTTGTTGTGCTAAATCTATAGAAGAATAAATGTAATTATCATTTAATTTTTCGTTAACGTCAAAAATACCAACATTAATCGTTTTTACGGTGTTTAATGCATTTTTAGTAGATGTTATTTGCCCTTTTCCAGGTTTAGGCACATACAGGTTTATAGCTTTACCATAATCTAACACGCCAAAAGACAGGTTTCTGGAAATACCCCATCCAGAGACAATACGATTGGTTTTCTGTTCAAGCCAGCTCCCTTGGACAACTATAGAGTCTACGTTATTTACTTGGTTAAAGTTGCCGTCAACCCCTTTTATAATGGCTAGATTATTTTTATTATCGGAGTTAACAAAAACACGTTCTTCTACAATTTTTGAAAAAATTGATATACCGTCTATTGAGTTAAGCTTAGATTCATCTTCATCAGTGAGCGTAAAAGATTTCCCAATATAAGTTTCTGCTTTTAGGTCTGGATCCACTACAGTAGAAAATTGTAAAGTAAAGTCTTTAAGTCCTGCAAAACCAGAAAGCACTACAAATAATGAAGCAGCGCCTAATACAACACCAATAAGTGCTATAATGGTAATAAAGTTAATGGCATTATTACTACTCTTTGAGCGCAGATAACGTTTAGCTATGTATAAAGAAAAGTTCATGCATTAATATTAGTAGTAATAGGGACTTTATAAAGAATAAATATACAACCTGAATGTTTTTAAAAAAAATCGATTAGGACTTTTTTCTTTTTTCAAGTAAATCACGATCTTCAATGGGGTTTTCTTTACCTTTTAGAGATTGCTCTATTTTATCTATGTATTCCAAAGAGTCGTCAATGTAAAATTCTAAATTAGGCATTCTACGCAATTGATTTTTTGTGCGCTGTGCTAATTCATGTCTTATTAAAGGGGTGTTAGATTTAATCCCTTTTATAAGATCTTGAGCATTTTTATTAGGAAAAATACTTAGATATACTTTAGCAACCGATAGATCTGCAGTAACCTTTACTTTTGTAACAGAGATTAATATCCCGCTCATGCCACCCTGAGTTGCTGCTCCCTGAAGTACATCAACCAAATCGCGTTGTAAAACAGATGCTATTTTTTTTTGTCTTTGACTTTCTTCCAATTATTATAAAGTTTATAGGATTTGATAAAAGACTTAACTAAAAACAGTTAAGATTGCAAAAATACGTGATATTTTGATATTTGCTACCAATATTAGGTGTTTACTCGATAATCGAGATTAAAATGCTCCAAAGCTTGCCTCAAAATTAAAAATATGTTTCCAACAAATGCCTCGTAGAGTTGTCCAGAGATAGCTTACTTAACTTTATCGTGCACTTTGGTATGCTTACCATTATTCCAACGTGTTAAAATATCTGTGGCAACATGAGCACCACTACCAGAAGCTATAGCAAATTGACTTCGCCAACCAGCCAGAGCACCAGCAACATATAGGTTTTCTTCAACTAAATGATCTTTATTTTTTAACCAAATGCGGTTTTTTTCAATGGCAGCTCTGGGATGAGGTTCTATGTATTGCTCAATACCTTTAATTTTTATCAAGTTAGTATACCCCACGGTAATAACTACTATTTTGGATTGGTATATATTTTTATTGGTTTTAACTTCAAAAAAATGATTAGCCTTAGAAATTGCCAAAACTTTTTCTTTTTCAATCTGTTCAACATGTGGATAAAGATCTGCTAATTGCTGCTTACCACTATCTAATATAGAGGTTCCTGTTGTTCCGGGAGTTACACCCAATACATTATTAAATAAAGCCGTTTGTAGATGCGATGCCTTTTGATGCATTATAATAGCTACTTTTTTATCTTCTGCAAAGGGTTTGTTTTTGGCCGAACCTAAAACTAAAGCACAAGACATGCCAGCAGCACCCCCTCCAATAATTAAAGTATTATACATTTTGTTTGCCATTTTTTACTTTTTCTTCGATACGCTTAGAAACTAGCAAAATAAGCATTAATAATATAGCACAAAGAGCAGCTACAACTGTAATTATTGCCACCATGCTTTGACCTTTAAAAGGTGCTTCTAAGTTTATTTCCGTAGCATTAAAAATGCCTAACCCAACAGAGATTATAATAATTATGTATGCAAAATATTTCATCTTTTAAATTTTATTGTTTCTAGAGGTAAGATCTGCCGATAGTCACGTTAATTGTTGCGGCTCATATTATAAATCAATTAAATAATATTTTTATGTTTTGTGTGAAAAGTTTAACGGCAATAGCAAGTAAAATAACGCCAAAAACCTTTCTTATAATATTAATCCCATTAGCCCCTAAAAAACGTTCTATCCTTGCCGATGTTTTCAAAACCACAAAAATCAAAATAACATTTAATACTATGGCAATAATAATATTTTCAACTTTAAATTCGGCACGTAAAGAAAGTAATGTCGTTAAACTTCCAGGACCAGAAATTAAAGGGAATGCTAAAGGAAATATGGAAACTGTAGTCGGGTTAATTTCTTCCTGTTTATAGAGCGTAATCCCTAAAATCATTTCTAAAGCAATAAAAAATAGAATAAAAGCACCAGCCACGGCAAAAGAATTAACATCTATACCAATAAAGTTTAAAATGCTTTTTCCTAAAAACAGGAAAACAATCATGATTAGACCAGCGATTATTGAGGCTTTCTCACTTTGTATATGTCCTGCCTTTTTTCTTAAGTCGATTACAATAGGAATATTACCAATAATGTCTATTACAGCAAATAACACCATAAATACTGTAACTATTTCTTTTATGTTAAATGATAGCATAGCCTTAAAGGATTAAGGATTTATACAAAGGTCTGTATTTATTACGATATGTGGGCTATTAATAAATTTAAAGTTTAGCTATTTTTGCCACTCCAATAATTAAGTTTATGTTTCAGTTAGGAAAAACAATAGTTTCTGAAGAGATTATAAAAAAAGATTTTGTGTGCAACTTAAATGCTTGCAAAGGCGCTTGTTGTATAGATGGTGATGCAGGTGCGCCACTTCATGAAGATGAGACACATATTCTAAAAAAGATTTATCCTAAAGTAAAATCTTTTTTAAGACAAGAGGGTATTGATGCTATCGAACAGCAAGGCACTTATATTACTACAGAGCATGGTGACCTTGAAACGCCATTAATTAATGGTGCAGATTGTGCTTATGTTATTTTCGATGAAAAAAATGTTGCACTTTGCGCTATAGAAGAAGCATACAATCAAGGAGAAATAGATTGGAAAAAACCTGTGTCCTGTCATTTATACCCAATTCGTGTAACAGATTATACAGAATTTTCGGGCGTAAACTACCACAGGTGGCAAATTTGTGATGATGCTTGCGAGCTTGGTGAAAAATTGGGAGTTCCTGTTTATAAGTTTGTAAAGGAAGCACTTATTAGAAAATTTGGTAAAGATTGGTATGCCGAATTAGAAAAAGTAGCCCAAGATTACAAATAACCTGTAAGATAGTGCCTACGGCTAATTTCATTTATATCGACGTATGAAATAATATTGAAGGTAACTTCTTTCAAAAATACCAAATGTTAATAAAAACACACGATTAAGTGTGTTTTTATAAAGATTAAGTGTTAAATTTATGTAAATCCCAAACATATTAACTTAATCTAAACTTAAACATTATGGTTTCAAATATGAACATTCAAACTGTAGAAAAAGAGCAAATAAAATTTTTAAAATTTCCTGATAATGATGTTTTTGAAAAGCGCAGAGAAAAAATGACACGTTATTTGGAAGTAAGACGAGGAATGTCTTTAGGGAATTTAGAGAGACAGAAAGTAAACATCGTTTTTGTAGATAACAAAGGTGTAAAAAGTGTAAAAACCACCATATGGGGAATTACAGATAAGGCCGTAATACTAAAACAATCTACTATAATTCCTTTACAACGAATAATAAGTATTTCGTAATAGCTCTTAACATTTTATTCACATTAAATTTACATCATAAATAGAATAATTTTCAAGATAATTTTGTCGTTATTTTAAGTTAGAACTAATCACGTTTTATAACTTCTAAATCCCTTTATACACGGCGTCTTTAAAGGGAAACAGTATTTATTTTTTGTGTGAATAGCAGTATAAAAAACCCTTAAAAATCAACCACTTAAAACTAGTGTAAGTTAATTAGTTTTTTGTTGGTAGCTTTTTTCGTTGTTAAAAACTTGTTGAAAATGTTTGGAACAACACCTTTCTTTTTTGAGTATTCTTCTTGATCTTTGTTAACCCAAATCGAAACAATTTTCTGTCTAAATCTATACAAAAAACTCAAAAAATGTCTCAAACAGCGGTAGAACCCATTCTTCAGGAAAACAAGGATCGATTTGTAATCTTTCCAATTCAACATCATGATATTTGGGAATGGTATAAGAAATCTGAGGCAAGTTTTTGGACAGCAGAAGAAATTGATTTACATCAAGACCTTACCGACTGGAAAACGAAGTTAAATGATGATGAGCGCTATTTTATAAAGCACATTTTAGCATTTTTTGCTGCTAGTGATGGTATTGTAAACGAAAATTTAGCAGAAAACTTTGTAAACGAAGTACAATATAGTGAAGCGAAGTTCTTTTATGGGTTTCAAATCATGATGGAAAATATCCATAGTGAAACCTATTCGCTTTTAATAGATACTTACGTTAAAGACGAAAAAGAAAAAGACCTATTGTTTAATGCCCTAGAAAATTTCCCTGCCATTAAAAAGAAGGCAGACTGGGCTTTAAAGTGGATAGAGTCGCCAAGTTTTGCAGAACGTTTAATAGCCTTTGCTGCAGTAGAAGGTATTTTCTTTTCGGGTGCATTTTGTTCTATTTTCTGGTTAAAGAAAAGAGGCTTAATGCCAGGACTAACATTCTCTAACGAGTTAATCTCTCGTGACGAAGGTGTACACTGTGATTTTGCAGTACACCTACACAACAAACATTTAATAAATAAAGTTCCTAAGTCTCGTATAAAAGAGATATTAGTGGATGCTTTAGATATAGAACGTGAATTTATAACAGAATCATTACCAGCTAGTTTAATTGGGATGAATGCTGTACTAATGGCACAATATTTAGAATTTGTGACAGATCGTTTATTAAGCGAATTAGGTTGTGAAAAAGTATACAACACAGCCAATCCTTTTGATTTTATGGACATGATTTCATTACAGGGAAAAACCAATTTCTTTGAAAAACGTGTATCAGAATATCAAAAAGCAGGGGTGCTTAATAAAGAAGAAGAAAAAGATAAATTCAGTTTTGACGCCGATTTTTAATTGATCTCTATTTTTCAAGGATTTACCTTTTTGAAAAATCAATTAAAATGAACATTTCCATTTTTAATGGAAAACCAACGTACCATTTATCAAAACTATTAAAACAGCTAAGTTTTGCGTTTATATAAAAAAACAAGCCAAACTTACAGTGACACACTAACCAATTTTCTGAAGGTGTATCGGGAAATTTAAAACGCTATTAAACAATATGTATGTAGTAAAAAGAGACGGGAGAAAAGAACAGGTCATGTTCGATAAAATCACCGCAAGGGTGAGAAAATTATGCTATGGATTAAACCCATTAGTAGATCCATTAAAAGTGGCAATGCGTGTTATAGAAGGTCTTTACGACGGTGTAACTACTAGTGAACTAGATAATCTTGCAGCCGAGATAGCTGCGACTATGACAACGGCTCACCCAGATTATGCCCGTTTAGCAGCACGTATATCGGTATCTAACTTACACAAAAACACTAAAAAAACATTTAGTGATGTGATGCACGATTTATACACGTATGTTAACCCTAGAACGGGTAAAGATGCGCCTTTACTGTCTGATGAGGTGTATAACGTGATCATGGAAAATAAAGAACGTTTAGACTCTACAATTATATATAATCGTGATTTTGGATACGATTATTTTGGATTTAAAACATTAGAGCGTTCGTACCTTTTAAAATTAAATGGTAAAATAGCCGAACGTCCACAACATATGTTAATGCGTGTTTCTATAGGTATACATTTAAACGATTTAGATGCAGCCATAGAGACTTACGAGTTAATGTCTAAAAAGTATTTTACACACGCTACACCTACGCTTTTTAATTCAGGTACACCAAAACCACAAATGTCTTCTTGTTTCTTATTAACTATGAAAGAAGATAGTATAGATGGTATTTATGATACGTTAAAACAAACTGCAAAAATCTCTCAATCTGCAGGCGGTATAGGTTTAGCAATGCATAACATACGTGCAACAGGAAGTTACATTGCAGGAACTAACGGTACAAGTAATGGTATAGTACCTATGCTTCGTGTGTTTAACGATACGGCACGTTATGTAGATCAAGGTGGCGGAAAGCGTAAAGGTAGTTTTGCCATGTATTTAGAAACCTGGCATGCAGATATTTTTGATTTTCTAGATTTAAAGAAAAATCACGGTAAAGAAGAGATGCGCGCAAGAGATTTGTTCTATGCGATGTGGATTTCAGATTTATTCATGGAGCGTGTTCAAAAAGATGGTGATTGGACCTTAATGTGCCCTAATGAATGTCCAGGAATGGATGAAGTGCATAGCAAAGAATTTGAAGCGTTATATACAAAATACGAAGCCGAAGGCAAAGGACGCAAAACCATTAAGGCTCGTGAACTTTGGGAGAAAATATTAGAATCTCAAATAGAAACAGGGACGCCCTACATGCTTTATAAAGATGCGGCTAACCGTAAGTCTAACCAACAGAATTTAGGAACCATACGCTCGTCTAACTTATGTACAGAGATTTTAGAATATACCTCTCCAGACGAAGTTGCCGTGTGTAATTTGGCATCTATAGCTTTGCCAATGTTTATTAAAAATGGAGCTTTTGATCATAAAGAGTTATTTAGAATCACAAAACGTGTGACTAAAAACTTAAATAGAGTTATCGATAGAAATTATTATCCAGTACCAGAGGCTGAAAACTCTAACATGCGCCATAGACCAATAGGTCTAGGAGTGCAAGGGTTGGCAGATACGTTTATAAAATTACGTATGCCATTTACAAGTGATGAAGCTAAAAAGCTAAATCAGGATATTTTTGAAACGCTTTACTACGCTGCAGTAACGGCTAGTATGGAAGAAGCCAAGGCAGATGGCTCATACCAAACCTATGAAGGATCACCTATAAGCAAAGGAGAGTTTCAACACAACCTATGGGGTATAAAAGATGAAGAACTAAGCGGTAATTGGGATTGGGGCAAATTACGTAAGCAAGTACTAAAAAATGGCGTACGTAACTCATTACTAGTAGCGCCAATGCCAACAGCATCTACATCTCAAATTTTAGGAAATAACGAATGTTTTGAGCCGTATACCTCTAATATTTATACACGTCGTGTATTATCGGGAGAGTTTATTGTAGTAAATAAACATTTATTAGAAGATTTAGTAGAATTAGGGTTATGGAACGAAAACCTTAAGCAAGATATCATGAGAGCGAATGGTTCTGTTCAAAATATAGATGGTATTCCTCAAGATATTAAAGACCTATATAAAACCGTTTGGGAATTGAGCATGAAAGATATTATAGATATGTCTCGCCACAGAGGCTATTTTATAGATCAGTCGCAATCGCTTAATTTATTTATGGAAGGCGCAACTATGGCTAAATTAACATCAATGCATTTTTATGCATGGAAGAGTGGCTTAAAAACTGGGATGTACTATTTGCGTACTAAGAGTGCCGTAGATGCCATTAAGTTTACACTTAAAACTACTAAAAAAGAAGAGCCTGTAGCCGAAGAAGTGGTGGTAAATAATGTAGCAGCACAAGAACAGAAAAAGCAAGTAGCCGTTAAAAATGCCGCTAAATTTGCAAAACAAACAACACCAGAAGTTGAGGTAGAGCCCATGTCTGCCGAAGAAATGAAGGCTTTAATAGCACAAGCAAAAGAAGCAGAAGGTGATGATTGTTTAATGTGTGGGTCTTAAAAAGCTAATTTTTTAAATAATTTTATAAAAAAGCATCTCGATTGAGGTGCTTTTTTGTTTAAAGTGATTTAGACTTTTAAAAAAAATGGGCTGCATAAATTTGTGTTGCAAAACATAAGTCAACCCTTTATGTATAAAATACTGGACAAAGATACGATAGAAATGAAAATAGTGCCTTATATACCTAATGGTAAACGGGAATTTGCACCACTGTAATGCTAGTTGAGATTGTAAACTCAATCCTCTTCAAGATTAAGACAGGTGCTCAATGGGAGTATTTACCTGTAAGTTCCTTGTTTTCGGATAATGCGTTGACATAACAAGATGTTTGTTACCGTTTTAGCCATTGGAAAAAGTCCGGTGCTTTCAAAAAGTTCTGCAAGAAAAAGTCTAAATGAGTTCTATTTATAAAACGACTGTTTTTAGGGATTTGTTCGAAAAAATGCAAGAACGAACCTTGAAAAGGAATTAAACATTTTATAGAATAACCTGTGTTTATACCATTCCCAACTTAAATTTACTCAATAAAATTCCATAAAAACATATGAGTCATAAAAAACTTAGATTAAAATACATAGCCTTATGTTAATTAATTACTTTGGTTTGCGATAGCGTTCTAGTTGTTTTAAAATAAGTTTTCTAGAAACATTATTTAACGTTCTGGTGTCTTCAATGTCTAATTCCGAGGTATCAATGAATTTATGAATTTTAGCCCGCATTTTTCCGGGGCTTCCACTAAAAAACGTATATGAAAAACGTGTTTTATTATCAGCAAACGTAAGCGGTACAATAGGTGTTTTGTGATTTATGGCCAGTCTAAAAGCGCCATCTTTAAAATCATCTAAAAGAATAGATTCATCTGGAACTCCGCCTTCGGGAAAAATACAAATACTTAAGCCTTGTTTTAAGCGTTTCTGCGCTCTTAAAAACACGGCTTGTCTACTTTTAGGAGAACTTCTGTCTACTAAAATACAGGTTCTTTTGTAGAAAAATCCAAAAAGTGGAATTTTAGCCAATTCTTTCTTGCCTACAAAAACAAAAGGATTTTTAACGGCAACCAGCATCAACATAATATCGGTCATGGATGTATGATTGGCAATAAACATATAGCTTTTCCCTTGTTCGGGGATTTGGTCTTTGGTAATGGTATATCTAAAACCCATACCAGCTAAAATAATTTTTGCCCAAAGGCGCGCTATCTTAAAAAAAAAAGGATACCAGGATTCTTTTAAAATTGAAATAAGCAGTATAGGAAACAAAATAAGTATAGGTAAAGCAACAAGCGTATAAAACCAAATACGGTAAAAAAACCAGAATATGTATTTAAATATTTTCATCTGTTTCAAATCTACTTAAATTAATGATACAATTCTATTAAAAAATTTACCTTTGCCTACAATATTATTAATAATTAAATGCCTACAGCTGTAGGCCATGTTTATGGCACGCATATTAACAGGGATACAAAGTACAGGAACGCCTCATTTAGGAAATATATTGGGCGCAATTATACCAGCAATAAAAATGGCAGAACAGCCTGAGAATGATTCGTATTTATTTATAGCAAATTTGCATTCGCTAACTCAAATAAAGGATGCCGAGGTATTAAAAACAAATACATATTCTACTGCTGCTGCATGGTTAGCCTTTGGTTTAGATATTGAGAAAAGTGTGTTTTATCGCCAAAGCGATGTGCCACAAGCAACAGAGTTGGCATGGTATTTAAATTGCTTTTTCCCTTTTAAACGTTTGGAATTAGCACATAGCTTTAAAGATAAAGCAGATCGTTTAGACGATGTTAATGGTGGTCTGTTTACATATCCTATGCTTATGGCAGCAGATATTTTGTTATACGATGCAGACATTATTCCTGTAGGCAAAGATCAAGAGCAACATATTGAAATGACGCGTGATGTCGCATCGCGCTTTCATGCAAAAATGGGAGAAACGTTTGTTTTACCTAAAGCCAAAATACAAAAAGACACCATGCTTATTCCAGGCACCGATGGAGAAAAAATGAGTAAGAGTAAAGGGAATACTATTAATATATTTTTACCAGAGAAGAAATTACGTAAGCAAATTATGTCTATAAAAACAGATAGTACTGCATTAGAAGATCCTAAAGATTGGAGTACTTGTAATAGTTTTGCTATTTATAGTTTGTTGGCCAGTGACGACGAAATCGCTACTATGAAAGCGAATTATGAAAAAGGGGGTTATGGTTATGGACATGCTAAACAAGCCTTATTTGAACTTATTTTAGACACCTTTAAAGTGCCTCGTGAACGTTATATGTATTACATGAGTAACCTTAAAGAGCTAGACAAAGCTTTAGCTGTTGGTGCAGAAAAAGCAACTGTTGTTGCAGATGAGGTTTTAAATAGAGTAAGGGATAAGGTGGGGTATTAGTGAAACTCATTATTGCGAAACCCATGGGGTGCACGCAATATTGTAAGTTGAACTAATCCCGTTGAAAAGCGAGATCATAGACTTAAAATCTCGAGCTTGGGTCGTTTTTTAAGGTCTTTTCTTTAATTAATCTTCTCTATTAATTTTTTTAAACATTACCGTTTTAAAGTAAAATGAGATCTAAAAGTTTTTGTAGCACTTACTCTGGGTTCAAAATATTGTAAAACAAACCAATAATCACCAGTTGGAAGAAGATCTCCGTTATATGTGCCATCCCATGATTCTCTGCTAGGGAAAAATTCTTTTAAGAGCTTTCCATACCTATCAAAAATATTAATTTTTGCTGTAACTAAATAATTAGTTGGGGCTTTAATATTCCAGGTATTATTAAACTGATCATTATTAGGTGTAAAGAATTTAGGGTAACCAATTACAAAAACAGTGGTAGAACTAGGAATACATCCTCTGGTATCTATGGCGAATACTTCGTGTTCTCCAAAAGAAACATTTCTAAAAATAGGATCTTCTGTCCACTCTCCATCATCTAACTTATATTGATAATCTCCTGTACCATCTACACTAACTTCAATAGTTTGATTATCTACAAAAGCATCTGTTGTAACTGTTGCACGCACTATAGGTGGCGATAATGGCATAACCAGCACTTCAAATTGTTGGCTACATGGCAATATGCTAGGGTCAAAAATAGTAGTATCTGTAACAAGTACTTGATACGTGCCTGGTTCCCTAGTAGAATAACTTCCTTGATTTGCACCTAAAATAGGTATATTATTCCAAAACCATTCAAAGGTATATCTTGGTGTGCTTAATCCTGTATCTAGTAAGCTAGCTTCTATAAATGCACCTTGATCATCAATACATACATAAAAGGATTCGTTTTCTATATTAGATTCAGGTTTTGGAAATACTTCAATGGTTAAAAATACTGGATCTGGACAAAATCCAGGATCTGGTGTAAACGTATACTCGGTAGTCGTTGTATTATCTAAAGCAGGTGACCACGTTCCTGTGATTCCATTGTTGGAAGTAGTAGGTAATGGAGATAATGGTTCTCCACTACATATTGGCGGAACATCAGTAAACATAGCTGTAACAAGTGGATTTACTGTTATTATTAGAGTTTGCGTTGTAGCACATTCACTGGGGCTTGGTGTAAACGTATACTCGGTAGTTGTTGTATTATCTAAAGCTGGAGACCAAGACCCCGAAATACCATTATTAGAAGTTGTTGGTAAGGGCGATAGCATACCTCCTCTACATATTGGATCTGGATTGGAAAATATAGGAGTATCTGGTTGGTTAATGGTGATTGTTAGCTCTCGTGTTGTAGCACATTGACCTGCATCTGGAGTAAACGTATATTCAGTAGTTGTTGTATTATCTAATGCAGGTGACCAAGACCCCGAGATACCATTGGCTGATGTTGTGGGCAATGGAGGTATCATGTCTCCAAGGCATATAGGTGGTATATTAGAAAATATAGGTACATCAGGTTGATTTACAGTAATTATTAAAGCTCCTGTTTCGGCACATTGACCTGCATCTGGAGTAAATGTATAGGTTGTAGTTGTTGTATTATCTAATGCAGGTGACCAAGTTCCTGTGATTCCGTTATTGGAAGTTGTTGGCAAAGCTGCTAGTGCGTCACCACTACATATTGGAGTTACGTTAGTGAATGTAGGTGTTTCTTGAGGGTTTACAGTAATTATTAAAGCTCCTGTTTCGGCACATTGACCTGCATCAGGTGTAAATGTATAGGTTGTAGTTGTTGTATTATCTAAAGCAGGTGACCAGGCTCCTGTGATTCCGTTATTGGAAGTTGTTGGCAAAGCCGCTAGTGTGTCACCACTACATATTGGAGCTACGTTAGTGAATGTAGGTGTTTCTTGAGGGTTTACAGTAATTATTAAAGCTCCAGTTGTGGCACATTCATCAGCATCGGGCGTAAACGTATATGTTGTAGTTGTTGTGTTATCTAAGGCAGGTGACCAAGACCCCGAAATTCCGTTATTAGAAGTCGTTGGTAATGCTGGTATTGCATCACCACTACATATTGGAGCTACGTTAGTAAATGTAGGTGTTTCTTGAGGATTTACAGTCACTACAAAAACATCAGAAACCGTATTACATGTTGAAATATTAACATTTGCCGCATCTTCGGCAATTTTAGCTCTGTAGTATGTGGTTGTGTTAACTCCCGAAACCGCAAGTGTATTGCTGGTTTGTCCAGAAATATCTGTCCAAGTTGAGCCATCTATACTTCCCTGCCATTGGTAAAAGTGTGTACTAAACACCGTATTGTCTGGAACAGCTGTTAAGGTAGTAGAATATGGTACTGCAGTACTGCAAACACTATTACTACTACTACTGTTTTCTACAGTAATACTATCTCCGCAGGTTTTAAACTCAATATCATCGATAGCGATGTCATTTCCATAACCGCTATTACCATTATTTACCATTTTTAAAATGACCGAAGTTTGACCAGGTTGTGTTTGAAAAACAAGCCCTCGTTGAATCCATTCTGGTCCGCCTGCTTCTGTACCTCCAAAAAAATCATTAGTTGAACCGGATTCTAGTAATACGGTATCTGTACTATCCCAAATTTCAAAACTTACATTACAAGGCATAAGGGTTGCTCCTGGAGGACCATCAGGTGAATCACGAGGTGTTAAATTCATGACCCAAGCAGAAAACTCGTAAGTGGTATTTTCACAAAGCCCTGTGGCAGGTAAACTATAGAATACTTCTCCAGGATTATCAGCATTCACAACAAGCATCATCCCATTAGAATCTTCTGGGGTATGATCGCCAGTATTAAACCAATTCCATTGTTGGTAGTTTAAATTTGTGACAGTATATAAACCATCAGCAAATATCATAGGAGGGTTTCCTAAGAATCGATAAGTGGTTGTACCTGATGCTAAGGGGTTATGTTGCGTTGCTGAGCTAGGAGCAGTTCCAAAATCTTCGATAAAAATAGGATCTCCTGAGTTACCAGAACAAAACCCTAATTGTGCGTGAATTTTTATAATCGAAAATATAGTAAGAACTAGTATCCACGATTTAGTTGTTAGTTTAGTGTGGTGCAAAAGATTCTTTTTTAGCAATTAGTTTCTTAGCTATATTATAAAAAAAATACGAAACAAACTAAAATTAAGTAGATTAAGTAAAGTTATAGTCAAGTATTATTATAAAATTGAAACAAATTATAGTGAGATTAAAATAAGGTACCATTTTTAAATAATTAAGACATAGGTTTTAAGACAGAAGACCGAAGACCGAAGACCGAAGACCGAAGACCGAAGACTGAAGACCGAAGACCGAAGACTGAAGACCAGTGTAACTTCTGTTTCTTGTAGGGTAGCGGTTTTGTTTCTAATTTTAACTATGGTACGCATATAAAAAGATAGAATAGCCTAGTATAAACATACGTTAGATAAATCTATTTTTTATTATTAGTCTTGTTAATATCTGCCATTAAGTTTTTAGGATCTATTTCAACACGTTTAACCGTTTTTTTAGTAATAAATGTATAAGTAGGGTATGCCCAAGCCCAATCTTTTATAATTGTAGCTTTGGTTGGCTTTTCTCCTCGCATTATTTGTAATGGTATATAGAAATATTCTTTAGAACCGTCTATATAAGTAACTTTTAGATCTATTGGCATTGGCATAAGCCCAATACGTTCTATTGTAATTTCTTTGTTATTAATAGAGGCAACAGCATAATCTATTGTATTAGTAGTTTGCGCAAAATCTATTAAATACCAATCTAATTCCAGACCAGATACTTTCTCTGCAGATCTTATAAAATCAATAGGTCTTGGGTGTTTAAAAGCAAAATCATTAAAGTACTTTTTTATGGCTTTTTTTAAATTTTCTTGTCCAATTACATACGCTAATTGTGCTATAAATACTTCGCCTTTGTTATATGCAGAAATACCATAAGCTTGGTTTAAATGGTAACGGTCTGCATGGGTGGTAAAAGGTTGCTCATTTCCAGATTTTGCTAAATAATAGTACCCTTGATAGGCTCTTTCGGCTGGGTTTTTTTTACCTTGTTTCATGATCTCATTCATAGCTAGATCACTTATATAGCTTGTAAAGCCTTCGTCCATCCATTCGTGTTTAGACTCATTTGTAGCTAATAAAAACTGAAACCAGCTATGTGCTAATTCATGTGCAGTAACACCTACTAAGCTGCCAAATGTTCTTTCTCCAGTAATAAGTGTACACATGGCATACTCCATACCACCATCACCACCTTGAATAACAGAATATTGTTTGTAAGGATAAGGCCCAATATGTTTACTAAAATAGTGCATTAAGTCAACTGTTTTAGGCTGCAATTTTTTCCAGTTTTCTTTTTTGTCGGCACTTAGAGTATTTTTATAAAAAAAGTGTAACAGCGGGCCGTTTGGTACTTGCTTGGTATCGTGAATATAGTTAGGGTCTGCTGCCCAAGTAAAATCGTGTACATTTGGCGCTTTAAAATGCCATGTTAGTTTATTAGTACGGGATTTTATAGGCCTCACAACAATTCCTGTTTCGTAACCATGACCAATCGTATTAGGGTTTTGTAAGTAACCAGAACCTCCAACTACATAATCTTTATCAATAGTTAATTTCACATCAAAATTACCCCAAACACCATGAAATTCACGCCCTATATATGGATCTGCATGCCAACCTTCAAAATCGTACTCTGCTAATTTTGGATACCATTGCGTCATCGATAAAGCTACGCCTTCTTTGCTATTTCTACCAGAACGACGTATTTGTAATGGGACTTGTGCATCGAATACCATATTAAACGTAACCTGTTCTCCTGGCTGTATAGGTTTAGCAAGCTCAACTTCTAAAATAGTACCAACAGTATCGTGTTTTAAAGTTGTACCATTTTGTTTTAGAGAAGTGACGTTTATATAGCCTATTTCATTAGGTTTTAATTTACTAATTCTATCACCTACTCTAGGATCTGGATCTGCTATGGTTCGCGAACGAACATCCATTTCACTTCCTGGCTGAAAGGCATTAAAGTACAAGTGATAAAAGACCTTATTTAAAACATCTGGAGAGTTATTGGTATATACTAATTCTTGATTTCCTTTGTACTTATAAGTTTCTACATCCATATCGATCTCCATTTTATAATCTACATGCTGTTGCCAATAGGTGGTTTTTAGAGGAGAAGATGTCGCTGTATTTACTTGTGGTTTAGGAGTGGTTACTTCTTTGGAAGTATTACACGAAAAGAGTATTGAAATACAAAAAACAGTAATGAGTATGTGTTTCATAGTATAAGATTGAGTGTTACGCCTAAGAGCTATCTAGAAATATTTAAGATTTCCCTTAAAGAGAACAATAAATGATTATTAGTATAGTGTATTTATTATCTAGTTAAAGGTTGAACCCTGCAACTATATTAGAGTTACTTTAAGGTTTTTAAGCTAGAAGGATGAAGCTCGAAGTATAAAGAACATTTCTTCACACTTCCAGCTTCTTTCTTCGAGCTAAGAAAGGCTAAAAATCGAATTTCATCCGATAATTAAAATTTATAATACATAGTGATTTATTTAGTTTTAATGTTGGCTAATTTTTAATTGGCAGACATTTTTGCAGCCATAATTAGTGCATTATATGCATTAACTATTTTACCGGATTTAACAACATTAGCAAAAGGTTGAATATTATTAGAATCTCCACCAACAATAACTTTTGTTTTTAATGGTAAGCCAGAATCCATTATAATTTGTTTTACTTGCGCTGCTTTTAAATTTGGATAATAAGAGCGTATTAAGGCTGCTACACCAGCAACTCCTGGAGCTGCCATAGAAGTTCCTCCTTTAGAATCGTATTCGTTTTCTGGGGTAGTAGAATAGATATCGTCTCCAGGAGCGAATACATCTACATTATTTTTCCCATAGTTAGAAAAAGTAGCCATTAAACCAGATCCATATTTTGGAGCAAGTGCACCAACTCTAATGTAGTTATTAGAAACCTCTTTACCATTTACATTATCATCTGGGAAGTTAGGATGCTTGTCTACATCTTGACTATCATTTCCAGCAGCATGAACAAAAACAACATCTTTTTTACCAGCATAAGCAATAGCATCTCTTACCCAATCACTATGTGGTGAAAAGCTTTTACCAAAGCTACCGTTTATTACTTTTGCACCATTATCTACAGCGTATCTAATAGCCAGCGCTATATCTTTATCATATTCGTCACCATTAGGTACAGCTCTTAAACTCATTATGGCAACGTTATTGGCAACACCATTAGCACCTTTGCCATTGTTGCGTTCGGCAGCTATAATTCCTGCAACGTGTGTTCCATGACTTTCACTCTTTTTTACAGGTTTTACATTTCCATTACCATAAAACTTATTGTTCATGTCGTCTGGGTTATCACCTGTTACACGACCTTTAAAGGTTTTATTTAAATTATAATTTAAATGATCGTTAATACCCTCAAGGCCATCTTTAACTTCTTTTAGTGCTTCTGTTAAGGAATCCAAACCGTTACTAAACATATACTGAGCGATTTGAACTGCTTGGGTTAATGTTTGGTCTTGAGTTTTTATAGCATTAACTTCTTTTTGGGTATAGTTTTCTTTTCCAAAATGTTTAGTTAAAGTCTCATGAGCACCTTTTACCTGTTGGTAAATTTGATCGTATTGCGTTTTTCGACCTTCCCATTTTGGTTGTTCAATTTCATATTCGGTTTTAGCTCTGGCATAATCTGGATGATTGGTATTACCACTGGCTAGGATTCTAACAAATTCTAGTTGCTCATTATAACCATCGCCTAAAAAGTTCCAACCGTGAACATCGTCTATATAACCATTGTTATCATCGTCTTTACCATTATTAGGTTTTTCGTCACGGTTTGTCCAAATAACACCATCTAAATCTTCATGATCAATATCAATACCCGAATCTATTACTGCAACAATTACTTTTTTTCCTTTTCTATGCTTAATAATTTCGGCGTAGGCTTTATCAACACTCATACCAGGAATGGTATCTTTTTCTAAATCTAAGTGTCCCCAATTTTTCTGTTCTGCTTCTGTTACTTCTGAAACTTTTAAAGGAGACGTATCGATATTTTCAGGAGGTGTAGAGATAATATCTATTGTTCCCCCACAGCCATAAATCACAAGTGATGCAAGTCCTAATAGTGTTAATTTTTTAATCGTATTCATTGTAATTATTTGATTTATAGTCGTTGTTGTATTTAATTAAGTATCGATTTTAAAGTATAAATTTGGTCTAAACGAACACCTTTTTCGGTATGTTTTACAGTGATAACTGGGTTGTAAGCATCGTGTTCTAAAAACAAATAGTATTTATTATCTGCTGCAAGTTTAAGAAATTTTTCCTTCTCATCTAGTGTTATCAGGGGTTTCATATCGTAACCCATAATGTAAGGAAGTGGGATGTGACCCACTGTTGGCAATAAATCTGCCATAAAACAAATGGTTTTATCTTTATAATGTATTACAGGAATCATTTGTTTTTCGGTGTGTCCGTTAGCAAAAAAAACATCAAAACCCAGTTGAGAATTTTTGAGAATATCATTTTTACCAGTATTTATAAACTTTAATTGCCCGCTTTCTTCTATAGGGATAATATTTTCTTTTAAAAAAGAAGCTTTTTCTCTGGCATTAGGGTGTATTGCCCATTCCCAATGGTCTTTATTGCTCCAAAACGTAGCATTTTTAAATGCTGGCTCATAACCTGTTTTGTCTTTGTTCCATTGTATGGCACCGCCGCAGTGATCAAAATGTAAGTGTGTTAAAAAAACATCGGTAATATCATCACGATGAAAACCATAAGTTTTTAAAGAATTATCAATAGTAGCATTACCCCATAAAGCATAGTATCCAAAAAACTTTTCGGATTGTTTATTACCCATACCAGTATCTATTAATATTAACCGGTTGCCTTCTTCTATAAGAAGACACCTAGCGGTTAAATCTATCATATTATTAGCATCTGCAGGATTGGTTTTTTGCCATAACAACTTTGGTACTACGCCAAACATAGCACCTCCATCGAGCTTAAAATTCCCTGCATTTATAGGGTATAAATTCATATAAAATATAAAGTTAAAGAATAATTATTAAACATTGTTGTATGCTAACATTTTGTTAAGATTTAATAAAGTTTAAATATAGACTATTTTAGTTATGGAATGTATTAACTTCGCAGGCTGTAATCTAAGTTTACAATCACGTAGTTGAAAACACTTTTTGCTTACATACTATTTTTTTCATTGGCACTAAGACCTTTATATAATATTGGCTATGTGGCTTATTTTGAAATGAATATAGATTACATTATTGAAACCTATTGTGTTAATAAAGAAAAGCCAAAATTACAATGTAATGGCAAATGTCATTTAGCGGGTAATTTGGCTTTAAGTACTTCTAGTAGTGATACAGAAAACACATCGTTTTTTAGCGCTTTTTACGAGGCATTTATACCAGTGTATTTTCAGGAATCGAAATCAGATTTTTTATTATTACAGTCTAGTATTCCAATTGATAACAATTGGAAATACAGGTCTGTTCTCACCCTAATGAGTAAGGAAATTATAGATCCTCCTCCCCAATTTCTGTAATACATTTTAACATTATTCTTAGGTCTGTTTGAGTCTTTCAAACCATACCCCTCTTTGTATTACATTAAACTTAATCCGTGGTGCATTTTAGTTGAAATTATGTCAATTCGATTGATTTTTCAAAATAGTTCTCGATACACTTTTTAAGCTTCGCTTGGTATCTTCAATCAAAATATATTTTGATTTCGATAATCTCAAAAGCACTCGAACTGACATTTTTAGATTTCTAAATGCACCGCGAGTTAAACTTATATTATAAATAAATGAAACTTATAATAATGCTTGCTTTAGTAGTAGCAAGTTTTAGTGCTTCTGCACAACAAAAATATAGTGGTAAAGTGGTGAACAAAAATAACCAGCCTTTATCGCAAGCAACCGTTCAATCACAATCTAATTTAAATAATGCTGTAGTTACAGATAACAGTGGCGTGTTTTCTATTACTTTAAAAGAAGATGCTACAGTTATAGTTAAATACATAGGTTACAAAACGGTTGTTAAAACACTTACAGATAATAGCACTATTGTACTTGCAGAAGACACTGCGTCTTTAGATGAAATAGTAATTTCTGCAAGTAGGGAGCTACAGGAAAGAAAAGAAGTGCCTGGATCTATCTCTGTAATTTCATCTAAAACTATAGAAGACACAAAAGCGTTTGGCATAGACCAATTGGTTAACGATGTGCCAGGTGTAATTATGTCTACGTCTCGTGCGGCGAGTAACGAACAGCATTTTATGGCGGTACGCTCTCCTATTTCAACAAAATCGTTGTTTTTATATGTTGAAGACGGGCTACCCATACGCCCAACTGCAGTATTTAACCATAATGCGCTTTTAGAGATGAACGCTATTACTTTCGATAGAGTTGAAGTTTTAAAAGGACCAGCTTCCAGCATTTATGGTAGCGAAGCCATAGGCGGAAGTTTTAATTTTATAACAAAAAACCCAACTAGAAATCTAACAGGAGGTGTAGGCTTTCAGATTAACGATTTGGGGTTGACGCATTATGATTTAGAAGTCTCTAAATATGCAGGTGAAAAAGTTGGTTTTTACTTAGGAACGCAATACGTACAACGTAACGATGGCCCTGTTGAGCACAGTGATTACGAGAAATTTGCGCTAACATTTAAAAACGTAAATCATTTTTCTCCAACACTAGATTGGGTAAATGTTTTTGATATTGTTGATTACAGATCGGACATGACGGGTTCTTTAAGTGAAGCCGATTATAACGGAGGTAATTACGAAAGTGATCAAACGTTTACCTACCGTGATGCGTTTGCGTTTCGTTTTAGAAGTACACTAGAAAAACAGTGGAATTCGAATAATAAAACGGCTTTTAATTTTATTTTTAGAAAGAACGTCATGGGGCAAAACCCATCGTATCGTGTAAGGCAATTTAGAAATCAAGGACAGTTAACAGGTTTTGGCAGTGGAGAACTAAATAGTAATGGATTTACCAGTTATGTGGGCTTAATTCAACACAAAATTGATTTCGATTTTGCTAAGTCGTCTTTAATAGTTGGAGCATCTACAGATTTTTCGCCACAGCGTTATCAAGCCGAAACATTATCTATAATCGTCGATACCAATACAGGAAGGAATATTGATTTTAATGTGAATTCTGGCGACTATATTTTAAACTATGAGGCAGATATTTTTAATTACGCAGGGTATTTTCAATACGAAATAAACCCTACCGAACCATTAAAAATTACTGCAGCTTTACGTTATGATGGCTTTACCTACAATTACAATAATTTAGTAGATGGTGTTGCTGGCCCAAGAGATTCTAAAAACAGCTATAATAATGTTTCGCCAAAGTTAGGACTCAACTATAATTTCTCTAACAATTTAGGTGTGTACGCTAATTATTCTAATGGGTTTACACCACCGCAAACGTCAACATTGTATAGAAATAGTTTTGTAGGTGTAGGCGATCAGGTTTTCGATTTAAAACCTAGTAGTTATAACAATTTTGAAGTAGGTACTTATGCTAGTATTCAAAATAAAGTAAAGTTAGATGCAGCGATTTATCTTTTAGAAGGAAAAAACACATTAATTACGTTAAGAGATGAAAATGATGAATTTTTTAATGCTAATGCAGGAAAAACGCAATCCTATGGTATAGAATATGGTATAAAATACGCGCCTATAGAAGAAGTAACTATTAGCCATAACGGAAGTTTTTCTAAACATGAATACATAGACTTTTTTGATAGAGGTGTGGATTATTCCAATACCGATAGAGAAACGGCGCCAAAGCTTTTGGGGACATCAAAAATAACCTATAAACCTAGTTATGCAAAAGGGTTAACAGTAAGCCTTACCAATGAATTTGTAGACAAATACAATACAAGTTTTGAAGGGCAGATAGCTAATAATGATGGTACATTTAGTACCGCTACTTATGGAGGACACAGTGTATTTAATGCATTACTATCTTATAACTGCAAGCATTTTGAAGTTTGGGGACATGCGCTAAACATTTTTGACAGGCTATATTCGGCAAGAGCATCTTATAACAGATTTAGAAGTGAAAACAGTTATACGATTGGGAATCCAAGAGCATTTCATTTTGGGGTAAAATATAAGTTTTAATGCTATAAATAAAGCTGTCTAAAAAGTGTCATTCTAAATGAAATGAAGAATCCCATTACATGATAAAATTTAACTTGTAAACAAATAAGATTCTTCGCTGTGCTCTGAATGACAAGAGGATTCGCTTTTTAGACAGCCTTGTTTTTTAAAGACTAAAACATGAAACATAAAAAACTAAATCAATGGCTTTGGAAATGGCATTTTATAGCAGGTCTTATTGCCTTGCCATTTGTTGTATTGTTGGCCATTACAGGAGGCGTCTATCTTTTTAAGGATAATTACGAAGCTCCTAAGAAGACGCATATTAAATATGTAATCCCTAACGGAACGCCTATAGCTTTTCAAGAACAGTTACAAATAGCGACCAAAACATTTAAAAAATCACCTAACGCGATGGTGATTCCTACTGGAAAAGACCAGGCTACAGAATTTGTTTCAGGTCGTTTTAGCCATAAAAAAAGCGTTTTTGTGAATCCGTATACAGGTGAGGTAACAGGTAAAATAAGCCCAAAAGATTCTAAGATGTATCTGGTAAGAAAACTGCACGGCGAACTCCTTTTAGGCAAATTTGGAACAAAAATCGTGGAGCTTATTGCCAGTTGGTTATTTGTACTAATTATTACTGGGGTTTATGTGTTTTGGCCTAACAGAAAGCAAGGCTTAAAAGGTTTTTTTACCATTAGGTTTAAACAAGGCAAACGTACACTTTTTAGAGACTTACATGCCGTTTTAGGGTTTTGGATGTCTGTTTTATTATTAATGACTTTAGCTGGAGGTATGCCATGGACCGATGTGTTTGGGGATAATTTTAAATGGCTACAAAAAGTCACCAATACTGGATTTCCAAAAACATGGCGTGGTATAGGCCTACAATCTCATGCTAAAGGAGAAACCATCGCTCTGGATAATATGGTGGCGCTAGCCAAAACAAAAAATTTAAAAGGGAAACTCAATATTGGTTTACCAAAGGGTAAAAAAGGCGTGTATACCATTTATAACGAAACTTTTGATTTAGATGCTCAAAAGCGTTTTTATTACGATCAATATTCTGGTAAACAAGTGCTTAAACATAATTGGGAAGATGTGGGCATTTTAATGCGTGGACGCATGTGGTTTATGGCATTTCACCAAGGGCAATTTGGACTTTGGAACTGGGTTTTAATGCTTTTTATAGCTGTCGTATTAGCATTTATGTCTGTAGCAGCACTCGTTTCTTATCTAAAACGAAAACCCTCTGGAAGTTGGGGTGCGCCAAAAGTCCCTGCGCAATTTAAAGTAGGTTATGGGATTATTGGTATTATAGTGTTATTAGGGATTGTGTTTCCTTTGTTTGGTATTAGTGTGGTGCTTATTGTTTTGGTTGCGATTTTGAGGGGGAGGAAGTAATTGAGGTTTTCCGTAAAATTAGGCTTTTGTATTTCTCTATATTAGCCAAAATTAATTTTAGAATATTATGAATAACTCTTTTACAGTTACACCAGATTTATACGCATCAAAAGGAAACCGATTTGCCAATTATATTATTGATGGGATTCTTATTAGAGTCATAATTTTTGGAGCAGCATTTGTTGTATCTAGTGTGTATTACTATTTTGCTGATGACACTAGTGTTGTAGATGATTTTATATACAAAGAAGAGCCAATAAACCCTTTTTTAGATATTTTATTAACTGCTTTTATTACGGTACTATTATACTTTTTACTTGAATTATTAACAAAAGGCAGAAGTGTAGGTAAGTACGTCACAAAAACTAAAATTGTTTTAGAAGATGGTTCTCAACCAAAGGCAGTAGATTACCTAAAACGAAGTTTTTCTAGAATAATTCCTTTTGAACCATTTTCCTTTTTAGGAGACGAAGGTAGAGGTTGGCATGATACCATTTCTAAAACATATGTTGTAGATATAGAAAAGTTTGAGTCTAAAATGAAATCGCATGATGAATTAGATCAAATTGGTGTAGCACAGATAGGGTAATAAGTTTTTTTAGGAGGTAGTGTTGTGAGCTTATTTACTTTTTGATTCATTTTTACAATATACTCTGGCATAATTTTTAGCTTTATGTAATGAGACTCTTATTATAGAATCGTTACATTTTTTAAGTTGATAGCAGTTTTTGTTTAAGTGATATACTTTACTAGAAAAACTATTACAGATAAAAACTTTAGTAGTATCATGTTTTTTTGAAGTTTTTAATTTTTGACTATAAGACGAATACCACATGAGTGCAAAAATAAATATCAGTGCTTTTTTCATGAGCTGGGAATTTTATGGTTATACAATTTAATTACATAAGCTTCGGTCAACATAAGATTTGTTTCCATTGCTATTAATATAATAACATCCTCCTCTTGGACCACGGTAATATCTTCTATAATTTGAAATCTGTCTTTTCTTTCTAATTGTATTATTATACTGAAAAGAATTATGGGTTTTATTTTGTTTGTTGTTTGATTTAATTAAATAGGTAGCTGGATTTTTATTACTATTTTTATATTGTAATATAATGTCAATAGAGTCAATGCGGGTTTGGAGTTCTCTTGCTTTCTGCAATAAATCATTTCTTTGTTTTACCAGCTCTTGTTTTAGGTATTGTAGAGCTTCTTTGTTTTGACCGCTGGAGAAGAGAGGCGCTATTAGAAATAAGAGGGTTATTAATATAATATATGTTTTATTATAAAGTTTCAGATGTAGTAATTTCATAATTACCTATGGTTTTAAGAATTTGTTTTTCAAAATTATAAATATCATCTATAGATTTTATTTGGTATCTAGTACTATTTTTTTTCTCATCGAAAAGGCTAATATATTTTTTTGAGCCATCTAAATGAAGTCTACACAGAGGTTTTCGATTATTGTCATCTAAAAGGATTCCAAAATAAGACTGTGTGTCTCTATAAGCAATTCGATTAACTTCAATTTTTCTTCTTAATATTGCTACCACTATTCTATACCCTTCTAATTCTTCTTCGGTTGTAATGATTTTGTTTTTTTCTTCAGTGTTTTTTTCAGGCTCTTGTTGCTTATCTGCTTCTTTATTTAATGCTGCATTCAATCGATCATTTATAATTTCATTTATAGTTTGATTAAACGCTTTATGGACCAAATCAGTAAATTCTTCAATGACTTTTTCTGTAATTCTTTTACCAGTGTATACCTTATTGGCAAATAATTTCACAAAATTAATGGAAGGTTGCTGCAACTCTTCTGTTATTATTGTGTTTATTTCTTTCAAGTATTTTAGGCTACTTGCATTATCAACTATTTTATCAATATCAAAATTAGACTTATGGAATTTAGTGATATTAACTATAGAGCTTTCTTTCAATTTAGAAATATTAAATTCAAGAAATGGTTTTTTATCCATTTTATTAGCTTCTTCCAAGTCTGTATAAAACCAATACTCTATTCCATTAGTTAAGATTGCGAATCGAGTGCGAGTAACATGAAAATATCTACTTAGTTGAGATTTATGGGGCTCTAAATTTTCTTTCCAATTTTTGCATTCAATAATCATAACTGGATTTCCTTGCAAGAAGATAGCATAGTCTACTTTCTCTCCCTTTTTAAGACCTAAATCAGCAGTAAACTCAGGGACAACCTCTGTAGGATTAAAACTATCATAACCTAATATATTTATAAAAGGTAGTACAAAAGCATGTTTGGTAGACTCTTCTGTTTCTATCTGGTTTTTAAGTTCATCAATCTTGTTAGCAAGAATTTTGAATTGACTGTTTAGTTCCATAAAATTTAAACATTTTTTAAGAGGTTAGATTTTTAGTTTTTATTAACCGTTCTGCTATTTCTTCTTCCTCTACAATTGAATTGTTTGGAAGCAAAAACTGTAATTCGTTTGTTAATGGGTTTTTAAAAACCTCAACACCTTGCCTGCAATTTAGATACCTGAATTTAAAAGCCTTAAGACCTAGTATTATCCCTTTATTTAATATCATGTCATATACATGTTTTGAGCAGGATTTTCTAAAAATGCATTTTCTTCTTTTAGATGCAGGAATTAAAAACCAATACATTTTAATGATTAATAGTGCTAAATATTTCATATATTTTATTTACCAAATACAATTATTTGTCTTGAAGTTGTATATCCTGGTTTTGCACCAAAACCAAAACATCCATTATCAGGTTTAATAAAGGTAGTTACGCTTTCAAGTCTCATATATTTCCAACCTTGATTGGAATAGGTACTTATTAAATTTTCAAGTTGAATTGCTACTTGTTTTGATGTTTCATTTTTATCAATTGATGCCACAAAGGGAACAACTTTATACTCCATGATTTTTAGTTTTTAAGTGTAATATTTTTCAAACTTAATACCCTTTGGTTTTAATACCTTGTGGTTTTTCACAATCGAAAATATTTTAATAAAAAAGACCCTATGATTTTTGACATAAGGTCTTTTTTACTCAGAAATTAAACAAGAAAAGCTACATTTTTATCATAGCTTTTTCTCTAAGCATGTTGAATTAATTTCCATGTCACTGCTTTACCAGAATATGGAGGCATTCTGTTTCCTTTTGATATAGGCGCAGTTGTTGAAGGTGTTCCAACTACTTTCCATATACCAGATTCTGGGCAGGTTTGCCCTGTTTTTGCGGTTGTACCTATTGGTTTTTTAGACATACTTTTAAAATTTAAAGATTATTAGGAACAAACATATACCTATAAAGTGTAAACTCCTTGTGTTAAACCACAAGGGATTAGAATTACTAAAACATTACTGTGTTTATGAAATCAAGCCTAATTTATTTGCAATAACCACCAATTCTATATTTGTTTTTGCATTAAATTCATCTCTAAGTTTACGTAAACGATCTTCTATAGAGCGTTTACTATTAGGTAGTATTGAGTTAATAATAAAATGCTGACTAATTTCTTCCTGTTTATAACCCTTTGCTAGCAATTGAAGAATCAATACTTCATAACTATTTATTTGTAATATGTTATTTTGATGTAATGCTTCTTTAGCTACAGGGCATGTATATGATATATCATTTTTTATAACTGTATCGATTGCTTTTATAAGTTCTTGTAAACCATATAAGCCTTTACATACATAACCATTTATATTATAATTTTCAAATAAGGATTTTATGATGGCTGGTTTGTTTTCCTGGCTAAAAACAATGATTTTAATTTCAGGCTGTGCTTGCTTGACAACATTTATTAATTGTTTACCATCAATAATTTTGTGTTTTTTATGTCCTTTGATGAATGATAAATCACTAATTAATAAATGATAAGGGAGATTTTCTTGAAGTCCTCTTTTAATCATTATTTCTGCCTTATCACAGAATTGAGCTGTATCTATGTGTGCATTAGTGAATTTCTGAAGCTTAGAAACAATGCCTAAGTTGTCACTATCTTCATCTTCTGCGATTAAAACCTTAGTAACCATATTTAACATTAAAAACTAGATGGTAAAAACGATAGTTATTTTAAACCCTTGATTTGGTTCAGATTCAAAATTAACACTTCCTTTTATATCATCTATGCGGTTTTTCACATTATTAAGACCATTCTTAGAAATATATTGGTTAAAATCAACTCCAATACCATTATCAAAATAAGTAACGGTAATTTTTCTTCTCTTTTTTTTAAAAGATATAGCTGTAAAAGTAGCTTTACTATGTTTTTTCATATTGGTTAATAACTCTTTAATGATTAGAAACAATTCTTCCTTTTTGAAAGTTGCAACTTTTGCCCATAAGTTTGGGTCAGATCCAATAATTGCTACTTTACATTGTTGATTGCTATATGAATTTAGAAGGGATATAAGTTCATAATGATATTCTTCTCCTGTTTCTATTTTTAAATCTCTTGAAAAATCTTTTACTCGTTGGTAAATATTATTGAATCCACTAAAAAATCTTATGTTATTTTGTTTGGAAGAAAAATTAGGCGAATTTTGTAATTGCAATAACATATGATATAGGTCGTTTCCAATCTCGTCATGAAGCTTTTTAGATAGTTTTTTTTCCGTATAATGTCTCTCTTTTATTAATTCAATTTTACTTTTTTGTTTTAAATAATAGAAAATAAATCCTGTTAATAAGCATAGTGTTAATACTACTGATATAAAAATTACTTTATGATTTTTTTGTTGCTGTAAGACTATTTTTTGTTGAGCAATTTCATCTTTTACTCTAAAATTTTCTTCTCTATACCGATCAGTTTCATATTGGATTTTTGCAAATTGATTTTTGGCTTGTATTCTTGAAGTGTTTATGCTGTCTGTTAATCTTTGTAGTTCAACAGCTTCAATTTTTGGATTATTTTTCAGTTTTATAAGATAAGATAAAGCTTTTACTTTTGAAGTACTACTATGTATAGTTTTGGCTATCTCATAGGCTTGGTTGGTATAAATTAATGCTTTTTTATTGTTTTTTCTAATTAGGAAGTGCTCGGCTAGATGAATATTACTGGCAAATTGACCAGAAATATCATTACTATTTTTTCTATAATCTAATACGAGCTTTAGTTCTTTTTCAGCATTAGGATAATTAAGTTTGGATTTAGAAAAAGCAATATTGTCTAAAACTTTGGCCTTCAAAGCAGGGCTTTTTGAAATTATAGGTGATCGAGTGTACTTTGTTAAACTCTCAAGAGTTTCTTTGTATTTTCCCAGCTTTAAATTAACAACTCCAATGTTATTTTGAATTTTTATGATATCTACTGAGTCTTTTGCAAACTCTAATGCCTGTAAATACCAGTTTTTTGAATCAGAATAATTTTTAAGTTCTTTAGTTGTTATTCCTAGGTGATTTAATATACCTAAACTATGTTTTAGCTTGAGTGAATCAGGTAAAACAGCTATTAATTTTAATCCTTCAATTGCTGAATTCTCACTGGAATTAAAATCACCTAATGTTTTTTGGACACTGGCGATATGCCTAATCTTTTCTATTGCTTTAGCTGTATCTCCTATCTTTAAATTTAATTCTTTAGATTTAGTATAATGTTGCACAGCTTTAAAAGGAGCGTTTATTTTTTTGTAGTAAACAGCTAATTTATTATGTGCATTTATTTCAAAAAACGTATTGTTTACTAGTTTAGCTTCTGATAACAAAATGTGACTATGATGTATTGCACTATCAAGAGATCCTCTCTTTTTGAAAAATGCAATTTTTTCAGATATCCCACCCAAGAGTAGAGAATCCATCTTCTGAGAAGATGAAGATTGGAATATTAAAATAAAAAAGAGGAATGAAATACTATTTTTCACTCCTCTAAAATAAAAAAAATAGGATTATTCAACTGTATTTTGTCCTATTGATCATCATCTGGCGGCAGAATTTCTGCATCTTCTCCTTCTATAGCTAATTCATCAATACTATTTTCTTCATTAAGGTCAGAATCAGTACAAGAAAAAAAGCTTGCATTAGATAAAATTATAGCCAAAATTAAAATTACTCTTTTCATAATTATTACATTTAAAATGTTTGTAATAGCGGTAGCTGCCTGAGGTTTGAGCTCAGGGGAATTTGCCATACAGCTAGCTCGCAAAATGAAAAGAGGCGCCTCTTCTATATTTTGGGAAATATCTTTGGAGAAATAAAGACAAGAAAAGTGTATTGTACTTCCCAGGTCAATAACACAACTTATCTTAATTTTTCCTGTTTGAATTGATGTTGTGCATTGACCCTTATTGCACAAAAAAGGATCATTATCAATTCGTTAGTACAAATAAAAGAATGGTTTAAAAAAAAGTCGTGGACAGATTATAGACAAGAATGTCTATATAGTTTCGACAAATTTGTCTATAGGATGTCGATGTAATTTGATAGGTTATTTTTAACTTTAGAGAATTATTCAGGGTTTATAATGATTAAAAAATTACTTATACAAGTATTCGAAAAGGCAGAAGAACAAACTGGAAATAAAACTCCCAATGGACAGGCGAGCCATTTAGCTCATGTTATATCAGAAGAGTATGACACTTCTATTACACAGAGGTCTATGATGAGGTATTATGATAACGAATCTACTCCAAAAGTTGAACTATTAAATGCTTTATCTAAATACCTAGGGTATAAAAATTATGAAGATTACGTTACCAAACATGATAGTTTAGAAAAGGGAAACAGAAAAACATTCATAAAAGTGATTTTGATTGTTTTAGGATTAGCTTCATTAATAATAATTACAAGTGTTGGCTTTCATAAAAAAAGTCAAAATTGTATGATGTGGTCTGAAGATCATTATAAAAAAGTTGATTGTGGAAAATCTGGAAAATCATTAATATTATTAGATCAAAATCTTCTTGAAAATTTTAAAAAAGTACAATTAGATACAAGTATGACTTTTTTTGAAAGAGGAAAAACCAAATATTGGTATGATAAGACAAATGGAAAAATAGAATTTTTTAATATGGATGGGTTTCATCCAGTAAATGAAAAAAAACTAAAACCTATAACCCAAACTATTGTTAGAAAATATATTTATAATGAAAAATTAAAAACCATTCAAAACAAATCATTTTGAATGGTTTTTTATGTGTTTTTATTGCTCATCAAGCAATCATATCAATAAGTTTTTCACGTTTAGAAACTCTATTTTTAAACAATCGCATTTTTAATTTAGTCACTAAATAGAATAATATAGGGACTACAATTAATGTAAGGAATGTGGCTATAAATAGGCCATAAATTACGGTCCAGGCTAAAGGCCCCCAGAATATTACATTGTCCCCTCCAACATAGATGTGTGGATTAAATTCACTAAATAAGGTAAAGAAATTAATATTTAACCCTGTTGCCAGAGGGATTAACCCTAATATGGTAGTAATAGCAGTTAAAAGTACAGGACGTAAACGTGCTTTTCCTCCTTTTACAATAGCTTCTAAAAGGTACTGGTTTTCTACATAAGCATCTTCATCTAAATCGAGTTCAACCTTTTTTCTGTCAATCAACAATTGGGTGTAATCCAGAAGCACTACACCATTATTTACTACAATACCGGCAAGAGAGATAATCCCCATCATGGTCATCATGATAACAAAGGCACTACCTGTAATAACAATACCGCCAAAGACCCCTATTAAACTTAAGAAAATAGCCAACATAATAATGGCTGATTTTGATATAGAGTTAAATTGAAATATTAAAATAAAGAAGATTAAACCTAGCCCTGTAAAGAATGCACCCATTAAGAACTTCATTTGCTTATTTTGCTCTTCAATTTGCCCTGTAAAATCTATATTAATACTTTCGGAAACTTCATTTTCTCTATAGGCTTTTGTTTCGTTTTCAATTTGAGTTACGATGGCTTGTGCATCTGTAAATCCTGGTGCTAATGCAGAATATAATGTCACGACACGTTTTACTTTTCTATGTTTTATAGCACTAAAGCCAGACGTGTTATTTTGCTTAGCTACAGTAGAGACTGGAATTTCTTTAATCTGTCCAGTAGCCATATCTCTAAAGGTGATGTTTTGATTAAATATAGCGCTGGTGTTATACCTATTCTCTTCATTAAAACGCACATAGATATCGTAGTCCTCTCCTGCTTTTTTATAAATACCTGCTTTGGCTCCAAAAATAGAATTTCGTAGTTGCTGCCCCACTTGCCCTGAAGACACGCCCAATTCACCTGCTTTTTTTCTATCTATTACAACTTGCATTGAAGGTTTAGACTTATTTACATCTATCTTTAATTCATCAATACCTTGAATGTTTTTAGTGTTAATAAAGTCGCGCATTTTTTCGGCAGTAGCAATAAGTTCGCTGTAATCATTTCCTTCAATTTCAATATTAATAGGGTATCCTGCTGGAGGGCCAACGGCATCTTTTTCAACCGAAATGGCTACACCTGGATAAATACCTTTTAAGGCTTCCTGCACTTTTTTAAGCAATACATTACTATCGGCACCGTCTCTAAATTTGTATTCGCGCATGGTAGCAGTGATTTTTCCACGATGTGGCATTTCTGCTTGAGAACCACCATCGGTTTGAGGGTTTCCAGCGCCTGCACCAACTTGAGACACCGCACTTTCGGTAAGGAAATTAAAATCACCATGCATGTAGGCTTCTTCGTTTATAATTTTATAAACGCGTTCTTCAATATCTTTAGTAATGGCATTGGTTTTTTTAATATCGGTGCCTTCGGGATATTCTATATATACAATAATTTGATTAGGCGTGTTGTCTGGGAAAAATTCAACTTTTGTACGTTGACTTCCTACCGAAGCTCCAAAGCCCATAAAGGCAACAATTAATAATATAAAGGTGCCAATAGAAATTATGGCAGGCATTTTGCCTCTTAGTGTACCGCGAAGTAAGCGCTCATAAAAACGCTCCCATCTTGGTAAGATGTTATTTTGGAATCCATTGGCCCAACGTCTTAAGAATAAACGATACATCCAAAGTAGGATAATGGTAAATATCATAACGCTTCCTAAGCCACGATAATCGCCACCAAAAAGTAAGATGAGTATGCCTAAACCGCCTACGATAGCAGATATTCTAATAATATTTTTAAGCGGCATGTCTTTATCTTCAATGGTCATAAATTGAGATACAAGTACCGAGTTAAAAAAGATAGCTACAAATAAAGAGGATCCTAATACTACCCCTAAAGTTTTTGGAAAATAAATCATGAATTGCCCCATAACCCCAGGCCATAGCCCTAAAGGAATAAATGCAGCTACTGTAGTTGCTGTAGAAATAATGATTGGAAAGGCAATCTCACCAATCCCTTTTTTGGCGGCTTCAATCCTACTTAAGCCTTCTTCTTTCATTAAACGGTATACATTTTCTACTAGAACAATACCATTATCTACCAGCATTCCTAGTCCCATAATGAGCCCAAAAAGTATCATGGTATTCATGGTAAATCCTAACATATCTAATATCATTAAAGACATGAACATGGACATAGGGATGGCGAAACCAACAAATAATGCATTTTTAAATCCTAAAAAGAACATTAAAACGGTAACTACGAGAATAATACCAAAGATGATATTGTTCACCAAATCGTCTACCTGACCAATGGTTTTCGAAGATTGGTCGTTAGCAATGGTTACCGTTAAGTCTGGAGGAAAAATGTTTTCAATAGCTTTATCTACGATCTCCTGAATTTGTTCGGCTGCAGCCACCATATTTTTTCCAGCACGTTTTTTTACATCCAGCATCACTACTGGATGGCTAAACTCGCGTGCATAGGTAGTTTTATCTTCGTCTCTAAAAGTAACCTGCGCGACATCTCTTAAGTAAATAGAATTGCCTTTTTCAGATTTTACCACAAAGCTTTCTAGGTCTTTAGGATTTTCTATTTCACCCACAATACGTATAGTACGTCGTTGTCCGCTAGCTATTAAATTACCTGCAGACATGGTTAAATTTTCTCTACCTATGGTGTTGATAATATCATCAAAACTTACTTGAGCAGCCATCATTTTATAGATGTCTACAGCAACTTCTACCTCTTTTTCCTGAGCCCCACGAATATCAACTTGCTTTATTTCTTCAAGGCCTTCAATTTTATCTTCTAAATACTCACCAAACGCTTTAAGTCTATCGATTGGATAATCGCCAGAGATGTTTATATTTAGAATTGGAATTTCTTCAGACATGCTTAAATCGAACACGTTAGGTTCTACTTTGGCACCGTTAAAGGTGGGCCAGTCTTCACTAGAGGTTTCAGAGTCTACCTCATCTTTTACCTTTTGTTTTGCGGCTTCAACAGTAATGTCTTCGTCAAATTCAACAATAACAATAGAATAATCTTCTTGAGATGTTGAGTTAATTTCCACAACATTACTCACTGTTTTAAGTTTATCCTCTATGGGATCTGTAATTAGTTTTTCTATGTCTTCGGCGGTGTTACCTGGATATATAGAGCTTATATATATTTTGGTTTCCTTAATCTCAGGGAAGTTCTCTCTGGGCATACTAAAGTAAGCACCTGTACCTAACATTAGTATAAGTGCTATTAAAACATACATGGTTGTTTTATTATTAATAGCCCAAGAGGATAAACCAAATTCTTTATCTACTTTTTTCGTCTTATTAGTCATTGGTAAAAAGTTTATATGTTGATTAGGTTATAGGTTTAGAGGGGGAACCGTCTAAAACTTTAAACCTTGGTTTTTAATTGTGACTTATACAAACCATCTAACATGGCCGTAATTTTACTAATTGTTACTCTTAATCTATGGTATTCATTTTCTGAAATAAAATTCAAGTCTGTAGCTAGAATAATTTGATTAAGTAATTCTAAAGCTGAACCGTAAGCTATCTCTGTAAATCGTGCTTTATCTTTATTTGAGTGTCTCCCCGATCCTTCAGCTATATTTGATGCGATTGAAATAGCACATCTTCTCATTTGGCTGATTAATCCAAATTTCTCATCAGAAGGAAACTCTTTAGTAAGCATATATATTTTTACAGACAGTTGTCTTGATTCTTGCCAAACGTTTAATTTTTCAAACGAAAATGATTTCATTGTAGTTGCTCTAAACTTCTAAACAGTTAAACTATTAACTTTGAGAAAGTATCTTCACATCCTGTCCATCTTTAACACTTCTAGCACCTTCGTCAATAATTTCATCGCCATTTTTTAAACCAGAACGAACCTCAATATAGTCTCCTTGTGTTTTTCCAGTGGTTATAATAACACGTTTAGCTTTGGCTTTGTTCTCATTTTTATCTGAAACAATGTACACGTACTGGTCACCTTCTGCATTTTCAGAAATTATACTCTGCTTTATTAAGATAGCTTTATCACTGGTATAATCGTTTATTTTAAGTTTTGCAGTTAAATTAGGCTTGATATTATTATTCTTGTTTTTAATGGCTATTTCTGCTTTAAATGTTCTGTTTGCTGGATTAATAAAGTTTCCTGCCTGACGCACTTTAGCATTCATTTTCTCTCCAAGAATAGGAAATTCTACTTCTACGTTTTTACCGGGAACTACATTAGATATGTAACGCTCAGGCACATCGGTTTCAATGTACATATCTTTTAGGTTTACAATTCTAAACAGCATGGATTGCCCTGGAGCGACTACAGTACCTTGTTCTGTTATTACATCATCAATAGTACCAGAGAAAGGCGCTCTAACTAGTGTTTTACCTACTTGTTGTTTTATTTGGCTAACGGCTTGTTCTTGGGCTTCGTAAGCCGATTTAGCTTGCAAATACTGAATTTCACTGCCTATTTTTTGATTCCACAGTCTTTCCTGGCGTTCAAAAGTTGTTTTAGCTAAATCTGCCTGAATTTGTAATTGCGTTACTTGTTGGCTTAAACCGCCATCGTCAATTTTAGCAAGGGTTTGCCCTTTTTTAACGTTTTGTCCTTCTTTTACATAAACACGTGTTAATGTGCCAGAATATTCAGGGTAAATAACAACGTTTTGCTTAGTACTTACATTACCTTGTAACTCTACATAATGATTAAAAATAGTTTCCTTTACAGCAAATGTGGTAATTAATGGCACTTTTTCCTGCGGGTCTAATTTTTTTATTTCTTTTTCAAGTTGCTTAAGTTGTGAAGCAATGTCTTGAGCAGAAGCATCTAGTTCGGTTTTCTTTTTTCTTATCTGTTCTAGATTGCCAGTGGCTATAATATCCTCAACAGACATTTTTTTATCACCACCACAAGATACTAAAACCAGTGTTGCGATTAATAGTGAATATATTCGTTTCATTTTGATTGATTATTTATTTACAGTGTTTAATACGGTTTCTAATTCGGCCTTTTTGTTAATTACATCAAGCATCGCTTGTAAAAATTGTTGCTGAGAACTATATAATTGTGTTTGAGCCTGTCTTAATTCGAAACTTGTTGAAATACCTTCAAAAAATTTTGTTTGATTTTTTTTCTCGATACGCTCTGCAAGATTTAAATTTTGTTTTTTGTTATTATAATCCTCAATAGCAAACTGATAATCGCTTTTTGCCGATGCGATTTGAAGTTTTAATTTTTGTTGCGTTTCAGTTAAATCGGCTTTTGCCTTTTCCAGATTAATTTTGGCGCGTTGGGTTGCGGCGCTTCGTCCTCCAGAACTAAAAATGGGAATGTTCATGTTTACACCTAACAGAGAGGTGCCAAACCATTTTTGGTCACTGTCTGTAAATGTAAACGAATCACTAAACGCAGAATAGCCTCCATTTACAAAAGCAGAAAGGCTTGGTAGGGCTTTACTTTTTTCTAATTTTAAAAGAAGCTCTTTTGATATTTTGTCGTTTTCTGCAATTTTAAAATCGATGTTGTTTTCTATGTTTTCTTCGCTATCAATGAGTTCTATTACTATATTTTGTGCGGTTAAAGTTTCTAAATCATCGGTTAAGGTAGTTTTAGCATTTATATCTGTACCCACAGTTATATTTAGCATTTGATAGGCTAGATTTTTTAAACGGGTGGTGTTGTTTAAATTACTTTCTAAACCCGAAAGCGTAATTTGTAATTGTTCAACACTTTCTTCATCGCCTAAACCGTTTTCGTATATTTTGGTGGTCTCGTTGAGGTTTTTCTTTAAAACCGCAATGTTTCGTTCTAAAATGTTTACACTTTCTTCGGCTAAAAGCACATTACCATAGGCGTTAATAACTGCTTTTCTAACCTCTAAATCTGTTTTTTCTTTAGCATTTTTAGAGATGTCTAAAAATACTTTAGCAGATTGTAGACCCACCAAATAGGAGCCATCAAAAATAAGTTGGTTAAGGGTTACAGTGGCATTTACATTTTGTTTCGTACCAAACACAGTTGGGAATTGGTCATTTAAGCCAAGCCCTAGATCATTTCTTGCATCCTCTGGAAGTATAAATGCAGGAATTAATGAAACTTGTTGCTTAAGCCAATTTTGATATCCTATAGCTCCATTAATTTGAGGTAAACCTATAGTGGTAGTTTCCCATTTTTGTTTTTCTGCGGCTTTTATATTTAGTACTGCATTTTTAGCAGTTCTGTTGTTTTCTAATGCATAATCAATAGCGCTTTGTAAAGAAAAACTGTGACTTATGTCTTGAGCAAAAAGCATTGAACTACATAGAAAACTAAATATAAAAATTAGTTTGTTTTTCATGTTTTATGATTGATTTGATGTTATAAACTTGTTTAATATTTTTAGACCATCTTGTGTTACAATGGCTCTTAAGTGATATTCTAAATAGCTTTCCATTAAATAGTTCATACTAAAAAGCTCCTGCGGAAATATGGCGTTATCCTTTATACCCGTCATACCATTAAAATACATTCTGGATATAAAATCCACATCGATGTTGGCTCTAAAAAGTGTGGTCTCTACCCCTTTTTTAAGACTTTCTTTTACAGAATCATGCATTTTTTCAAATTGCTTAAACTTTAATACATCGTAAATTTGAGGATAGTACTTTTTTAATTGGTATTGAGGTGATGCTTTTTCATCCTTTAAATGTTTCATTACAAATAGTTTTACTGCGTACAACTCCTCTATTGGATTGTCTGAAGTATCACAAATAATATCTATCCCGTCACTAATGGTTTCAAAAAGTGTAAATGTTACAGCTTCAACTAGCTTTGTTTTATTGGCAAAATGAACATATATGGTTTTTTTAGATATACCCATAGCTTGCGCTATATCGTCCATGGTTACACTTTTAAACCCTAGGTTTAAAAATAAATCTGCTGCTTTATGTATAATCTTTTCTGTCATAATATATACACAAAATTACAACAGGAAACTTTAAAAACAAAAAAAGTTTCCTAGGTTTTAATAATTATTTAACACTTAATTTACTTTGGGTGAATTTTATAGGGTGATTTGGTTATTTTTGTGCAATGCTTGTAATAGAAAAATACCAAAAAGAGTTTTTGGCTTACCTAAAAGCTTATAAAACAGTAAAGGAACCCGTAAATTTATATACTCCTATAGACTATATTCTAAACCTTGGAGGTAAAAGGTTAAGACCAGTACTTACACTAATGGCCGCAGATATTTTTAGTGCTGATTATAAAAAGGCATTAGATGCGGCATTGAGCGTAGAGATTTTTCATAATTTTTCTTTGGTGCATGACGATATTATGGACGACGCACCTTTAAGAAGAGGCGCACAAACGGTTCATGAAAAATGGGATATTAACAGAGGGATACTATCTGGTGATGCGATGTTAATTATGGCTTACCAATTATTTGAGCAGTATGAACCTGAAACGTTTAGAAATTTAGCTAAGCTATTTAGTAAAACAGCCATTGAAGTATGTGAGGGCCAGCAATACGATGTAGATTTTGAAACAAGAAATGATGTTACTGTAGACGAATATCTAAAAATGATTGAGTACAAAACGGCAGTTTTGGTGGGAGCAGCGATGAAAATGGGCGCTATTATTGCAGGTGCTTCAGAGAAAGATCAAGAAGGTGTTTACGAATTTGGAAAAAATCTGGGTATTGCATTCCAATTACAGGATGATTATTTAGATGCCTTTGGAGATGCCAAAACCTTTGGAAAACAAGTTGGTGGTGATATTATTGAAAATAAAAAAACATATTTGTATATAAAAGCTATGGAGTTTTCTTCTGAAAACGATGCTACATTATTACAACATTTATTTAATAAAAATGATTACACTGTTGAAGCAAAAGTTAGTGCTGTAAAAGAAATATTTGTAAGGTCTGGAGCGGCATACCTTACCAAAGATGCTATTGAGTTATACACTCACAAAGCGTTTAAAAATCTAGAAGCTCTGGATATTTCTGAAAGTAAAAAGGAGCTATTAAAAATATTTGGAGTTAATTTAATGAATAGGTCGGTTTAGTTGTGGAAATACCCGTTACATTTGAAGCCTTAGTTGAAGAAGCCAATGCGTTAAATCTGTATAAAAAACTTATTCTACAACTCAATAAAGATTTTGCTTTGGCTAATATTGATTTAGATTTTCATGAAGCTATTTTGCCTTCAAGTTTAAAATTAGTGCTTCATGAAAAGCTATACCAATTAATACAGGAAAAATTTGTTGATTATTTAAACCTACTTTATATTATTGATGTGCCAGAGCAACAGGTTAAAGCACTTGACGGAAGCGATGTTTTAAAACTGTCGGAAGCAGTGTCTTTTTTAATTTTAAAACGAGAGTGGCAAAAAGTATGGTTTAAACATAAGTATTGAGTGGTTTAAAAATAATAGCATTGCTCATATCTTTTAGGTGAAAAGAGTTGTAAATTATATTAAAAGGCGTAAGATAAAGTCGGTAATCGTTACTGTCCTATTAATTGCATACTATTTTTGCCTGCCAAAGCAACTTTTTAAAGATCCTACAACAACAGTCATTACAAGTTCCAATAACAAATTATTAGGAGCGCAAATAGCGAAAGATGGCCAATGGCGGTTTCCTTATAACGATAGTATACCAGAGAAATTTAAAACCTGCATTATTCATTTTGAAGATGAATATTTTTACAATCACCCAGGGTTTAATCCCATTTCAATAGTTAAAGCCATAAGGGAGAATATAACCTCTAAAGGCATTAAGCGCGGAGGAAGTACGATTACACAGCAAGTAATACGTTTATCACGAAAAGGAAAACAACGTACGTATTTTGAAAAGTTAAAGGAACTTGTTCTTGCTACACGATTAGAGCTTCGTTCATCTAAACAAGAAATATTAGCTTACTACACAAGTAATGCGCCTTTTGGAGGTAATGTTGTTGGGTTGGATGCTGCTTCCTGGCGTTACTTTAATAGAAAAGCAAACGATCTTTCCTGGGCCGAAAGTGCTACTCTAGCAGTTTTACCAAACGCTCCTAGTTTAATTTATCCTGGTAAAAACCAAGAACGTTTACTAAAAAAACGTAATAGATTATTAAAGAAACTATTAAAGAAAACCATTATAGACACACTTACATACAAGTTAGCTGTAGCTGAAGATTTGCCTCAAAAACCCTATGTTCTACCTCAAATAGCCCCACATTTACTACAAAAAGCAGTTAAAACACATTATGGTAAACGCTTGCAAACCACAATAAATAAAAGACTTCAGGAACAGGTAAATACCATTGTAAAAAACCACTATAATCAATTAAAACAGAACGAAATTTATAATGCAGCAGTATTGGTGTTAGATGTAAAAACTAGGCAAGTTTTAGCTTATGTTGGTAATACGCCAACAGACAAAGCACATCAAAAAGATGTAGATATTATAGATAAACCTAGAAGCACAGGGAGCATTTTAAAACCCTTTTTATATGCCGCTATGTTAGATTCGGGCGATATATTACCAAACACTTTAGTAACAGATGTACCTACTTACTATGGGAGTTATATGCCAGAAAATTATGATAAAACGTACGATGGTGCTGTTGCAGCAAGTCGGGCTTTGTCAAGATCGTTAAATGTACCGGCAGTAAGAATGCTTAAAAGTTTTGGTTTGGACAAGTTTTATCATTTTTTAAAACTTTTAAAACTCAAAGATTTAAAGCATAATGCCAATCATTATGGGCTGTCTTTAATTCTTGGTGGAGCAGAAAGCAACCTTTGGGATTTATGTAAAAGTTATGCCGCATTGTCCTCTACATTAAATCATTTTTCTGAAACCTCTAGCGAATATTACACCAATGAGTTTTGCGAACCTATTTTTTTAGCTAAGGATAGTGTAGATTTTGGAAAAAAGACCAATGAAAAAACAGTATTTGATGCCGCTTCTGTCTATCTCACATATGAAAGCTTAAAAGAAGTAAACCGACCCGAAAGTGATGAAAACTGGGAGTTTTTTGATGGATCAAAACAAATTGCATGGAAAACAGGTACAAGTTTTGGGTTTAGGGACGCTTGGGCTATAGGGAGCACCAAAGATTATGTAGTTGGTATATGGGTAGGAAATGCAGACGGAGAAGGACGTCCAGGATTAGTTGGTGTGCAAACTGCTGCACCAATATTGTTTGATGTATTTGATGCGTTACCAAATAGTGATTGGTTTGAAAAACCATTTGACGAAATGCAAAACATAGAAGTGTGCAAACTAAGTGGCTACAGAGCTTCAATAAATTGTAATACTGTCGAACAAAAGTTTGTGCAAAAAAGCGGTTTAAAAACAACCCCATGTCCTTATCACATAGTGGTGCATCTGGATAAGAATAATATGTTTCAAGTTAATACAACTTGTGAGAGTTTAGAGAATATAACTCACAAATCGTGGTTTGTATTACCGCCTTTAATGGCGTATTATTATAAAGCCAAAAATCCATTTTATAAGGTCTTACCAAAGTTTAGAGAAGATTGTTTAGGAGATATAGCTATTTCAATGGCGTTTATTTACCCTAACAATAACAACACCATTTTTCTTCCAAAAGATTTTGATGGCGCAACCAATGAACTTGTTTTAAAAATAGCGCACTCCAAGCCAGAGACAACGGTGTTTTGGTATTTAGATGAAATGTTTATAGGTAGTACAAAAGACATCCATGAACTTGGTGTTTTACCAAAAATAGGAGCGCATACCATTACGGTTGTTGACACTTTTGGCAATGAAAATAAGATTCATATTATCGTTCGTCGATAAAACCATACCTTTTAATGTTAATAAATTGTTTACAAAGCATACGTCATTGCGTTTTATCGATAAAATAGGTATTTTTGCCGGCGTAAATTGTACACAGGTATTAAAATCATAGGATTTTGCCTCAAATTTTATCGACATGAAGAAAAATTACAGTATTTCTCTTGCAATAGTGTTTATTCTATTAGTATCCAGTTTTAATTTTTTAAACGGGCAGTGTTCTTATAATATTAGTACTTCGGCAGGAACAGGAACAGATTTATTAAACTGGAGTGGTTTTCATATTTCTAATGTTCAAATAGATGGAGATAACTCTACTTCAGAGATCAATAATTCAAATTCTAACATGAGTTATACAGATTATACAGGTGTATCTGTAGACATGACTGCTGGTAATACATATAATTTCTCTATTATAAACGATAAGGGGGGAAATCCATGGGGAGATGTTAAAGTAAGAATTTGGATAGATTATAATAATGATGGTAATTATACCGAAGTATACGATTCTGGACCTCATGTGCAAATTTACGGACCAACAACTCATACAATATCTGGTTCTTTTACTATAGATCCTTCAGCTACAACAGGATCTGCTAGATTAAGAATACAAGGCTCTTATTGTACTGGTTGTGGATCAGGATCACAACCAGGTACTATCTCCAGCGACGGCTGTGATTTTACAAATACTTACAGAGGCGATGTAGAAGATTATACCATTAATATAACCGCAGCAACATCAAGTACCATAAATATTACGGGTGGTGGTAACGTTGTCACTTCTGGTAGTACAACGACAAGTGTTGGTAATAATACAGGTTTTGGCGCTTACGATATTGATGTTGCACCATTAGAAAACACCTTTGTGATTACTAATAATAATGCTACAAACTTAACATTAACATTGCCTATTGCAGACCCAAGTGGTGTATTTACGATTTCCGATCAACCAGATAATGCGGTAATTGTACCAGGAGGTATAGAGACATTTACTGTGGCCTTTGATCCTGTGGCTGAAACCAATTATTCTGCTACAGTTTCTGTAGTATCAAACGATGCCTCTATTCCAAATTATACATTTTTGCTAGAAGGAGAAGGCACACAAATATATCCTGATACCGATGGCGATGGTATTCCAGATACGCTAGATGGGGATGATGATAACGATGGTATTCTAGACTTCCAAGAACAACTTTTTTGTATTAATAGTCCAACAAGAAAAACCACAGATGTTATTTTTTTAAATGAAGATTTTGGAGCAGGAACAACCAGAGAAACCATAGCAGGTGTGTCATCTGCATATTGTTTTCAAGATGGCACAGGAACAGGGCCATGTGGCTCTAATATAAACCTGTTTGATGGTTCTTATGTAGCCTACTATCAAGCTTCTGATGGAGATCCTTCTCCATATAACGATGAAACTCCAAATGGAGAAGTAGCTTCTTGGGCAGATAGAGTATGGTATCCTGGTCTTGATCATACACCTGGAGATACTAATGGTAGAATGGCCATGTTTAATGCCGATAACACTGCTGGAGTTGTTTTCTATGAGACCACTATTACAGGTGTTACAGCAGGAGTTAATGTTACTTATGGATTTTCAATTATAAACTTGGATAGAGCAGATTTGCCTGGTGTGGGGTCAAGATCAAAACCCTCTGTTTTAATTGAAATTATAGATCCTACAGGAGCGACTATTGCATCTGTTTCTTCTGGAGATATAGAAGCTACTGCAAATTATGTTACTGGTGATTGGGTAGATGTTAGTGCTACATTTAGTAGTTCTTATACCGAATTTACAGTAAGATTGACCAATGAAAAAATTGGAGGATCTGGTAATGATTTGGCAATTGACGATATTATTGTAAAACAAACCTTATGTGATATAGATGAAGATGGCGTTGCCGATGCTGCAGATTTAGATAATGATGATGATGGCATACCTAATATAGTAGAATTAGGTTTTATAGATACACACCCAGATACAGATAAAGATGGTACCCTGTTTGGAGCAGGATGGGTTGATAGTAATAAAAATGGAGTTCATGATGCTTACGAAACACCTCCAGCATCCTTTAGAGATACAGATTTAGATGGTGTTCCAGATTATTTAGACCCAGATTCAGATAACGATGGTATTTTCGATACTGTGGAATACGATGGAAAAGGCGATGTAGATATTACAGGTGATGGTGTTGGAGATGGATCTGATAGCGAAGACTTTGTAAGTAAAATTGATAATGATGATGTCGACGGTGATGGTATTTTAGCCATAATCGATACCAACGATAATGATGCCGATGGTAATGATTTTGGAAGTAGTTATCCCGATCCATTAGATGATGATAATGATGGTATACCAAATTATCGAGATGTCGACAGTGCAGATAATCCTAACGATTTTTTAAACGGAAGTGATATAGATACTACCATTTATGCTGCTTTAGATAGTGATAACGATGGCGCCATTGATGGCGATAGTTCCACTGATCCAGATCAAGATGGTATACTTGATGTTTTTGATACGGATAATTCAGTTTTTGGATCTCCAAGAGACCTAGATGGTGTTAGTTACTCATTATTTTTTGACGGTAGAAACGATTATGTAGAAGATAGTAATGTTATTGGCTCTGGCGATGCTTCTATTATGGGCTTTGTGAAATCTGGTGGAGCTAATACAGCAACAACAGATCGCGTAGTGGTTGGGCAAAGTAATTTTTATATACGAGCAAATACAGATAATACTATTAGTGTATTCCTTAATGGGAGTGCTATTATTACATCTACAGTTTCAATTGCAGACGAAATATGGACACACTTAGCAGCAACAACCACGTCTGGTAATACAACACTTTATATTAATGGTATTGCTTCTGGTACGTCTACTACAGGAACTGTTAATGCAGATACATCAAGTTTTACTATAGGTAGGTTAGCCGATATGGATGCTAACTATTTTAGAGGAGAAATAGAAGAAGTTCGTGTTTTTAGTGCAGCTTTAGCTGTTGAAGATTTAGAACGAATGGTATACCAAGAATTAGACGATACTTCTGGTTTTGATCAAGGGATGATAATACCACAGAATATTTCAACAGCAGGGGTGGGATCTGGTTTATTAAAGTACTATAAAATGGATACTTTTAAAGACGATATCGTAGATAATAAAACCACTACTGCTATAGATATAGGTTCTGGAGCTCAGTTATATAACATAAAAGACATATATTTCCAAACGGCACCATTACCTTATGAAACAGTAGCAGATGGCAATTGGACAGATGCGGCAACCTGGTTGCATGGAGATGTTTGGGACATTACACGCAAACAAGATAATAGCGATGATGTTTCCATTGTGCACATTAAAAATAATATTACTCTGGATGGCGCTTATGATACACAAGGGATGATTGGACTCATTGTTGATAGCGGTGCAGAATTAACAGTTCCAGCAAGTAAAGGCTTGTTTAATAATTGGCACTTAAAATTAGATGGTACAATAGATTTAGAAGGCGAATCTCAATTAGTACAAACAGTTAATAGTATAATAGATGGCACAAGTATTGGGGTTTTAGAAAGAGACCAGCAGGGAACAGAAAATTTATATACTTATAATTATTGGTCTTCGCCAGTACACACTTCTAACCCGAATAGTGCTATAGATGGCGATGAAAGTTACACAGTAGGCAATGTATTAAGAGATGGAGAAGACCCATTAAACCCTGCATCTATAAATTTTGTTAGTGGTAATAATTACGATGGCGATAATACAGCTACTCCTATAGAAATAGCAGATTATTGGATATGGAAATATAGCAACTTACAGAGTGATAATTATGCGTTGTGGCAGCATGTAAGGAGTACAGGAAGTGTTCTTGTTGGAGAAGGATTTACCATGAAAGGACCAGGTACCGGAGCTGCAAGTAATGAGAAAAATTATGTATTTACAGGAACGCCTAATAATGGAACAATTGAGTTAGATACAGATGCAAACAATGACTACTTAGTTGGAAATCCATATCCATCTGCTATAGATGCTAACGAATTTTTAAATGATAATACACATACTAATGGCGCATTATATTTTTGGGATCATTTTGGAGGAGGGTCTCACACATTAAAACAATATCAAGGTGGTTATGCTACGCGAAATTTGTCTGGAGGTACAGCAGCTCCATCTCATCCTAGTGTAAGCCAAGTAGGTACAGGAACTAAAACACCTGGGCAATATATTCCTGTAGGACAAGGGTTTTTTGTAGTTGCCTCTTCTACTGCTCCAGCTGGTAGTAAAACCAAGTTTGAAAATGATCAAAGAGTTTTTCAAACAGAAGTAGGAGGAACAAATTCATTATTCCTTAAAAGTGCCAGTAAAACATCTTTTAAATCAACCAATACTAAACAAGGCGATATTAGACCTAAATTTAGAATTGGCTATAAGTCACCAACGGGTTACGAGCGCCAGTTACTTGTTACGGTCGATGAAAATGCGTCTTCTGGTTACGATTGGGGCTATGATGCGCCACTTTCGGCCGATGACAATAGAGATATCGTGGAAGACATGTCTTGGATATTAGGAAATAGAAAGTATGTTATTCAAGGGATAGATGCAATAGACCCAAAAACAACTATTTTACCTTTAAGTGTAAAGACTAAAAATGGAGGTATTATAGAAATTGATATTGATGGCTTAGAGAATATCTCTAACGATACAGAACTGTATTTAAAAGATATCTATAATAATAGTTTTCATGATTTAAGAGCTTCTAAATATATTACTACAGTAACATCTGGAGTAATAAATGACAGATTTGAAATTGTTTTCGCAAGTCAAAATACACTTTCAGATGATGCTAATGCCCAATTCAATAAGGCGACAAGTATATTCTTTAGTGATAACACATTGGTTATAGTTAATCCTAAAAATCACGACATAACAAATATAGAGTTGGTAAATACTTTAGGTCAAGTTGTGCTAAGAAAAGAGATTAATACTTCAAAGAGCAAAATTGAAATCCCAGTACGTATAGAAAATGGGGTATATATAACAACTATTATTTCTTCTAAATTTAAAGCTACGAAAAAAGTAATGATAAACTAGTCAGGAATATTTAACACCTATTTTAGTAACCTTATTGAACGTTGTTAAAAAACTAACTCAATTCATTATCTTTAAACCAGATTTCGATTTAAGAATCATAGATAAAATTCAATAAACATGGTAGATTCAACTTATAATTACGATAGACTAGCGCGCTAGTTTATCATAATTTAAGGAAGAAGATGGCGTGTTTAGTGGTTTTTAGCTAGAAATTACTAAATTTTCATAGCCTCTAAGAATGACATGATATATTTATTTAATCTAAGTAATTAATAGATAGGTGTTTGTGCTTTAAAAAATAGTGTTCTTAAGTCGAATTCAGGTTTTAAGTAAAACGTTTAGCTATAGATGAATAAAATAGAACACATAGGTATTGCAGTTAAAAATTTAGATGTGTCCAACAAATTATTTGCAAAACTATTAGGTAAATCACATTATAAAATTGAAGCAGTAGAAAGTGAGGGTGTTGCTACATCATTTTTTAAAGTAGGAGATACTAAAATTGAATTACTAGAGGCCACCCATGTTAATAGTTCGATAGCTAAATTTATAGAGAAAAAAGGAGAAGGGGTTCATCATATCGCTTTTGCAGTAGATGATATAGAGCATGAAATAAAACGCTTAAAAAAAGAAGACTTTATAATTTTAGAAGGGTATCCTAAAAAAGGAGCAGATAGCAAGCTAGTAGCATTTGTACACCCAAAATCATCAAACAATGTGTTAATTGAACTATGTCAAGATATAAAGACGTAATTTTTCTTGCTAGGAAACAAAAATAATAGTAATATTGCACTCCAATTTCGGGTCCTATAACTCAGTTGGTTAGAGTATCTGACTCATAATCAGAAAGTCCATGGTTCGAGCCCATGTGGGACCACAAAGTGGTAGAAACCTCAGCGATAAGCTGGGGTTTTTTTGTGCAACAAAATTGGGAGAGAAGCTTGTCCTGAGCTTTTAGCCGAAGGGAGCCCATATGAGACCACACAAAATCGCTATAATCTCTTGATTATACCACTTCCAGTTTGTTGTCAAATCAAATGTTCATAATACAATAGCTAAATCAATATAAAAGTTAAAGATTGAGGCTAATACCAATTCTACCATAAAATGCGACATATAATTCGTTTCTTTTACATGATTTCTGCATTAAAAAAATAAACCATAGCTAAGGCTATGCTTGATTTTTATGCTTTGAACTCCTGTAAAATAACTCAAATTATTTATACCTCATTTTATAGCAAAATTGGTATAAGAGCACAGATATAGCATAGTTATATCGAGTTTTTTTAACGAAAAAATAGCTTTTTATGCTAAAGAATGAATTCGATCTAAAAACACTATTTTTTTAATTCAAATCCCTTTCTATTAACCGCCTTAAGTTAAATAAGTATATTTTGTAATCCTCATAAAATAGTAAAACGGATTAATTTTACCTTATATTTTCATAGCGCTACTATGAAAAACAATTACGACGGCGTATAAAAAGAACGCAACCTTTGTCTTTTAGCTCATTTTAATTAATAATTAGTAGTATTCTATATTGATTTAGCTATATCGTGGCATTTTGGCTTTTCATGACGAAACCCATGAATTTCTCGAGTTAATATAAATTCTATTTTGTTTCTAATACCGCATGATTAGGTGAAAATTGAGAATTGATTGAAAAATTAGAGTCCTGAACAAAAACTAAACAAGGAATTTTATCGTATTAAAACTAAATATTCTTCAACCCTTTAGAGATACCAACTCTCCTCTGAAAAAGCCCGAATTAATTGGTATTTGCTACATATTTTGTAGTAAACAGACTTAATAATAACGTGTTTTTTATTACAAAAAATAAGACGAATAATAAGGTGTTAACGTGTAATACAAAGAAATGTCTGTTCAGTTTTTATTCAGGGGCCACTTTACTGGTTTTATTGTTGATTTGATAATTTTGAAGTCTTATAATTAACAATAATTAAATTTTTTAACATTTTTTAACATCATTTTATTATATTTAGAATGCTAAACAAACTGATTCATTATTATGATTAGACAAAAACAAAAATTAATTAAAGTAAATACTTTGCTGCTATTCCTAACTTTAGGAATAGGTTTGGTGCATGCCCAAAGTAAAACCATTAAAGGTTCAGTTAATACAGAAGACGGGCTACCTATGCCTGGTGTGACCATATTGGTTAAAGGCACTACTACAGGAACTGTCACAAATTTTGATGGAAATTACAAACTAGAAGCAAATGAGAGTGATGTATTAGTCTTTAGTTTTATTGGTTACACATCTAAAGAAGTAACTGTAGGAGATAAAACTACTATTGATGTAAATCTACAGGAAAACCTATCCCAATTGGAAGAAGTAGTAATCGTTGGTTATGGTACTCAAAAAAAGAAAGAAGTCACAGGGGCAGTTGCAAAAGTTAGTTCAGAAGAACTTTTAGAATCTCCTGTTTCTGATGTTGGAGCCGCTATTCAAGGTAAGGTATCTGGTGTTAATGTCCAAGCTACTGATGGACGTCCAGGATCCTCAGCCAATATTCAAATTCGTGGGTTACTATCGCTAACTGGTGATGGTGGCCAACCACTGTATGTTGTGGACAATATTCCTCAGGAAGGTAATCCCAATATTGCACCCGAGCAGATAGAATCTATCGATATTTTAAAGGATGGTGCATCGGCTTCTGTTTATGGTGTGCGAGCAGCTGGGGGTGTAATTCTAATTACAACCAAAAGAGGTAAGGCTGGTAAAATGAAAGTGGATATTGGTACGTATACTGGTATCCAAAACATTACTTCTGGACCAGCATTGGCAAATACAGCAGATCACCTTTACATTAGAGAAACCACAGCTGAAGCAGCTGGAGGTGAGCCAATCACATTTTTCTTAGATGCTAATGCATTAGATTGGGATACGAATTTTGTGGAAGAAGTAACAAATAATAATGCCATAATTCAAAATGTTACTGCTAATATTTCTGGGGGTATCGAGAATCTTACTTATAACTTCAATACCAATTATTTTAACCAAGATGGTGTAATTAAAGGATCAGACTTTGATAGATTAACCAACAGATTAACGGGTCAATTTACTAAGGGCAAATTTAAAGCGTTTGGCTCTATAAGTATGACACAAGAAAATAGAAACCAAGAACCTTTCAACTTTTATCAGCTTGGCGTTGGTCAATTGCCTCATACGAGACCGTTTGGTGAAATCCAGTCTCAAGGTGATGCAGTAGTGTTAGATGTTGAAAACGAAGTGTTTTTTAGTTTCCTTTCCAGGCAATTGGACAATGTGGATGAAAGAGAAAACAATAATTATAGTTTGGCTCTTAACCTGGAATATGAAATTGCAAATGGGTTAAAGTACAAATTAAATATGGGACGTGGCCAATTTAACTTTTTTAGAAAGTTCTTTCAGCCACAATATTTAGCTATAGATAGAACGGGAGAAATTAATGAATCTGCATCTAGACTCAATGCGTCTTTGCAGGAATTTTACAATTTCGCCAAAAGAGAAACCATTGAGCATATCTTAAATTATAAGACATCATTTGGTAAGCATAACCTAGACCTTTTAGCTGTAGCGTCTTACGAAAGGTTTGAAAATAGAAATATTTCTACAGGAGTATTATTTGACGATATAGCTTCCAATGATATTCAAGTATTATCAAATGGGGCAGAATCAATTAAACCTACTGGTGTTAATGCTAAAAACACTATTGCTGGTAAACTCGCTAGGGTACAGTATAATTATGATGGCAAATACCTGTTTTCGGCAAGTTACAGAAGAGACGGTTCTTCGAGGTTTCCAGAGAACAATAGATACGCTGACTTTTTTGGAGTATCTGCGGGTTGGAATGTAAGCGATGAAGACTGGTTTGATGTGGAAGGAATAAGCACTTTAAAATTTAGGGCAAGTTTTGCAGAAACAGGGTTTAACGGTATTGGAGATTATAGATTTCAACAACTTATTGAAACAGGAGTAAATTATCCGTTTGGTCCTAATGAGGATGTTGTATTTGGTCAAGTGCAAAGACAATATAGCAATCAAGATGTGGCTTGGGAAACTACTATTTCTAAAAATATTGGTTTTGAACTAGGGCTTTTTAATAACAAATTGAATATTACAGCAGATGTATACCAAAATGATAAGGAAGATATGTTAATTGATCAACGTTTAGCACCTTCAACAGGTACATGGCAACCATTTGCTGAGAATGCCTATAACTCAATCCCAGTTAACGCAGGAAACATGGTTAATAGAGGGATTGAATTGGCAATAAACTTTAGAGATCAAATAGGTAAAGATTTTAAATACAGCATATCTGGCGTGTTCTCTAAGAATGAAAATGAAGTTACAGAACTGGCAGGTATTACAAGAGGTTTTGCAAATGGTTTTATAAACGTAAATACTCCAACTGGGGAAGCAACCACTTTTCTTGAGGTTGGTCGTGAGGCTTATGCCTTCTTCCTATTTCAAAATGATGGGGTGATCAAAACCACGGAAGAGCTTGCAGAATATCAATCGTTAGATTTGTCGAGTGGTGTAGTAAGTGCGCCTCAACTAGGTGATATGCGTTATAAAGATGTAAATGGTGACGGTGCTTTAACTGAAGATGACAGGGTTTATTCAGGTTCTGGTATTCCAGATTTTGATTTGGGATTAAACTTTAACCTGAATTACAAAAACTGGGATTTAGCATGTCAACTGTTTTACTCTCATGGCGCAGAAATATACAATGGCGGTAAGAATATTGCTTATACTTTTGGACGCCATCAAGATCAAGTCTTCCAATGGACGCCTCAAAATCCAGATTCTAATATTCCAACATTCAGAGAAACATCTAACCATTCTAATAATAAACCGTCATCAGACTTTTGGTTAGAAGACGGTACATATCTTAGAGTTAGAACACTTTCTATTGGTTATACGGTTCCAGGAACGGAAAATATTGGAATTGATAAATTTAGAGTGTATTTAAACTCCTTAAACCCATTTACTTTTACTGAATATAATGGATATGATCCTGAGGTAGGAGGTAATGGTTTAAATAACAGAGGAATAGATTTCGGTAATTATCCTGTATCACGTCAGTTTATGATGGGACTTCAATTAAGTTTCTAAAAAAAGAATATTATGAAAAAAATTAAAAACAACTTAGTTAAGCTTACACTGCTTTTTGTACTTGTTATTACAAGTTGCAACGAAAGTGTATTCTTAGATGAACCAAATCCAAATTTTATCACACCAGAAATATTTTGGGAAACTGAAGGACAATTTCAATCAGCGCTTGCCACAGTATATGGTGCTTTACAATACCGCTCTATAAGTGGTGCCGAATTGGTACAAGAATTTGTTATGGGAGATATCGCTGGTACAGAACCCTGGTATAGACCCTTTGCTTTTAGAAATTTAGCATTTAATGACGGTATTATACATGTGGTTGACAAATGGGAAGAGTGTTATGTTGGAATTTTTAGAGCAAACCAAGTTATTGTAAACCTTCAAAATGCCGATGAAGATGTGATTTCCGAGGATGCAAAAAATGTGATTGAAGGACAAGCACGTTTTTTAAGAGCTTTCTTTTATTGGCAATTAGCCCATTCTTATGGAGGAGGAATGATTAATACAGATATTGCAAGATCTACCGAAGATTTCAATCAACCCTTTTCTACTAAGGAAGAAATAACGAGTACAATTATTATTCCAGACCTTGAATTTGCCGTTGAAAACCTTCCTGAGACTTGGAGTGGAGAAGACGTGGGTAGAATCACCTGGGGAGCTGCCACGAGTATGCTTGCCAAAGTGCATTTGTTTGATGAAAATTGGAGTCAGGCAGCAGCCTTATTTAAGGAAGTAATTGATTCTGGTAATTATGCATTAACCAGAGATATTACAGATAATTTTTGGCATGAAAATGAGTTTAATGAAGAATCTATTCTAGAGGTTAATTATTCTTTTGATATCAATCCTGGAAACTCTGGATTTCCTATAGATGACACACCATTTAATACAGGATCCGAATCTACAACACTATCAACAGAAGTGGGGCGTTTAGGTGCTGGAGGCTTTAATACAGTACTTCCAACGTATAATCTACACGAAATGTTGGTTGATGATGAGGTAGATCCAGATAATCCAATAAATGATGAGAATGTAGAATCTAGAAGAATGAACGCAACCATTGCACCGCAAAATGGAGAAGGACTTTGGTATCTGGAGCCCTATGGTACCATTGGAGGATGGGGAGGTGGACAAACCGCTTATGTTAAAAAGCACTCTAACTGGTACCATCTGCCAGCAGAACCTGCAGAGGGACGTAGCGGTATTAACTTTAGACAAATCCGTTATGCAGATGTACTATTAATGTATGCAGAAGCGATTATTAATGCTAATGGAGACTACATGACCGCTATCGAATACATTGATATGGTTAGAAGTCGCGCAGGTGTTTATACTTTACAACAATATATGGATATGAATGGAGGTGCTTTCCCTCAGTTACATATAAGCAAGCAGGTTCATGGAGAGCGTCCGTTAGTAACGCCTAACTCAGAAACTGTTTTAACGCACATACAACGTGTAGAAAGAGCTGTTGAGCTTTGTTATGAAGGTCATAGGTGGAAAGATTTAGTACGATGGGGTATTGTGAAAGAAGTATTTGATGAATTGAGAGCTGATGAAGTATGGCGTCAACAAAATTTAGCTTCTATTCAAGACCCTACCGAGCAACCTTTTGTAATAAATGGACATGTAAGACCAGACTTTACAGTAGCTGCCCAACTTTATGATCCTGAACTACATGATTATTTCCCAATACCTAGTACGGAAATACAATCAAATGAAATTTATAATCAATAAAAATTGCTTATTATGAAAAATTTTAAATTTATAAGTATGTTCTTCATGGCCGTACTGCTTTTAGTAAGCTGTGGAGAAGACCTTTCGGTTGAAACGGCCGATACCAATCACAGAATAGTAGTAACCTCTGAAATGGATTTTGAAAATAAAGTTTCTGTCAATGGACACATAGATTTTGGTGATGTTTCAAGAGGTGTTGTTTCAAGAACTTGGACTTTGCCAGAAGGCAAAGGTATTTCACGTATTTCTGGTGAAAAAGGGAATACGTCTTCAAAAGAGGTTATTAAAGGCTTCTTTTTCAAACCTGGAACATATGATGTTACATTAAGCCAAACATTTGGTGGTGATGTATATCCTAATGATGATAGTACGAGTCCTATTAATGGAAGAGAATTAGATACCACTATTGTTGTGACTGTGCTAGATTCTCTTAGAGCCGATTTAAAACTGTATTATATAAATGATGATGGATCTACGGGAGCTGAATTAACCCTAGAAGATGATGCAGAAAACGAACTTACAGCAAGTAGATCTGTAAGACTTACTTATACTTCAGTAGGAGAAGAAGATAATGTTATTTGGTCATCAAATGGAGGTAAACCAGATAGAATTAATACCACTTTGAATGAAATTGATATGAGATTTAATAAGTTAGGATCTTGGGACTTAGACTTTTTAGCTTCAAGATTTCGTCCCCGTGATGCTGATACGATTTCTTTTGAAAAAATCATAAAAGTAATTCCTTCTACAGATCCAGTAGTTTTGGAAAGTGTTTTCGAAAAAGATGGTTTTGTAGCACTCTCATTTAGTAGAGATATGGATCCGGCAACTTTAAACGAAAATAACTTTAGCGTAAGACTAGAGAATGACGGAACTGTATTTAACCCAACAATTGCAGGGGCTACAGTAGATGATAGCGAAAATAATATTGTATTACTTGAATTATCTGGCGAGCGTATGTACGATAATGACTTAGCCTTTGTGTCCTATACACCAGGAAGTCTTAAAACTGCAGATCAAGTAGATGCCGATGCCTTTGCAGATATCATGTCAACAACAATTGGTGCTAATCCAAATTTTTATGAGAGCACAGATTTTGATTTTGGTTTAGAATCTACTTCAGCACAAAATAGAGACGGAGGAGATTGGCCTTACCAAAATTGGGGCGGTAATTGGGGAGAATATGAAATTGCCATTAACTCTGACCGACCACATACAGGTGCTAAAAGTATGGATATACTACTTAGACCAAATGGAGGGTGGATTATGGCAGGTAATGCTAATTTCCAATTAGTAGTTGGGCAAGAATACGAACTGGGATATTGGGTTTATGTTGATGATGACCTAAGTGGTGCGCCTATAGATAATGCAGCTTCTGATATTAGATTCTATGCTAACAATTGGGCAATGGGAGATTGGTTAACGAGTGCCTTAACCCCTACATTTCCAACGGGCGAATGGGTTTATCAAAAATTCTATTTTAAATCAACTACCGATGCAGAAATCACATGGTTAATAAGAGGTAATAATGAAAATAACCCAAATCCTATTAAATTATACTTAGATGACTTTTTCCTTGCAGAAGTTGAGTTAAGACCTTAAAAGTTTATAGTAGTTTGTTGAATTAGTTATAAAAAGGGTTTGTCTTATTTAGACAAACTCTTTTTTACTTTTAAAATATTAATACCAATTTTTAAATGAATATACTGTAAAGAAAAATGATGGGTTTTGGAATTATACGATACAGAAAAAATAAGCATAACCGTAGTTACGGTTCTTTTTTATGTTGAAGATAGAATTTCTAAAGACACTTTTTAACTCAGTAAATTCATTTGGGAATTAGTATAAAGTTTTTGCTGCGGTTTCATTTTATAACGAAGAAAAAGTAAACCTAAGATTTGTTGCATTTTATGGTTGAATAGGTATAATATATATTACACCTGATTTCGATTAATCTAATTTTTATAGCTAGTATTGCCTTGGGTTTATGCTGGAAACACATAAGGAATATGAGGGATATTTCAAAGGACTTCCAGTTGCAAAGAAGAGGTGATACTAGTTTTTCTACTCAAAAAAGCTTTCTTCTTTTTCCAACAATTTTCTTGAACTTATCTAGCTTTTTCTATTTCCTTAGCACTGCTATGCAACTCTAAAAACCTGATTTCGACCTAAGAACACTATTTTTTATAATACAAAGACCTTTCTATCAGGCGCTTAGTTCGAACTCAGGCTAAAAAGTCATCAACACAACTAAAAATCTCTAATTTTTGCTTATATACTAGAGGTTTAAATAATTTTTTTTATAAAGAAGACATGAAGCTGTCAAGATTCACGCCTTTTTCTAGGTTTAATTTTTTTCTTAATCTGTATCTGGATGTATGTACACTCTCTATTGTAATACCCAATAAGGAAGACATTTCCTTACTAGAAAATCCTAGTTTAACTAAAGCACAAAGTTTTAAATCTGTTGAACCCAAATTAGGGTATTTTTTTCTAATATTATTATAAAAACTTTGATTAATAGAAGTAAACCTAGCCTCGAACTCTTCCCAATTTCCACCAGGAGAATTTTGAAAACTATTTATCATTCTAGTGATGGCATCTACATCGATTATATCTCTTTTAGAAATGTTTTCTTTTAGTTTAATTATAAACTCTTCTTTTTCTATTAATTGTAAGGCCGAAGCTGTTAATTCTCTATTTTTTAAAGCCATAACCTCATTAGTTTTTTCTTTTTCTAGCTTATGCTTTCTTCTTAAATTTCTAAACAAAAGTATACCATACATTAACAGAAAAATAACAACAACGCCCATCAAAATATTTTGTAGAAAACCTACGCGTTTTTGATTTTCAAGCTTTTCAATTTGAGTCTCTCTAAGTAACGATTTTTCCCTTTCTTTCTGAAGCCTATATTTATCTTTAATTTCAATTAAATGCTTGTTGTTTTTACTTGTCCGGCCAAATGTTTTTTCGTTGAGTTCTTGTGCCTTATTTTTAAAATAAAAAGCGTCTTTATAATTGCCTTTTTTATAGTACAAGTCCGATAATATCTCATAATTAAACAGTTTATAACCTAAATGTTTATTGTACATTTTGCAAAACTTAAGCGATTCTTTGTAATACTTTACAGACTCATCAAAATCTCCTTTTAGTTTATATACTTCACCAATCAAAAAATAGATTACAGTCATGTACGAAGGATCTGCTTTTAGAAAAAAAACTTTAGCCTCATTTAATTGCTTATGAGCCTCGTTATAGCCACCTTTAACTACAGCATTATAATAAGCTTTTTCAGATTCAACATAGTATGATTTTTCATTTGGATTTGTTTTGTTTACATATAGCTGGCAACTATCTAAATAAACTTTGGCCATTTTTAGATCATTATTTGTCCGGTAACAATTTACCAATGCAAAATAGTTGCTAATTAAATAGCCTTCTTTTATTTTTTTTTGTTTAACCAGCTTCTTTTTAAGTTTAAGAGACCTATTAAAATAATTTAGTGATTCTTCTTCCTTTCTATAAGAATTATATAGCCATCCTAATTCTTGGTAAATTCTAGCTTTAGAAATATCGTCATTAGACAGATCGGCAAGAATTAAGGCATTCCAGTAGCCATCATAAGATTTTCCATAATCCAATACATTATCATACAATTCTGAGAGATGACATAAACTGTTAATAAGGTTTATTGTATCCTTTTCTGCAGAATAATAATCAATGCCTTTTTTTAGGTAATAAATAGCACTGTCTAAATTTTTAGCAGTTAACTGGTTAGCTTTGTCAATATATGTATTGGAGTCATAAGGCTCTTGAGCATTTACACATAAACAAATTATAAAAATAATTCCTGCTAATATTTTTTGTAAACTTAAATCCTTCATCATTTTCTAAAATCGTAGTCGTTATTTATTATCTAAACATTGTGCAATTTAATACTGAACACACCTTGTAATATCCAATTAAATTTCAATATAATATTTGATTTATAATAATTCAGAAAGATTCTACAAATGTTCAGTTTTTGTTGATGAATAAAACAGAATTTTATAAGGCATATAATACATATTTGTAAAAATATTATTATTTAAATTGTCAATATACTAATTATTACTTGTTTTTTATGAATTAAGAAATTGCACATAAAATAGCTAGTATTTCAAGAGATGTTAAGTAGACTGTTGTACTTAAAAATAACATACAAAAAATAATATTTCTGAACATATCTCTAGATTATAAGTGTTTATTATTACTAGTTTTTAGAACAGAAAATAATATTAATAATTATACTGAGACAAAATTTCCCAATGGATAATAATGTAGGTTTTTACTTTGTGCATAACATATAAAACAACATATAAAGCATAAGGACTAGAAATAAGAATGTCCTTTTTAATAATTTAAATAATTACTAAAATGATTTTAAAGACTAAATTATTCCTTCATTTATCTCTGGTTGCATTATTGGTTTCATGCAATTCTAAGAGCCAAGAAAGTACTAAAAGTGATGTAAAAGATTCAAATTCTTTACAGATTACTAAAGAACAAATAGACCATTTAGGTATAACCGATGAGAACTATCTAAGTGCAGCATCTAAACGCGCTTTAAAATGGCCAACAAATCTAGGTAACGATTGGTTTATTGAGTTTTCATACCTACAACCATTAAAAGGAGATTTGGCATATGAAGAGGGCGTTGTACGTAGAGACCCAAGTGCTATGATTAAAGAAAACGGTAAGTACTACGTTTGGTATTCTAAAAGCACGGGGCCATGTGATGGTTTTGGAGGTGATGTTGAAAAGGACAAGGTTTTTCCTTGGGATCGTTGCGATATATGGTATGCAACTTCTAAAGATGGAGAAACATGGAAAGAAGAAGGTTTAGCAATACCAAGAGGTAAAAAAGGAGCTTATGACGACAGATCTGTATTTACAGTAGAAATTATGAAACACGAAAACAAATACTATTTGTGTTACCAAACAGTAAAATCGCCTTACACAGTACGTGTAAAAAACCAAATAGGATTAGCGTGGTCCAATTCTCCAGATGGTCCTTGGATAAAAAGTAAAAAACCTATACTTAGTCCTGCAGACAATGGTATATGGAAGGGTGAAAAACAAGATCGTCATGCTGTTATTAAAAAAGGTGATTTTGACAGTCACAAAGTGCATGACCCATGTATTATACCATATAAAGGTAAATTTCATCTATATTACAAAGGTGAACAAATGGGCGAAAAAATTACTTTTGGAGGGAGACAAATACGTCATGGTGTAGCCATAGCAGACAAACCTGAAGGGCCATATGTAAAATCTAAATATAACCCTATTAGCAATAGTGGGCATGAGATTTGTGTTTGGCCATACAATGGAGGTATAGCTTCTTTAATTACAACAGATGGCCCCGAAAAAAACACCATTCAATGGTCGCCAGATGGTATTAATTTTGAAATTATGTCTGTATTGCAGAGTGTAAATGCACATGCTATTGGGTTAAACAGAACAGTAGATAATGAAAAAGACCCTACAGAAATACTTCGTTGGGGATTATCTCATGTATACAATAGTTGGAATTACCAAAGTATTATGAGATTTACCTCAAAAAGAAAAGTAGAACATCGTGCTCCTGGAGAATAAAAATGGCCCGAAAAAATTACTAAAACATAAAATAGAGGTCTAAAAAATGTCATTCTTAATGAAATGAAGCATCTCATTAAATCATAAAAACCTGATTTAAAACGAAACAAGATTCGTTGCTATGTCCAAGAATAACATTACGAATCACTTTTTAGACCTCCTCTTCAATCCATCAGTTTGGTTATAAATACAAATCTGTGCCTGTTTGTGTGTATAAATAGTATGGTTTAAAAAGTATTTGTGTTCAACCTAACACAAACAACATAGAAAAGCCTTGCATTGTTAAAAATATATTGAGCATTTAGAAACCAATAGAATCTTAAGGTGTAAGTTCAAGTGTTCCTAACTATTTTGAAGTTAAAATTCTGATTCGGGACACTCGTATTTAACAGGCTTTTACTCTAAATACACGAGGGATTATACTAATACCAAATCTACTATAAAGTTGTGCTGAAAATGCACAGTTGCTTTTTTCTCTTTTGAAGCTGTGGGATGTTTTCATAGCATAGCTATGTAAGCGTTGCCACAATAAAGAAAGAGAAAAACTAAACCACTATGGACTTACAATCCTTAGGTTTGGTTCGCAGACTGAAAGTCTGCCAGGTGAAATACGTAATCAAATCTGTGTAAATTCGTGTCAAAAGTTTTTAGAAGCTAAAGCGAAAGGCACTAAAGTACATAGTTTCGACTAAATTTGAGATCAATGAACACGTATTTTGGCATAATTATATGGATTATTTGGTATTACTTGAAATGCGAAAACGAACAGTTGTTTAAATAAAAAAAGGGTATGTTAACTACACATACCCTAATAAAACTAAACTAACTAAACTAACTTATTTAAAAACTCAAATAAGTGCCATTCGTTTTTTTGTATTAATATGTTTTTGATTATCAATTCTCTAATTAGAGACATATCGCTTGAGTATAGTTTCTATAACTTTATTAACCATAATCACAGAAAAATATTCTGGTTCAAGATTTATTTGTCTTCTTATGAGAAACTAAATAATAAATAATTATTTCAAGTTTTTATGCTTTCTCTAAAACTACTTAGCTTCTAATTTCCAAGTACGAACCCAATCAACACGCATTGTGTTTATGGAGTCATCATTTAACTCTTCTTTCTGTGGTAACCCACCAATATTACATTGTTCTGCTGTCCATAAATCAAAAATAAGCTCTAAGGTTCTAGTAAAATCTTGACTGCTAGTAACTTTACCTGCTAGTTCTCCATTTAAATAAAATTGCATGTTTCGCTTGTCTTTCCACCATACACCTACAACATGATAATCTTCATCCCAAGTTTTTCCTTTGTTTGGGTTTGCATCAGATAGCATTCTTGTATCATAATTACCATGACGGTTTTCGACAATACTGTTCTTAGCAATAAAATACTGTGAATTCATTTGTGTTGGAAAATCCCATGGTGTCCATGGAAAATTTGCTGGTTTATTCGATTGATCTCTACAATCTGGAATAGGGTTGGCATTACTTTCCACAATATCAATCTCGTCCCTATCTTCAGCATCTCCATTGTTCATCCAAAAGGTATTAAATGCAGAGATTTTAGCAGTTTTCATACTACATTCGGTATACATAGGATAGCTAATTTGCGTTTTAGAATGTACACGAGCTGTTTGAAACCAATTAGGATCATTATTAAGGGTAGCTTTAATACAAAGCTTTCCATCTTCTACAAATGAATTTTCTTCCCGCATCCATACAGGAGTCCCGCCATAGTTCCAAAAAGAATTTTCCCATTTATCTCCATCCCAAGCATCAAACTCATCAGACATAGCCTCTACTTTTACCCATTGCATATTATCGGGTGTCGTATTATCAATTGAAACGAATGATGGTAAATTTGGATCTAAGTCTGAAAGCTTAAATGGTTCGATTTTGTCATCGTCTTTATCATCATCATCATTTGCAGGCTTGTCTTGATCAGGTTCTTGATTCATTTCCCCATCGTTTGAACTTGAAGAACATGAAATAATAAATAGGCTAACAATTGTATAAATTAAAAATAAGTGCTTTTTCATAATATATTTTTTTTAAGTATTAGTTTAGAAAAGTTTTTGTTGTGTAAGCGAATCGATTTGGCGTATTCTAATATCTTTAAAAAATATTTCCGCTGCTTCGCTTTGTAATTGAATTTTTCCTTTAGTGAGTGGTATATCTTGTCCTTTCTCATCTATATATCTAGAGTTTTTTAAAATCATAACCACTTCACCATTTACCACATGAAGGCTTTTATCTTCAAAACAGTATAGATCGAGTGTATTCCATTCTTTATGAGGTTTTTCATAATTACCACTTCGTAAACAGTAATTTTTATATGGGCTATTCATACTAACAGTTATAAAGTCTTGAGATTCGTGAGCCATAGGGTCTAAATTAGATTCAGGTTTGTAGGCTCTTATATCTATTGCTGAATTTGCCTGACTCCAAAAATCACCTGTATGACCTTCCATAATCTGAAATTCTTGAGATAACATCCATGACCTCCAGTACTCCACTCCCATAGGACCTATGGAGTGATATAAAATGCCAGAATCTTTAAGCAGGTTTTTTCTATAAGCCCATTTTTTATCTCCCCATTTGTATTTTAATTGAAAATGGTAATTTGCGTAATCCTTTTTTGTGATTAAGCATCCGTAATATTCACCTGTATTTCTAATTATGGTTTCACCATTCTGCTTAAAGGTGGTAAATACATTGTATGAAGAATCATTTAACCCTATTGGTGGAATTTCTTCTCCTTTTTCATCTTTTGGTATAGAACCATCGTAACCAGGTTGGTGTTTGTAACTTAAATAATTATCCCAATGGGTTAAATCTGGATCTATTAATTCTTCCCACACATATGTTGTTTCTATATTTTGTTTTTCCTCGTTTTTTAATTGAGAACAAGAAAACACAAGCAATAAAACCAGAAAGATATTTATATAAAATTTCATAGCATTTATTTTGATTGTCTACAGATTACTTTACAAATTTATTCTAAATTAAACAGAAAATGAGTTTTATTAATAGGAGGGATTTAATAAAGTAAACACTCTTGAAGACATGAATCAACGTAAAATTACAACAATAATTTATCTAAAACCCCTCATTTGTAAGCTAAAATGCGTTGTTCAGTTTTTATTCAGACACAGGATAATAATGATCTAAGGGTTGTTTTTAAGTATTTTGAGTGTTCAGTTTTTGCACAGGAATAGTATGCTTAATTTAATGATGAAGTGTTGTAATTTCGAAGAAACAATTATGAAAATTACATTTATGAAAATTAATATTAGTAAGATTAAGAAGAACATCGTATCAAACCCAATTTACCTATTTATAATAATTATATTGCTATCTACAGCTCCCAGTTTCGCTCAGAAAACCAATTCGTCAATTATTAAAAAAGACAACATATCTCAGGGAAAAGTTACTGGCTTAAAATACATTTGTGTTCATGTACTAGAACTTGAGAAAACCTTGAAACTATATCGTGAGATTCTTGGTTTTAAATTAGCTGAGGCCGAGGTACTTCATGGCCCAGGACTTGAAGGAATGTTAGTCATGAAACTAAAGAGTAATGACCTAACAATAGGGCTTTCTCTAACGGCGCCAGAATTCTGGGATACAGTAGGCCCCATAGGAAATACTAACCACAACCACTTTATGTTAAAGGTTGATAACATCACGCCTATTGGAGACAAATTGAAAAAAGAAGGATATGCATTAGAAAATGAAAATTATGCTCGTGACAAATACACATTTTTCGTAGGGCCTAATGGGGAAATTATAGGTCTTTCGGCTTGGGATTAATTATTTTACGATTTACTCGATGATCGAGCTAAAATATACTCCAAAGCTTACCTTAAAATTAAAAATATGTTTATAGCAAATGCCTCATGGACTTGCCCCGAGGTAGTTTGCTCTAAAAAACTAAAGGTGAGTTCGACATAAGATTTAAACACTATGCATATTAAATATCTATTATTTAAATAGTTTGGAGGTGTCGCTTCGAGTATTTTTCGACCCAAAGGAGAAAAGTGTATCGAGAAGTTCTTTTTTAAATCATTCTCGATACTATTTCTTCGTACCTCAGAATCACTCGAATTGACAATCAAGACTTTACAGCTAAGATATTCAATTATTATATCGAACTCACATTACATAGTAAATTTAGGATTGATTTAAGTACTGCATCTGGTGTCTACAGTTAATTATTTTTACAGTAAATTAAATATTTTACAAAAAAGTATAATTATAACTATAAAATTTTGTAACTTTATATTAAATAAATGGATATTAACGAAAGTTAAGCAAAAAATGAAAAGTCAATATATGGGGGTATATTGGCTTTTTTTGTTGATGAAACTCTGTTTAAAAAGTTGCACAGCATACATTTAAAATAGATAATTTAAACTGCCTTTACCAGCAGGCAGATTAATCTCACTGCATGTGCTCAATGTGTTTTAAGTATCTAGCAAAGTCTTAGGTATAAGATCTCTAAAGTTGCCTCACAACCTAAAAATTTATCGACAAAAGTGAATTATACCCAAATGTTTAAGGTTTAGAGCAAAAGATGTTCTGTACATAAATACTTATAAAATTATTTTTTAATAGATTACGGGAAACCTTTATTAACTATTAAAATTTTTTATTATGAAAAACAGAGTATTTTTTTTTGGATTAACAGTTTTAGCATTAACTTTCACATCATGTACAGAAACATCTTTAGAAGATGATAATCAAGAATTAGAGCAAATGGACAATCACCATTCTCAAGGAATAGAAAAAGGAGATATAAAAGGAGTTGATGTTTAAAATTATTTTAAAAACTTTAGGCTTTGCATTGCTATTTTCGTTAATAGCAATGCTGCCTTTTATTCATGATATAATAATAGATAAACAGTTTGTTACAAAAGTATGGGTGCCAGATTTGGGTATTGAAAAAGCCCTTACAGATCCAGAAACAGGTTATGTATATGGGTATTCCAAATATAAAGTGTTAATCTATTTTTTCTTATTACACATTTTTGCCGCCATTGGTTGGATAGGCTGGGCTTTGGATGCGAAAGGAAAGCCTTATAAGTTTTTCCTACTCATTCCTTCCTGTATGACCTTTTATACCACCTTAATGATCCTTTTTGATACAAGAAGATCCTCTTTTAACGAGGCAAATACAAAAATTTTCCTTATACTTGTGGTGAATTTTCTTCTAATGGTGTTTTATTTTTACCGTTATTATAAAAAAAAGCATAAAAGTGACTAAGTTAAGAAAGGGCATACAGTTTATAAAAAAGATAGGCGACGGGGTTTTTGACTTTGTTGATAAGTATAACCAAGACACACTTTACCTTTTTGATTTTGAAGATGTAAAGCAAGAATATACTAAGGTTTTAAAAATCTATAATAACAATGCCAGTGCCATAAATCTTAGGGACTTTTCAAAAAACTTTGCTTTTGGATACTACATGAAAAAAGGCTTACTAGACTACCAAAGTGATGCCGAAACCATGACCGAAGAAGTTCACGCTTACCTTTTAGCTCTTAAAGAAAAAGGTGAAATTTAGGGTATACTCCCTTTTTACGTTAAACAGTAACTAAACCATTCCTTTTTAACATAAGAAGTATTTCTTAATTTACAAGTTTGTGTATTTAGGTTAAATCTTGTTAATTCGAGTGAATTTTACGGGATCAAGACCAATAATTGTGTTTTTTAGAGCGCCTAAGAATTAATTGAACCAATTTTGGAAAACTTCTTTCGTTTAAGGTGTACAATTGCGCTTTGGTTGTTGCGTAAATGCGCTAAGGCCTAAGAATAGTATATAGGAAATGTTGTTTTATATTGAGGTAGTAGTCATAAAAATAGAATACAAGAATTATACCAAATAATCCATATAATTACGCCAAAATACATGTTCATTTTTCCTCTTTCTTTATAGTTTATTTGGTATTACTATATTACACTTTGCGACTTTGTGTCTTGGCGAGATACTTTTATCGATTCCAGAGTATAGGTATTTATTAAAAAAAACGAAATGAGCAGGAAGTTGTCTTTTGCAATAAGGCATAAAAACGTATTAGAACGCTTTAGCTATAATCAGATAAAAGGGGGATCAATCCCAAAAGTTGTGTTTAGTCATTAGTTTAAATAAGAATGATGCTAGGTTATTTTTCATATCTTTTTTGCATTGCCCAAAAAAGTCTAGCCTTAGATTTTCGGCGGTCAAATTAGTTTTTGATGTCTAAAAGAAATAAACTCTCACTTAATTTGTGTCTTATTTACAAGCATTTTTTTCTAAACAATTTCTAGTGACTATGAGTTATTGTTGTATTCTGCTCAAACAGTATTTCTTTTTCAACGACATCTTCAAACATTTGACACTCGCCTACAAATCCCATGGCATTTAAATCCAATTCTTAAATGAAAATACTGTAAAGTAAAATGATGGATTTTGGAATTATACGAGGCAGAAAAAATAAGCATAGCCGTAGTTACGGTTCTTTTTTATGTTGAAGATAGAATTTCTAAAGACACTTTTTAACTCAGTAAATTCATTTGGGAATTGGTATAAATCCAATCTGCACTATTACAATTTTTATAATCACATTAATAGTGTGGCTATATTATAATGGAAATCAATTGATTTAAAAGTAATACCAATTATGAGTTAAAATGCGATAAAAAAGACAAAGTTGCTTTCTTTTTATACACTGCGATGATAGTTTTTCATAGCAGGGCTATGGAAAACATGAATAAAGATGTATAAAATGAAATGAACGAGAATGACTAGCTCATTTTAACTTGAAATGAGTAAAATTTGTACTTCGATAAGCTCAGCAGAACTATCGAGAATACTTTTTTCGTGCTTATAAATCACTACCATTTACATATTAACCTGAGTTTCGATTTAAGAATCATAGATAAAATTTTATTGGATGTCTCGAACTTATAAAGACATTTTTTTGATTCTAAATGCAGAACGCGTTTAATTAAGCTAAAAAACCTTAATTTTGCCGCAAATTTCAACTTAGGTGGTAAAAATAGACAACATAGAATTGCCAGACTTTCCATTGCTGCTAGCGCCAATGGAAGATGTAAGCGATCCACCTTTTCGTGCGTTATGTAAAGAGCAAGGTGCCGATGTGGTGTATACCGAGTTTGTGTCTAGCGAAGGGCTTATACGTAATGCTGCTAAAAGCGTTATGAAGTTGGATATTTACGAAAAAGAGCGTCCCGTAGGCATCCAGATATTTGGTGCTAATCTGGATAGTATGTTACAGACTATAGACATTGTTGAAGCGTCTAAACCAGATATTATCGATATTAATTTTGGGTGCCCTGTTAAAAAAGTAGTAAGTAAAGGCGCAGGCGCAGGTATTTTAAAAGATATCTGTTTAATGGAGAAACTCACTGCCGAAATGGTAAAACGCACCAACTTACCAGTGACTGTAAAAACCCGTTTAGGTTGGGATCATGATTCTATAAAAATTGTTGAGGTGGCCGAACGCATGCAAGATGTAGGCTGTAAGGCGATTGCTATTCATGGGCGTACACGAGCGCAGATGTATAAGGGAGAAGCCAATTGGAAACCCATAGCAGAAGTAAAAAACAACCCAAGAATGCATATTCCTGTATTTGGAAATGGTGATGTAGATTCTCCAGAAAAAGCGGCGCTAATGCGTGATAGTTTTGGGCTAGATGGCGCTATGATTGGACGTGCCAGTATTGGAAACCCTTGGTTTTTTAAACAAGTGAAACATTTTTTTAAAACAGGAGAACATTTAAAGCCTATTTCTTTAGAAGAACGTGTAGAAGCAGCACGCCGCCACTTACAAATGTCTATAGACTGGAAAGGAGAGACTTTAGGTGTTTTTGAAACCCGACGCCATTATACCAACTACTTTAAAGGCATTCCCCATTTTAAAGAATACCGAATGAAAATGGTAACTAGCGACCATTCCAAAGATGTTTTTGCTGCTTTTGATGAGGTACTAGAGACGTTTAAAGGCTACGAGTTTACGACTTAATTTCTTTATGATCTATAAGGTAAAAACCTTTCTGTTTTAATGCAGTTTTTTAGTTTATATACACTTTTTTAATGTTGATTATCTTGTCATACGATTTACGATTAAAATTTTTCGTGTATGTGAGTTCGAGTATCCCGAACAGGTTTGCAGCTTGTCGATACATCAGGCTAAGGCGTGACACGCGAAGTTGTCAAAAATAGTTATACGAAATTAAATCGCCAACGTTAAGTATTCTGGAAATAGTGTCCAGAAACGGATTGATTTCATATTTCTGTGTTAATGATTTATATGAAACTTGTAAGAATGTTAAATTGTGCAAAAAAATGTTGATTTTAGTGTTTTCTAGACAACCATTAGTGATTGATTTTCCGTATCTAAAAGGAATACATAAAATATTTAAACAATGAAAACATATACCATTTATTACAAAATTTTATTTTTTTATTCAATAATCTCATTACTTAGTTCATGTAGTAATGACGATAACCAAGACACTACGACTACCGACAACTCAAATAACGCCCCGACTTTTTACTTTACTGCTAAAATAGATGGAATAGATTTTACTTATAATGACAAGAGCCATACTAGAGAAAATAAAACTTTCGTTCAGAATGTTGATGATGTTTTACCTAGTGATCCTAAAAATGATTGTCACCAAATTCGTTCGGCGGGGTTTGCTGAATCTAAAGATTTAAAAACATTAGTATCTGTAGAAATGATCAATTATTTTAAAACTTGTATTAAAAACTGTGAAGAACTTAAAGGCAAAGTATTTGAACTTAAAGAATACGAATATGGAATAGCGCCTTATGCAAATAAGAATGAATACCTCTCTGGAGCAGCCATAAAATATATTGATGATAATGAAAAAACTTGGTGTACTTATTTTGGAACTGCAATTCAAAAAGATAGTGACTTTAAAATTATTGAAATTAGTGATTTCCCAAAAGACAATACACACAAAATAATAAAAGCTACATTTAGCTGTATTCTATATGATACAGAAGGGGCTTCTAAAGCCCTTACAGATGGAGAAGTAAACCTTCTTATTAAACATTGTGATTTATAATAATCAAATAAACCTCATTATCTTTTAAGAGAACAGTTTCCCTCCTAATAAGGAGGGATTAAGGGAGGTGTTAGGTTGTTTTACAGTTTATTTGGTGTTAGATTTTGTCATGCATAAGGAGTCACGACCGAAGCATCTCATTTTTAAAAAAGTATATGTTTTGTTGGAGGAGATCCTTCGACTTCGAATATATTCGAAATGCTCTGGATGACATGGGTTTTTGAACAGAAAGACATATCTTTTATTAGTAACACAGCGAGAAACCTCATTATCTTTTAAGGCAAGAGTTTCCCTCCTAATAAGGAGGGAGTAAGGGAGGTGTTAGGTTATTTTACAGTTTATTTGGTGTTAGATTTTGTTATGCATAAGGAGTCACGACCGAAGCATCTCATTTTTAAAAAAGTATGTGTTTTGTTGGAGGAGATCCTTCGACTTCG
>CANMLX010000012.1 GCA_947498845.1 uncultured Flavobacteriaceae bacterium | reverse complement strand
CTACTGCCTACTGCCTACTGCCTACTGCCTACTGCCTACTGCCTACTGCCTACTGCCTACTGCCTACTGCCTACTAAGTAACTAAAAAACTAATTCGCCACCTCACTTATAAACTTTATTCTATATAAACGCAGTTCTTCATCATCATAATCGCCATCAAACTCTTCTATAGCATCGTTTATACTATCGGTTTCTGAATCCATAAAATAATCGTGAATCTCTTCTTGTTGATCTTCATCTAAAACGTCATCAATCCAGTAATCTATATTCAATTTGGTTCCTGAATAAACAATAGCTTCCATTTCTTTTATAAAATCTCCCATAGACATCCCTTTTGATGACGCAATGTCATCTAAAGGCAATTTACGATCTACGTTTTGAATAATATATAGTTTATTAGCAGAATTACTTCCTGTAGATTTCACCACTAAATCATCTGGACGTGTTATATCATTCTCTTCAACATATTTAGCTATTAAAGCCACAAAGTCTTTTCCGTATTTTTTAGCTTTTCCATCACCTACACCATGAACATTACTTAACTCTGCAAGGCTTATTGGGTACTTAAGCGCCATATCTTCCAAAGATGGATCTTGAAAGATAACAAACGGGGGAACTCCCATTTTTTTAGCATTCTTTTTACGTAAATCTTTGAGCATTTTCATTAAAGCTGCATCTGCTAGTCCTCCTCCTCCTTTTGCTGCAGTTATTATACTGCTATCATCCTGAGAATCATCAAACACATGATCTTCGGTCATCATAAAAGAGACAGGTTTTTTTATAAAGTCTTCGCCTTCTTTCTTCAATTTAATAACCCCATAGGTTTCGATATCTTTCTTTAAGTAACCAGCAACTAATGATTGCCTTAAAAGCGCCATCCAATACTTACCTTCATGGTGCTTTCCTTTACCAAAAAAGGGTTGTTTATCTGTTTTGTGAGATTTTATTAATGCATTTTCTTTTCCAATAATAACATTAACTAAATCTTTAGATTTATATTTTTCATTGGTGTTTTTAATAATTTCTAATAGAAATTTCGCTTCTTCTTTAGCTTCTGTTTGCTTTTTGGGGTGACGTACATTGTCATCCATATCGCCTCCTTCTCCTGTGGCATTATCAAATGCTTCTCCAAAATAGTGCAATATAAATTTTCTTCTGGATATTGACGTTTCTGCAAAAGCTACAACTTCTTGTAATAAAGCATGCCCTATTTCTTGTTCTGCGACTGGTTTACCAGACATAAACTTTTCTAACTTCTCTATATCTTTATACGCATAAAAAGCTAAACAATGCCCTTCTCCTCCATCACGACCCGCACGACCTGTTTCTTGATAATAACTCTCTATACTTTTTGGTATATCATGGTGAATTACAAAACGTACATCGGGTTTATCTATTCCCATACCAAAGGCTATAGTCGCTACTACAACATCTACATCTTCCATTAGAAATTTGTCTTGGTGACTAGATCTAGATTTTGCATCTAAACCGGCATGGTAGGGCACTGCATTAATACCATTTACCTGTAATACTTGTGCTAATTCCTCAACACGTTTTCTACTCAAACAATAGACGATTCCAGACTTCCCTTCGTTTTGCTTTATAAACCTAATAATATCTGCATCTACGTTCTTGGTTTTTGGACGCACTTCATAATATAAATTAGGTCTATTAAAAGAAGCCTTAAATGTTTTAGCTCCAGAAATACCTAAGTTTTTGATAATATCTTCCTGAACTTTAGGTGTGGCAGTAGCTGTTAAACCTATTATTGGAATATTTTCTCCTATACGTCCTATAATATGTCTTAAATTCCTGTATTCTGGTCTAAAATCATGTCCCCATTCACTAATACAATGCGCTTCATCTATAGCTAAGAACGAAATTTTAACGGTACGTAAAAACTCCACATTTTCTTCTTTAGTCAAAGATTCTGGTGCAACGTACAATAGCTTTGTGACACCATTTACGATATCTTCCTTTACTTTTTTTACTTCGGTTTTATTAAGTGAAGAGTTTAAAACATGTGCTATACCTTCTTGATTAGATATACCTCGAATAGCATCTACTTGATTTTTCATTAATGCAATTAAAGGAGATACAACAATTGCTGTTCCTTCTTGCATTAAAGCAGGTAATTGGTAACAAAGAGATTTCCCTCCCCCTGTTGGCATAATTACAAAAGTATGTTTGCCATCTAATATACTTTTAACAACGTTTTCCTGTAAGCCTTTAAACTGGTTAAAGCCAAAATACTTTTTTAACGCATCGTGTAAGTCACTTTCTACAATCGACATGAAACTTTAAATTTATTAACTAATTAATATTGTACACACCAGATTAATTACACTTTAATTTAGTGTTGCACAAGAGAGCCCTCATTCTTTTTTTCGTTAGCTTTGTAACGAAATTTGAATTTACAATAAAAATTTAAATTGATGAAGAATAAAAGTACAAAATCTTTAATATTGTACATTCTAAAAAGAAATATATTTTGAGTAGTAAAACAAGCATTCTAAATACAGCTATTCATACCATTGAAATGGAAAGTAAAGCCATTTTTAATTTATCAAAATTGGTTAATGATAATTTTGTTAAAAGTGTGGAACTTATATATAACTCTAAAGGTAGAGTTATTATTACTGGGATTGGCAAAAGTGCTATTATAGCTAGTAAAATTGTCGCTACTTTAAATTCTACGGGTACTCCTGCTGTTTTTATGCACGCTGCAGATGCTATACATGGCGATTTAGGATTAATTCTTAAAGATGATGTTGTAATTTGCATTTCTAAAAGTGGTAATACGCCCGAAATAAAAGTATTAGTGCCTCTAATTAAAAGTGCTAATAATAAGATGATTGCCATAACAGGGAATATCGATTCTTTTTTAGGACAGCAAGCCGATTATGTTTTAAATGCCTATGTTGAAAAAGAAGCTTGCCCTAATAATTTAGCGCCAACTACTAGTACAACAGCACAATTAGTAATAGGAGATGCTTTAGCTGTTTGTTTATTAGAAAAACGAGGGTTCTCCAGTAAAGATTTTGCTAAATACCATCCAGGAGGCGCTTTGGGTAAAAAACTATATTTAAGAGTTAGTGATATTTCTTCGGTTAACCAAAAACCAAAGGTAGCTCCTAATGCTTCTATAAAAGACGTTATTGTAGAAATCACCGAAAAACTTTTAGGTGTAACTGCTGTTGTGGATAATAATATAATTGTTGGTATTATTACAGATGGCGATTTACGTAGAATGTTGAGTAAGACAGATAATTTCTCTTCGTTAACAGCTAAAGATATTATGAGTAAAGACCCCAAACGCATTACCATAGATGCCATGGCTGTAGATGCTAAAGAAATTATGGAAGACTTTGGTATTTCTCAACTTTTAGTTGAAGACGATGGTACATATGCAGGTGTAATCCATTTACACGATTTAGTAAAAGAAGGGATACTATAATGGCTAATAAAAATGTAAACGAGATGTCATTTTTAGATCATCTTGAGGAACTTAGATGGCATTTAATAAGAATAGTTTTAGGGATTGTTATTATTGGTACTATAGTTTTTATAAGTAGTGGGTTTATTTTTGATTCTATTATTTTCGCTCCTTTAAACATGAGTTTTCCAACTTATGATTTTTTATGTAAAGCAGCCAATTTTATAAATATAGAAACAACATTTTGTGGCGATAAAATTCCTTTAATATTACAAAATAGAACCATGGCTGGTCAATTTTCTGCAGACATATGGACTGCTATTTTGGGAGGATTCATTATTGGGTTTCCATATATAATTTTTGAGTTATGGCGCTTTATTAGCCCCGCACTACACTCAAATGAAAGAAAACACTCTAGAGGTTTTATTATAATATCGTCAATCCTATTTTTTATTGGTGTTTTGTTTGGCTATTATATTATTTGTCCGCTTTCTATCAACTTTTTAGCAAACTACAAAATTTCTAATTTAGTAGACAACCAAATAGACATAAGCTCGTACATAGGTTTGGTTAGAGCTTCTGTATTAGCATCTGGACTCGTCTTTGAGCTCCCTATAATAATTTATTTTTTAACTAAAATAGGCTTGGTAACACCTCAATTTCTAAAAAAATACAGGAAATATGCTTTAGTTATTGTTTTAATTCTTTCTGCTATTATTACACCTCCAGATGTTGCAAGCCAGATTATTGTAGCCATACCTATTTTAGTATTATACCAAGTAAGTATTTTTATTTCTAAAGTTGTTGTAAGAAATCAACGTAAAAAAGAGAAACAATATGTCCAATCCCGTTGAAGCATTTAATGCGTATCGTTCTAAAATGAATGATAAAATTCTAGCCGATAATAACAAAGTTATTAAACGTATTTTTAATTTGGATACTAATGCTTACGCCAAAGGTGCTTTAGATGTAAAAACCAAAGAACTTTTAGGTTTAGTTGCTTCTACAGTTTTAAGGTGTGATGATTGTATTAAATACCACATGGAGACATGTTATAATATAGGACTTAAAAAAGAAGAAGTTGTTGAAGCGTTAAGCATTGCTACTTTGGTTGGAGGCACTATTGTTATTCCTCATTTAAGAAAAGCTTATGAATTTTGGGATGCTTTAGAAGCCAATAATTAATTAAATTTTACGTTATTGCAAGTATGATTTTAAGAGCCGAAAATTTAATGAAGTCCTATGGTGGGCGTAAAGTAGTAAAAGATGTGTCTTTACAAGTAAATCAAGGAGAAATTGTTGGTCTTCTCGGGCCAAATGGTGCTGGTAAAACCACATCCTTTTACATGATTGTAGGTTTAGTAAAGCCTAATGGAGGTCATATTTTTTTAGAAGATACCGAAATCACAAAATTCCCTATGTATAAACGTGCTCAAAACGGCATCGGGTATTTGGCTCAGGAAGCTTCTGTTTTTAGAAAATTAAGTATCGAAGACAATATTTTAAGTGTACTACAGCTTACAAAACTCAGCAAAAAAGAGCAAAGGCACAAAATGGACTCTTTAATTGATGAGTTTAGTTTAGGTCATATTCGTAAAAGTAGAGGTGATTTATTATCTGGTGGTGAGCGTAGACGTACCGAGATAGCACGCGCTTTAGCTACCGACCCTAATTTTATTTTATTAGACGAACCTTTTGCTGGAGTAGATCCTGTTGCTGTAGAAGACATTCAACGTATCGTTGCCCAATTAACCAAAAAAAATATTGGTATTCTTATTACAGACCACAATGTACAGGAAACTTTAGCTATTACAGACAGAACGTATTTAATGTTTGAAGGCAGTATCCTTAAAGCTGGTGAACCAGAAGAATTAGCTAGTGACGAAATGGTACGTAAAGTATACCTAGGACAGAATTTTGAGTTACGTAAGAAGAAGATTCGAGACTAATTTTTTCCTCAAACCCACATATTCTTCTCATTTTACCTCTATTCCTATTAAAAATAATTAGGACCACTTTTTCATTTAATTAGTTTATTATAATAAGATCAAAATAATATGTCATCTTAAATGATGAGATTCTCTAGATTAGAGCAGCCTAAATTCAAGAATTAAATCATCATTATTCTCAAAGCGGAGCGATCCTCTTTCTAATTCTGCTATTTAATCTAAAAATTGCACTTATACCAAAGTATAATGACTTATAGTTAAATCTACTCAATATTAACTATCATCGTTCCTCTTCTTTAAATTAATATAAATCTCAAAATCATTGTAAAATGATTTTAAGATATATGCTAATTATTTAAAATATAATTATATATTTATGATATCAAAATAATATCATTTTAAATTTAAATATAATTATGGAAAAAGAAAAAATAATTACACCTGCAAACGGCTATTTTATGCTGTTAATTTTCTTTGTATTATTCCTTGGAAGCATCATTGGTTTCATTAACACTAAAAGCACCATATTTATAATCCCTTTGTTTATTTCTATATTAATTGCTCCTGGCTTTATTATGGTACAACCAAATAATTCTAGAGTTTTATTACTTTTTGGAAAATATGTAGGCAGCATTAACAAAAATGGATTTTACTGGGTTATACCCTTTTTTACAAAAAAGAAAATTTCTTTGCGTGCTAGCAATTTTGATAGCGAACGTTTAAAGGTAAATGACAAGCTGGGTAACCCTATTATGATAAGTACTATTCTGGTTTGGCGCGTTAAAGACACTTACAAAGCTGCTTTTGATGTAGATAATTATGAAAATTTTGTACGCGTACAAACCGATGCTGCAGTACGTAAACTAGCAAGCATGTACCCTTATGATAATTTTGCTGATGAAGGGTATGCAGAAGATATTACTTTGCGCTCCAGTGTTAATGAGGTTAGTGAAGCCCTAGAAAAAGAAATCCATGAGCGTTTATCTATTGCTGGTATTGAAGTTCTAGAGGCAAGAATAGGGTATTTAGCGTATGCCCAAGAAATAGCTAATGCTATGTTAAAGCGTCAACAAGCCACTGCTATTGTATCTGCCAGACATAAAATTGTTGAAGGTGCAGTAAGCATGGTTGAAATGGCTCTTGAAGAATTAAGCAAAAAAGATATCGTAAATTTAGACGAAGAACGAAAAGCTGCCATGGTAAGCAATTTAATGGTTATTCTTTGTGGCGATAAAGATGCTTCTCCTGTTTTAAATACTGGCACCCTAAATCATTAAAATATATGAGCGTTTTTAAGGAAGAACAAAGGTTTACTCAAACCTGGTTAATTGTTTTATTAATAGTTTCTATATTACCTGCATTTATAATAATTGGTAAAGCATTTGCTGATGGTGAAATGGGAGTATTAAACTTTATAAGCGTTATTTTATTTATACTATTAGCAACTGGTATAATATTTATTTTTAAACTAAAAACCAGAATTGATGACATAGGTATACACTATCAGTTTTTTCCTTTTCATTTAAAAATGAAAATAATACTATGGAAAAGTATTAGGCAGGCAAATACCAGAAAATATGATGCAATTTCAGAATTTGGAGGCTGGGGTTTTAAAGGCGGTTGGCTGTGGAAGAAAAAAAATGGAATTGCTATAAATGTAAAAGGACACACTGGGATACAGCTAGTTCTTAATGATGGTAAAAAAATCTTAATTGGCACTCAAAAGAAAAGTAGTGTTGATAGTATATTAGCTAAATATTTTAATAACGTTTAATTATGGCTAAAAAAAAGGCTTTTGCATTACGTATTAATGAAGACATGCTTAAAGCTATTGAAAAATGGGCTGCGGATGAATTCCGCAGCACCAATGGTCAAATTGAATGGATGCTTAATGAAAGTCTAAAAAAAGCAAAACGATCTCCTAAAAAGAATTCTGAAACAAAAGATTAACCCTTTCTTCGCTCTAATAAAATCATCATCATCAAGCCTAAAATAATACGTTCTTGATCATCTAAATCTATATCGTTTAGCTTACTCAGTTCAAACTTTCTACCAAAAAAAGAAGGTTCTTTTTTTATTCTTACAATAGGTTTATTGTTTAAGTCTAAAACACTGTAACTTGGATTAAAAATATACCCTGTAAAAAAAGACAGTACAGGAATTTCTCCTACTATTTTATCTATTACCTTAACCCAAGCATTATCTTCTCTAATATGGTATTGTAGTTTTTGATGCTGATCTATCAATTCGTATTCTGCTTTCCAAATAGATTTCCAACCTTTTCTAGCTATTTTACCTATTTCTTGACCATGCTTATCTTTAATACTATAGGCAGCAGAAAAATCAATCCATTTATCGGCTTTTATTCTATATAGAGTATCAGATTTACTCTCATCATTATAAACAACAATATCTTCCTTTAGTTTAAACATTTTCTGCCTCACATATGCAATAGTAATTCCCAGAGAATCCTTTGCTGTAAAGTCATTCGCAAGTGTGGAAATATTAAATTTAAAATTTAATGGATACTTGATATCTTTCATTTTGTTAGGGTTAGGTTGGTTATATTATAAAATGATTCTAATACCATTTACACTTTGAATTTACTGCAATAAAACACCTTTTTCTCCTTTCTATTTCATTATTAAATGAAACCGTAATTTAGGCTATGCTTTAATTTTCTAATTCATACAAAGAAAAAAATCATTATTTTATTTTACAGTAAATTCAAAATATAACTGGTATAAACTATTTATTTTTATGTTCCTGTTCCTTCAATATCTTCTTTTGGTAGCGCCCTTGTACAATATCTACAATCACTAATACTGCCAATACAAAATAGAAGGTTGTTTTACTCATTGGTACAATATGGTTTCCAAATAATTCCAGATGTGCTAAGTGCCCTCCTTCTGTAACAAGCATAATTCCAACAATAAAAAGTATGAATAACCCTAATACTTCGTACATTCTATTTTTTGCTAAAAATGCCGAAATCTTATCTGCTAAGAATAGCATTAATAAACCACTAATCACAATAGCTATAGCCATCACAATAAAAGCTGTAGTTGAGCTATCAATATCACTGGTTAATCCAATAGCTGCAAGAATAGAATCGAAAGAAAATACTAAATTCATGATGACGATACTCGTTATAACTGCATTAGACGATTTTTTTCCTTTCTCTTTTCCTCCCCCTTCAACATCATGACTTAAATCGTGAATAGAAATCATATGCCAAATCTCTTTAATAGCCGTATAAATAATAAATGCGCCTCCAGCTAAAACAATTAAACTATGTCCGTTAAACGCAAAATGTGCCACACCATCTATACCTCCTGTTAGAAAGGAAAATGGCTCTTGAAAAAAACCTATAAGGGATACCAATACAAACAGCAAGACTATCCTTAACCCTATAGCTATTAAAATCCCTACTTTTCGAACCCTTTTTTGATCATCAAGAGGCGCTTTTTTGGACTCTAATGAAATGTATAATAAGTTGTCAAAACCTAAAACCGCCTGTAATAACACAAGCATTAATAGCGTAAAAATAATTCCTAGCATTTGTAAATAGTTATTTAGTAGTTTTTTTGTCCAAAACAGACATGATTATATATAATAGTATGATTAAAGGAATAGCTGCAAACTTAAGCACTATAAGTAATACCAAACAAAGTATAATAAAAACATACCTTACTGCATTGTCTTTAAATCCCCAGTTTTTAAACTTTAAAGCAAACAACTTTATGTTAGAATTTAAGATCCAACAGCTAAAAATTGTTAGCCCTATTAAAACCCATTTATTAAGAATTACAGCATTAATAGTGTCATTATTCTGAAACTCTAATATAAGAGGCAGAGAAATAATTAAAAGTGCATTTGCTGGTGTTGGTAATCCTTTAAAATAATTCTGTTGTTCTGTATCTATATTAAATTTTGCTAACCTATAGGCAGATGCTAAGGTTATAGACAAACCAATAAAAGGTAAAAAGTAGTAGATCATTGGATTTGAAAATTCTAATCCATCTGTTCTATTATATTCAATAGATTTTACCGTTTCTATCCATGATGGCCCAACCATTTTTAATAACTTAAACATCACAATACCTGGCACCAAACCACTAGTGACCATATCTGCCAATGAATCTAGCTGAAGCCCTAATTCACTTTGAACATTAAGTTTTCTAGCTGCAAAGCCATCAAAAAAATCGAAGAAGATACCTATAAAAACGAAAAACGATGCTGCAATAAAACTATTTTCTATCGCAAAGATAACAGCAATACTTCCACATAAGAGATTTAAAAGCGTTAGCGCATTAGGTATGTATTGCTTCATTTAAAAAACATATTTTTCGTAAAAATAATAAACAATTTTCGTCTAAAACAAGTAATACCATTTCTAAGGTAAAAATTTCTCAAATATAATAGTTCTTTTTGCACTATGCTTCATTATAAAATAAAACCAACACTTAGGCTAACTGACTAGCGTTAGGCAGATCCATGAATTTTATTTTGTCTAGCTTAAATATTCTATTTTCTTTTGAAAAATTTCGCATTAGAACTGATATAATAAACAATATCTATTATAATTTCAAGTTTATAGGTTTATAAATTATGTGCATCTTTGTAAAAAAATTGCGTTTGAGGTATTACATAACTATTTTACTCTGTACTATAACATTATCTCTATACAGTCAAGCTGTTAGAAAATATTCTAATGAATTTATGAATATTGGTGTTGATGCTGCTGCTTTAGGTATGAGCAGTGCTGTTGCATCTCACACTAACGATGTTAATTCTGGCTATTGGAATCCAGCTGGTATGGTACATGTTGAGGATAATCAATTGGCTTTAATGCATTCTAGCTACTTTGCAAATATTGCTAATTATAATTATGCAGCCTTTGCCATGCCTTTGGATGATAGAAGCGTTATAGGTGTTTCGCTTATACGTTTTGCTGTAGATGATATATTAAATACAACACAACTTATTGATGAGCAAGGTAATATTAACTACGATAGAATTAGTTTATTTTCTACTGCAGATTATGGGTTAACATTCTCTTATGCTAGAAAATTACCCATTCAAGGTCTCAATTATGGGGTTAATGCTAAAGTTATTAGAAGAGTGATTGGAGATTTTGCTTCTTCTTGGGGATTTGGTTTTGATATAGGTATTCAATTTAAAACTGAAAATGATTGGAATTTTGGTATCATGGCCAGAGACATTACAACTACATATAATGCTTGGGCTATCGATGAAGATGAATTTGAAACTATTAGAAATGCTGTTGAAGGCCAGAATCAAGAACTCCCAGAAACTACCGAGATTACTATTCCTAAACTCCAAATAGGAGCTTCTAAACTTATAACATTTAACTATGATTATAAATTACTTGCTGCTGCCAACTTAAATGTACGTTTTGAAGAAAACAATGATATTATTTCCACATCGTTCGCCAGTATAAATCCTGCTTTAGGTCTTGAATTTAGTTATATTGACATGGTCTATTTACGTGGTGGTATGGGAAATTTCCAGAACGAATTACAGATTGACAATACCGATCAATTAACATTTCAACCTAGTTTTGGTGTTGGTTTTAAATACAATGGTATACAGTTAGATTATGCGTTTACAGATATTGGAGATCAAAGTGTAGCTTTGTACTCTAATGTATTTTCTTTAAAGCTTGATTTTAGTATTTTTAGATAATGAGACAACGTATTTTACTCCTTCTGTTTTCAGTTCTATTTTTATCATTAAACGCGCAACACACACTTTCACCTAAGGCTGAAATAAGTGTTTTAACTGTTGGTCCTGGAAACTCATTAAATGATGCCTTTGGCCATAGTGCTTTTAGAATTAAAGATGGTATCAATGGGTTGGATATTGTTTATGGATTTGGTCAATACGATTTTAATACACCCAATTTTTATCTAAAATTTGCTCAAGGAAGATTAAAATATCAAATTAGTAAATCTACTTTTAAACGTTTTCATCATATCTATCAATATCTTAACAGAAGTATTAAAGAACAAGTTTTAGATTTATCGCAAAGCGAAAAACAACAACTTCACAATTATTTAATTAACAATTACAAGCCTGAAAACCGAGACTATTTATACGAGTTCTTTTTTGATAATTGTGCTACACGTATTAAAGATGTGGTAAATATTACCACTAATAATAATATTAAATTTAACCTTCCTGAAGATTACACTCAAAAAACATTTAGACGTTTAATTTATGATAATGTCACTAAAAATACTTGGGGAAGTTTTGGTATAGATATAGCCCTAGGTTCTGTTATAGATAGAAAAGCAACCGCCGTGGAACAGATGTTTTTACCTAACAATATTTACAGGTTTTTTGAGGTCGCTAAACATAAAATAACAGGTAAACCATTGGTAAAACATACGCAAGCTGTTTACAAAAAGAAAGTAACTAAAGCCAATATTTCATTTTTTACCAGTCCTTTATTTATTCTTAGTGTTATTGCCTTGATTATTCTTTTTATTACTTATAAAGATTTTAAAAATAATAAAAGATCTAAATGGATAGATGTTTTGTTATTTATGCTCACTGGTATTGTAGGCATTTTTATTCTATTGCTCTGGTTTGCTACAGATCATACAGGGACACATCAAAATTATAATTTACTATGGGCTTTTGTTTTAAATGTTTTGATGATTGGTCAAATACTAAAAAATAAAGTAAACGCTTGGTTTATTAAATATCTGAAGTTTCTACTAATTATGTTATGTCTTTTAACGCTGCATTGGATAATTGGTGTTCAGGTTTTTGCTATTGGTTTAATTCCTTTACTAGTGGTTCTTTTTGCTAGATATTTGTTCTTGATAAAACACTTTTCTGGTAGGCTCAAGGTAGTAAGCAGTATAAGCAGTAAGCAGTAAGCAGTAAGCAAATAAAGTTACTGTCCCCTAAAGAAGATAACTGTACTCAAGGTTTTAAAAAGAATATTTACGTCTAAAACAAAGCTTCTGTGTTTAATATAATACAAATCATATTGAAGTTTAAGTAAGCTATCATTTACAGTAGAACCATATCTGGTTTTTACTTGAGCCCATCCTGTTAAACCAGGTTTTACGATATGTCTGGTATCATAAAAAGGTAAAACCTGTGAGAGTTCTCTAACAAAATGTGGACGTTCTGGTCTTGGACCAATTAAGCTCATTTCTCCTTTTAAAACATTAATAAATTGAGGGATTTCATCTAACCGCGAATTCCTTAAAAACTTACCAAAAACAGTTATTCTTGCATCGTTCTTTTTTGCCCAAACTGCTCCATTTTTTTCAGCATTAGGTATCATAGTCCGGTATTTAATTATTTTAAATAAATTACCGTTTTTGCCTACACGTTCTTGTATATAAAAAAGAGGGCCTTTATTTCCAATTAAATTTCCTAATAAAATGAGTGGTATAAAAAGAACGCCTAATAAAATACCAACTATAGAAATTGACAAATCAAAAAGACGATAAAAAAGCAAATACATTTTGTTTTGATTATTTCTACTAAAAGGGAAGTATTTATAAAAATCTTTACCTACAAATTGTACAGGTATACGCTGGGTTAACTCTTCATAGACTTGCGTATACTCTTTTATAGGTATGCCATTTTCCAATAAACCCATTAATTGTCTATAGATATCTGGTGTTATGTTTTCGGAGTTATATGTAGCTACAACCACCTCAGATATACTGTGCTCTTTAATAATGTGATACATGTCTTTAGGATGGTATTCCTGCAGCCCTGTGAATTTAATTTTATCTTCATATCCGTCACTTACTTCACAATTAACAAAACCTACAACTTTATAATTAGGATCAGAATTTTTAAACGTTCTAATTATTGATTTTATATTAGAAATTTCACCAACCAACAATACCCTTTTGTAAAAACGAGGTGTTGTAATTAATGTTATATATATAATTCTCCAGCCTAAAAGAGCTATTAAAATTGAGATGAAAAAATAAAGTATTTGGAGTCTACTTTCTGGTAATAGGGGTGTAAAAAACGGTGTAAGTAAGTTAAATAAAACTGTGGTAGATGTGGTGAGAAAAATACTCACCCAAAATGTCTCTAATTTGCTCGATTTTTGTAAATCATACAATTCAAAAACAGTCCCGAAAATTGATACATAAACAATAAGAACAACCAACCATTTCCATTTTTCTTTTGAGATCGAAAAATACTCAAAATCAAATATTGAATCAACAAAGTATAGGGTTAGAAGTATAAATACGATATCGAATAACCGTAATAATACTTTACGTTCGGATATATCAAAATGAATACTATTTTTAGGCATGTTAGTTAGGGGAATAATGGATAACAAAGATACTAAGTTAGCTTAGAATGGAAAACCATTTATGCTTTATAATATCCCAATCAAACTCTTCTACTTTTTTTCGAGCATTTGCAGCTATTTGATCTGTTGCTTTTTTATTCCTTATTAGATTTAGGATACTATTTTTAAAAGCCTCTATATTATTTGGTTCCACCAATATTCCATCTACCTCATTATTAATTAAAAAAGGCATCCCTCCTACATTGGTTGATATTACTGGCAATCCTAATGCCATGGCTTCTATAACACTTACAGGTGTATTATCGACATTAGTGGTATTAATAAACACATTAAATTCTTGAGATTTTTCATGCCATTGTTCCTTAGTAAGCTTACCTGTGAACTCTACATTTAAATTTAGTTTTTTAGCTAGCTGTTTTGTTTCTATTAAACTCCCATCATTATCTGGTCCAATCATGCATAAACTAGCTTGCTGTCCTTGTTCTCTTAAAGATTTTAAAAGCTTTACTGCTAAAGTTGGATTATAGAGTTTTGAAAACGATCTTACCCATAATAATTTTATTTGCTTATAAGCTCTCTCTTGATATTTATATTTTTTGAGTTCTATCGTGTTAGGTATGTATTTAATATTATTATATCCTTTATCCTGAAAATACGATTTGAGATATAACGACGGCGCCACATTTACGTAGGCATTACTAAATATGGTCTTGGAAAATTTAGGTGATTTTTCTAACCGTTTAGGCAAATCTCCTCCATGCAAGATTGGTATATATTTTAACTTTAACATTCTACATAATTGACTACATAAAAATGCATAATAAAAATTTAATGTACTGTAGGTGTCTATAATTACATAGTCCACATGTTTCCTATAACTCATAATTGAAAACAACATATCAAATAAACGGTATAGTTTATTGGTCTTTCTTGAAACTACATAAACATTAAACCCTTCTTTTTGAAGCGATTTACTTAATGTATCTATTGTTGTAGATGTTTTACCTTTTTGCGATAATGCGTTGCCTATGTAAAGCAGGTTTTTCATAAACTATATTCAAAATACATAAACTATAAATAAATGCGGGTGCAGCGATTCGCATTGCAGAATGGTTTATGGTTAATAACCAAAATAGATAAAACGAATAAAAAAATATGTTAGACTTATTTCCCAATCTGTGAAATAGAGGTATTAATAATATTACTACAAATGCTACTATCCCAAGCGTACCATGTTCTGCTAAGATTCTACTTAATTCATTATGCGAGGCGGCTAAAACACCTGTTTCTTCCAAACGTTTTTCTTTTACTTTACCAACGCCTATACCCAAAACAGGATGCTCCAAAAATTGTTTAATCTCAAAAACAATTAAATCTGTTCTTCCTGTTGTTATGTCTTGTTTTTCCCTTCCTGCTGCATCCTCGTTAGCATAGCGCTTATCTATAAATCCTCCTGTCTCAACCGAACTTATAATCCAAGTAGCAACTGCAAGAGTAAAAAAGGCTAAGAGAGAAAAGAAAATTTTACGTTTATACCTCACGTTAACCTTTACGTAATATAACAAAAGAAAAAATAAGATCATGACAATTGCCGTTACCACACCTCCTCTACTAAAAGTCACAATAGCCCTAAAACCTATTGCTCCTAAAATCACCAAATCAAAAATTTTTAATAATTTATTTTCCTTAGACATAAAAAAACGTGATGCCATTACAAACATTCCTAGCCCTAGGACTGTTGCTACTTGATTGGGACCAAAACCTCCAGATGTTGCAAAATTTGATTCTGTTCCAGTAATAACATCTTGCAAATTAGGTGTGTATAAAAACAAATACGTAGTCATACTAACTACTGGTAAAAACATAACCAATAATACCAATTTAAATTGTTGAAAACTTACAGACTTTCCATAACAGTATAATGCCGATAGTCCAAGACAAACAGGGCCACTCAAATTAAATGCTATCGCTTTCCTTAAATTGGTTTCAATACCCATATTAGAAATAGCAACAAAAATTGCAGGTATAAGTAGCAGAATATAAAAACCATAGCTTAAACCTTTGGTACTAAATCCTGTTGTTAGTATACCAATCAAGACAAATATTATTACCAGATATTTACTCGCCTCATAAAAGAATGTCCCATTATTCATTCTTAAAAACACCTCTGATCCAACAATATATGCACATGCCAAAAGCACATAAAAGGTTTTATTTTTTTGCGGCACTGTAAAAAGCTTGTAAATAAAATAAAACGTTGTAAAAATAAAATATAACAAAGCTAAGGGCTTAAACAGAAATACTGCTACCCCTAAAAAGACATGAAAAATAATAAGCTTATGATATAAAGATAACTGCATTACCCTTTAATTTTTGATAACATCTATTAATTTAAAATACACTTTAACAAACCCTTTAGCGCCATAATTTTCCAGAATATTCTCTTTTAAAGCCATAGCTTTAAAATGAGCTTCTTCAGGTTTTTTATATACTTTTTTAATAGCTAATGCCAAGTCTTTAGGTGATTTAGGCGGTACTACCCAACCAAATTCACCGTTGCCTAATACTTCGCTACATTGCCCTACATTAGTGCATACTACTGGTAATTCTGCCATTCCATATTCTAAAAGGGATAATGGCAAGCCTTCGCTCATAGAACTTAAAACCCCAACATCTGCATTACTTAAAATTTCAGAAATATTAATAACAGGGCCTAAAATTTCTACCTTGGTATTTAGTTTAAGTGTCTTTATTAGTTTTTTAATTCTTTCTACATAACTAGTATCTTCTAAAGAGCCCGCTAAAAACAATTTAAAATTTAGTTTTTCTTCATTCAATAATGCACAAGCTTTTAATAAGTTTTCATGATCTTTTTGATCTCGTATATTCGCTAAGCAAACCATAGTAAATACATTTGTTGGCTTAACTGCACTTTTTTCAAAAACCGGGTAGTTACGTATATACTTAATATGTTCTTCTTTTACCCTTAAGTTATTAATATTCCATTGCTTTATCTTATCATTTACACAAACTACACCATCTATTAAAAATGATAACTTTCTAATTGCTCGCCTATCTGAATCTTTTAACAAATCACTAAATCCCCAGTGATCATGCCATATAATTATCTTTTTTGGAAATAATAGCTTTGCAAAAAATGCCCAGTAAATAGAGGTTTGATGTGCATGAATTACAGAGGGTTGGTAATTTCTTATCAATTTAAATAATTTTAAAAAAGCAACGACATCAAAAAAACCTTTTTTGTTTAAAAAAGTAACATTGTTTTTATCTTTAATAAAACTATATAAAGCACCCGATTTTCTTGACACAACTAAATGGTTATCAATATTACAAGACGTAAATGTATTATACATATTTACACTCATTCTTTCCGAGCCCCCTATTTCTAGAGAATCTATTAATTGAAGTATTCTAACGTTATTATTCATTTAAATCAATTCCCTTAGCTATAACCACAATACTAATCCCAAATAATTTAGAAAACAAATAAGGATTTAAGTTTAATAATAGTGCCTTAAATGGATACGTTACCTTTTGTAAAATCGTTTTATTGTTTGATGGTGCCTTTAATGCTTCTTTTGAATACTCATAATCTACAACCTTTAACCCTGAAAATGTAATTAAATTAATCGCTGAATTGATATTTAAAAAAACTAAATGCCCTGGATTCTTTATTTTTTTATTCTGAAGATTCCTTAAATTAACAGATAAGCTGTCTTCCAAAGGAATATGCATTACCACATGTTTAGATCTTTTCCCTACTTCTTTTAAAAAAGTTACTGGATCTGGCACATGCTCAAAAACGTCATTTAGGGTTACTAAATCAAAACTTTCATTAGTTTTTGTAAAATCTTCAAAATAAAAATCAACAATAGCATCATCTATATCTGCTACATGCGGTGATACATCAAAACCTTTAATAACTTTTAACGAAGTAAATACTTGTTTCAACTCCCTAGCTAACAGCTTAACTATTGTTCCCGAACCACAACCTACATCTGCATAAGATTTTATTTCTATGTTATTATTAGCTAAATATTTAATTAAAATACGCTTTATCGCCTTAACCTTATACTCACTATCTTCTGAATGCCTAGTTGGATCTTGAAAATATTTTCCTTCTGAATACATATACTAATATAAACCGTTATTATTTAACCAGATAACTTATTTCTTTATCAAATTTTTCCATAGTAAACTGCCTAGACCATATCATAGCATTCTTTACTTCTTTATAATACTTATTACTATCTAAAAAATAGTTTTCCAAAACAGAAATTATTTTGTCTGTATTCGCCTCTACAACAGCGCCTCTTTTACCATAATCAAGCATATACGGTATACACGACACATGGGTTGATATGGGTAAACACCCCCAAAACATAGCTTCTGCTATTACTTTTGGCCATCCTTCAGACTTTGATAAAAACAGCAAAAAATGAGCATTAGTATAGGCACTTTTAATTACATCTCCAGATGTATTACCATGTAATGTTATGTGCTTTTCCATATTATTTTCTTTAACAAACTTATGTATTACATCACGCTCCTTTCCTTCGCCATAAATATCTAGTCTTACATTGTATCCTTTTTTTAATAACTGTAGAATAATTTTGGCACTTAACAATGGCCGTTTACCTTCGGAAAGTGTTCCAATAAACAAAAATTTTTTTTGCGCTTCATTATCAAATATAGTTTCTTTTTTCGCTAATACTTTATCGTCTATATCGTGTTTATCACTTTCATAATATGTTGCGGTAAAAAAGGACTTAATATTTCTGGACTGTTCTTTCCATTCTCCATAAACTAAAACCTGCATGCTTTTGGTAAAAAACGTATTATTCAATAGCCATTTTTGAAATCTATAACTTAGCGGTTGTTTAGACAGTGGGTCCCAATTTCCTGCATATTTAGCTGTTTTGGTTTTTTTAGGAAAAAACACCTGCACTAAACATCCCAATAAACCAATATTTCCAGGGCAACGTAAATGGATATGATCCGCTCTTTTACATATGTTATATATTTTAGCAAGAATAACAGGAATTTTTAATATTGAGATAAATGCCTTTTTTAATGACGTAAACTCTATTGATGGAATTTCATTAAAATGAATATTTTCATGCCTATAAGCGGCATCTATTTTTGATATTTCTCCAGAAACTATTGGCGCTACAATTTCAACCTCATCTATATATTTAAACCATAAATTCATTTCTCTTACATAAGGCTCGTATGCAAAAAACGAATCTTTTACAGGTTTATGTGGAACATGAGTAATTACGGCAAATTTCATCCTAAGGTTTTAAATTATAAAATTCGTCTAACAATTGAGCGTTAGTTCGTTTTACCTCATCTCTTACAAACAACATACTAAATCCCATAGGAGAAAACAGGCTTAGATAACTTGCTTTTTTCTTTATCAAATCCAGGTATTTTATCCATCCAAATAAAAATCTTGAAATAAATAGCATAAGCATTCTTAAATAACGGTTTGAAAACGCGTCTATTAAAAACTGTGCATTAAATGTTGCTACTGCACTGGCACTACCTTCATTTGCCTGAAAGCTATCCAAATTACACTTTGAAAACAAACTTCTTAAACCTGTAAAAGTAAATCTATAAAAGTCGTATGGCGGACTGTGATATGGGAAATTAAATGGTGTTTCTATTAATAGTTTTCCTCCTATCTTAACTACTCTCTCAAGCTCATTGGCTACTTCCCAAGGCTTAAATGTATGTTCTAAAACCTGAGAGGCTATCACCAAATCAAAACTAGACGCCTTAAAAGGTATTTGATGTGCATCAAAAACAATATCTGGACTAAATTGTAAGTGTACATCTGAGGTGATCACTAACGATTCTTTAAACATGTCGTTATAAAAATGCACCTTATCCCCTGCACCAATAATTAGAATTGTTTTATTTTTAAAATTATTTGCTAATGCTTTATACCGTTTTAAAAAACCAAAATCTTTAGATAACGCTGGTAATACTTTTTTTCTTATTATATTTTTTAAACTGTCTTTTCTATAACTGGAATTTTGAGCTGTAGGTACATTTTTTGCTATATCGTCTACTTTAAAAATACTTTTAGATTCATCTATTACTATTGGTATTCCTTTTATTATTTTATATGTATTTCCACATTGAAAAACTAATTCGTTATCGTTTAACGCTTTGCATTCTTTTTCTGAAAGTAAATGAACTAGGTTACTTTTAAAAAATTCGAGTTTTGTCATTTCCCCTTAGGTTTATTAAAAAATAAAGATAACCAACCTACAAATCTCCCCAAAGTTTCTTTAAACGAATTCATTTTGTTTCTCCCATAAAAGCTATTGGTAAAATGAATAATCATTAATAAAATTACGGTTGCATGGTATTTACATATGGCTTTAAAACTGGGATTATTATACTTTACTTTCCATACATACCAGCTATTACGCACTACCATCTTACCAAACTTATAGGTATCTGGTCGCCCTCCTTTTTCATGATGATGTTCTAACTTTGCTGCTGTATTAACATACATGGGACCTAATTTAGAGGCTCTTAAACAAAAATCTAAATCTTCATAAAGTCCATAGCCTTCAAAATAATTAGAAAATGTTACTTTCTTGAAAATTGATGTTTTATAAGAAGATACCCCTCCCATAAAAAACTCTACTGGATATGTTTTATTAGATGGCGGCAGATAACTGGTAGAACGGCCATGGGCAAATGACGGTAAATAACCAGGAGCAGCATCTGGTTGTAAACCCAAAATACGTCTTATCTTAAATCGGGAAGATTCATGTCTTGCCCAGCCATCAAAATAAAATTTTGATGACTCATTTTCTACAGACACCTTTTCCCAATGTACTTCGTTTGTAATATAGCCGCCTACCGCTATAGTTTCAGGGTATTTGCTATAAGTTAAAATTAAATGATGAAAATAATCTGTCTCTAAAATCACATCGTCATCTAAAAAACATACTATTTTAGATGCTTTAGACAACTGCTTTAGCCCAAAATTACGTTGCTTTGTTAAGCCTCGATTAACTTCATTAACTTTAAAATAGCTTAAATTCTTAAAAATATGGACTTTTAAAGCCTCTTCTGTGGCAAAATTTGTAGAACCATCTATTATTAAAATCTCATCTGGATAATGTGTTTGTTTTTTTACAGAATTAAGTAACCTTATAAGGGCTTCTGGCCTCATATAAGTACATACGATAAGTGAAAAAAGCTTAGGCATTATCCTCTATTTTATTTAGAAACAAATCATGTATTGTTTTAAAATAACTATGTCTCATTAGTTGTGTTTCCCATAACAATCTATTATTTTGTTGCATTGCTTTGATCTCATCATCACTTTTTGAATTATGAAAGTCAGCTATTTGAGATGCTATAGACACTTTACTTGAAGCATCTATAATTACAGTGTGTTTTTTCCAATCTATATAATTTGTCAATGGCAATCTACAATCTGTATTTAACAACACAGGAATACGTCCTACTGCTAAAGTTTCATAAAAACGTACCGAAAAATTCCCTACACCTCGCATACAAAATGTATAAATGTTATTATAGATATTGTTATAAAAATCTTGGGTTGTTTTTTCTTTTTGTTGTTGACTTACCGCCCCTGCCCTATACTTTTTTCTTAAAATAAAATTAGTTTCTATACGTTTACTTCGCTTTAATTTATTTAACACTTTCCCTCTAATACTACTTGAAGGGTAAAACTTTTGCAAATCAAAAAATCTGCGTTTAAAAATACGTTTGAGTCTTAACTTTAAATAACTTAAGTACGATTTTATATAGTTTAAAATCCCTGTATTTGCATGACCTACAAAGCCTATAACTGGTAATTCTGTTTTTGGCATTACAGAAAAAGATTGCTTTAAAACTGTTTTGTATGGATCGTTAACAAAAGAAGGCAGTATAAACGTATTTTTATTTAGTTTAGAATCGAATCCTCCTAATCTAAAATTATAACTATTAGGAATATATACCGTAAAACCAAAGTCACCTGCTGTATACAACCATATAGGTTTACTATTTGTTTTGGCTTTCAAACAAAGCATATTTAAAGGCTTTGTTTTTCTACAAAATATATTATAATCAACAGGAAAAACCACAATATTACACTCTTCTATGTTGTCTACTATACTATAGTATTGGTTTAAGAATTCATTTTTCACATAAACCAAATCAAATAATAATGGAAATACGAAGGCTCTATTAGCCTCTGTTAAAAATGTGTTATCTGTGTAAAGTTTAATCAAAATCTTTTCTTATAAATAATGTATTAAACTTATGGGTATTATAACTTTCTATTGGAAGAATAGACTTGTTTTCAACATCATATTTTACGGGAACAAAATTATAATCTAAAATTAATTGGTAAACATCTTCATCATGAAAACCAAATTTTTCTCCTGAATTATTAAATTCTATCAATAAATATTTTAATGATGGATTTCTAAAAATATCATGTGCTCCCTTAATAACATTATACTCGTAACCTTCTACATCAATTTTAATACATGTTGGGGATACATTCTTCAATAAATGGTTTAATGTTTTAACTTTAATTTTTGTCGTACTATTAGCTCCATTTTTCACAACACCATTCATTACATTTTTATTAGTTGTAAAATTAAGCTCTTCATTTTTATCTCCTACTCCATATTTCAAAATTGTCACCTTTTCAAGTAACTTATTTAACTCAAGATTTTTCTTTAATTTATTAACTGTATGACTAATAGGCTCTATAGCTATAACTTTTGACTTACAAATACCACTAGCTAACATTGAATAATGTCCCAAATTAGCCCCTACATCCACAAAAACATCCTCGTTATTTAGAGTATCTAATAAAAATTTAGAATCTTCATAATCCATTAGCCTATAATAAATATTTCCTACGATACCAGCATCTCCTTTTTCTGCATAAAATTTTAATCCTCCTACCCAATTATAAATTCTGGGTTTGGGTGATATTAATTGATAAATGTTAAAAGATAGGTACCTAAGCATCGCTTTAAAAGGAGATTGAGATGATATAGGGTGATTTTTAATCATCCTATATCTTAATACTAATCTTTGTAGTTTTTCTTTAAGATTCATTTTTCAATAATTGCATTCCCCAATATTCACTTCTCTTCCATTGTTGTTTAAACCGTTTTAAGTAAACAAAAGGGTTCTTTATACGTTGTTTTTTATAAAACTTGAAAAACAAAACATACATATAGCCTTTTCTTTGAAAATTATTAAAGTGTTTTAGCATTAAAACCATTATAGTGGGCGCTGGTTTTGGTTGTATGTTGTCTTTGCTCCATATAGGCACATATTTGGTTCTAAATCCTCCAAAGGGTAACTTTAAATGCGTGATTTTTATTTCTGGGAAATAGATCACATCATACCCTGTTTTTCTTAATTGCATTCCAAAATCTGAATCTTCGCCATAACCAAATTCAAAAGCCATATCAAAAGCAACTTCTTTTAACACTTCTGCTTTTATTATACTGTTTCCAGAACCAAATATATCTGTTTGATTGGTCTTTAGGTATACACTCTCTTCATTTGGTTGTACATACATTGTTGTAGCAGCCTTTACGCCTAACTTTTCTATGCTTTTAAATAAACGTTCAATTAAATCTGTATCAAATCTATTATCGTCATCCCCTAATAAAACCCACGCGCTCTTGACAAAACTTAGTGCTAGGTTTCTGGCGTTACAGGCACCTGTTTGATGAATAAATTTATGAATAATCTTAAACGGCCATTCTTGATTGGCTAAATAATCTAATTCGGTTTTTGAACCAAGTAATGGGTTTTGCTCGACTATTATAACATGCTTTGGCAAAAACGTTTGCTTGGATAGATCTTTTAACACATCATACAAACTATCTTTTCTTCCTATTGTTGGAATAATAACATCTATAGATTTATCCTTTACAACTTTAAGGCTTGATTGGTATGTTAATGGGTTTAGGTTTACTCTTTTTTTATTTTGCTTGAAACAGAACCCATACAAAAAAGGGAAAATGGGACCTTTTTTTTCAAACAGCACATAGCATAAAAACAAATTAAAAACCCAAAACCACTTATAGTTTTGTTTTACAAACTTAAATAACAAATAATTATTATTTAAAATTTCTTTGCAAGATTTTACTGGTATATTTTTCTTTAAAAATAAAGGATTTGAATAGCATAAAAGGCCCTGAGTCATGTTATGTTTGGCGACAGATGTTATAAAAAAGTCAAAGTTTTTATGCGCTGTAATTGTTTTAGAAATGGTATTAAATGTTTTTGCATAAATCCCTCCAATATCACTACTCATTTGCCAGGTAGGATATTTTACAGTTCTACTAACATTAGCGTATGGTTTATTTTCAATGTATCCTATTTGTTCTGAAATAACAAATTTGCCATTTACAGAATAAGATGCCATTATCATCCTATGGTGAAAAATAGATGTTATATTCTCCACATTTATAAACGCTTTGAAAGGTTTGTAAACCCATATAATTAGTGCTTCTGGATTTTTTATTGCAATTTCTTTGAAAACAGAACCTACAGAAGCTGTTTTATTGAAAGTTAAGTTTTGTTTACTATCTTCCCAAAAAATTTCTAAAACACACTTTTTATCATGAACTATTATTATCATGATCTTAATACAGAATTATAATAATCGATATTAATATCAACTATCTTTTTTATATCAAAAGTAGTCTCTACTTTTATTCTAGCTGCTTCTCTTAAGGTTTGACTTAAAGTATTATCTCCAAGTATATCAACAATTTTTTTAGCATATTCATCACTATTTGATGGGTGTACTAAAAAGCCATTTACACCATCATCTATTAACTCTTTCCCCCAACCAATACTTGTGTTGACCACAGGTTTTTTAAGCGCCATAGATTCTATGGTAACCATACCCAATGTTTCTGCATAAGAGGGAAAAACACATACATGCGCTTTTTTTATTTCTTCCTTTACTTTGGAATAAGGTATTTTCCCTAAGTAATGTACACTTTTTTTAGCTTCAGAAGAAAACTCCTGTTCTACTAGATTATAAGTTGAAGGTTTTCCCGTTTTAATATCTGCCGAATCGTTACCAATCATAATTAATTTGGCATCTGGATTGAGTGCTTTAACCTTATTAAATATTTTTGCCAGTTCAAAAACCCCCTTTTTTCTTATTATGGTTCCAATATACAATATGGTATGCGCAACATAAACATGAGGCGCTTCATTCTCAAAATGCGCTAGCTGTAAACCATAATGTATTGTTTTTATCTTTTCCGCCTGCAAATTAAATATTTTTTGTGTTTCAACACCTGCATAATCCGTAGGGGCTATAAAAGCATTTGCTCTTTTTAATGCTAATTTTTCAAACATAAAGTTTTTAAACTTTTGCTTTCTTTTATCTAATTTACAGAAGTAGGCATCGCTCCCATGAAACCTTATTACTAAGGGTATTTTAAAGCGCATAAAAGCCGTTATACCTGTCCAATCTGGAGCCTCCAAAATATTAATATTTTTTTCCTTTGTTATGGCATTTACATATTTTTCTAGATGTTTCCTATAAAAATACCATGTCGCTAATTGATAATTTTTCTTTTTAATAAGGTGTATTTCTACGCCATTATCGTCAATTATTTCATTTTTATCTTGATGGTACACAAATACAATAACTCCTACTCCTTTAGCGACTAAAGCAACTACTAAATTTTTAATACTTGTAGCTAACCCTCCAGCACTTTTAACTTTAGGGTGAGGGTATTCTGAAGTAATGTATCCTACTTTCATGTGCTTATTTTATTGATTTTTAACGTTCACAGTCTACCAATAGGCAGGTGTAACACCCTAAAATCATTAAGACTGAATAACTAATTTTAACAGTGAATGTTTCATTTTAACACAGAATCTATTGTTTGCCAAATAGTTTTAGACGCCATTGTTGGTGTTTGTCCAACTACAATTTTATACCATTCTTTACAAATTTCAACGTTAGATAACGTTCCTCTTAATACTTGATTTACCAAACCTTCTAAATCGTTTTTATCTGTACAAAAAATAGCAGCCTGCTTACTAGGCATACTCCTAAAATGGACATATTTATAATTCTGCCCAATATCACGAATATCTTTTTTTAATTGCGGCTGCTCATAATTATAGTAAATACATGGTTTTTCATGAGCCACAAAATCAAATACTGTAGATGAGCATACGTTAGTAACTAACTCACTGTGTTCACATATATTATACAACATTTTAAAATCTTCTGGAGTAGGCAACACTTGGTTCCATTGCTTACCTACTTGTTTCCATATAGGGTCTAATACGGTTATAATATCTTTATTTGCTTCTAAAACTGTATTATACCTAGGCGTAAAATCTACTGGGCATTTTCTGTAAATAATCCCTAGGTTTTCTCCTTTGGCATTTAAGCTTCGTACTGCGTTTGCTAAATCCTCTAGGTAATATTGATCTAAAGGCGAAGTAGTTTCATCATCACCAGAATAGCATATATATTTTTTGTTTACATCTAAATTATATTGTTTAAAAAAAGCTTCTCTTGTTTCTAACAATGATGTATTGTAATGTGGTTCAAACTGTGGTGTTCCCGTTACAAAAACTTGCTCTTCTTTAACGAAAGGGTAGTATTGTAATAACTGTTCTTTCATTAAATTACTCCAAACAAAATAATAATCGGTTTCCACAACTTGCATGGCTTTTGGTACATTATCCCAGGAATATACAAATGCTGCCGTGGGGATTCCTAAATCTTTAGCCGCTAATAACGCACTTATTGATTGTGTAGATCGTTGTGTTGTGCAAAATACCATGTCTGGTTTGTACTGTTCTAATTGCTCCTTACAATACTTATATTTTGAAGTTGAACGTTCTAACGTATTAATTTTTTGTCTAAGTTTTACAATACCCTTTTCAGAGTTATAAATCCCTATTAAGCATTTTGTATATAAGCTTTTAAAGGTATTTTTTAATCCTTTATAGTTAAATGGAAATTTATACGTTTCGTAAACCTTATCTTTAAATTTGCGTTGAGAATTATTTAATTCTATGCGCTTTCTTGCTCTAGTATAAAGAGGCAATAGTTTATGAACAGTATGGTTGTTTATTTTCACCTCATTAAAACCCAAGTTGTCTTTAAGAGAAAAAACGGTGTTATTCCAGTATGTAATTTCAAATCCCATTTGCTCCCCTATGGTTTTAAAATTGGTAAAAGCAAAATTTCTTAAGCCTACACCATCTGGGAAGAAAACAAAAACTTTTTTCTGCATCCTTTAAGATTTAACCTTTCTGATTTTTTAATTTGTCTCTTTGTATTTTCTCTATAGGAAGGATATCCTGGCTTTTAAAGTTTAAAGCTCTAAATACAGCTTTCAAGTCTCTTGATAGTTTTCTTAGCCCCATTGGTTCTAGTGACGCTGCATGATCTGTGCCTTTCCATGTTCTATCAAGCGTATAATGACGCTCTATAATATTAGCCCCTAATGTGTAAGCCGCAACATCTACTGCTATTCCTAAATGATGTCCAGAAAAACCTATATGCTTTACATCATTTTTATATTTATCAAGTAATACATTAATATCCAACAAACAAACATCTTCAAAAGGTACTGGATACCCAGAGGTACAATTATAAAGTACTAAATCCTGATTTCTCTTGTTACTTTTAAAAAGGTTGACAATCCAGTCTATTTCATCTTTTGTAGTCATTCCTGTAGAAATATGTATTTCTCCTTTGTAATGACCACATAACCATTCCAACATCTCGACATTATTATTACATGCCGATGGTATCTTAATAAAAGTAGGATTTAAAGATGCTATTTCTTTTGCTGATGTCAAATCCCAAACAGATGTTGAGTAGGTAATTCCTATTTCCTCACAATAGTCTTTTAATTCTTTATGCTGGTCGACATCAAATTCTAAAAATTCTCTGTGAGCTCCATATGTATCTCCATAAGAATTTATAGGATTTGGATGAGGATTGTTATACTGTTCTTTAGTTAGTAACTCTATATTATTTCGCTTTTGAAATTTGACAGCATCTACATTACAAAAGATTTTAGCTACTTTAATGAGTTCTTTTGCTATCTCTATTTCTCCTTTATGGTTACACCCTATTTCTGCTATTATATAGGGTTTTTTATATGTGGTCATAAAACTTTAGGGCTTTAAAATCTTTTATTGTAATTTATTATAAATTGGCATGCTTCTCGAATCGCTCCTGCTCCAGAATTTTTAGAAAGTACCACATCTGCATGTTGTTTTACAATATCTGTGGCATTATTTGGAGTTAAAGACCATCCTACACTACATATATTAGTAAGATCATTAACATCATCTCCTATATATGCTATGCTACTTAGTTGAATGTTTTTCTCTATGCTAATTTTGTTAAGTAGTGTATATTTATCTTTTACGCCTAAAAAGACGTCTTTAATTTTTAATTTTTCCATACGTTTAGCCACAAGCTTAGAGTCTTCTGAAGTCATGACCATAATTTCTACTCCATACTGTCTTAAAATCTCCAGCCCCATACCATCACGCATATCAAAACACTTCGTATGTTCTCCTTCTTTAGTATACGTAATTGTTCCATCTGTAAAAACGCCATCTACATCTAAAACAACATGTGTTATTTCTCTAGATTGTTTTGATCGTTTCTGCCTCTCAATTAATAAACTTTCTATGGCTACCCAATCGGATTCTGTATCTATTTCCAGCAAAGAATCTTCATGCATTTTTACTACTGCTGGGGTATTTCCTATTCTATTTTTATGTTCTTTTAATATGTCTCGTTTAATTGCGTAAACAGCTCCGTTTTCTATTAATAGGCCTTTAAAATCTTGCCGTCTCGGTCTTTTTAAAGGATTATAATTTAATGCCTCTCCTTTCTCATTCCATAAAAATCGGTGGGTGTTCACAACTGTTAATGCTGAATCTGTAGCTCCTTCCAACTTATTTAAACAGGTATTTATATCGTCTCTTTTTGTAAAGGGAGATGTTGCCTGTAATAAGCAAAACACATCGAAATTATAATCTATAGATTCACAAAATTCCAGAATTGCTTTCTCTGTAGAAGCTGTATCTGTAGCACTGTCTTCACTTCTTAATAAAGCTTTAACTTTATCTGTCCAGTGGTATTCTTTTTCTATAAAGCTAATGATATTTTCATCATCTGTATATACTACTATTTCATCCAATTCTGAAAAAATAGCTTCACCTAGAACCCAAGTGAATAAAGGTCTCCCTACCATTTTCCTTTTATTCTTATTTGGTATTCCTTTAGATCCTTTTCTTAATGGAATAAAACCTATTTTTTTCATAAGTTAGGGTGTATACTTCCTGTTAAATCAATCGCTAAAATACATATTTTATAGATGAAAACATTTATTTTATCTATTTAGAAGCTTTTAAATACCATTTATATAAGCGACTAATACCCTCTTGTAATTCTACAGAATATCTCCAACCTAAAGCATTTATCTTTTCGCAATTAGTTAATTTTTTTAATGTGCCATCTGGTTTGCTTGTATTGAAAACAAAATTACCTTTATAATTTACAACTTGCTTTATTAACTCTCCTAGTTCTTTTATTGAAATATCTTTCCCCGTACCAATATTTAAATGTGTATTGCTTACTTTTTCGTTATTGGAAACACAATCTTTAAAATTTAATGATTGCATCACAAAAACACATGCTTCTGCCATATCTTCAGACCATAAAAACTCTCGCATAGGTTTACCGCTCCCCCAAATTTCGATACTTGATTTTTTTATACCATGCTTATATAGTAAACGTTCTATTTCATCTATTTTTTCTAATTTGAGATCTGCTTTAATAGCTTCTAAATTTCCTTCTTGATAAAGTTTTGCTAAATGAATCTTCCTTATCAAAGCTGGTAGTACATGAGATTTTTCTAAATCAAAATTATCATTAGGACCATATAAATTAGTAGGCATTACCGATAAAAAATTAGTTCCATATTGTAAATTATAACTTTCACATAATTTGATCCCTGCTATTTTAGCTATAGCATAAGGCTCATTTGTATATTCCAGAGGCCCAGTAAGCAAATAATCTTCTTTTATAGGTTGTGGGCAGTCTTTAGGATAAATACAAGTACTCCCTAAAAACAGTAGTTTTTTAACACCATACTTATAACTTAAATGGATCACATGGTTTTGAATCATTAGATTCTCATAAATAAAAGTGCCTCTTCTTGTGTTATTATCTAAAATCCCTCCAACTTTAGCCGCTGCTAAAAACACATATTCAGGTTGTTCTTCTTTAAAAAATGTAGCTACAGCCTCATAATCCATTAAATCTAAAACCGAGCGATTTTTTGTTACGATATTTGTGTACCCTTTCTCTTTTAAAGTTTTAAGTATTGCACTACCTACCAAACCATTGTGTCCTGCAACAAATATTTTAGCCTTAAACTCCATAATTAGTTTTTACGAGCTATTAAATCTAAATCATGTGCCATCATAATTTTCACTAATTCTTTAAAAGATGTTTTACGAGGGTTCCATCCCAAATCTGTTTTTGCCTTGGTTGGATCTCCTAAAAGTGTTTCCACCTCAGCTAGACGATAATAATTTGTATCTATTTCTATTAAGCACCTACCTGTTTTGGAGCATATCCCTTTTTCATTTTCTCCTTCTCCCTGCCATTTAATACCTATTTCTGCTTCAGCAAAAGCTAGTTCACAAAATTCTCTTACTGTATGCTGTTCACCTGTTCCAATTACATAGTCTTCTGGTTTATCTTGTTGTAACATTAACCACATACATTCTACATAATCTTTAGCATAGCCCCAATCTCTTTTAGCTTCTAAATTTCCTAAATATAATTTATCTTGAATACCATGAGCTATTCTTGCTGCTGCTAATGTTATTTTTCTTGTTACAAACGTTTCCCCTCTACGTTCCGATTCATGGTTAAACAAAATACCATTTACCGCATACATTCCATAGGATTCTCTATAGTTTTTAGTGATCCAATAGGCGTATAATTTTGCTACTCCATATGGTGATCGAGGATAAAAAGGTGTGGTTTCGGTTTGAGGTATTTCTTGAACTTTACCATATAACTCCGATGTTGACGCCTGATAAATTCTAGTTTTATCTATTAAACCACAAATTCTAATAGCTTCTAATAATTTTAAAGTACCTACACCATCTGTTTCTACGGTATATTCTGGCAAGTCAAAAGATACTTTTACATGAGACTGTGCCGCTAAATTATAAATTTCATCTGGTTGAATTTCTTGTACCAATCGTATTAAATTAGAGCCATCTGTTAAATCGCCATAATGCAACTTAATGCTTTGTTTTTCATGTAAATCTTTCAACAATGTATCAATATACAAGTGCTCAATACGCTCTGTATTAAAAGTAGAACTTCGCCTAATAATTCCATGGACCATATAGCCTTTTTCTAATAATAATTCTGCTAGATACGATCCGTCTTGACCATTTACACCTGTTACTAGGGCTACCTTCATTTGTTTTTGTTCTTTTTGGAATTGATAAAAGTAATAATTTCTGAAGTAAACACCTCAGCCCCTTTTTTATTTAGATGTGATATATCATAAAAATATTTCTTTTGCTTATACATTGGGTTTAAACTATCGTAAACAAAAATTTTGTTCTCAGGTAAAATCATTTTTTCAAATCGTTTTATAAAACTATTGTTAAAGGATTGAAAGTTTGGACAAAACGCGAAAATCAACTCTATATTTTTTTGTTTGGATAGTGCCTGAATGTTCTTAAAAGCTTTGATATAGTTTTGTTCCTCTTTTTCTTTCGCATAATCTTTTACTATGGTATCTAAAAAAACAAGATCCCTTTTTGATTCTTTTATAATTGGTCTCGATCCATACGAATCAAGTAAAGCTATAGAAGGAGGCCTAACTTTTTTTATTTTTAAAGTTGCTAAACTTAATCTGGCTGAATAAAATAGTTTAGACAGCAAATTTCTTTTGTCTTGTCTAATTAATTCATCATTAATATAGTTATATTTTGATAGCGGGAATAGTCGATCTGCCCTAAAATTAAGTGTTTTAGCTTTCAAAAATTCTTGGGGATTATCAATAACTAAAATTACTTTCTTAGGAGCTTCGTTATATTTTAGTAATGTTTTAAATACAAATTCCTGAAATACAATATTCGATCCTCTATAGGAGAGATTATAACAACTATACGGCGTACTTTTTTCTATCTGACCTGCAATAATATTACCAGAACCTCTTGAAGACCCTAATACTATAATATCCTTATTTATAGTTCCATTAATAACATGTTCTAAGCGCCTATCATATTCTAGATCTGGAGCTCTATGCAAAAAAATGTAGCTCCCTTTTTCAAAAACAAAAAAGAACACAAAAAAGAGCACGATATTTTTAGCAAGCATCTTCACCTTATAAATTAAATTATATCTAAATAAACAACTGAAAAAATCACTTTTTAATACGTTAAATTTTTAAGGGACATTTTATGTTTTATTGTACTTTTTTTAACTGTTTTCCTGTATTTTAATATTTTAAACGTTTGCAATAATGTGGAGCTACATGCCTTTATAAACAGGTAAAAATACGTTATATCTTTTAGGGCATATTTTCTAAAATTATGAAACAATAACTTTAAAAGTTTTAATATTGGGTTAGGGTAGTAAACCAGATAATACTTTATTGTATTCTTCAATTGTTTTTCAAACCTAAAATAATTTCTCCCTAAAACTTTTCTCTTTTCAACATCGACTCTATGGTTTACAATAATATCGTGTTTATATAAAATATCATAATTTAAATCTAATACTTCTATAGCTAAGGCTGGTTCTTCTCCATATATATCAATCCATTTAGGAAAGCCGTTAGTCATATTATAAACGGCCTTCTTGATAGCAAAACCACAGCCTACAAAATCGTTTGTTAAAAAAGAGTCTTTTTGTTTCGCTTTGGTTATGGCTTCTTCGTCCGATTTAAATAAACCTCTTACCTCTTGAAATGCTATTATTCCTATTTTTTTATTATTCAAAAAGGTGGCTTCTACATTTAAAACAAAGTCTGTACTAACAGGGTGCGCATCATCATCTAAACCTATAAAAATAGTTCCTTTAGCCTTTTTATATAGTAAATTTCTTGCTGGAGATGCACTCATTGTCTTTTTAGAAATGGTCCAGTTTACCCAATCAAATTCATTAATAATGGCTTCTGTTTTTGTACAATTATCTATAAAAACCAAAACTTCGTGAATAGATATATCTATAATTGACTTTAATTTTTTTAGTGTGAAAATTAAATCTTCTGGCCTATTTCTAGTGACTATAAGAAACGATATTTGCATACTACTATATGTCTTTTAAATGGATTTTCTTATACATCTCTACAATTTTAGGCTGTAACACTCTTCTATTGTATTTTTTTTGCACTAGGTTAACATTATAGTGTTGTGCTTCTTTTCTTAATGAGTTATTAATCAATGCCTTTTCTATTAAGTTTGCTATTTCGTCTTTATCAAGAGGGTCATTAATTAAATAACCGTTTTTTTCGTTTAAAATAACTTCTTGGGTAACATTTCCTGGATTAGATTGAATGGGGAAAGCGCCCATTCCCATAGCTTCAAGCAGCACATTAGGCATCCCATCTGATATACTATTTGCTATATGCAAACAGCTTTTACCCATAAATTCTAATAATTCTCTATTATTTATAAATTGATGTCTTGCATAGGTTTTTATATTTAAATCTGAAAAAAACGTAAGGGTTTTAATTTGAGAAATCACAGAAGCATCTGCACTGTAAACAATAATGTCTTTATGCTTGAGTAATTGTTTGGGTATTAAAGTAAGTGCTTGTATAACAACCGAAGCCATCCCTACTCCGTCATCGTAGCCTTTTACTAGAATTAAATGCCTGTCTTCGTGTTTTCTTATTAAGTTGTTATCAATATTCAATCCTCCATTACCAGGGAAAACGCCTAAAAAACTGGATTTAAAATCGTTTTTTAAAGCAATATTATAATCACGTTTACAATCTGTTATTAAATAATCTGTCCTTTTAAAAAATGCTTGTACTTGGCTTTTTGTAACTCCCATTTCTTTAAAATAAAACAAATCACTTCCCCATGAGGAATATATAAAAGGGATGTTGTTTTGCTGCATGACTCCCAGAATAGGTAAGCCAGATAGCTTCATTTCGAAACAATGTACTATATCTGGTTTTATTTCTTCTATACATTTATTAAAAACCGGAGCTACATCTCTTTCATTAACTTTTTGAATTAATCTATATAGTTTTGGCGCATACCTTTTAATAGAAAATCTAAACGGGTAATCAACCTTTAATTTCCATTTTTTAATTTGGGTTACCCAATTAATGCGCTTCACTTTATCTCCCCCATCTGTTATATCAAACCAAAACACCTCATATCCAGATGACTTTAACTGATTTACCCATTGAAAAAAATGATGGTTCGGTATAGCTACCATTAGTATTTTCATGTATTCTTTTATTGATTTTCAATGGCTACATGTAACATCCAAATAATCATTAACGTTGTATCATTAAATTCAACCATAAATGTTTCATGTGTTTAACTTACTCTAATTTTATTAATTCCCCTACTAGTTCCAGGTACTTTTTTTGAATGCTCTTAAAAGAATTATGCTCGATATATTTTTTTCGCACTTGATCTCTAATCTTTAGCCTTTGCGCGCTGCTTAATTCTTCAACAGCCTCTATAGCTTGTTGTAATGAATTTGGTACGTCATGACTAAACCAATAATCGTTACCTGTTTGTTGTAACCGTTCGGGCATAGCGCCTACTTTTGTTGATATAATTAACTTCCCTGCTGCCATAGCTTCTAGACCAACTAGAGGTCCTCCTTCCTCAAAAGATGGTATAATAAATACATCAATCTTATTAAATAGCTTATATAGTTCACTATGTACCAACTCCCCTATATAATCTATATTTTTACTTTTGGTACTCACTTCAACGACTTCTTTTTTAAGTGGGCCATTACCTGCTAATAACAGCTTTTTATTGTTTTTTGCAAACGCTTGCAATAATTCTTTAATACCTTTTTCCTCGCTAAATCGTCCTAAAAAACCATACGTTAAAACATCGTTTTCATCAATTGACAAATTAATTAAACTTGTTTCTAAAGGTGTCGTTTGATCGATATGGCACACTTGTAAGCCTAAACAAGGTTCCAGTTTATCAACGTTTTGCTTAGAATGGACTAAAACTTGTACATTTTTTTTTGATAACGTTAGTATAAAATCTGGTATGGATTTAATCTTTCCTGTAATTCTTATCAATATGGGTTTATCTTCTTTACCACTAATTACCAGAGTTTCCTCTAACCATTTACCTGTTATCTCATTACTGCATATGATTACATCTGCTGCTTTTATATGACCATGTATTGTATTGTAATACAATGCGCTAAAATTAAAATACTTATCTACTAATTTATTCTTTATGAAAAAATAGGCGGGTTCTTCTCGCTTAAAAATGGTTTTAGTTAATAATGCTGTTAATTTTAAAATAAAATTATTCCTATATAAATAATAGTTTATAGTATCCCAGCTATTCTTATCTATGTTTATAAGCGCTGCGGATGCTTTTGTCATAGCAATAGTTGATAATATCTTAACCTGAAAGTTATCTTTTAAGGCATGAGCAAGCAAATTTGTCATCATTTCTCGTCCTCCAAAATCACTTATAGGTCCTAGTATCAAGATTCTTTTTTTCAAACGCTCTCTTTATTTATGTCTTTTTAAAAATGAACTGTTTTTTAATTCTAAAATAGATTTGTTTTTATATGCTAATGCTCTTTTCTCTATTAAATGCCATGAAAGATATCCAAAAATTATCGAAATGATTAATGAATAAAACATCAATTGATAAACACTTAATTTAAAATAGTACACAAGTATTTGCTGTATAGGAAAGCTATAAATATAAATCCCATAAGACATATCTCCTATTTTATTAAAATTGACTAATAAAGGAATTTTAATATAACCAGTTAGTATAATAGCTATAGGTAGAAAAATATGTTTTACAAGACTGTAAAAATTAAAGTAAATTGAAAAAACTAATGCAAGAAGAACTATTGGCAATAGTAATTTATTTTTAAACTTATGAAAATTAAATGCTGCTAATAAACTTCCCCCAACAAAAAAAGTACCTAAATCAAGAATTTCATAGCCATTCATCCCTAAGATAGATGAACCTGAAAATCGCTTTATAAAAAAATTAAACGTTATTAATAAAATAGTAAAGCATATAATAATAAGCCCCTTAACTATTTTCTTGTTCTTTCTAAAAATGTATAAAAATGATAATGCTACATATAATGAAAACTCATATCTAATAGTCCACAAAGAGCCATTAATTGAATGGTAAGCGTTGTGATCGAATACGCCTTTTATAACCGCCTGAAATTTATATAACGATATATTATTAGGCAAATAAGTGTATATATCTTTATTCCTTAAAAGAGGCACCTGCCCTTCATAAACGAACGGGACTAATAGCAATAACGTTAACAATAACACTACAAAAAGTGCAGGAAACAGTCTTAAAAAGCGTTTCTTATAGTAATTTAAAATGGTATTGCTACGGCTAAGACTTTGGAAAATAAAAAAACCACTAATTATAAAAAAACCATCCAAACCTATCCTTGCAAGTACTATTTGCCCATTGGTGATCTCGTAAATCCACTGCGATTTTTCTGAACCTCCAGACAAAGGATAAGCATGAGATATGACCACGAAAACTGCAAATAAAAATCTTAAAAAATGGAAATTATTGTAGTGTTTCTCCATTTTATAAATCTATTGTCTTAAAATGTCTATTAATGTTTAAAATCAAAATTTATCTGGCTTATTAAACAAGAACTTCAAAGTATATAGATATCGTAATATGGCATACCAAATGTCTACACATCCATGCTTAAATACTTTAAATAAAGACATTAAAACCACCTTTGATGCACTAAAAAAACTAACATCTTGGTGCCACAATTGGTAATTCCCAACCATATCATTTTTAAACCTAAAAAATAGTTGCTTTTTGGTTCGCTGTATTTGGTAGCAGAAAATAGAAGCGACTAGTTCAATATCATAACCTGCTTTTAAAACTCTAGTGGTCCATTCTTTATCTTCGAAAGTAGCCACATCTTCTCTAAATGGGTGTTTTTCCCAAACGTTTCTACTAAAGGCTGACCCTGAAAAAATTAGCCCCGATTTATTGGGGTCTTCTTTTGTAGACACTTTATTAATAAAGTTTTTATAGTCGTTTGGATTATGCAAACATCTTAGGCCTGCTAAATTCGAATTATTTTGGAACTTTTCTTTTATCAATTTAAAAAAATCGTGACTTACAGGATACGAATGGGCGCTAAACATAACTACTATAGGACATTTTGTTTGTTGAGCTGCAAAGTTTGCACTACCACCATAACTAAAGTTTTCTATAGTTACAAATTGAGCGCCATACTGTTTTGTAACTACCTCACTATTATCTGATGACAAATTATCTATAACGATAATTTCATCAACATCGTCACTGTAGCGTTCTGTAAGATTTCTCAAAGAAAATGCTAACGCTTCAGCTTGATTTTTTGCTCTTATTATTACAGAAATCATCATATCGTATTATTTCCTTTTAAACAGTTTGAAAGGTTTAGTAATTAGTTTTCCTATTCTGTATTCTATAGAATTCTTAATCTTTATATCACTGGCTCTATAGGTTTTTAAATCATGAAACAATACCGTCATACAGTTTTCAAAATCTTCAACATAAAGCTCCTTATGTTTTTTAAAAATATATTCTTTATTAGATTCAAAATGGTTGTTTATGGTATCTACCAACATAGATTGTTTTGCTTTCCTGTAATAGAATAGAAACTCTGGTACTATTTTATAGTTCCAACCTCGCTTAGTAATAGACAACCAAAACTCCCAATCTTCGAAACCTTTTTTCATTGTTTCGTCATACCCTTCAACCTCTTCCCAGCATTGTTTTCTGTATAGTGATGTTGCAATCAATTGATTTACATAAAGCAAATATTTGTAATTATCTCCTTTTGGTTTTAGTTCGTTAATAATATTACTCTGGTGCTCTACAAAAAACTTACTGTAACAAGAAACAATACCCAAGGATTGGTTATTTAATAGTACTGGTAAAAGATTTTCTAAGAACGATTCGTGAATAATATCATCTGAATCTAACGGTAATATAAATGCTCCTTTTGCCATCGACACCCCTTTATTCCTAGCATTTGAAAGGCCTCCGTTTTCTTGCCATACATAAGAAAACCTTTTGTATTCTTTAGCCCACTTTGCGGCTATTTCTTCTGTATGGTCTTTACTTCCATCATTTACGATAATACATTCCCAATTTTTATAAACTTGATCTAAAACAGACTTAAGCGTTTCCTCAAGATATTTCGCCTGATTAAAACATGGGACTATTATGGAAACGAGCTTATTACTATCCATTAATTTTTCTCTTTAAAAATCTAACAGGAGCTAAAATAAAAGCTCCTATTTTATAATCCATGGAATTCTTAAATTTATAAACACTATTCTTTAATACTGTATTTCTTCTTAAAAGTTCCAAACTATAGTAATCAAAATATTTTTCAAATACCTCTCTGTGTTTATTGAAAATGTACTGTCTTAATTCAAAATCAAAATTTTGTATTGCTGTTTTATCTCTTGAGGTTTGTTTTACTCTATAACTTGATAAGACCTCTGGTATAATATACATGGACCAATTATTCTTTAATACAGCAATCCAAAACTCCCAATCTTCATAGCCATTAACCATAATTTCATCATAACCTCCTACTTCTTCCCAACATCTCTTCCTAAATAAAGCATTTGCTCTTCCATTATTTTTAATAATAAAGTCTTTTAACATTCCTCCCAAAGGCTTTACGATCTCTAATGTTTTATTTTTATTTTTAAATGTTCTACAATACGAACTTACTACACCTACTGTTTTATCTGTTTTAAGTACTTCTAAAGTCTTTTCTATAAATTTAGGTTCTATGTAATCATCTGCATCTAGATTGAGAACAAACTCTGTTTTAGCCAAATTAATGGCCTTATTTCTGGCATTACTAACGCCTTTATTTTCTTGAAAAACAACGACCACATTAGCTTCATTAATTTTATTTAAAATAGCTTTTGTTTCATCTAGAGAGCCATCATCAACTATAATTATTTGTTCTGCTTTTACTGTTTGGTTTAATACAGAATTTAAAGCTTGCATAATATAAGCCCCATCATTATAACAAGGAATTATAACCGTTACGTTGCTCTTTGATTTCATATACAATCTATATTTTTAAGCTTCCAACGCTTTTCTATTTTATAAATTCCTCTTGAGAAAAATACAAATATGTTACTTAATATTATAAATTCTACACTAAATAAGGGCCGTTTTAATCTTATAATAGCAAATAAATGTTTCTTTATAAATTTAGCATTTGTATAATGCTTATTTTCTACGCTTCTAAAAAAGGCATCTATTAAATAATCAAAATACATATTTACCAACGCTTTATCCTCTAGTTCTATACTTTTTTTTAGTATTTCTATTGCTGTATAGCTTTGCGATTCTCTATATTTTTTGATGTATTTTATATTTTTATTACTCTTAGTTTTACTATGTTGCCTATACAAAAATAGAGGGCTATTTAGTAGCTTATATGTATTCTTTGGTATCTTAAAAAATAGTCTTGAGAATAATTCTGTCTCTTGCCCTCTAACTAAATCTTCATGAAATAATTTTTTATCTAGTAAATAATCTCTTTTGAATAATACTGATCCTGTTATAATTTTTAATTTCCAAGACAAATAATCTTTAAATAAATAGGACTCTTCTTTTAAATCTAGTTTTATTGTTTTTTTTAAGTTTTCATCTGTGTTGTAATGTGACGAAATAACAAAATTTACACCATCTGTAAATGCTTCTATTTTTGTTTTTAAAAAATCTTTTAACATCACATCATCATCATCAAACCATTTTACATATTCTCCTCTACTTAATTTAAAGCCATAGTTACGAGATGCATTTCCTCCTTTAGGTTTCCCTGTTGGTCTCTTACAATACTTAAAACGTTTATCCTTTTCTAAAAAACCACTAATTACTTGAGCTGAATTATCTGTAGAGCCATCATCAACAATAATACACTCCCAATTTTTATATGTTTGATTTAAAACCGAGTCTAGAGTGTCCTTTATTAGGTTTCCCCGGTTATATGTAGGGATAATTATTGATACTAAAGGATTGGTCATGATTTTAGCGAAATAAAAATGGCATTATTTTTTTCCTTAATCTAATTAATGGAAAATATTTTATACTTAGTTTCGAAAATAGAATTTTTGAATTTTTTATCATCAATTTATTCCAATAAAATATATTTTTAAATAGGGATTTTTCTTCTTTATATTTTATTAGCCATAACCATTTTAGTAAGGTATCTATTCTTTTAAATGAAATTTTATTTCTACTAGACCAAAAAATTAAAGTCTCAAAAAGCTTAAGTCTGTTTTTATTATAGAGTTCATCTTTGTTAAACACATTAAATTCATGCACCCCTCTAATTGCTACTGGCATATCTATAACACCTGTTTCTAAATGGCTCTTTAGCGCCATTTTGTAGAACATATGGGTATCCTCTGCCACTTCTAAAGTCTCATCAAAATAACCAACAGTTTCAAATATATTTTTTTTAACGGTAAGACCGTCTATTGAAAAGTGACCATCTTTCCCCTCTAGTAGTGTTTCAAAAAGTAGTTTTGACTCTATTTTTTTTCTTAGGGTCGTTAACTTTAGTCTTTCTTTCTCTAAAGCATTTGTTTTCCTATAAAAATGAGCCCCTATAGCATTATAAATGCCATCTATGTGTTTGTTATTACTCAATACTTGCTTATCGTTAGAAAACCTGTTGGGCAAATAAAAATCGTCACAATCAAGAAATGCAATATAATTGCCTGTAGCATTTTGTATGCCCAAATTCCTGCTAGCCGAACGTCCTTTATTTACGTTATTTTTATGATGAAAAATTTTAAGTTTTGAGTTTTCAAGTTGAAGCTTTTCTACAATAAGCAATGTCCTATCTGTACTTCCATCATTAATTACTATTACTTCAAAAACTTCTGATAGTAATACAACCGATTTAATAGCTTTTTCTACGAAACGCTCTCCATTATATACAGGTATGATTACAGATACTGAAAATGCCATTATTACTTTTTTAAAAATTTAGACCTATACATCCTTCTTATAAAACGTAATCCGTTGTAAAATGCGCCTATTTTTATAAATTGAAACGCTATTCTAAACACATGCTTTCCAGTTATTTGCTTTTGCTGCTTTAAAAGCGCTCCATATTCTAACAGTAGTGTTGTTTTTTGCTTCTTGGTAAATGTGTACTTGCTACTTGTTGTTATATCATTGAAAAACTGATAAGCTGCTTTATTTTTTCTATCTAAATTATCTGTTTTTCCTGAAATATTCTCATTAGATCTTCTAATATTTACCACTGCATCATTACAGGTGTAAATAAGTCCGCTATTTGTAAAATCCAACCATGCTTTATCGTCTGAATGCCATGCTAAAGGATAGTTTGTAAACCCCTTTTTTATATAACTAGATGTTCTAAAAATATACTCTGAAAGTGAACTTCTGGATTCCCATTTAAACTTTCTATAATACGCATCTGTTGCTAGCTCAAACACGTCATGTTTGTATATAGCTGATAACTCTTGTCCTGTTATATCTATTAATTTGGATGCAAAACGTACTACATTTATAGCTTTTTCTTCAATTATATTTAAGTTACTATAAAATTCGTTTACCACATTATTTTCCAAAACATCATCATCTCCTAATAGCATAATCCATTCTTCTGCTGCTACCAAATCTATACATCGTTCCCATTGTTTAGTTAATGATACGCTTCCTAAATTGTCATTAAATTTTATGTATTTTAAGTTAAATTCATTTCTATAGCCTTCTACTAATTCCTGAGGTGGATCTGGACTATTATCATTCCCTATGTATACATTAAAGTTTTTATTGGTTTGATTTACTAAAGATTGTAGCACATCTTCAAAGAAAGTGATTTTATAATAGGGGATTACTATAGCTAGTTTATTCATATCAAAATCCCTTCTTAATCTTGCTTATCATTTTGTGTATAATAATACCTATATTATTATACTTTGAGAACAATTTTAACTTGTTTTTTAGGCTTAGTTTCCAAAATAGATATTGGTATATGCTTCTATCTAGCAGCTCAATCTCATTTATATTATTATTGGCATTTATATGAGAAGCTTGGTTATCATGTAGCCTAAAACTCACCAACTTTTCGTTTATAAATAATACATCATAATATTTCATAACACGATACCAATACTCCACATCTAAAGCTTGCTTTAAAGTTGTTGAGAAAAGCCCCACTTTATCAAAAACGTCTTTCCTTAATAAAACTGCTGTTGGTTCTCCTATTTTATTCTTTGGATACGACAATAAATAGTCGTCTTTTAATAATACTTCTCCTTTATAAGTCTTATTAGACGCTATCTCAAAATGTTTCCAATGCGTATGTAACGCTCCATATTTTTTTATCCAATTAATATTTTGAATATTTTCTGGATTATAAATAAATGATCTAGCTGAATATACTAATCCTATTTGTTGATTTTTTTCTGCTTGTTCAACCATTTTTTCAATACACTGAGGTGCCAACAAATCGTCTTGAAATAAAAACTTAATGTATTTTCCTTTAGCTTTTTTTACACAATTATTCCAATTTGCTCCTATACCGTTTGGCTCATGATTAAAAATAAAAATAGGTGCTTTAATTTTACTTTTGTAATCTTCAATTATAGACAATGTATTGTCTTTAGAGTTATCATCTGATACAATAACTTCTAGATTACTATAACTTTGCGTAATAATAGACTCCATAGCTTGTGCTATAAATGCTGTACCATTATAGGTTGGTATACAAATTGAAACTAATGGGTTAATTATTTCTGTTACTTTTAATGTCAATTTTAGTACTTTAATTTGTTATTTAGGGTTATCTATACTCTTCGTCTAAAATTATTTAAAACTTTAAAAGTAAATTTAAAACCATATAAAATTATTAGTTTAAAATACTTTCTTTCTTTTTTAAAAAAAGAAATGGAATCGTTACAATTTACTATTAATTGATTTAATGGGACTTTATCCCAACCCAAAATTAATAGTCTAAAAAACTTATCTGCCTTAAAAATTTCATCATCATTTAATGAGCTAAAACCGTTATCTGCATAATTAGCTATAATTTGATCTATGTACAGACTTTTAACCTTAGTAGAAAAAAACCATCGCATATTGTGATCCCAATCTGCATGTGATTTGTATTTTAAATTGAAGTCTCCAAGTTGTTTAAAAATCGATTTTCTAAAAAAAACAGATTGGTGACATATGTTTTTCTTTGTGATTTTGGCATAGTTAAATTCTCCATCATACACCCCATTAAACCGTTCGGAATACACATTACCATAAACAACACTTTTATCATTAATCCTTTCATTATTAATGACCTGTTCTAAGGTAGTCCCTTCATAAAAAAAGTCATCACTTCCCATAAAAAAAAGCCATTCACCATTAGCTAATGTAATGCCTTTATTCATAGCATCGTAAATGCCTTTATCCTTTTCGGAAAAGCTCCTAATAGCATTAAAACGTTGTTTATATTTTTCAACTATTTCTATTGTTCCATCAGTAGATAGACCATCAATTATTAAAACCTCTAAATTCTTAAATGTTTGGTTAATAATACTATCTAACGCAACAGATAATGTCTTTTGGGAATTATAAGTGGGTATTATTATTGAAAATAATGGTTTTTTAATGGCCATTTTATATTAGTTCTTTAGATTAACAAAAGTTAGCCTACCAATTATTAAAGATTGGAATTTCGCTTTAACTTTTCTAATTAAAGGCATATTTATTTTCTCTAATTTACAACCTAAATTTATTATCAACCTATCTACCATTCCCAACTTTTTAAAATTCCTTGATAAGGATATTCTTACTTCATCAATATACGAATCTATATCACTTGATTTTTGTCCTTTTCGCTTTCTAAAGGCTCCTAGTTTAAGGTTTGTACAATACATTTTTTCTTTCTCGAAAAAACGCACCCATAAGTCAAAATCAGCAGCTAACTTATAGTTAGTATCCAAATTCCCTGCTGCCTTCTCCCACAAGTCTCTTGTCCAAAATGTGGATTCTTGCTGAACAAACGCTAATGAGGTCTCATGTTTTTTCCAATAGAAATAATACTTAGAAAAAATTTGATTTCTCTCATAAATTAAAGTGCCTTCTTCATCAATTACATTTGGATACCCCTGAAGCCATTTTATATAACGATTCTCATTAAAAAATCTTGCAACATTGATTAATGCATTTTCTTGTAAAATATCATCAGAATTTATCCAACACATTATATCTCCTGTAGATTTATCAAAGCCTTTATTTATAGCATAATACATGCCTTTATCTGGTTCTGATATCCAAAATTCTAATTCATTTTCATACTTTTTTATGATGTCAATAGAACCATCTGTACTTGCTCCATCTATTATTATATACTCTAAATTTGGGTAATTTTGATTTAAAACAGATTGAATTGTAACTTCTATAAACTTAGCTTGATTATAATTAGGAGTAACAACTGTTATTTTAGGGTATTTTTTATCAGGTATCAAAGCTTACTCATATGAATTATACGAAAATTCCTTGCTATTTGAGGGAATAAAAAAGGTGTCCATTTGCCAAAAAGAATTATCATATTTTCTTTGCATTAAATCTACCATTTCAATAGGCGAAAAGCCTAAATCTTCCATGTATTTACACATTTCATAGTATTTTAAACTATCATTTGTGAGTTTATAATTATACGTTTCTATAATTATTAAACTAGCTTCTTTAATCACGTTTTTTGCTCCTTCTAAAATTGGCACTTCATAACCATGTGTATCCAATTTTAACAAAAATGGCGGTTTTAATTTTTGTTTATCAAATTCACTATCTAGGCTTACTACAGGTACTTCTACAAAGTTCTCATTAATTTTTGATTTGGATGCCAATCCCCCAAAAAGTTCTGTATCGTCAAAATAGATAGTTCCATTTTCTTTTCCAGCTGCTGCTATAACATAGTCTACATTTTCATGGGTTCTCTTAAATGCTTCTAACCCTTCTTTGTGAGCTAATTGTGCTTCTACTAAAAAATAATTGGCATGAGGTATACTTCTCATACATGCTTTAGACCATCTCCCGTCTGATGCTCCAACGTCGATTACAGTAGTTACATTTACCCCTCTTTCTAAACAACGCTTTATAGCAGAATGCATAGTAAATTGTTTATTATTAGCATGTACTACATTAGATGTATTTAACTTATGTAGTTTATACCCTAATACTTTAAAAAGGTTTTGTATTATTTTTTTTACTCTTCCGCTCATTAACTATTTATAAATGTTTGATTAGTCACCATATATCATTTTATATATGGCATTTTGTAAAAACCATTTAAAGCTTTTAAAATTTCCAAAACTTCTTTTTTCGTCTTCTCCCAAATGCAAAAAATAATTAAATGCTTTTGTTGAATTAAACATAAAAGCTTCTTGATTATTATAATACCCATAATCTTGAAGAAAATCTTTCCCCAAAAAGTCTCCATATCCTAAAATTAATTTTTCGAATTTTTTAGGAATGGTTTTAGTTTGGTTTTTTCTCTTTGTAATAGAATAATCTTCTTTTGAGTTTTGAAATGGATCTCCAAAATTGCCTTTATATTTTTTATTTCCACTTGTATCAAGCACAGCATTATCATAGGGTACTCCTATCCAATGGTATAGTTTCTCAATTTCTAGACCTTGATTAGCTATCAAGTTTTCGTATGTAATACTATAAACATGAGGATTATCTCTGTGCTTATTACAAAATGTATGCATTTTTCTGGGGGCAAGCAACAAATCTCTCCTAAATAAATTTAATGCTTTAAAAGAATCTAATCCCCAAGTTTTCACTATAGATTCTGCTACATGAATTGGATTTCTATGGAGTACAATAACTTTACTTTTAGGAAATAATTCTATAATTTCATCTAAAATCTCCCAATACCTAGGTGTTTTATCTATAACAAATTGGTAATTATCTAAAAGCGGTTCATAGATTGATAACAAATGTTTTTTTACCGCTTTAGCATAACCAAGTTTATCTTGATTTTCTAAATAATCTTTAAAAGCATTATTGGCTAAATAATTATCTGTTCTGGTCCTAACAAGTTCTGGCTTAATTTGATTTAAATAATTTAATAAAATCCATGGTTCACTACAGGTATTGATCGCTGTATTGTTTGATAATAAATTTTGTAAAAATGTAGAACCACTTCTTGGTTGAGATATTATGAATATTAGATTATCTTCGATCATAAACACTAAAATCTTTTTTTAAACTTATACCCAAAAAACTTCAAGTAATGTAACACAATCCATATTGTATGAGAAAATGTCTTATTCAAAGGCAATTTTCTCTCAAAAATATTATACTGTAATAAGATGAAGCTACTTGATAGTGTTATTGGTAAACTTGAAGCTATTTCATTTAAAAAACTTTTTACAGTTTTAACTGCTATTTTATGGTATTTATAGTTATGATGTTTATCTGCATAATCCCATATTTTAATCCAGTTTTTAAAATGCTGTATATTAAATTTAGTTGGTCCTAGTTCCTTTAATCCTTGGGTTGAAAGTCCTTTTTCTGTATACCTATATACAGACATGGGTTCGTTAATAAATCCAAAATCGCCATAAACTCCTAATAAAAATGATAATGATACATCTCCATAAGCTATTTTATGAAACCATTTTGGAAAAAAGTTCTCATTTACTATATTTTTAAACATTAAAGTTCTACTTTTTATTCGCATTTTATTAGAAAATATATCTTCTACTTTTGATATTGGATTGGGATAGTATCCGTCTTTTGGACTTTCTCTTTCTATAAACCTTCCGTTTTCTTTAATGGCTATTTTTTGCCAATGATGACAAGCAATAAGACCCCTGTTTTTTTCTAATAAATCTACTTGTTTTTGAAGTTTTAAAGAATCTATCCAATAATCATCACCTTCACATAAAGCTATATATTTTGCTTCACTTTCTATACATCGCTCATACATAAAAATACCATTTTGAACTGATCCCATATTATTTTCATGTAAAAAAAGCGTTATTTTATCCGGGTATTTGTTCTTTAAGTCTTTACATATATTTCTAGTCTGATCTTTTGAACAATCCTCTCCTATAAATAATTCATATTTAAAATTGGTTTGTTGTTTCATAACAGATTCTATAGCTTGTTCTATAAAATCACCATGATTGTAAGTAACCATCCAAACCACAACAGTTAAATTAGACATAAATTATATTATTAAAAGTTTGGTTCAATAATTTTATTTTCAAATGCATCTATTTTTAATCGAGAGTAGTCATATTTGGGAAAATCGCTTTTTATTTTTCCTTCTTTCAATCTAAAATTATATTCATAGAAATCTAACCATTCATTATTTTTCCAAGGTTTACTATTTCCTTGAAATTTATAAGGTTGGAATATCTGTTTTATTTGTACTGTAGCAGACTTAAACTCTTTATAATCTCTTTTTGATTTATCTAAGCAATAAAAGACCATTCCTCTTAACTCATTGGTCATAGCATTAGAAACAATGCCTTTATCTTTAAACTGTTCTGTTCTTAGTTCATTCATAAGCCTAAATGCGGTTAATAAAAATTTTTCATTACCTGGTAGAGGTTGCTGCCATGATATAGCTCCATCTTCATCAAAAAAAACTACTGGCTCATCGTATCCATCTTTATTATCTGGAAAAATAATCCTAAAATAAACTCTATCAAAGAGATGATGATAATCAAACAATTCTAATGTCCAAACAAATTCCCATTCTTTAGGGGGTCTAAAAGGCTTTAGTATTTCTTCTAAATAATCTATGGGTAGTAAAACATTACTTTGTTTAGATAACAACGGTTTTAAATTAACATTATAATTTCCGTATTTTGGAGGGTAAAAACGTAGCTTATTTCTAGAATGTTGGTAAAAGTTAACATAAAATCCATTTATTGTCCACCAAAATACAAGAACTCCTAACCATAACGGACTAAAACTTTTATCTTTTAATTTCGTACAATTTAGCTTAAAATAAAAAACTGCTGGCATGTATTTGCGTAGAATTATCGGGTACTTAGTTAAAGCTAAAACGGCTAAACATGCAATAAGAATTATTGGTCCTCCCATAATACCAATACCTTCCATAATAAATGAAAGAAACAATCCCAAACCTACTAGAGTTATCAGCGCATAAAAACGAGTCCTCTTAAAAAGTATTAATGGTAAAGCTAATAATTCAAAAATTAGTGTCAACCAATTTAGGGCTTTCATTAATATTTCGTAATCCAAAATCCACCATAAATATCTTGGAGCAAAAAAAGGTATGTTTAATGAGTAATATAATCCTAAGCCTTCTTGCCAGACAGGATCTAACACTTTGAATAATCCTGCAGTAGACATTAAAATACTATAAGAAATCCCCATTAACAGTAATGGCCAACCATTATATGCTTTTGTTTTATTATTGTTAGTTCCATACCATATATGAACAGGAATAAACATCGCATAGAAATTAAAAATGTTTTTTACGAATATCTCTAACGAAAAAGGAATAACTGCTCCTCCTGTAACAAAAAGAATAATCCAACTCCATCTAATTTTATAACCTAAAATAATAAAAATTATAGCTAGTAAATGAATTGTGTAAATAAGATAAACTAAGCTACTAGGAGTATTTATATCCCATAATAAGAAATTATAAGGTTCTATACCATAAGGTACTAATGACAAATGTTGAATCGCAGAGTACAAACAAAACAGCCCATACAAAATTCGAACTAACGGCATTAATTCTGGGTTTATTGGAACCGATAAGTACTTTTCCACATATGATCTAGAAAAGATTATTAAAACAGTTAATATGTAAATAATAATAAGATATAAACTGTATTTTACTATAAGACCACTAGTTAAAAAATTAAAATACTTTGCCAATAAAATAATAGTACATAATATAAAAATTATGATAATGTGATTTTGTATTCGTTTAAGTCTATCACTATAAAACATAATTTAAATCTATTATGAAACGATTTTTTCAAAAATAAAATTAAATAAAAAGGGTTCATTAGGTACTTGATATTTTTCCTTTTCAATAAACCCATATCCTTTTAAAATTGTTATGATCGCTTCATAATTACTATCTTTTTCATTCAATTCAAAAATAATCCCTTTGAGTTTACTACTTTTTAAAGTATTACTAGCTCCTTTTAAAAAAGGCATTTCAGAACCATCAATATCAACTTTAAGATAGTCTGGAAGTGGATATTTATTCGTTTCTATAAATGAGTCTAATGCTATTAAATCAATTTTTTGATCTTCAACAAAATTAAAACCCAAATCATTTCTAATTTCTCCATGCTCTACAACTTTTTGATGCCCCCCTTCCCAAGGTTGTCCAATTTTCATAATAGCTTGTCCTGTTTTTTCTCCAACTCCTGCATGAATTGCTTTTATTGTGCCACTTCCTATTTCATTGATTTTTAAATTTTCAGAAAAAACATGATAATTTTTAGCTTCTGGCTCAAACGAAATAACTCTTATCCCCTTCTTTGCTGCATAAATAGAAAAACGTCCTTCACAAGCTCCTAAATCATACATAACCTCGTTAGACTTAATTTTATCAATAAAATCTAAATTTTCGGTTTCATAATTCATTCTAGCACATAACTCTAAAGAACGTGTGTAAGTCATTAACTTAAAAACAACACCTCTAACATTTACTTTTGTAAACTTTAACTCTTTATTTTTCATTCGAATAAATTTCTAAAATATCTTGCTTTGTTGGAAAATCTTTAGTTATAAGCTCCTCTTTAGGCTTGTAAATATATGCATGCGCAAATTTTCTTTTTATAAATGAGGTATCATCTAAATCGTTGTATCTAAAATGACAACTCCACCTTGGATTTGCTGAAATATTATTACCACTTTGATGAATTAAAAACGACGAAAACACCAAAATATCTCCAGTCTTTACTTCTACCGAAATTAATTTCTCTTCTTCTTCTTTAGTGAGCTTAACCATTCCAAAACCATAATCTATGCGGTTAGTTCTTAAACCATCTAAATGGCTTCCTGGTAAAATTTCTAAGGCTCCTAAATCTTTATTTATATCTATTAATGGAATCCATATAACGATTGCATTTAGAGAACCCTGCATACTTCTCCAATCTTGATGAGCCTCTACCGTATGAAATACTTTTTTTTTAGCCAATTTGGGATGATTAAAGAACAAAACTGGTCTAGTGCTTATACTTGGAAATTTTAATCCTATATTATTTAATACATCAATAATTTTTTGATCTATCGATAGCGCATGTAAACTAATTAAATGTTGAGCTTGCTTGCCACAATTGGAAAGACATTCAATATCATCTTCAAACAAACGGTATAAACAATCATTATATACCGATTCACTTATATCTTCTATTTTTAATGTATTATGTAAATATCCTTTTTCAAAAAACTGTTTTAAAAAAACAGTTTTGGCATCTAATAAAATGTTTTTTATATCCTCTTTTAGAAAAAAATTTTTTAATAAAAGATATCCGTTTTTTTGGAAAAAATCTATATCATATTTCATATTATTAACTACTTAAAGTTGCATAACCAAACCCTGTGCGTCCAAAACCGTCTCCATTGTAAAACATAAACTTACTATCTTTGTATTCAATAACATTAGGGTATGACATCATATTGCTATCCCATCCTTTTTCAGACAAACTTATTCCCACTAACTCATCTTTTCTTTCCCAATCAATTCCATTTTTTGATTCTGCATAACCTATTTTATAAGCACTATTTTTATCGATTCTGTAATTCTTAGCTTTTCTGTAGCCATACCACATTTTATAGATATTATTTTCTTTTAAAACTGAAGCGCTCACAATACCTCCTTCATCTTCATTCTTAAAATCTATAGCTACTCTTCCTTCACGTAACCAATTAATGCCATCACTAGATTCGGCATATTTTATATGATAAAAAGGTTCTAATTTGGCATCAATCGACTCCCAACCTACACAAGACAAATACCACATTCGCCAGATACTCTTATCAACTAAAACATATGATGTTCCTGTAAAATACGGCTCTAAATGTGTTGATGGTAAAATAGCCCCTTGAAACATCTTTTTAAATGTCTTCCCGTTATCTTTGCTAACAGCAATTCCAATTGAATTATGATAGGGAACTGTTTTTTTTAGAGTCCAACCAATATAGTATAGATATTTTAAATCTCCTTTTTTAACTATTGAAGAAGGCATTAATCCACTATCATCAAAAGCTCCAAAATCGCCAAAATCAAATAAATAACTATCGTGTTTGTATAAAATATTTTTAGGATTTCCTGCCTCTACTTCAATATAACTTATTTGGCTTTGACCTTGCAGGTTTCTTGTCGCATAATAAATTCTCCATATACTGTCATTTACTTTATCTACAACAGGACATTGAGCATGAGTTTTATTCCAATCGAATTGCCCATCTACATTAAAAACCTGTCCTTTTTTAACCCACCTCATATATTTAAATTTAAACTAGTTTTTTTCTCTAGTTTTTTTGCAGGATTTCCAATATAAACACCCCAAGCATCTGTGTTTTTTGTAATTGAAGCAGCCATTCCCACTAAAGTTCCTTCTGCTAAAATAATAGCATCTCTAATTGTTGCATTTACTCCTAAAAAACAATTCGACTCTACAACACAATGTCCAGATAGTACAACATGCGATGTAAACATAACATGATCTTTTATTATGGAATGATGCCCTATATGGTTACCACTCCAAAGCACCACATTATTCCCAATTCTTGTAAAAGGTTGGATGGTATTATTTTCTAGTATAAAACAATTATCGCCTATTTCATTATCAAAAAGAGTCGCTTTAGAGCTTATATAACTAATAAACTTATAGCCCTTTTGTTTAATCTCATTATAAACCTCTTCTCTTACTTTGTTCATTTTTTTTGGAGCCATGGGAGCAAAAAAATAATATTTCGAAGGAGCATAATCTTTTTCTACATTTTCAAAATCAATAATTGGTAGACCTTTAAAAAAAGGGTCACTTGGCATGTAAGCTTTATGCAAACAAAAAGCAACTACGTCGTGTTTTGTATCATTTTCAATATAATAATGTGCTAATTCTGCAAAATCTTGAATTCCAAAAATAATTACTTTTGCCATCCTTTATTTTTTTATTACGTAAACGGTATACTCATATAGACCATAATCATTTCTTACAATAAAATTTCTTGTTAAATTTTTACATAAAAAATCACTTAATAAATCTAACGAAACATGAAACAAATCTTCCCTTTCCCAATCTACTGTTTTTGACATGACATTAAATGCTAAACCTTTTTCTACTTTAGTATAAATAACAGTAAGTAATTTGGTAAAATACGCCCACATATCGTCAAAAGACAAATCCATCTTTTCGGTAAATACACCATTCATTAATACATAATCAAAATTCGGGATACTTTTATTGTTTTCTAATATATTTACACAGTAGAAATTAATATCAGGATATTTATTTTTAGCTACATCGATAAATTTTTTTGAAATATCTAAACCCGAATAATCAATATTATTATAATTATTTTTATTGATATAATCTAACAAATGGGAGGTCCCACAGCCAAAATCTAAAACAGATACTTTATTATTAGAATCTTTATTTATCCTAATAATATCCATCATAATTTGATAGCGTTTGTCAACATCTTCTAATTTTGGCCAATCAACTCCTAGATGTGTATCTCCATGTTTTTCCAGACAACTCTCATAATGTTCTATTATTTTTTTATAGCTGTAATTATTCATATAAATTCGTAATTATTAAGAAGCTGTTTAATATCACTAATAGAATTAAACATCATAACATCAATAATAGATAACCAAGGTACAAAATCACCATCAAATTGTTTATAAACAATTGGTTTAGATTTTATAAAACGTAAATCAATACCATGATTTAAAAATTCTGTTTTGTCATATAATTTAACTCCTCCAATTGGATTAATATATTGTTCTGCATTTTCTTTTTCACAAATAGTGATAATACGCTTTGCAGCTTTGAATTTTATACTTTCACCATGCCTTACAGAACTAAAACTAAAAGATGTTTTTAAGTTCAAATATTTTGCTACTAACATTACACTATCTGCTGAAATTTCTGAGATAGTTTTTCCTTTATAAGAAGAAAAAAAATGCTCTATTACTGGATAAACCTCTTTAAAAAAAGGCGCCTTTTGGTAGTTTTGTTTTAAACTTGAAAGAAGTTTTGATTTTTCTTTTAAGGTGAAATTTAGATAAGTTTCGTTAATAAGCTTATTTTGACTTATTTTTTTACATGAAATAGTAAATGAATAACTTTTTCCATTACTCAATATATTATTTCTATTGATATATCCTTTTTTTATAAAATTGACATCATCAAAAAACACAAATTTGTCCACAGCATTTACTAACTGAAAATAACCTATATAAGGAAATATATACGGCTGCATAATTGCTAGTTTCATAATTGCTCTATTACTAATTTTATTATATTTTCGACATCTTTTTGCAACAAACCGTAATATAATGGCAAACAAAGTATTCTTTTAGAAATATCATCTGAAATTAATTTTTTATCATTCTTGACATAAGGTAAAGTGTTCAAACTCGGATAAAAATAACGTCTAGGGAAAATTTTTTCTCGTTCTAAAGCTTCCTTTACTTTTTCTAATTGTATTTCACTTTCAAAAATCACGGGGTAATAACTATAATTCCACTCTGTATATTCTCTTATTTTAAGTAACTGTAGGTTTCTATTTTTAAAGGCTTTATTATATAGTTCACAAATAGCTTTTCTTCCTTCCATTATATCTCCCATGTAAGGTAACAACGATAATCCCATTGCTGCTTGAAGTTCGCTCATTTTTGCGTTAATTCCCAAACCTTGAAAAGCTTCAGGGCCTTGATGTCCAAAATTATGGTGGTAAAACAACGTATCATTAATAAGCTTTGATTTTGTAAATAAAGCCCCTCCTTCAGCTGTATGAAATAGTTTTGTTGCATGAAAACTGCATGTACTTATATTACCATAATTAAATATTGATTTGTGCTTATACTTCACTCCAAAACAATGAGCTGCATCGTAGATAACATTAAGATTGTACTTTTTCGCAATGCTTTCTATTCTTTCGATATTACATGGATTACCAAATACATGGGTAGCTAATACTGCTGTTGTTTTTGAAGTAATAGCTGCTTCAATTTTTGTTTCATCTATCGTTAAATATTCTGGATGTATATCAACAAAAATAGGACTACAACCTTCCCAAATTATTGATGATGTTGTTGCGACATAACTAAAGGGAGTTGTAATAACTTCTCCTTTAATACCCAAAGCCTTTATTGCTATTTGTAGTGGTAAAGTACCGTTTGTAGTAGTAATGATATTTGAAACGGCTAAATAATCTTTTAATTTATTTTCCAATTCCAAAACTAAAGAGCCTCGATTTGTTATCCAATTAGTATCCCAGGCTCTTTTTAGAATGACATCATACTCTTCTTGCGGAGGTAAAAATGTTTTGGTAACGTTAATCATTATTTTTTAAAAGTTTTATTTTTCATGGAGAGTCTACAATATTTTTTCACAAAATACATCAATCTAAAATGTTTTCATATTGAGAATTCAACAAAAATGGTGGCCATATATCTAACTCACTTGTCATCTGAAAGTTAATTATTTCATTTATTCTTAACATAGGTTCTTTTGTTTTCATATTATTTGCTGAAATACTAATAGAATATATGCCTTTAGACAATTGAAGGTTATTGTGCTTAATTAAAAAACGGATACTGTTATTTTTAATTTTTATTTGATCCTTACGCGAACTTGGAGTTAGCATAGCAACTGGACGTTGTTCTTTATCAAAAATACTTAAAATAAAAACTGGGGATTCTCCTAGATCTTTTACAGTAAATAAAAAATCAATCTCTAAATTACTCCCCCAAGTTAATTGGTTTATATTATTATGCCGCTTAGAATTCAATATTTCCACTTTTTCTAAAACAACATTCCCATCATCAAACACAATATTAGTCTCGTTTTCAGAGAAACGACTATAATATAAATCAATAGCTTTGCTAACATCTTTTCCTTGAAACTTTGATTTACCATGCTCCATTAGAACAATTTGATTACAAATTCGGGAAACCATTGGCATATTATGACTTACAAAAACAATAGCTGTATTAGGCAAAATAGCATCTATGGTTTTAAAACACTTTAATACAAACCCTAAATCTCCGACCGCTAAAACTTCATCAATAATCAAAACATCTGGATCCATTTGCGCAGCCACAGCAAACCCCAAACGTACTTTCATACCAGAACTATAGTTTTGCACTGGCATATCAATAAATTCTCGTATTTCAGAAAAATCTATTATATCCTCTATTTTAGCATCTATTTCTTTCTTGGTGAAACCTAGTACTGCTCCATTGTTATATATATTTTCTCTTCCACTTAAAATAGGATTAAAGCCGGCTCCTAATTCAATAAGTGCTCCAACACGGCCTCTAATAGTTACTTGTCCTGCATCTGGATTAATTAAACCATTTAATATTTTTAGCAACGTAGATTTTCCTGCACCATTATGACCTATTAGCCCTAAACATTCTCCTCTCCTCAACTCAAAATTAATATCTTTTACAGCCCAAAATTCTTTTTCTCGTAAGTCTCTTTCTCTTTTATTTCCTCGAACATTGGCAAATAAATCTTTCAATCCATACCATAAACTTGTTTTTAAGTCTTTACAAAACTTTTTAGATACCCCTTCTACCTTAACTAGAATTTCATTTTCCATTGTTTTAAGCATTTAGACGTTCTACAATTACAGGAATTGAAATTCTATAAAATAATAACCCAAGAAAAAACAAGAAAAAACTAGTTATTGAAATACTAACAAAATATCCTAAATATTCTGAAGTATGTCCCATTGCTAAATTTCTGGTAGTAATAATCAATGCCGAAAAAGGATTAACTTCCATAACAGTTTTCATAAACCCCTTTTTAGGTATTGCATAAACAACGGGCGTTATGTACATTAATAAACCTAAGCCCATACTCACAATTTTAGCAATATCGTTATATATCAAACTTATAGGCGTTATGAAAAGACCTAAAGTTGTACCAAATAAAATAACGACTATAACTGCTAAAGGGAATAATAACAACAACCAATGAAAACCGATACCAAAGGCAAAAATAAAAATAAGTAAAAGCCCTATTTTTATAGAGGTATTAAAAAATAGTTTATAAATACCTGACAATACTAAAGCTTCCTTTGGGAAATTTATTTTCGTAATAATACCTCTAGCGGCGTTTGTAGTATTAGTTGGTAGATTAATAGCCTCTTTAATAATTGACCAAATTAAAGTTCCAGAAAAAGCATATACAGGATAAGGCATACCTGTATCTGTGAGCTTGATAGTTCCTGATAAGTTTAAAAAAATCCAAACCAAAGCAGATGTTACTGGTGTAATAAATGCCCAAATAATGCCTAAATAGGATTGCCTATATTGAGATTTAATATCTCTGGATGCTAATTGTTTTGCTAAAAAATGAGAATTAAAAAAATCTTTGCAGCTCTCTTTTAAAAGTCTTCCAAATTTTAAATTATTTTCTTTTTGGTATATCTTAGTTTCAAGTGCCATTTAAATTTTTGTAGTACTTTATAATTTAGTTTCCAAAACAGTTAATATTTTATTAACTGCTTCATGCTCACTTTCTATAGTTGTTTTAATTTCAATTGTTGCGTTTTCAGGAATCTCAAACGGAGATGTAATACCTGTAAAATTTTTAATTTTACCAGAGCGTGCTTTTTTATACAGCCCTTTAACATCGCGTTCTTCACATACCTCTATTGGTGTATTTACAAAAACCTCCACATAAAACTCACTACCAACAATCGCTTTAATGTCTTCTCTTATTTTATTATAAGGTGTAATAAATGCAGCAATAACTACCAAACCTGCGTCTATAAATAATTTAGCGACCTCTGCTGTTCGTCTTAAATTTTCAAATCGATCTTCTTTAGTAAACTTAAGATCTTTATTAAGTCCTCGCCTTAAATTATCACCATCTAAACTATAGGTATGAATCCCTTTTTTATGTAACTCTTGTTCTAATAAATTGGCAATAGTGGATTTCCCTGCTCCAGACAATCCTGTAAACCATATTAAACATGGCTTATGCGCATTAATTTTCACTCTATCTGCTTTTGTTACCGAATAATCCTGTTTTTTATTGTGTTCCATATATTACTGCACTATGAAATAAGGATTAAGCAAGTTTTCTTTGTTATAAAACAGTTCGTTGTTACTATCAATTTGTTTTACTTTCAAGCGAACTGCATTACATATAGCATGTCCCGCTGCGGTGTCCCATTCCATTGTAGGAGCAAATCTAGGATATACATGCGCTTCTCCTTCTGCAACTAAACAGAACTTTAAGGAACTTCCTCTACTAATTAAATTAATTTTAGTTCCTTTATCTTTCATTTTTTTTATAAAAGTATTTGTCTCTTTACTTTTATGAGAACGACTTCCTACTATTTTAATTTCGCTATCAGAAGATTTATTAGGTATAATTTCTTCTCTAATTACAAATATACTCTCCACAAATTCATGCTTATTCAATTTAACTTTATAAGCTTCATTATCATGAACTATTGCATAGTATAAGGTTTTAGATACTGGTACATATATAACACCTAAAATAGGCTTATTATTTTCTATTAATGCTATATTTACTGTAAACTCACCATTGCGTTTTATAAATTCTTTAGTACCATCTAAAGGATCTACCATCCAACACCTTTCCCATTTTTTCCTAATACTATAATTTGTTTGCTTATTTTCTTCACTAATAATGGGAATACCTGTTTTATTTAAACGATTATTTATTATGGCATTTGCTTTTTCGTCTGCAGCTGTTAGTGGTGAATTATCAGTCTTTAAGGTGACATCAAAACCAACAGAATAAATTTTCATTATTTCTGCCCCAGCATCAATTGCACTCTTAATAGCTTCTTTAAGTAGCTTTTCTTTCAATATTAATTTCGACGTTATTTTAAAATTTAAATAAAGATTTCAATCTCCCCCAAAAACTCAATTTGTTGTCATCGTTTTCATGATACCCATTAGCGTAATTACCATAACCATAGCCGTAGCCATAACCGTAACCATAACCGTATTTCCCTTTTTGATCATAACCATTAAAAACAAAACTCAAGTTATTAATTTCTCCCTTTTCGTATTTATCGTTAATTAAGTTTATCATACCCCTTTTAGTATAATCTTGTCTAACAACATAAATGGAAGCATCTGCATATTGGATAAGTTCTAATGCATCTGAAACCAGACCTACTGGAGGTGTATCTAATACAATAAAATCATAAACCTCTTTTAATTCATGAATTAATGTATTCATTCTTTCATTAATCAATAGTTCTGAAGGGTTTGGAGGAATTGGACCAGACGTAATAACATCTAAATTGGTTACTTTGGTTTGTTGTAGTACGTCTTTCCATGCTTTTTGTCCAATTAAATAATTGACGATACCGCTATCATTCGCAATATTAAAATCTCCAAATATCTTGGGTTTTCTTAAATCTAATCCTAATAATACTGTTTTTTTACCACTCATAGCAAAAACTGTTGCTATGTTAATAGAACAAAATGTTTTCCCTTCACCACTTACCGAAGATGTTAACATAACCGTTTTTGCGCCTTCTAAATGATGCTTTTTATAAAAATACTGAAGACTAGATCGTACAGATCTAAACGACTCTGAAAGCGAAGATTTTGGCTTCCTGAAAACTGCTAAATTATTATCTAAGGTATTTTTACCAACAACACCTAAAACAGGAATCTTAGATAAATTTTCTAAATCCATAGGGCTGTGAATTTTGTTATCCAGAATAGTTAAAATAAAGGCCAATAATAGAGGCACCAATAGCGCTATAAAAAATGCAAAAACATAACGTATATTTAGATTTTTACCTAATAAAGAAGCTCCTGTATTTTTAGCAGAATCGACTACAAGAATATCTGAAACATTTGAAGCCTTAATTATTTCTGCTTCACCACGCTTAGAAAGAAATACATTATAGGTTTGCTGACTTAGCGAATGCTTTCGTTGTATAGCCATAAGCTCTTGTTGTTCTTCAGGAAGTTTAGCAAACTTAGACTCAACACCATACAGCTTAGAATTCGCTTCTTTTAATTCTTTTTTTAAAATTTTAGTTACAGAACTTATATTTTCTAAGAGTACATTTTTCAACCCTTCGATTTCTCTATTTAAATCGTCAAATATCGTTGCATTGTCTCTAACTGAATATTGTAATTTAGACTTTTCTACAGAAAGATCGTTTATTTTGGAAATATTTCCTAAAATATTACCGTCTTGTATTCCTGAAACAGATGGTGCGGGTACATCTGTAAACGTATTGCTTGTTAGTAAATAATTCTTTAAAATATCATAGTAAGACAATTGACTATTTATTTCTGTTATCTTATCTTCTATGCTTGTATATTTTTTATTAAGCAACTTTCCCTCATCGCTTATACCATACATTTTCTTTTTTCTTCTGTAATCATTTAGAGCTTCTGCATTATCTGTAAGCTCCCCTTTAACTTTAGACAATTGTTCATCAATAAAGGCTATAGCATTTGTAACATATTGATTTTTCCTATCAAGCTGATCTTCACTTAAAACATCAACAATTTCATTTAAATAATCTACAATCTTATGTGTGTTTTTATCTACTAGCGAAATATCAATAATAGGTGAGTTTCTAATATTTGCAACAGAAGTTCTCCCCCTGTAACTAGCTACAACGCCGTTAAAATTTCTAAACTGAAGAAAGAAGAATGCTCCAGGAACAATTCTTTTATTTTCTATAACACGAACTACACCTTTTAAAAATGGTAAATCTAAAGTTTCATTTACATTAAACTGTTTTTTAAAAACACCTTGTGGTACATGTATTTGCTGAATATGCTTGGTAACATAATTTTGAGTGGCCACAACATCACTTGTAAAATCAATTTCTAGTTCGTATTTAAGAGAATCTATAAACGTTATTTTCACAGGAATATTTAATAATTGAGGTGCATCTTTTTTATGATTAAACCTAAAAGGTGCTGCTTTATATATATCTTGTTTTCTATACTTTCCTTGTTTTAAATAGCTTTTATAAAACTCTAACCTTTCAACTACTTTCTCATGATGTGATCGTGATTTTAAACTTACAATCATGGTTTGCACTTTTGCAGTAACGCCTCCCCAATTAAATGTTAAACTTGCGTTAGACGTAAACAAGGGATTACTATCATCTTCTATTGATATTTTAGTCCCTAAACGATACGAAAACTCTTCTCTCACATTTTTTTGATACACAAAAAAAACACCGATTAAAAAAAGTAATAGAAACAATTTCCAATATCTCAATGCCCTAAATAAAAACTTTTTTATATCAAAAGTAATAGAAGATGGGGAAGACGACGAGGAAGATTCTAGTATATCAAATTCATCACTCATAATTAACTTATAAATTTTTTGCTAGAAAAAAAGTAGACACTAACACCGAAAATATTGATGCTAAAGTTGTAAACGTCTGTACTGCAGTTTGACCTGCCCCTAAAGCTTTACGTTTTAAGGGTTTTACCATTATTATATCGTTAGGTTCTATAAAGTAATAAGGTGATTGCATTGCCGATATATCTAGAAGGTTAATATGATGAATTTTTTGACCATTGGGATACTGTCTAATAATTAACACATCACTTCTATCTCCAGTTGTACTGATATCCCCAGCATTAGCCAATGCTTCTATAATATTAACACGATCTTGATAAAGTATATGCACACCTGTAGCTACTTCACCTATTGTAGTGTACTTTAAGCCTGCCAACTTAACTGTTACAAATATTTCGGCTGTTTCTTTAAAATACTGTTTCAATAATTCCTCTTTTACTTTAGCCTCTATTTCTTCTACCGTAAACCCGAGAACATTAATTTCCCCTAAAATAGGGAACTCAATATTGCCATGCAGATCTACAGTAAAACCACTAAAATATAAACCACCTCCACTACTTCCTGTATTTCCTCTTTGTACTGGATTAAATATTGCTGTTAATTCGTTATCAAGCGCTTTAACATTAATACTTAATATATCATTAATTTCTACACGGTAAGGCTTTGATATAGATTGGATTTGTAAAGATTCGTTTCCTAATGTACCGTCATTATTCTGCAAATACACCAAATCCTTATTTGTAATACATGAACTGCATAACAAAATAAGAATCAAAAAAGACCAAAAAAGTCGCTTCATTAATTAAATTTTGAATTATGACAAATATAACTTTTCATGATGAACAATAAAACTCTTATCGGATTTTTTGGTTTTTTGTCCGTTATTTGCAAAAAACTATGCCGTTGAATTATCTAACAGTTGAAAACATATCAAAGTCTTATGGAGAACTTACGCTTTTTGAAAATATTTCATTTAGTATCCATAAAGATCAAAAAATAGCATTTGTAGCCAAAAATGGCACAGGAAAAACCTCTATATTAAAAATTCTTTCGGGCGAAGATGAAGCCGGCTCTGGTAGTGTTATTTACAGAAAAGGCGTAAAAGTTTCTTTTTTATCGCAAGATCCTAAATTTGATGATACCCTTACCATTGAGGAAACTATATTTTCATCAGATAATCCAATTCTAAACATCATTGCAAATTATGAGCAAGCGCTTTTAAATCCTGACGATACTGAAGCCTATCAAAAAGCTTTTGATACTATGGAATTACATAATGCTTGGGACTTTGAAACGTTATATAAGCAAATCCTTTTTAAGCTAAAGCTTAATGACCTAAGTCAAAACGTTGGGATGTTATCTGGAGGGCAAAAAAAACGGTTATCTCTAGCTAATGCCTTAATTAATAAACCCGATTTATTAATTTTAGATGAGCCAACAAACCATCTGGATCTTGAGATGATTGAGTGGCTAGAATCCTTTTTTGCCAAAGAAAACATTACACTTTTTATGGTAACACACGATCGGTATTTTTTAGAACGTGTGTGTAATGAAATTATAGAGCTAGATCAAGGGCAATTATATAGTTACAAAGGTAATTACTCTTATTATCTCGAGAAACGTGATGCCAGAATAGAGCGTGAAGCTGTAGAAACAGGAAAAGCAAAACAACTCTTTAAAAAGGAACTCGCTTGGATGCGTCGCCAGCCAAAAGCCAGAACCACAAAATCCAAGTCTAGAATAGACGATTTTAAAGACATTAAGCATCGTGCACACCAACGTCGACAAGACCACCAAGTACAGCTAGAACTTAATATGGAACGCTTAGGAAGTAAAATTTTAGAGTTCCATAAAGTATCTAAAGCCTTTAAAGACAAAAAAATACTGGATAGTTTTGAATACACCTTTAAAAAAGGCGAACGTGTTGGTATTATTGGAAAAAATGGCACAGGAAAAACTACGTTTTTAAATATATTAACTCAAACTGCGCAACCCGATTCTGGTAAAGTTATAAAAGGAGACACGGTTAAATTTGGTTATTATACACAGAGTGGGATTACTATAAAACCAGAACAAAAAGTTATCGATGTTATCCGCGAATTTGGCGATTATATCCCATTAAAAAAAGGACGCCAAATTAGTGCACAACAATTACTAGAGCGCTTTTTATTCAGCAGAAAAAAGCAATACGATTTTGTTGAGAAGTTAAGTGGTGGAGAGCGAAAACGACTTTATTTGTGTACTGTTTTAATCCAGAACCCAAATTTTTTAATTCTTGATGAACCTACCAACGATTTGGATATTGTAACTCTTAACGTTTTAGAAAGTTTTCTTTTAGATTTCCCTGGTTGTATTATTGTGGTATCTCATGACCGCTATTTTATGGATAAAGTTATAGACCATCTATTTGTTTTTAAAGGTAATGGTGTTATCGAAGATTTTCCCGGAAATTATTCAGACTATCGTGTATACGAAGACAGTCAATCTACTATTTCAAAAACAACAGAAGATAAAAAAGACAAACAATCCTGGAAAGAGAACAAAGCGTCTAAACTATCGTATAACGAAGAAAAAGAACTTAAAAACATAGAAAGTAAACTTAAATCTTTAGCCTACGACAAAAAAGAACTGGAAAATAAGTTCAATAATCCAGATCTAACACAAGATGATATTAATAAACTATCACAAGAACTCCAAGGCATTATCGATACTATAGACACCAAAGAAGAACGTTGGTTTGAGTTATCCGCAAAGCTTGAAGAATAGTTGTTGGTTGGTGGTTGTTGGTTGTTGGTTGTTGGTTGTTAAAAACTATAAATATTATGTTTTATCAGGTTAAACAGTACATTAAATATTTATTAAAGGCTACCAATCAACACGGTGTACATTCACCTTTTGTTTACGATTTGGTTACTAAATGCTTTTATGATAAAACGAAATATCCAGAGTATTATAAAATCAAAGATTTTATAATACGTTTAAAAAGCGTTAAATTAAAAATTAGTGTATCAGATTTTGGAGCTGGAAGCAAAAAACTACATACTAAACAAAGAAAAATTTCAGACATCGCTAAAACCTCTGGCACAACTATAAAAAGAGCTAAACTTCTTTTTAGGATTGTAAACTATTTTAAAGCTCAAAATATTCTAGAATTAGGGACTTCTATAGGGTTTGCAACACAGGCTATGAGTCGAGTAAATCCCAATTCAAAAATTGACACTATTGAAGGTTGTCCTCAAATTTCAGATTATAACAAAAAACACTTTCATGCTATTCTTCTCGATAATATCAACCAAATTACAGGAAATATAAACGATGTCATTAAAGATTTAAATTCAAAAAATTATGATTTAATCTTCTTTGATGGTAATCATAAAAAAGAACCAACGTTACACTATTTTGAATCTTTGTTAAGTACAACTCATAACAACTCTGTATTTATCTTTGATGACATTTACTGGTCTAAAGGCATGACCCAAGCTTGGGAAACTATAAAACAACACCCAAAAGTAACGGTTACCATCGATACATTTTATTGGGGGATTGTTTTTTTTAGAAAGGAACAGGCTAAAGAGCATTTTATTATTAGAGTATAATGATAACTAATATCATTTCTAACATAAAATTGCTTAAATAAAATAGTGCTTTGTGTGCTACGCTTCATCATAAAATGAAACCAGAGCTAAGAACCTGATTTCGACCTAAGAACAGTATTTTTTAAAATACAAATACCTTTATATCAAGCGTTTATTTTAAACAAGCGTATTATGTCGCTCTTGAAGCTATGAAAATGTATTAAATTCTAGCTAATACCAATTCTTAAATCGAACTCGGCTTTAATGTTTTCTTAAAACAGATCATCTATATAAATATGTGTAGATCAAACACATCACTTATCGTTATAATAATTTAATTATCTTTCGCGTATCTAATTTTAATTTCATCAACTATGGCAAAATACTACGCGCCTTCTGGAAAATTTAACCCTATTGCTTTCTTATATTTTATTTTAATTGCATTAATAGCACTTCCTATTTTAGGGCTTGCTTACGCATACGCTATTTGGTATATACCCTTTATCTATATTAATTTTTTTATAGCGCTTGCTTTTAGTTTTTTAATAGGCTTAACTATAAGTCATGGCGTTGTAAAATTTGGTAAAATTAGAAACGTACCTCTTACCATAGGCTTATCTTTTTTAGCCGGAATAATGGCGCTTTACTTCCATTGGGCTGTTTGGGTGGATTTAGTGATTAATGCAGGTGAGAGTTATGGCTCGTCTAGAATTGGTATTACTGTAAGTAATATTAAATTATTTCAAACATTTAACTTAGCATTACAACCAGATGTGTTGTTTGGCTTTATTGGAGAAATAAACCAATATGGAACATGGGGATTTAAAAGCGCTACAGTTAGCGGCACTTTTTTAACCATTATTTGGGTGATAGAAGCATTAATTATTTTAGCTCCTGCCACATTAATCCCAATTGGATATGCTTCTGAGCCTTTTTGCGAATTAGGCAACGCATGGTTTAAGGAAAAAGAATTACCCGCATTTAATTATATAGAAACCCCAACACAATTGGTTAAAGCTATAGAAAACTCTAATCCAGAAGCTTTTAAAGAGTTATCGTTAGCTAATAATTTAGAAAAAAACCACAGTATTTTTAGCTTATATAGCTCTAATCACAACGAAAACTATTTAAGCATTAAAAACAAAAGAGCTACTACTAATAAAAAAGGAGAACTTGAGTTTAATAATGATGCTTTTTTAGAATACATTTATTTAAATTCTGAATTAACGCAACATTTAAAAACCTTAATTGCGAAATAAATTACGATGTTATTAATTTTAATCATAGGGTTTATACTAGTCTCCTATTTTGTGGGTAACCCTATTAAAAGAAGATCTTCTTTTAAAGAGGGTTTTGATAAGAAAAAAAATAAAAGCAGATTTAGATGATTTGGGTTCTAGTACTTTTTGGGATATTCTTTTTTGTAAAAACAATCTCTAATAGGCTTAGTAGAAAACGGGAAATTAAGCATAGAAATATGATGTTTAGGAAAACTAATTTCAGGAAGTGATTTAGTAATACTATAATTAATTATGAAAACAATATTTTTATTCTTCTTTGTTATTTCTATCAGCTCATACAGTCAAAATAATACATCAAAAAATAATAATTATGTAAAACAACCTCTTGATAAAGTAACACCCAACACGTCATTGTTATTGACAGCTTATTTTTCTGATTTTGGAGAATTTGGAGGACATAAAGAAGAAATATTAATTACGCGAAAAAATAAGCGTTTACAGGCATCTATTTCCATATACAGCAAAATTTGCACTAGTTGTATAAAGATTAAAAAAAGTAAAGTTGAAAAAAATGAAATTATAATCTTAAATATTGAAGATGAAAAAGCTGTTGTTAGCTATTTAAATAAATTATTTTTAAAAAGTATAAAACCAAATTTTGTGAGTCACGCTGTTTATCGTTTTAATGCTCATATGGAATCGGATTATAAATCTATAGGCATAGATAACAAAGAGATTCATTTCAACATTTACTATACTGGTGAAAATTGGGATGGGTTTGAAACCTTAAAAAACAGCTTTAAAAAAGAGCCATAGTAATTATTTAGGTATTTTAATTTTTGCCAATTTTCTTTTAACCTTTAACTTGCATACCATGAAAATCTACACTAAAACAGGAGATAAAGGCACAACAGCTTTATTTGGAGGTACGCGTGTACCCAAGCACCATATACGTATTGAAAGTTACGGTACTGTGGACGAGTTAAACTCGCATTTAGGTTTAATTCGTGATCAAAATATACAGCAAGATTATAAAGATTTGCTGGTTACTATCCAAAACAAACTTTTTACAGTAGGTGCAGTTTTGGCAACCGATCCCGAGAAAACCATTCTAAAAAATGGAAAAGCGCGTTTAAATATTCCTAAAATATCTAATGGAGATATAGAACAGTTGGAGCAAGAAATGGATGCCATGAATAAAGTACTCCCTCCTATGACGCATTTTGTACTCCCTGGAGGGCATCAAACCGTGTCATTCTGTCATATTGCCCGCTGCGTATGCCGTAGAGCCGAACGTTTAACATCTGCATTAAATGATTTAGAACCTTTTGAAAATAACGTTTTAGTCTATCTAAACCGTCTTTCTGACTACCTTTTTGTATTGGCACGAAAATTGTCTTACGATTTACAAGCAAATGAAATTAAATGGATTCCTGAAAAGACATAACACATAGGTACGAAAAATCCAAAGTAGATGTGTTACTGCCCAAAAAGGCTTCCAATTACAACAGTTTTTAAATTATTTTAGTAAGTTATTATCAAAATTTTTGTCTAAAGCTTAAGTAGCATTCCTCCCATTGGGAGGCTAGACAGAGCTTTTGCGTTAGGGATAGAAGCATTGTTGGAGCTCCTCAAAAGAGAGCGACTGCGGATAGTCCGACCTCTGGTAACGCCCAAATAATTTAAACTGTAACATCGCAAGCGTATTATTAACCCTGCAAAAATTTTAGTTTCAACCGTTTAGAGTACAATTAAAACGTTCCTTTAATTAATGATTAAATATTTCACTTTTTTCTTGTCTGTTTAAACTAAAAATTTATTTTTGCAAAAAATTAAACACAACAAGAAATGTATTGGACTTTAGAATTAGCATCTTATTTAAGTGATGCACCCTGGCCAGCAACAAAAGACGAATTAATAGATTATGCTATTAGAACGGGAGCTCCTTTAGAGGTTGTTGAGAATTTACAGTCAATCGAAGACGAAGGAGATTCTTACGATTCGATTGAGGAAATCTGGTCTGATTATCCAACCGACGAAGACTATCTTTGGAATGAAGATGAATATTAAATAAAAAGCATAAAGAACAGTTAAAAAGTCTCGAATTGAGGCTTTTTTTTTGCGTTATAGTTTACAAAACATAATAACAAAATGTATCTTTGAAGGCGCCTTTAAAGCGCAACGACAATTTGATTAAAATCTGGGGTAACCTAGCTAAAATATACTAAAACGAACACCATGAGTTTTTTAAATTCAGTCTTAAAAGTATTTGTAGGAGACAAATCTAAACAAGACGTTAAGGCGATTACGCCTATAGTTAAAAAAGTAAAATCATTTGAAGCTGCTCTTGAAGGCTTATCACATGACGAATTAAGAGGTAAAACCATAGAATTTAAGGCTAAAATAGCCGAGGCTACTAAAGCTATAGACGAAAAAATAGCCAACCTGTTAGAAGAAGCCGAAAATACCGAAGATATAGACAGACGCGAAGATATCTATCAAGATATAGATAAACTTAAAGACGATGCGTATCAGGTTACCGAAGATGTTTTAAACACTATTCTTCCTGAAGCTTTTGCCGTAGTAAAAGAAACCGCAAAACGTTTTGTAAACAATACATCTATAAATGTAACAGCTAACGAATTTGACAGAATAGTGTCTGGAGAAAAACCATACGTAACCCTTGAAGGCGACAATGCAATCTGGGCTAATTCATGGGATGCAGCTGGTAAACCAATTACTTGGGACATGATACATTACGATGTACAGCTAATTGGTGGTATTGCCATGCACCAAGGGAAAATTGCAGAAATGCAAACCGGTGAAGGTAAAACATTAGTAGCAACCTTACCCGTATACTTAAATGCGCTAGCAGGAAAAGGGGTCCATCTAGTAACAGTAAATGATTATTTGGCAAAACGTGATAGCGCGTGGATGGCGCCTATTTTTGAGTTCCATGGGTTGAGCGTAGACTGTATAGACTACCACAAGCCAAACTCGGCAGCACGTAAAAAGGCCTATAATGCCGATATTACCTATGGTACAAATAACGAATTTGGTTTCGATTATTTACGTGATAACATGGCACATTCGCCAGACGATTTGGTACAACGCCCACACCATTATGCTATTGTAGATGAAGTCGATTCTGTTTTAGTTGACGATGCGCGTACACCATTAATCATTTCTGGTCCAATCCCTAAAGGTGATCACCATGAATTTAATGAGTTAAAGCCTAAAGTAGATAATATTGTTGGTGTGCAACGCAAATACTTAACAGGTGTTTTAGCCGAAGCAAAAAAACTAATTAAAGAAGGGGACACAAAAGAAGGTGGTTTTCAATTATTACGTGTATACCGCGGTATGCCAAAAAATAAAGCCTTAATTAAGTTTTTAAGTGAAGAAGGGGTTAAACAACTGCTTCAAAAAACCGAAAACTTTTACATGCAGGATAACAACCGTGAAATGCCTAAGGTTGATGCTGAATTGTATTATGTTATTGAAGAAAAAAACAATCAAATTGAATTAACCGATAAAGGGATTGAACATATCTCTGGAAAAGACGAGCCAGATTTCTTTATACTTCCAGAAATTGGATTGGAAGTTGCTAAAATTGAAAATCAAAACCTTGAAACCGAAAAAGAGGCAGAATTAAAAGAGGAGCTCTTTAAAGATTTTGGTGTAAAGTCTGAACGTATTCATACCCTTAACCAATTACTCAAGGCCTATGCCCTATTTGAAAAAGACACGCAATACGTGGTCATGGACAATAAGGTAATGATTGTAGATGAGCAAACAGGTCGTATTATGGATGGGCGTCGTTACAGTGATGGTTTACACCAGGCGATTGAAGCCAAGGAAAATGTAAAGATTGAAGACGCAACTCAAACTTTTGCTACGGTAACGTTACAGAACTACTTTAGAATGTATCGTAAGCTTTCTGGTATGACGGGTACTGCAGTTACCGAAGCGGGTGAATTATGGGAGATCTATACATTAGATGTTGTAGAAATTCCTACCAACAAACCTATAGCTCGTGATGACAGAGAGGATTTAGTCTACAAAACAAAACGAGAAAAATACAATGCAGTTATTGATGAAGTTGTACAAATGTCTCAAGCTGGTCGCCCAGTATTAATTGGTACAACATCTGTAGAAATTTCGGAATTACTAGGTAAAATGTTGAGCATTCGTAAAATACCACACAACGTATTAAATGCGAAACAACATAAAAAAGAAGCCGAAATAGTAGATCAGGCAGGTAAATCTGGGCAGGTTACCATCGCCACCAATATGGCTGGTCGTGGTACCGATATAAAATTAAGTGACGAAGTTAAAGCTGCTGGAGGTCTTGCCATTGTAGGTACAGAGCGTCATGATTCTCGACGTGTAGATAGACAGTTACGTGGTCGTGCTGGTAGACAGGGCGATGTTGGTAGCTCACAATTCTATGTATCTCTAGAAGACAATTTAATGCGTTTATTTGGTAGTGAGCGTATTGCAAAAATGATGGATAAACTAGGCCTAAAAGAAGGAGAAGTGATCCAACATTCCATGATATCTAAGTCTATAGAACGTGCACAGAAAAAAGTAGAAGAAAACAACTTTGGAGTGCGTAAGCGCCTACTGGAGTATGATGATGTTATGAACGCTCAGCGTGAAGTCGTTTACAAGCGTCGTCATCATGCCTTATTTGGGGAACGTTTACGTGTAGATTTAGCAAATATGATTTTTGATACTTCTGAAAATATTGCTGAAACTAATAAAGAAGCTAACGACTTTAAAAACTTTGAGTTTGAATTGATTCGTTATTTCTCTATGAGTTCTCCTATTACCGAAGACGAGTTTGGGAAACTATCTACACAAGAGATCGCATCAAAAATATACAAAGCTGCATTTGAGCATTACAGAGAAAAAATGGAACGCAATGCAGAACTAGCTTTTCCTGTAATTAAAAATGTATATGAAAACCAAGGGGATAAATTTAAACGTATTGTAGTACCATTTACCGATGGTGTAAAAAGCTTAAATGTAGTAACAGAGCTTGAAAAAGCTTATCAAACTAACGGTAAGCAATTAATTACCGATTTTGAGAAGAACATTACACTGGCCATTATAGACGATGCTTGGAAAACGCATCTGCGTAAAATGGATGAGTTAAAACAATCGGTACAATTAGCCGTTCACGAACAGAAAGACCCGTTATTAATCTATAAGTTTGAAGCTTTTGAGTTGTTTAAAAGCATGATCGATCTAGTAAACAAAGATGTAATTTCATTCTTATTTAAAGGGGAATTGCCTCAGGAAACACAAGACACGATCCAGGAAGCCAGAACCAGAAAACAAGAAACAGTACAAACCAGTAAAGAAGAAATACCAAATCTTGATGAGCGTTCTGCGCAAAGTAGAGCCGCTGGCAACACACAACAGCAACAGCAAGTTGTAGAAACTATTGTTCGTGACAAACCAAAAATTGGTCGTAACGACCGTGTTACTATAAAACATGTTATGAATGGTGAAAACAAAACCTTAAAATACAAGCAAGCAGAACCTTTAATTGCTAAAGGCGATTGGGTATTGGTTGAGGATTAACAAATTCCTACGAAAGCAGGAATCTAATTAAATATAAAAAGTCCCGATAAAAACTATCGGGACTTTTTATATTCTATCTATTAAAATTAAGTATAGCCAAATCACAATAGTTTGACATAAGATATTTGTATACTAAATGAACTATTTAAAAACCTAACAGGTCTATTTATTTGTGACATTTAATTTTGATCAAAATTTAACAGCTTGTCCAATAGTACTTTTGTTTTATCAAAAGAAGGTCTAGGAGCATCAGGCTCTACAATTTTTCCCAAAGGATCTATAAGTATAAAACGCGGAATAGAATTTACAGCATATGCATTCATAAACTCACTATCAAATGAGTTATCTGCAAAAAGTTGAATACCTTCAAGTTGTTTATCTAATATCATTTGCTTCCAACTAGTTTTCATATCTTCTTTGTCTACAGATATACTAACAAAAATAATTTCTTTATCATGATATCGCTTTTCTAATGCCTTTAAATAAGGGATTTGCTTAATACAAGGGGAACACCAAGTAGCCCATACATCTATATAGACATGCTTACCTTTCAAATCACTTAAACTCACAATCTCACCATCCACATTCTCATAGCTAAACTTTGGGGATATATCTCCCTGATCAAGTCCTCTAGATTTTAGCACTTCTTCATATTGTTTTTCTGCAGCTTCAATAAAGGGTTTATGAGTTGTAACTCGCTTTATTAAATCCAAATAATCTTTGGCTCGTTCTTTATTGGAAGATATTTTTGAGTAAAACCCATTTATTAGACTAATTGCTAAGTCTTTGAATTTCACTTCACGAAGAACACTTAGCATTCCTTCTATATTAGGTTCTGCTTCAATTCGTTTACTCCAAACAGAGTTCACTAAATAACGATAATAAGGTTGTTTTTGGTAATCATTCACATTATCTAACTTTACATCCTTAATGGGCTTATAAAAATTCTCTGTTGGAAAAATATCTTCTCCTAAATAAAATTTATAACTTGATTTATAATTTTGAATACTTAAAAGACGATCATATTCTAAGGACTTAACCTCTTCAGTTTTAAAAAAGTCTTCTAAACTATATTGAGTAAGTAATACTAAATGAGTTTTTTTAATATTTTCAATATTCTTAAGATAAGCAGCTTCATCAACCTTATAAAAAGCTTCCAAGTCTTCGGTTATTTGCGAGTCAATCTCTGATTTCTTAACAAGATAATTATTTCGTTCAGAACCTTTTCCTTCAAAAAGAAGTGTTTTTTCAAAATTTTTAGCATCAAAACTTACTTTAAGCTCATCTTTTGGATATAGATAAACATAAGCTGTATTACGACCATACTTAAAAAAATAGTATCCGTCTTCTATTTTTGTTGTTATTTTAAAATCGCCTTTAGAATCAAGTTTAACTGATGCTAATTTTTGATTATTAAGATGACTAATCATGATAGTATTAGCTGATTGATTTTTCACATTCCCCGTGATAATCAATTTTCCCGATTTAGCAAATAAAGAAAAACTAACAAATAAGAAAAATAGTGTTCCAGCAATTTTATCCATAAGAAATATATTTATATTCAAATATACATATTTACATATTTGATAAGTAAATATGCTTATAACATGAAGTTTTAAAGTATTCTAAAATTAACAATAGATATAATCTACTTTAAAAATGAATATCTACAAAAAAAATACAATTTCTGTAATAATTTAAATTTTTCTGCAACATATGGGGAAAATGATAAATTATGCAAACAATAAAAAAAGTAATTACAAGCCTCATCATCTTTTTTGTATTAAACGCTAATGCTCAAAACACGCCTGATTTTAGTAAAAAACTTTCAAAATACCTTGCCTTACAAAAAGAAAGATTGCATTTTAATGGTACTGTGCTAGTCGCCTGTAAAGACAGTATTATGTATGAAAAAGCAATTGGATTTACATCACTAGAAAATAAAGTGCCTTTAACTTTAAATTCAAAATTTAAAATTGCTTCGGTCTCAAAATCTTTTACCGGGACTTTAATCGCTATGGCTATAAATGAAGGTAAACTTAAATTAGAGGATAAATTAACCACCTATTTCCCCGAATATGGCTTAACTAAAGACTGGCAACAAGTAACAATAAAACACCTTGTCACTCATACCTCAGGAATACCACACTGGAAAGGCGTTAAAGATTATTGGAGTAAAAAGGCTTTATTACCATTAAGCACTAAACAAGTTCTACCATTAATCTTTAATATGGAAGTTCTTTTTCCTCCTGGGGATAGAGTTAGTTACTCTAGTCCTGCTTATTACCTTTTAGCCACAATTTTAGAATATAGTTATCAAACCTCCTATAAAGAACTCCTAAAAACGAAAATAACAGACAAATTGCAACTTAAAAACACAGGCGTTTTTGATGAAACTACAATAATTAACCAGATGACAAAAGGCTACCACATATTAGCTAATAATAAATTAATTCCTGCTCCATATAGAAATTCAAGTACCTTAAAAGGAGGTGGTAGTTTGTATTCAAACACCAAAGATTTACTAAAGTGGAACATGAGTGTAATTGATAACAAAACTTGGGATAAAGACCTAACAAAATTAATATTCAGTAATACTACTAATAAAACAATGCCTCATAACAACAATGCAAATTACGGCATGGGGTGGTACATACATAGTAGTAACGATAGACCTAAATCCTATCAAGTTTCAGGAGGTACTTTTGGATATTCTTGTATTTCTGCAATTTATCCTAAAGACACCTTGAGTATCATTATTTTAAGTAATGTGTCTTTTCTTCCTGTAAATACACTATGGGCCGATATCGAAAAAATAGTTTTCAATGCTCCTTTTGAACTCCCAGAAATAATAACTCCAAAAAAAATACCCAAAGGCATTTTAAATAATTTAAAAGGCACTTATGTGGCAGATAATGGCATGAAACTTAAAGTTATTGCACACAACAATCAACTATTTGTTAAATTAGGAAATCATCTGCCTTTAGAAATAATATTAGAGCACAAGTTAATGTTCAAGGCAAGAAAGATTAACATAACGTTTATATTTAAAAAGGACTCTGAAGGTAATATAAAAACATTAACAACTACAGGTCGTGGCGAAAAACACAATTTTAAAAAACTAGTTGACTATGTTAAGTGAATCTGAATTTCTTAAAATACTGCATAGCAATCAATCCTTAATACATAAAGTATGTAATATTTATAGAGACACTAAAGAGGATAAAGAGGATTTGTTTCAGGAAATCACGTATCAGCTATGGTGTTCTTATCCTAAATTTCAGGGAAAATCAAAAATAACCACATGGATGTATCGCATAGCCCTTAACACAGCATTGGCAAGCTTTAGAAAAAAAACAATTAAATACGCCAATGTAAAAGAATTTCCAGAGCTGGCTACAAATACTAATATCGAAAACACTAACCAAGAAAAACTTTTTCACACTATCAGACTTTTAAACGATTCTGAAAAAGCAATCATCTCTTTATTTTTAGAAGGATTTAACAATTCTGAAATCGCAAGTGTTATTGGCATATCCAAAAACAATGTTGCCGTTAAAATAAATAGAATAAAAGATAAAATTAAAACTTTAATAAAATAATTATGGACATAGAAAACTTAAAAGAAGCTTATAAAAACTCAGCTTTGGAAAATACGAAATCAATAAGCAGCTTAAGTAAAATGAAGTTAGCTAAACACCACCCTGTGTTAAAAAAAATAAGAAGACAGTTAATCTTTGAAAGCATAATTTGGACGTTAATACTAATTGTGTTTTATGATTTTTTTGATGGGCATTTAAAATCTATGTTTTGGAACGTACTTTTGGCACTTACCATTATCTTTTTACTTTGCCATAACATACTTGGCTACTTAGCGGTAAAACAACCAATTGAAGATAATAACATAAAAAAATCCTTAAAAAAGTATTTAGCAAAAATTAAACATTATTCTACCATATCAATACTTTCCAGAATAGTTACTTTCGTTATTTTTATGTTATACTTGACTTCAAATATTAAATGGGATACTTATAAGCTATGGTCTTCAATTTGTTTTTTTGGATTATTAATTATGGTACAAGTATATGTCTTAAGAAAAGTATGGAAGGATAGAATAATTAGAATAGATACTATACATCAACAAATTTTACGTTTTCACCCCTAAATCATCTCTAAATTAATCTATTTACAATAAGTATCTTAAATAATTGTCACGACAAATAAAGTCGAGACAATAGTTTTTATAAAATGAGTATTATAACATCAGGTATCGTAATCATAGGCGCTGGTCTAACAGGATTAACTTTAGCTTATCTTTTAAGGGATTCAAATTTTAATGTATCTATTGTAGAAACAAGAACCAGAAAACAAGAAACAGTACAAACCAGTAAAGAAGAAATACCAAATCTTGACGAGCGTTCTGCGCAAAGTAGAGCCGCTGGCAACACACAACAGCAACAGCAAGTTGTAGAAACTATTGTTCGTGACAAGCCAAAAATTGGACGTAACGATCGCGTTACTATAAAACATGTTATGAATGGTGAAAACAAAACCTTAAAATACAAGCAAGCAGAACCTTTAATTGCTAAAGGCGATTGGGTATTGGTTGAGGATTAACAAATTCCTGTAAAAGCATAAACTCTATAGTATTTAAATCCCAATAATTAATTTGTTGGGATTTTTTATTCTATTGAAAAAAGTATCGTATTACCATGGCACAGTAAACTGCAAAAAGTTCCCTGATTATATGGAAGGTTCTGTTAGGAGTGTTTATGTAGTTTAAATATTTAATACCATTTTTTTTATAAAATGCGATATAAATAATTTGAATTATTTTACAGGAGTTCAAGGCTAAAAATTCAAGCATAGCCTTAGCTTATGGTTTATTTTTGTAACGCAGAAATCGTGTAAAAGAAACCAATTATATGTTGCATTTTATGGAAGAATTGGTATAAGTTTATTTAATGTTTACCTCACTGTACTTAGCGTTAATCATAACGGTTTTATTAGTATCTGGTTGCGTCACAGAAAATGATGTAATTGTTTTATCCTTAGTATTTTTTGGATAATAAAAACTAGAGCTTTTTCCCTTATAATTCAAATTATAATTTGTATTTGGTAAAGCTAGAAGTACCTTACTATTTTGAAGCATTATATTTAAATTGTTAAAGTCTTCGTTTACATTAAAAACTTCAATATCTCCAATATTTCCATCCATAATGGCACTATTAAGAATTGTATTTATCCTAACATGCGATGCATTTGCATTCAAAACAAGGTGTTTTACAGTATTTAATTCTGCTTCCTTTACATGACTTAAATTGAGTACTCCTAAGTCCCAATTTGAGATAAAAACAGGTGCGTAAGAGGCATTAATGGAGGTGTTTTCTCCATTAATGCGTTCTGCTTTTAATTTGGTATGCGATAAATTAGCCTTTATATTATGTATGGCAGATGCTAATTTAAGCTCGCCATGTCTAACATTGACCTTAAGTTTTGCGTTTTTAGGTATTTTTATTACAATCGTCTTTTTTATATCGCCATGAGTCCCTTTACTAACAATTTTACGCACTATTTTATGTCTACGACTAGACAGTTCTCTTCTTTTCTCCGCTTCTTTTTCATGGAGCTCTCTAATTTTTTCTATAGCTTCTTCTTTACGCTCAATAGCTGCACGATGTCGTTCTTCTTGTGCCTCTAAACGTTCTGATTTACGTTCCATTTTTTGAGCGAAACGTTCTCCCCAGGCTTCCATTTTCTCTCCAAATTTCTCGCCCCATTTTTCCATATCCTTTCCATATCTCTCATTCCACATTTTCCCAAATTTCTTACCCCACTCCTCCATTTCTTTAGCATAGTCATTTCCATATTTAGATTCAAAATCCTGAGACCATTCTTCTAGATACTTTTCACCATCTTTCTTATAGGCTTTATAGTCAAATTTTAGTGCATGAACACCTTCTGGTAGTTCTGGTAGTTCTGGCAATTCAGGTAATTCAGGAAGTTCTGGTAACACTGGTATTTCTGGTATATCGATATTAATATTTATTTCGCCAGTGATACGATCGGCTAAATCTGCCAATTCGTATTTTAACTCTTCTAATACTAAGCCTTCCTCATCATCATCTCCGTAAATTTTATGTACCCATACATTTGGATCATGACTATTATTTGAGGTTATAGTCACCATATCTGGCAAACCATCAATATTTAATTTCCATGATTTTAATGCGCTTTGTAGTTCTTCTTTAGATAGTTTATCACTCTCTATATAAGCTTCTATATCTACCTCGTTTTTATTCCAGGTATCAAATACAATATTGCAATTACTTGTATTTAAATTAATACTCACATCTTTATTAACATTGATAGTTTGAGAAACCTTAACCGATTTTTCTTGAGCTTTAAGCGTAAAAACTACAGCAAAACTTAGTAGAAATAATTTTATATGTATACTGTTCATTTTTTTGATGTTTTAAGTTGATGTTTCTAAGTCAATACCAGAAGCATCTAGTTTTTTTAATTGATCTTTTAAACGATACAATAACTTTAACCGAAACTTTAAATTATCAATCAAAGCATTCACCATTAACTCGCTTGGTCCAGATGCGGTTAGCTCCAAAGATAAACGCTCGTACTCTTTGTTAAGCTCCGAGAGTTGTTCCAGATAACCATCAAAAAGCTCTTTAGTTTCTGGCGTATACTCTATTTTAGATAATTCCAGATGTATGCTTGCTAAATAATAGTCTTCTACTTTTTTAAGCGCAGGAGACACATCACCCAATGATTTTTTTTCAATAGGATTAGTTATTACAATCTCGTTTGGTATTTCTTTTGGTGATTTATAATTCTTGTATACGCCAAAGCTTATACCCAATAACAAGACAATACTTGCCGCAATTTTTAGCCATCCAAAATTTGATGCTTTTTTCTTTGGCATCGCTTTATCCAGCTTTTCTAAAAAGCGTTTCTCATGATGCATTGGCATTGTAACCTCTGCCTCTTCGTCGTTATCAAATAAATCTCTAATATCCTGTGCCATTTGTTTCCAATGTTAACAATTCTTGTAACTTCTTTTTACCTCTTAACAACTGCGTTCGTGATGCTACTTCTGTTATATTTAAAATCTGGGAAATCTCTTGATGATCGTATCCTTCAATTAGATATAGCAAAACCACACATCTATACTTTTCTGGTAACCTATCTATAGCTTTTTTTATAGCGTTTAATGTTGTTGTATCTTCTACTAACCATTTGTCATTACTATCCGTATCGCAAATTTTAAGGTGCAACTCATTAATCTCGATTAACTGTTCTTTTTTTGATTTTAGAAAGTCGATACTTTTATTAATAACAATACGTTTTAACCAAGCGCCAAAAGTAACTTCTGCTTTATATTGATCTATTTTAGAAAAGGCTTTAATAAAGGCTTCTTGAACAATATCTTCGGCTTCATGAGCATCTTTTACATATCGCATAGCGACAATATACATCCCATTGCAGTACTGGTGGTATAACTGCATTTGCGCTTTGCGATTGTTTCGTTTACATTGTTCAATAATGTCAACTTTAAGCATGCTTATTTAGAGTTACTTTTATTGTCTAAGTTAGTTCGTTTTAAAGACGATTAAAAATAGCGAGTGTTGCAAAATTTCAGCTTTTTTAATAAAAAAAGGGCTCTCAACATTTTATAAAGTTACCATTCTACTTTATAAAAAATTAAATAGACACCAACAAAAAAGCCTATCAGTAAATAGAACTGATAGGCTTTTTTATAAAATATAAATCTAGAATTAACTCTTTTTATTCTTTTCTTCTAGCTTATTTACTGTATCATACATAATAGGTGTTGCGATAAATAAAGAGGAATAAGTTCCTACAATCACACCTACTATTAAAGCAAACATAAATCCTCTAATAGAATCGCCTCCAAAAATAAATATCGCTAATAATACGACTAGAGTTGTTAACGATGTATTTAAAGTTCTACTCAATGTACTGCTTAATGATGAATTTACTACACGATCGAACTTCCAATTGGTATGCTCATTAAAGAATTCACGTATTCTATCAAATACAACCACCGTATCGTTTAATGAGTATCCAATTACCGTTAATATAGCAGCTATAAATGCCTGATCTATTTCCATATTAAAAGGCATAAACTTATAGGTTAAAGAGAAAATACCTAATACAATTAACACATCATGGAATACGGCTGCAACAGCACCTAAAGAGAATTGCCATCTCTTAAAACGTAATAAGATATATAAGAATACAACAATTAACGACCCTAAAATAGCCCATAACGAATCTTTCTTAATATCATCTGCAATAGTTGGACTTACTTTGTCATTACGCATTAAACCAATCGTTTTGGTATCGGAATCACTTATAAATTCTTGGTATGTCATCCCCTCAAAATAAGGTTGTAAGGCTTTAAATAACGACGATCTTATTTCTTCATCTATTTCTGCTCCTGTTTGGTTAACCTTATACTTTGTAGTAATTTTTAATTGGTTGGCATCACCAAACGTTTTTGCATTGGCACTACCAAACACTTTAGGATCTGATAGTACATTCGTAATTTCGGAAGCATTCATATCCTGGGAAAAACGTACTTGATACGTTCTACCTCCAACAAAATCTACCCCTTGATCTAAACCATTTGTAAATAACGATGTTAAACCTATCACTATTAAGATTCCTGAAATAATGTAAGCAATCTTACGTTTTTTAAGGAATTCTACATTAATATTTCTAAATAAATTTTTAGTAATTGGTGTAGAGAATTCTAATTTTCCGCCTCGATTTACGTACCAATCAATCAATAATCTTGTGATAAAAATAGCAGTAAATAAAGATGTCGCAATACCTATTAATAACGTCGTTGCAAAACCTTTAATTGGTCCTGAACCTAAAGCGAATAGTATTAATGCTGTTAAACCTGTGGTAATATTAGCATCTAAAATAGACGATAATGCATTACTAAACCCATCTTTAATGGCATCTTTTTGCCCTTTTCCTTTTGCTAGCTCCTCTCGAATACGCTCAAAAATAAGTACGTTAGCATCTACCGACATACCAATAGTTAATACGATACCTGCAATACCTGGTAAGGTCAATACTGCGCCTAATCCAGATAAGATACCAAAGATTAAAAGAATATTTAATAACATGGCTACATCTGCAAAGGCCCCAGCTTTACCATAATAGAAAATCATCCATATTAACACCAATACTAAGGCTATTAAGAATGACATGGTACCACTATCTATGGCTTCTTGCCCTAAAGAAGGTCCTACCACTTCACTTTGAATAATATCTGCTGTTGCAGGTAATTTACCTGCACGTAATACTGTTGCTAAATCTATAGCTTCGTTAAGCGTAAAGTTACCAGAAATAGAAGAGTTTCCTCCTGATATAGGGCCATTAGTTACTCCTGGAGCAGAATATACAACATCATCTAAAGTAATGGCAATATTCCCTTGCTCATTATAAGCTTTGGTGGTCATTGCTTCCCAAATCTTAGCGCCTTTACTGTTCATTTGCATAGATACTTCTGGATCTCCAGACTGTCCGAATGTATGTCTTGCATCTGTAATCACAGCGCCACTTAATTCAGGAACATTATCTCTATTTCCTTGTAACGCATACAAATCAATTATTTCACTATCTTTTTCTTGCTTACCAAAAGCAAATTTTGTGTAGCGTAAGTCTGCAGGAAGTAATGCTCTTATTTTTGGGAGCTCTAAATACTCTTTTATTTTCTCTTTATCTTTAATATTGATAGCTGCTATAGCAGAAGGGTTTCCAGAACGAAAAAACAAGCTACTTAATGGTTCTACTGCAGTGTCTACAGCTGTAGAATCTGTAACGGCATCACCTAAAAGATCATCGATTTTTGAATCTTCAGTATCTTGTGGCTCTACTGTTGTTGCACTTTCTGCTTTTTTGTCTGCTTTTACTATATCTTTTAAAGCCTCATTAGCTTGGTTTATAAAACCATAAATAGCTTGGTTTTTATTAACTTCCCAAAATTGTAATTGCGCTGTACTTTGTAATAAATTAGTAGCACGTTCTATATCTTTAACACCCGGTAATTCTACTAATATACGCCCAGAATTTCCTAAACGCTGAATATTAGGTTGTGTTACACCAAATTGGTCAATACGCTTACGTAATACTTCGAAAGCAGAAACGATAGATTCGTCTATTTTAGTTTCGATAATACCTTTTACCTCATCGTCACTCATGCTTCCTTCTATTTCACCGTCAAGAGCTTTTGTGTAAAATATATCTGGTGATGCTAATTTTTTATCACCTTTTATCTCATCAAAAGCAGTAAAGAAATCTTCTAAGTATGTATTCTGACTATCTCTTTGAAGCTCGGTAGCCTTATCCAGTGCTGTGTTAAACACAGGATCTTTTGTATTATTCGCCAATCCTTTTAAGATATCTTTTACAGAAACTTGAAGGATTACATTTAATCCTCCTTTTAAATCCAGACCTAAATTCATGGCCTTTTTCTTCACATCATTATAGGTATACTCTGCTACACCTATATTAAAAACTGTATCTGTCGCTTTTTCTTCTAAATACTTGATTTCTTCCAAACTTCTCTTTGCACGGTAATCTGCCTCTGTATCTGGAATTTTACTAATTGCTGCTGCCTCAGCGTTATTTTCAATTTGATTTGCTTTAAATGTGAATGATAACTGGTAAATACTTACCAAACCAAACAAAATAGCAAATAACTTTACTAGTCCTTTATTTTGCATTGTTTATAGTTTATATATGAATTTGTAGTAACCGCCCATAACGGACAATCACTCTAATTTTTAATATTTTTATCTTAAGATTGATGCTATTTCATTTTAAAAATGAAATAGATTTAAGTAGAGAATACACTTTAATTCTCTCTGAGATATTATTAAATAAGGAAGTGTGAAAAATCCCCTTAGCAGTAAGGCCCTGCCCTAACTTCGGGTATATTACCAGATGTGGTATCTATTGCAATTGCAATATATTTATGAATTTTGTAAGCTACGTTTTGAAGTTGATTTACTTTAGTAGCATACGTACTATATACAAATACATATGTTTTAGGCTTAAAATAACGATCGCTCGTCGCTTTAATCTCAAAAACACCTATACCGTTTAAATCTAAATCTACATCATTAGCATTCTGGATTTCATGTATATCTAAATTATAAGTAACTAAGTCTTCTTTAGATGGAAATTCAAGTGGTGTATTAGAAGAGGTTCCCCCTAATTCTGCTTTTATCTTTTTTAAAAGTACATTTTTTATTGTAGCGACATCTACAGGACTATAATATGCGACTTTTAATGTCCCTTGATTACTTTCTGTTACCTTAATGTGATATACGCCTTCTTCTTGTAATTGTTGTTTTAAAATTACAATGGCAGCATCTATATTAGCAGGTAATAAAGATGTTTCTGAAAATTGCAGTACTATTTCCTGATTAGGTCTAGGTGTTTGCTGTTCTTTAGTAATACCTAAAAAAGCAAGTATACCTACTATAATACCTATGTACCATTTTGTCTTCACGCGCCAAATATAAACAAATAAAAAAACCTATGAAATTTATATCTATTCTTGAACAGATTTAATAAAAAAATTTATCCCTCTTAAAAATTGCGACTTAAAAAAAATACCTGTGTCTTATATTATGGAATAGAAAAGATACAAATCTGGAACATTAATGAGGGATCTTTATAGTTAATTGTTTCAGGTAACGTATAACACTTATTTAAATTTTGGTTTATTAAAGAAGTTAAGTTTCACTGAACTTGACCTTTTTATTGCATTATTTCTTTCATTTAAAGTTAATTGAAGTACAACTACAGCACAATATATATCACACATAGCCAAGTGAATCTCTGAATTTACATAAAATGTGACTTTTAAAAGTAGCTTGTGTCTTACATAAATAGTAACTAAAACCATAAATTATGAAAAAACTATTTGCCGTACTCTTTGGATTGGCTTTATTAGCATCTTGTGGAGATGACAAGAAAAAAAACGCTCCAGAAATTGATAATGCTATTAAAAAAATAGATTCTTTAGAGTCTAGTATAGAACAAGATATTAAAAGTTTAGAGCAGTCTACTAATGAGCTTGAAAACGACTTAAAAGCATTAGATAACATATAATTCACAACAGATGAAAAATTTAAAATTAATATTCTCGATACTTTCTTTTATTATAGTTATAAGTATTAACAACGTCCAAGCCCAAGGAAAGGGAAAAGGCTTAGAAAAGAAAGCCAATAAAGAGATGAAAAAAGGAAAGGATAAAGCTAAAAAGTTTAAAGATGCTGTTGAGGAGGATGTAGAAGAAGACATTCAAGATACTAAAGACTTAAAATCAAAAAATAAGGATAAAGCCGAAAAAGGGAAAAATAAAAAAGAAGAAAAGCTAAAGGAAAAGGAAGAAAAAGGCCATAACGACGATGATGGTAGTGATGATGACGGAACTGATGACGATGATAATCATGACCACGATGACGATGACGATGATGGCGAACACGGTCCTAAGAAAGATAAAACCAAGCAAAAAGACAATGAAAGTGGTAAAGCTTACGGTAAAAACAAGGGAGAATTGAGTGGCAGAGCATTCGGAAAAATGCGTTCTCAGGAAGCTAAAAACAAGATCAAGGAGCAAGAAGACAAAATTCATGCAGGTGAAGATGTTTTAAAAAGAGGAAGAGATAAAGTCAAAAAAGCTCAAGAACGATTAGACGAAGCTAAAAAGGACAAAAGCGCTAAAAAAGAAGACATCCAGGCTAAGGAAGAAGCTATAGAAAGAGTCAATAAAAAGCTTGATGAACTTGACGGAAAAATTAAAAAGCAAAAAGAAAAAGTAAAAAAAGAAAAAGAAGCTTTAGAAAAGATTAAAATTCCTGAAGCTGAATAAAAAATAACAGTAAATTTTGTTTATTTAGAGGTTAGGTTTTATTAAACCTAGCCTTTTTTATTTATTTGAATACTTCTTAAGCACCAATTGGAAATATTTTTTTATTACATAAAATATCATTTTAGCTCTACAAATAAAAATGTTATGAAAAATATAGTCTTCTTTATGCCGCTTGCCTTGCTATTATATATTCTTGCTTGGTGTAATTTGGGCTAACAATAAAAGCCGTTGTAGAACATTAACCAAACAATGAAAACCCGATTTTAACAACCTTATTTTTAGTTTCTCTAAGTTGAAAAAGGGGATTAAACCCATATTATGCATTAAAAATCTATTACGTCAACGACCTACCGCAAATACTAGCGTAAACTGTATTTTTTAATTTAACCGTAACGGTGCTCAATGTCATTAAGTTAAGCTCAATTTGTATAATTTGTCACATTGAGCGCAGTCGAAATGTAATTGAATTACACGTTTTTATAGAAATAAACGCATTTAGTTTAATGATGAAAACGTCTTAACTTAATGACATTGAACGGTGCTATGCTGAAATTAAGAAAATACTAGTATTTATTGTATGTCGCTGCGCTGTCTCATCACGAACTTTTAATGCATAATATGGGTTAAAAAGGGGAAGGCTGTAACATTGCTACGCAATTTTTCAAAACAGAGTTTCACTTATAAAAAAGAGACTGTCTAAAAAGTGTCATTCTGAATAAAATGAAGAATCACTTAAAAATATAATTAATTGATTTTTAAACAAATAAGATTCTTCGCTATGCTCTGAATGACAAGATAAATTACTTTTTAGACAGTCTCTAATATATTTAAAAAAATGTGTTTCTTATAATTCTAATAACCCATTGGTTTTTGTAACGCCTTCGGCACTGGATTGCATATGCGCTTTTTCTGCATCGCTTAATGGAATATCAACGATACGTTCTATACCATCTTTTCCTAATACCACTGGTACACCAATACAGATATCTTTTAATCCATATTCTCCTTCTAGGTATGTTGAACATGGAAATATCTTTTTAGTATCACATGCTATAGCTTGAACCATTCCAGATACAGCTGCACCAGGTGCATACCAAGCAGAAGTCCCTAATAATTTTGTTAATGTTGCTCCTCCTACTTTAGTATCTGCTGCAACTTGCTCTAAACGTTCATCTGTTAAAAACTCTGAAACTTTTATACTATTTCTAGTAGCATGACTTGTTAATGGTACCATACCTTTATCACTATGGCCTCCAATCACCATACCATCTACATCACTTATAGGTGCTCCTAAAGCTTCTGCTAATCTGTATTTAAAACGTGCAGAATCTAATGCACCTCCCATACCTATAATTCTATTTTTAGGCAAGTCTGTTGTTTTATGCACTAAGTATGTCATGGTATCCATTGGGTTACTCACAACAATAATAATTGTATTTGGAGAGTGCTCTATTAAACTAGCCGATACAGATTTAACAATACCTGCATTAATACCTATTAATTCTTCTCTGGTCATTCCTGGTTTACGCGGGATACCAGATGTAATGACACAAACATCACTACCTGCAGTTTTAGAATAATCGCTAGTAACACCTGTAATTTTAGTATCAAAACCGTTTAATGAAGCTGTTTGCATTAAATCCATAGCTTTACCTTCGGCATAACCTTCTTTAATGTCTAACAATACAACTTCGGCTGCAAAATTTTTAATTGCTATGTACTCTGCACAACTTGCCCCTACTGCTCCTGCTCCAACTACTGTAACTTTCATTTTTAATATATTATGTTATGTTCAACTTAAATTTTTGAGTTTAAAAAACCAAACAAATTTATGATTAAAAAATCATTTAACACTTATCTTAAGTGTTACGAATTTACAAATAATTAAATGTAAAAAATAAGAAAGTCACAATAAACAACATGTATTATTGATTACTGTTTGCTATTGGGTTTTAGTTTGTTGAGAATTAATACCAAATAAACTATAAAGTTATGCTAAAAATACACAGTTGCTTTTTTCTCTTTTGAAGCTGTGGGATGTTTGTATAGTATAGCTATGTAAGTATTATCACAATAAAGAAAGAGGGAAAATGAACACGTATTTTGGCGTAATTATATGGATTATTTGGTATAGTTATACAAAATCTTTATCGATACATCGTATTAAGATTGAAAATAGTTTTAAAAAAGAATCGCTAAAAACAAAAAAGTGCATGACTTTTATTATCATACACTTTTTAAACTAACTAACTAACTAACTAACTAACTAACTAAAAAACAACTAAATTTGAATAATTTATTTTTTATCTAAAACTAAATGCTATACCAGCAGATAGTGTATTATATTCTTGTAACGTATAATCTCCATATATCTTAAAGAACCCTAAACTAAGCCTCACGCCCAGATTTGCTCTTATACCACTGGCATCGAAATCAAGATTAACAGGATTATTAAGTGTTTCTATTGAATTATCATTATACTCTAATCTATATTCTCCTAACATTTTTAATGACGAACTCCCTCCACTATATCCAATACCTCCATAAATATTTACTATGGGAAAGTTTAAAGATCCTATAGCTTGAAACGTAAAAGAATTTAATTTAAATTCTGCGCTTTGATTATTTCCAGGTATTTCTGTACCATCCATAGTATAATCCACATTCATGTTTGTAAATGCGCCTAACAAGGATACGTGTAGTGGTAATTTATCTAAAGGTCCAAAAATACTTGTAATTTCTTTTTTAAGACCAACACCAAATAATTGTCCTTTGGCATCATCGCTTCCCACTTTTGGAACAACCCTTAACAATACATCTAATTTTCCTGGTAATCCAACGCCTATCTGTAACGTTGGCGTAGGTACTGCGCTTAGTGGCAAATCTTCACTTACACCAGAAGGTAATGTTACTAATTCTGGTGTTGTAAGGGTTTGTCCATTATACGTTTGGGTTACACTTAATTCTGCACCATCTCCAGACCCTGCCACTGTAGGTGTAGTTGGAGAAGAGAATGTTATATTGCTAGATAATCCTAAATTTGCTAATGTTATAATTTCATCTTTTGAAGGCACCATCGATAGATTAGCACCTATAGTTAAATCAAACCCTAGTTTTTTATGTGCTTTAGCTGTATGATACCACCCACTATTCATTCCATAGATTAATCCTTTCATAGCAGGATTAATATATGCTTCTGTTAATTTATTAGCATCGCTTTGTGTTGCCAATAAAATATTCTCTAAATCTTGAGCTTTAGATAATTGAACACTTAACAAAGAAAATAAACAAATAACAAGTTTTTTCATTTTCGACTTTATGACTTGGTTGGTTCAAAAGTATAAAAAAAAATGAACAAAACAACTTTTTATCGAAAAAAAATGCATTTTAACGTAAAAAAATACTATTAAACTCTTTTTTAAGTAAGAAATAACAACTAAATTTAACGTCATACATCTTTTTTCTGAATGTTTTTATTAAAAATCGTCTTATTAAAATTTATCGATGACCGCATTTTAAAAAGATGAATTACTATTAGTTCTGCAAATTTTAAAACAAAAAAAATTTAAGTGAAGTTCTGTTTAAGGTTTGAAGCGTGAGTTTCTATGTTAAAAAACACAGGCATAGCCTAAATGTCATTAAGTTAAAAAGTTCTCATCATTAGACCAAATGCGTTTATTTCTATAAAAACTTGTAATTTAATTACATTTCGACTGCGCTCAATGTGACAAATTATACAAATTGAGTCTAGCTTTGACGTGTATTTTAACGAAAACATTTGGCTTTTTAGACTAAAGGTTACCGTTATTTATATTGATTTATACCAATTCTTAAATGAATATACTGTAAAGGATTATGATGGATTTTGGAATTATACGAGACAGAAAAAATAAGCATAGCCTAGTTACGGTTCTTTTTTTTGTTGAAGATAGAATTTCAAAAAGACACTTTTTAACGCAGTAAATTCATTTGGGAATTGGTATTAACTATAATTAGAATAAACCCCATAAAAAAAAGTCATAAATGTTAACATTCATGACTTTTTATCCTTTTAAGGTATTTAGTTAATCTACTAAGCGTCTATATTGGCATATACCGCATTTTTCTCAATAAATTCTCTACGAGGAGGCACCTCATCTCCCATTAACATGGAGAATATTCTATCGGCTTCCGATCCATTATCTATCTGAACTAAGCGCATGGTTCTAAACTCAGGATTCATAGTTGTATCCCATAATTGCTCGGCATTCATCTCTCCAAGACCCTTATAACGTTGTATCTTGCTACCTTCACCAAACTGTGTTATAATCTCGTCACGCTCTGCATCAGACCAAGCATACTGTTTCTTAGCGCCTCGTTTTACTAAGTATAATGGTGGCGTTGCTATGTATATATGTCCGTTTTCTATCAACTCTTTCATATATCTAAAGAAGAACGTTAATATTAAGGTTGCAATGTGACTACCATCAATATCGGCATCACACATAATAACAACTTTATGATAACGCAACTTAGAAAGGTTAAGCGCTTTACTATCTTCTTCGGTACCTATGGTTACCCCTAAAGCTGTAAAAATATTTTTTATCTCTTCGTTTTCAAAAACTTTATGAGACATTGCTTTCTCTACATTTAAGATTTTACCACGAAGCGGTAAAATAGCTTGAAATGCTCTATCACGACCTTGTTTAGCAGTTCCTCCTGCCGAATCTCCCTCAACAAGAAATACTTCACATTTTTCTGGATCTTGCTCAGAACAATCACTTAATTTCCCGGGTAACCCTCCAATACTCATTACAGTTTTACGCTGTACCATTTCGCGAGCTTTTTGTGCCGCATGGCGTGCTTGAGCTGCAAGGATTACTTTTTGTACAATAATTTTAGCATCATCTGGGTGTTCTTCTAAGTAATCTGTTAACATTTCGGAAACTGCCTGACTTACCGAAGCGGATACTTCCCTGTTACCTAACTTAGTTTTGGTTTGCCCTTCAAACTGAGGCTCGGCAACCTTTACAGAAATAATTGCTGTAAGCCCTTCACGGAAATCATCACCAGAAATATCAAACTTTAACTTATCTGTTAATCCCGAAGAATCTGCATACTTTTTTAATGTATGTGTAAGTCCTCTCCTAAAACCCGATAAATGCGTACCGCCTTCATGCGTATTAATATTGTTTACATAAGAATGTAAATTTTCGGAGTAAGACGTATTGTAGATCATAGCCACTTCTACAGGAATATTATTTTTTTCCCCTTCAAAAGCGATCACTGTTTTCATTAAAGGTTCTCTGGTAGCGTCTAGATACTGCACAAACTCAGGAAGGCCTTCTGTTGAATGGAATACCTCTCCTACAAATTCTCCTTTGTCATCTTTATTACGTAAATCTTTAAGCTCTACTGTAATCCCTTTATTAAGAAATGCAAGCTCCCTTAATCTGCTCGCTAGAGTCTCGTAATTATACTCTAGTGTTTGTTGAAAAATTTGAGAATCTGGTTTAAATGTTACTACTGTTCCATTTTTATCAGACTCTCCAATGGTTTTAACAGGATATAGTGTTTTACCTCTTTCGTATTCCTGTTCCCATATTTTACCATCTCTATACACCGTTGCTTTTAAATGCTCTGATAATGCATTAACACAACTTACACCTACTCCATGTAAACCACCCGATACTTTATAAGAATCTTTATCAAACTTACCTCCTGCTCCAATTTTTGTCATTACAACTTCAAGAGCAGATACGCCTTCTTTTTTATGTAATCCTACTGGGATACCACGACCATTATCTTCGGTGGTGATAGAATTATCTTCGTTTATAGTTACTTTTATAGTATCACAATGTCCTGCTAAAGCTTCATCTATAGAGTTATCTACAACTTCGTAAACTAAATGATGCAATCCACGTACACCTATGTCTCCAATATACATCGATGGACGCATACGTACGTGCTCCATCCCTTCAAGTGCCTGAATACTATCTGCCGAATAATTGTGTTGTTTAGCTTCGTCGCTCATATATTTTTATTTAATTTATTTTACTGTTTAGCTATTTTGTTTGAGATATCTCTCTTTTATAACGTTGTGGTGATGGGTTGCGTGTCCAGATATTATCCAACCAATAATTCTTGGTGTGAGTTCCAGACCATTTCCTGTGCCTACATAATCAAGAGATGCTTTGTTTAGTGTTTTAAATAGTTGAATGGTTGCATTGCGAACCGCTATAAATTCGTCCTTTATTTCGATTAAAGAAAGATTTTTAGAATTATCGGTTTGAGCATAATCATTCTCTTCAAAACCTGGTAAATCGGTTTTATCATTTCTGCCAAACCTTAATGCTCTATATGCATGTACTCTTTCTGAATCTGAAATATGTTTTAAAACCTGCTTTATAGACCACTTACTGTCTTGATACGCATAATTACCTACAGCATCATCAATACCGTCTATTAAATCAATTATTTGAGCCATAGAAATCTCTAAAGATTTTATTAAATCTTCACCTTTGGCACTCGAAATAAACGGGATATAATATAATTTAGGATTTAATCCTACGGGTTTGTTAATCATTATTATTAAATGCGACTAATTTTGTCAAAAAGCATACCTCATTATACAAAAAAATGACGCATAAGCATCATTTTACATCTCCTAACAAATATACAAAATATTCACCTCTTTAAAAAGGGTTCTAATAAGTTTACATGAATTTTATTAACAATTGTTAATTACGTAAAACCTTCTTAAATCGTCTAAAAACAACCTTAAAACGGATTTTATAATTCCAAAACACATTTTGAAAATAAAAAACAGTAATAATGCTTTAAAATAGCTTTAAATAAGAGTGTCATAATATTTTTTAATACTTATTCTTAAATCAAAACAATAAAAAATTTCTTGAAACGAACTATCCCTGAGGCAGAGCCATAGAGGTATGCTTCTACTGCGCATTTCGACAAAGCTCAATATGACACTCAGCACAGGTTTCGCTCGTTTCATTTCGGCAAGCTCAATACATCGCATTTTGACCTTAGGGTCAAAAACCGAAATTTCACTATTTAGATTCCCGTTTTATTCATTAATAACTATTTCAAATTTTTGTATTCATGAATCTTCGATTTCACGGGAATGACAACTTCTTCGGAAACCCCGACGCAGAGCGTCGAGGAATTCTTTTCGATTAAAAATAAGGTTTCTAAAGTAGTTTCTTTCTCCTAAGAATTCATAGTTTTTCAATGTGATAAGTCAAAATATCATGCTACATAGAAAGCTCTTAGAAGCGACCTCCTAACAAACGAAAACAGATGCTTCTGTGATACCTTCGTATGACAAACCACAACGTGCAATTTGCAAAACGTTATTAGCCATTGTTTTTGTTTTTTTTTCGATACACTCCAAATAACATTTTAAATACAAAAAAGTTATAGAAACCGTTAATTAAAGTAAAGAGGTTAACCTTTTACTAAACAATAAATAAACCATATCGATGCAATAATGTATCAATTTTAATAGCTTTGCGATAATTTATGTAACCATATACCATAACAAATGAAAACTACACTATTTTTAATCGCTACATTAATTAGTCTCTCTACTTTTTCGCAAGCTGTTGCCACATTTAAAAGTGATCCAATGACTAATTATGCAATCGTAACTTCGCCTTCTACCATAGATCAAACACCAACTGGAGCCAATACCTCCTGGACATTTAATCCCTTAACAACAGTGGGTAATAGTACAGACGTTTATGCTGCGCCTACTGCAACACAATTAACTACTTATCCTGGAACTACAGAAGTATTGTCTATTAATATTCAAGGTGGTGATTCTAATACTATATTCTTAAAAGAAGATGGTAGTGGTATTTCGATTACTGGCTCTTCCCCGACTAGTGATATTACTTTAAACTACAATACAGATAATGCTTTTATAGGTCTTTTCCCCTTAAGTTTTGGAGCAAATAATACAGACACTGTTTCTGGTACATTTACATACCTTACCGCTAGCGGAACTTTTACTGGTTCTGTAACTACAACTATTGATGCTTATGGTGTTTTAAATTTCACCAATAGTTCTGGTGACAATTATAGTGGAAATGTGACACGTTTACGCATAGATCAAACACTTAGCTTTAGTATCCCTCCAATTTTTAATGATATAGGAACACTAACACAAACAACATATCATTATTACGATAACACAACCGAAAACATTGCTTTTAGATACAATAATTTAGATGTTGTCTCTGCCTTTTTAGGAATCAATCAAACTACAGAGAGCTTAGAATATAATTCTACTTTAACACTTTCTTTACCTTCGATTGCGCGTTCTGGTTTTCAATTATACCCAAATCCTGCTAAAGATACTATTACACTTAATTTAAAAAGCGGTGAATCTATAAAAACTATAAAGATTAGTGACATTCAGGGAAAAGAAATTTTTACATATAACGAAAACGCGACAACCATTTCTATATCTAACTTACGCAAAGGTTTATATCTTATAACGCTTGAGACAAAATCTGGAGTATTTCAAACAAAGAAGTTTTTAAAATATTAAGCGTAAGAGAAAGGTTTAGCTTATACCTAAATAGACTAAACAGGCAACAATTTTAAACCTTTTTTGGTCTTTAGATGGCTTTTAAAGCTGCATAACAGCGCTACAGAAAGAGAAAAACACAGGACTAAAAGAGGTTTTTTTAGCAAATTAAAAAGTCAAGAATATTTTATACCATTTACTCTTTAAATTTACTGGGTTAAAATATATCTAAATTCGTTAGTAACCTAAATTCGACCTAAGAACACTATTTTTTTAAACACAAAAACCTCTCTATTAAGCACTTAATTTAAACAAGTATGTTATATCACTCTTAGAAGCTATGAAAATGTATTAATTTCTAGCTAAAAACCACTAAACACCCCATCTTCTTCCTTAAATTATGATAAACTAGCCAGCTAGTCTATTGTTATTCTAAGTTGAATCTAGCCTATTTATTAATTTTTATCTATGATTCTCAAATCGAAATCAGGTTAGTAACTATAAATTTCTTACCACTCATTAAAACAACTATATTTCAATCTAAACTACATTTAACCCATTAACAAAAAATATACAACCACAAACCATATAAAAAACAAAATTATGTAACCAATAAGCTTGTAATATCTAAAGACCATAATTGAGTTTACTTTTAATCTTTATATGTTTACTACTCCACAAAATCTTTCGTAATTTTACGAGCTAAAATTTTTGGCTTAAATTAAATAAAAAGACATGAGTAAAATTATGACAGTCGACGTATTGTCGAGTATTAAAGGCGCACAACCCTCTGAGGCGGTTAGTAAATTATTTGATGTAATTAAAAATGCACATCCAACAAATAATAATGCCTTTAATGCTAATAATAATGCGATGTCTTTAAACGATTTAAGAGAAGATATTGTTATAGAAAGTTCACCCCTTGAAAAACAAATTATTAAAGAGAACTTCCCAAGTGAAAAAAATGGGTTTTTAGTTGTTTCTAAAGTTATAGAAGAGTAAACCATGGATTCTCAAATACACAAGATACACCAACAATTGGTAAACAAGGAAATAACTTGTACCCAATTAGTAAACGATAAGTTAGGCTTACTTAAGCAAAACACGCACAATACGGTTAACAGTTTATTGGATACTCTGGCTTTAGATTTGGCTAAAAAAGTAGACCAAAAAATTGCTAATGGTGAAACTATTGGACTTCTGGAAGGCATCCCTTTTGGAATTAAAGATGTATACATGGTTCAAGGCACCATAACCACAGCAAGCTCTAATTTGCTAAAAAATTACAAATCGGCATATACCGCTACTGCTATTCAAAAATTATTGGATGCAGGCGCAATTCCCTTGGTAAAAGAAAACTGTGATAGTTTTGGCCATGGTTCTTCTAGTGAAAACACCATTTTTGGCGCTGTGAAAAATGCTATAAATCCAGAGTTGGTAGCTGGAGGTTCAAGCGGCGGATCTGCTGTAAATGTAGCGAAAGACTATACTGTTTTTTCTATTGGTGGCGATACCGGAGGTTCTGTTCGCCAGCCAGCAGGCTATAATACTATTTATGGTTTAAAACCTACTTACGGTCGTATTTCGCGTTATGGGCTAATGGCTTATGCATCGTCTACAGACTGTGTAGGTCCAATTGCAAAGTCTATTGAAGATATTCGAATTGTATTAAATACCATAAGCGGTAAAGATGTAAAAGATCAAACCACTTACGCTTCCGCGGAAATTGAGCAGTCTTCGATTCTAAATATAGAACACATAAAAACCATAGGGTATTTTAAAAACTTTGTTGAGAGTGATGCTATTGCTCCAGAAATAAAAGCAGCCTTTTTAAATACTATTGAAAAAATAAAAGCTAAAGGGATTGCGGTTAAAGCCTTAGATTTCTTTGAATCTAATACACTAGTATCAACCTATTACACATTGGCTATGGCCGAGACAGCTTCTAACCTTTCCCGATTAGATGGTATTAATTATGGTGAAAGAGTTGAAGCAGAAAACTTAAAAGAAACCTACTCTGTTACGCGATCTGAGAATTTATCTGAAGAGACTAAACGCAGAATTGTTGGTGGTAACCAAGTCCTATCACAAGGGTTTAGTGATGAAATCTACCTGAAAGGTTTAGCGCTTCGAGATGAAATCTCTAAGAATTTTGAAAATGATTTTAATGAAGTAGATATTATTTTATCACCTGTAACCCCTAATACACCTCCTAAAATTGGTGATAGTTTAAAAGACCCGCATGCTATGTATTTGTCTGATGCTTACACCGTAGGGTTCAGCTTAGGGCAACTGCCAACATTAACCGTACCACAAGGTACTGCCACAGGCTTACAAATTAGTGCTGCTAAAAATAATGACGAACTCGTGTTGAAGTTTGCTAACTTCTTAAAAGATACGCTATAATGGAATTGGAACACTTAAACGACGCTTTAAAGGCTAACGATTTAGAATTGGTGATTGGACTGGAAACTCACGTTCGATTAAATACCAAAACAAAGTTATTTTGTTCGTGTCCAAATAGCGAAACAGACATCCCTAACATAAACATTTGTTCGGTATGTACAGGACAAATGGGCATATTACCTGCTATAAATAAAGCAGCCATCACTAAAGCTATTTATTTTGGAAAAGCCGTAAAATCGTCTTTTAAAAACGCCGTTATTTCTTGGGATCGTAAGCATTACGAATATCCAGACAATCCTAAAAACATACAAATTACACAGTTTCACAATCCTGTGATACCCGATGGAGAAGTCTCTTGTTTTCGTAACGATGGCTCACAATTTACAGTACACTTAACACAAGTGCATATTGAGGAAGATGCTGCCAAATTAATGCATGAGAAAAAGGTTTCTCTGGTCGATTTTAACAAAGCCGGAGTGCCACTTATTGAGATTGTTACAGAGCCTTGTATTCGTAATATAGAAGATGCATCTACCTATGCACAATACATACAACGTATTGTACAAAATTTAAAAATAAGTGAAGCTAATCTGGAAAAAGGTGAGTTTAAATCGGATGTTTCGGTGTCTCTCCGTAAAAAGAATAGTACTACTTTAAACCCTCGTACCGAAATAAAAAACTTAAACTCGTTTAAGTTTATGGTAGAGGCGTTAAAGGAAGAAGTAGAAAAGCAATTAAACTATTTCTTAGAGCATAATGCCTTTCGTCCAGATCAAACTACAGTGCTTTTTGATGCCGATTTAAAGCAGACCAAAACCATGCGTAAAAAAGAGTTTGAGGCAGATTATAGATTTATCTCTGAACCCGACTTACCTTTTGTAAACATAAAAGATGTTGTTACAGGTATTACTATTGATTTAACGGCATTACCTTACGCCGTGGAGTCTATTTTAATAGAAGGAGGTGTACTGCCTCAAGATGCTAAGTTTTTTACTGCAGATGCCTTACGATCGGAAACATTTGTAACTATAAACAACGCTATAAAAGATCCATTATTTGTTGCTAAAACATTAGCCAATAATGTGAAGCCTGAAGCGTATACTGCTATTGAAAATATTTCGGATGTTATCGAAATTTTCAGCTTGTTTAAAACAAATAAAGTTACACCTGTACTCGCTCAAAATGCGATTAAGTCTTTATTAGACGATGCTACGTTTAACTATAAAGCTTATTTTGAAGCCAATACCATTTCAGAAGAAAAAATTAAAGACGCCATTCAAAAAGTAATCTCTGAAAACGCTGCTGTTGCTAACGACATTAAAGCAGGCAACCAAGGGAAAGCAGGTATACTTGTTGGGAAAATTATTGGCATTATTGGCAAAGGTGCTTCTGGAAAAGTAATTCGTGAAGGGATTTTGAAGATGCTTGCGGGGAATGACGGAAGACTGAAGACAGAAGACCAAAACTCTAAACAACAAATAACAAATACCCAAAACCCAACGCCTACCGCAGACGAAGTACTTCCTGAAATCCCTATAGTTGTTAAAGAGGAATACCGTACACATAAAATTTCGAATTTATCTGAAGCTTCTATTGGTAATACAGTAACACTTGCGGGTTGGGTATCTAGTGTGCGTGATCATGGTGAATTAATGTTTATTGATTTACGCGATTCGAGCAACGAAATTTTCCAGGTACGTTTAAGTAGAGAATCTTTTATAAATCTAGACGATTTAGTAAAATTAAAACCTGAATCTGTAATTACCGTTACAGGGATTATAGTTAAACGTAAAGAAGACGATTTTAATGCGGGCTTACGTACAGGTAGCATTGAGCTAGAAACATCTAACTTAGATATATTAAACCTTTCTAAAACTTTACCTTTTGAAATAAAAAGGGCAGCAAAATCTAATGAAACGGTTCGTTTTCGATATAAATACTTAGATCATAGAAATAACGATGTGCGTCGCGCTATTGTAAATCGCCATAAAGTGATTAAATTGATGCGCGATATACTGGATGAGCAAGAATTTTTAGAAGTTGAAACACCTATTTTAACTGCTGGAACAGACGAGGGTGCTAGAGAATTTATTGTTCCTACCAGAAAAAAAGCGGGGTCTTTTTACACGCTACCGCAAGCGCCACAACAGTTTAAGCAAATTTTAATGGTGAGTGGTTACGAAAAATACTTCCAAATTGCACGTTGTTTTAGAGATGAGGATTCTCGTGGTGATCGCCAACCAGAATTCACCCAATTAGATATAGAAATGGCATACGCTAGTATGCAACAAATTATAGATTTAAACACGAACATGTTTAATACTATAGTTAAAAAAATATATGGTAAAAAATGGATCTTGCATCCATTTGAAGTGATTACCTATAAAGAGGCTATGGACAAGTATGGTTGTGACCGACCAGACTTACGCTTTGGTTTGCAAATGCAGGATATTACCAATATTGTAAAAGATACTACCTTCCAGGTATTTAGTAAACCTATAGACGATGGTGGTATTGTAAAGTGTATTAAAGTTTCCAAAGAAGAGCAAGGCAAGAAGCGTTTATCTAAAGGACAAATTGAAAAACTTACTAGCACAGCGCAACAACACGGTTTAGGTGGTTTAGCCTATATTATTGTAAACGAAGACGGCCTACAATCGCCTATAATTAAGTTTTTAGGTGAAGACATCGCTTCTGGTATTATTAAAGCCACTAAGGCTAATGTTGGCGATATTGTTTTCTTTTCGGCAGCCAGTTACGAAACAGCCAATAAAGCTCTGGATGCTGTTCGCCAAGAATTAGGCGCTATGTTACGCTTAATAAATCCTAAAGAGTTAAGACCTGCTTGGGTGGTAGACTTCCCTATGTTTGAAAAAAATGATGAAGGCCGATGGACATTTACACATAACCCGTTCTCTATGCCTGCCATTTACGATATTGAGAAACATATAAATGGTAAAGACAGCGACATAGGCTCAATAATAGCGCAGCAATACGATTTAATATTGAATGGTTATGAGATAGGTGGTGGCTCTGTACGTGCACATAAGCCTGAGATTCTAGAAGCTACTTATAAAAATATGGGCTACAATAAGGAAGAGATGCTTAAAAGTGTGGGGACTATGTACGAGGCCTTCCATTATGGTGCACCTCCACATGGTGGTATAGCCTGGGGAGTAGATCGCCTTATGATGATTTTAGAGAAAAAAGCATCTATTAGAGAGGTTATGGCATTCCCTAAAACGGGTACTAGTGAAGATTTACTGTTTGGCTCTCCTTCTCCGCTTTCAGATAAAAAAGTAGAGGAAATGAATGTAAGGGTAATTAAAAGTTAGCTCTTAATATTAATTATACACTTACTTTAAATCTTATACCAATTCTACCATAAAATGCGACATATAATTCGTTTCTTTTACATGATTTCTGCATTAAAAAAATAAACCGTAGCTAAAGCTATGCTTGATTTTTATGCTTTGAACTCCTGTAAAATAACTCAAATTATTTATACCTCATTTTATAGCAAAATTGGTATTATCCTTAGCATTAAGAGTATCTAAAGGACTTTCAATATTTAATTTTGATCTATTGGTTACATGCGTATAAACTTGTGTTGTTTTTATGGAATTATGCCCCAATAACTCTTGAATAAACCTAATATCTGCTCCGCTTTCTAAAAGGTGTGTTGCATAAGAATGTCGCAACCCATGAATGCCTATAGCTTTATTAATATTGGCTTTTTTCATCGCCTTTTTAAAGATTTTCTGAAAGCTACTCTTAGAATATGCATTGCCATAAGGCCCTTCAAATAACCAAACTTTAGGACGGTATGCTTTGTAATAGTTTATTAGCAATGGAAGTATACTTTCTGGCAATAACACATAACGGTCTTTTTTTCCTTTACCTCCTTCAATTAAAACCTGCATCCTATCTCTATTTATATGTGCTAGTTTAAGTTTTTCTAGTTCACTTACACGTAATCCCATGCCGTAACATAATTGTAATGCCAATAAGTGCTTAGTATTTTTTATCTGAGCAAAAATCTTCTTAACTTCATTTTTACTGAGCATTTTAGGTAACGTTACTGGTTTTTTAGGGCGGGGAATATCAAAAAACATTTTGGGTTTATGCAACACTTGTTCAAAATAAAACTTCACAGCATTAATTTTACCATTCATTTTACGTTCTTTCATTTTAAGTTCTTCTACACAATAAAGAAAATAATCTTTTAATCTTCTGGGCGTTAAATCATCTACTGCATATTTTTTAATAATAACTAACAAATGTGCAAATTCTGACAGGTAAACTCTTTTAGTATTATCACTATAAGCCTTTAAATTTAACATCTGTTGCATCTTTAAATAAGCATCTTTATTTATTGGATGAATTTTATTTAAAATAGTAGCTCCTATTACATTTAACGGTATATTTAACTTCTCTCTTACAGATTTTAAATCTGGTAAATACCATGATTTTTGTGTATTACTCCATCGGGCAGATTTAAAACTTTTTTTTAAATCTTCTTTTAATTTTAAAGAATATGGGAAAGCAATCCAGATAACATTTTTATCTCTATGCTTCCCTAAACTAATATGATAGTTTTCCAACACCATTCTGTATTTTGTATAAATTTTAAAAAATATTTTTACAAAGATATACAAAATACAGAATACAAAAACACTTCTTAAGCACTACAAAACAATACTTTAACTTAATTTATACGAAATACAAAGTATAAGCCATTAATTCTATATATTTGTGTGTTGGGCGTAATTTGAACGAATGAAAATAAATCAAGTTTTCAGTTTAATTTTTACACTTGTGATTTCGACAAGTTGTATGGATTCTGATGAAAAATTAAAATTTCAGGAATCCGATAAAAAAAAGTTGATTTTACAAGAAAACATTCTATCAAATGAATATCTAAGTTCGGTTGAATTCAAAAATCATCTTTATTCAAAAGCATTTGACACAATAACAGAAGAAACGACTTACGAGTACGAGTCGGAACTTTGGAAAAATAATAAAATGATTGGCGGATTTGTAGCCTCGACTTATTTACATCCAATATCCGACTTGGATAATATGAATAAATACTTTTTAAGTTACATCGCTGGACACAATTTTGAGGAGTATATTTCGCCGAATTTTAGATACGAGAGAACTTACGAAATTGAACTTCCTTTTAAGAAATATAGAATCTATAAAATATTCAAAAATGACACATTGGATACGGGGTTTGCTTTTAATATTTTAAAAGAGAATAAAATAATATTTACATCAGTTGTAACATCTGATAAATTCGAATTAGAAATTGATAAACTGATTGAAAAGTTGAATAAAATATAAAAACTAACTTTTTATTAAATTTTAAGAAGTTCGGAAACAGAGATTTCCAAGCCATCAGCAATTTTCATTAAAGTAAGTAACCTTGGATTTGTTCTACCTTTTTCAATCATATATAATTGAGTTCTACCAATCTCGCAATCAAAAGCAAATGACTTTTGGTCAATCTCTTTTTCTTCTCTCAGTTGCTTGATTTTAGCACCTAATTTTTGAAAATATTTTGATTCTTTCGTGTTCACTATACCGAATTTCGATAAATTATTTATATCTTGTGTTCGGAATAACGAACAATACCTTAATGAACCGATTTAGAAAGTTAAAGATTTATAAAAAATTCCAACCTCGTAAATGGAGTAATTATGCGGCTATCCCTGAAATTCGGCTTGAGGGAAGATGGTTAAAAGAACTCGGATTTGAAATCGGAAAAGAAATTGAAATTAAGCAACAAAAGAATAAACTGACCATTACGCTGACTGACAAAAAAGAAGAAAAATAACTACGCCCAACACGGTGTAAAATTCATTGCTTACTACTTCCCTACTCGGAAAAATCTCTGATTTTTCCTTTGCCTATTTGTACTTGTAAAGTTAATTGCTAAATTCACGCAACGAAATCTTACACAAGAACGATGGGTGCAATGCCCTTCGGGACAATTGCACCCATCGTCCCGCGGCTACGCCGAAGATGTGTGCGCCCTGCGGGACTACACTCATCTTCGCCTAAATGCAATTTCCAAATTCTACCGACACTTCGTATCTTGCAAATTCGAAAACCGCATTTAGCCGCGGGACGTTGGCAACAATATCCCAAAAACTCCAAACTAGAATTTATTAATCACTTTTTTATTCTCTTCAAAAGAGAAAAATCGATAGACTTATAGTTTTCAACACAATTTTACGACTTGTAAATAATTGTAAATCAATAGTAATTTAAAATTGTTTATTTAATAGTAAATAAAACAAATTTGACTGATGTAATTTTGTGAAAAACAACTAGATATGAATAACAAAAAAACATTAGAATTAGAAAAAACAATTCAAGAAGATTATACAAACATTGCTGGAATTATAGTTATAAAAAATAATGATATCGTCTTCGAAAATTATTTCAATGATTATAAAAAAAACGACACTATTCACATTGCTTCTGTAACGAAAAGTATATTATCCATTCTTGTTGGAATAGCAATTGACAAAGGATTTATAAAAAATACAGAACAAAACGTTTTAAATTTTTTCCCTAAATATGTTCTCAAAAAAAGAGAAAGAACCATTCAGAATATAACAATAAGACATTTGTTAACAATGACTGCTCCATACAAATTTAAATCTGAACCTTACACGAGAGTCTATTCAAGTGACGATTGGACTAAATCAGTACTTGACTTATTAGGAGGAAAAACTTTAAGCGGAGATTTTAAATATACAACAATAGGATTGCAAGTCTTGTCCGGTATTCTCGCAAATGCTACAGGGCAATCTATACTTGATTTTGCTTCAGAAAACTTATTTTCTCCTTTAGGTATTAAATCACCTAATAATTTGCGAATACATAACAAAGAAGAACATTTTTCATTTCTTAAAGATAAATATGTAAATGGTTGGGTAATTGACCCTAAAAGTATAAATACAGCAGGTTGGGGATTAACTTTGACAACTACAGATATGGCTAAAATTGGTCAATTATATCTGAATAAGGGAAAGTGGAATAATAGTCAAATAATTTCATCCAAATGGATTACAGAAAGTACTAAAAAGCATAGTCAGTTGAATGATTTAGCTTATGGATATTTATGGTGGATAATTGATAACCAAGAAAATGATTGTTTTTCAGCTATCGGAGACGGTGGTAATATAATTTATGTTAACCGACTTGAAAATGTTATAATCGCTATTACATCACAATTTATGCCGAGAGCAAAAGATAGAATTGAATTGATTCAGAAACACATTATTCCGAACATATAAAATACTGTTGCCAACACAGTATAAAATTAATTGCTAGTTTCTAGCCTACTTACGATAGTCTGCGAGGACTTTTTATCTGTGATTTATTTGCTAAATTTAGTGCTTAAACTACGCAACTAATCTTATACAAAACCGATGGATGCAATGCCGGTACGTTAAAGGCACATAGTTTACAAAGTTAAAGGGACATAGTTTACACTTTTTCAAGTTATAATTTGAGACAA
>CANMLX010000011.1 GCA_947498845.1 uncultured Flavobacteriaceae bacterium | reverse complement strand
GGTTTCATTTAATAATGAAATAGAAAGGAAAAAAGGGTGTTTTATTGCAGTAAATTCAAAGTGTAAATGGTATTAATGGTACTTTTACACCAGCCATTATAATTGTGATGTGTAATTTAATGCTGGAATTGGAATAATGTAAAGTAGTAACAATAATTAAAAAGGAGGTAGGAAGAACTTAGTTTTGCTTGTTTAATAAGTAGCAGGCTATTTTACGCAACCATTTGTAATATTTTACATCTATAAGATAACTAAAGCAAACCAAAATGAAAGTACTACTTATAATGTCTATACTTATTTGTATTAATATTATATTATTAATATTTAGTGTGAATAAAAGAACAGACCCCTGATAGGGTTATTTGCTACACAATTATTTTAGATTTATTGTTTTAAATTGATTACTAAAAGTCAATAAATAAACAATTTTTTTAGAGATTTATGAGTTAAATTTTGTTGCGATTAAAATCTTAAAATGATTATATTTGAGGAACTAATCCATTAAATGCCACAAAAATGAAAGCTCTTAAATATATTTTATTCTTATTACTTATTGTCATTATAGGTCTTGCTGTATATATTGCCGTTCAGCCTAGTGCGTTTAATTTTTCTAGGAGCAAACTTATAAAAGCACCTACACCTATAATTTTTAATAAAATAAACGATTTTAAAAATTGGCCTAGTTTTTCACCTTGGATAGAGCAGGAACCTACAGCTACATTATCTTATGGGGATAAAACCTCGGGTGTAGATGGAAGCTATTCATGGCGTGGAGAAATTTTAGGTGAAGGAACTATGAAAACCATAGCTGTAGATCCAAATAAGTCCATCTCACAACAAATTCAGTTTATAAAACCATTTGAGTCTATATCTGATATTAGTTGGGATTTTGAGACGAGCGATCAAGGCACAAAAGTCACATGGGCAATGAAAGGGAAACAAGATTTTATGACTAAAATGTATACAGCTTTTGCTGGTTCTATAGAAGAAAATACTGCTCCAGATTTTGATAGGGGCTTGTTTAAATTAGACAGTATTATCAATACCGATATGAGAAAATATAACGTAGAAAATAAAGGCGTGACACAGCATGGAGGCGGCTATTATATATACAACACAGCATCGTGTAAGATTAGTGGTCTGGAAGCGAAAATGAAACAAATGCTTCCAAAAATAGGGATGTATGCTGTAAATAATAAGGTAAACATGGCAGGTGCTCCTTTTACATATTATCATAAATGGGATGAAGAAAATAACTCTGTAATGTTTTCATGTTGTATCCCTACCAACGAAAAAATAGTCTCAACAGATAGTGATGTTTTGACAGGGCAGTTAAAACCATTTAAAGCCTTAAAAACAACATTAAATGGGGATTATAAAAACTTAAAAGAAGCCTGGGAATCGGCATTTAAGACTATTGAAACAGAAGGTGAACTTACTTTAGAAGAAAATGGACCAATGCTAGAGACGTATTTAACAGATCCCTCGCTAACACCAAATCCAGCAGATTGGGTTACAGATATATATATTGCTGTAAAGTAACATGAAACAACTTTTATTGGTATTTGTTGGAGGCGGGTTTGGTAGCGTATTACGGTATCTTATAGGGAAACAATTTACATCAAATAGTTTTCAGTTTTCGTGGGGTACATTTAGCGCTAATTTAATAGGAAGTTTTATTATTGGTTTAGTGTTAGGTTATGTTTTGGTTAAACATAAAATATCTAACGAATTACTTTTATTTTTAGTGGCAGGATTTTGTGGTGGTTTTACAACATTTTCCACGTTTGCAAACGAAAGTTTGTCTTATCTTAGATCGGGGCAAACAAAACTATTTTTTACTTACGTTGTCTCTAGTTTAGTTTTTGGACTACTTTGTGTATGGCTAGGATATTCTATTTCGGCTAAATTATTTTCAATTACTTAGTCTTGCTTTGCATTAAAATTTTTTACTCCAGCTTCAATTCGGGTTGTTAAATAATTAGCTTTTGGAACTATTGGGCAGGAATATTTTTCATTGTAAGCACAATATGGGTTATAGGCTTTATTAAAATCTATAACAAAGACATCGCTTTCAGGAATTTTTGCATCGATATAACGCCCACCACCGTAGGTTTCTAATCCATTAGTTTCATCTAAAAAAGGTAGAAATAAATAGTTTTCGAATCCTTTTTTGTAAAGCAAATCTTTGCCTTGGTAAAGGTTTAGTTGGTATGTTTTTCCTTTAAGATTAAAATGTAAAATACCATAAACACGTTCTTCGGATAATCTTTCGGTAGTGGTTTTCATTTTAAACCATTTAGAATTAGGTGTTCTTTTTAATGTAGCCTTTACAACGAAAGAGGAATCTAAATTAAAAAAGTCTAAACCTGTAAAATTTTTTCTGTCTTTCTTTTTTAATGGTGATTGTGTGGCATCTTTAAATTTAGCGTTTAATTCACGCTGAAATATTGTTTCTCCTTTTATAGTACGTTTGTTTTGAGAACAATTAAAGGCAATAATTATAAATAATATGATTGGATATTTAACTTTCATAAGTCATTCAGTGGTTTAAAATACCTAAACGTTAGTAAAAGTAATCTCTAGATTTTCGGGGTACATGGTAAATTCAAAACGTTCTTTAATAGTCTCAGGTTTACTTTCCAGTTTAAAGTTAAAATGTTTACATAAGGTAGAAATTAAGGTAACCATCTCACTTTTTGCCAAATGCATACCAGGACAGTATCTAGAGCCACCTCCAAAAGTTCTTACAATATTTGGGGTATGGTTGTTATGCAACGGACATCCATTTTTAAGCCACCGTTCGGGAATAAACGTATTGGCCTCCGAAAAATAATCATCCTTAGTTTGTGCTACTTTATTCTGTAGAATAATACAAGTGCCTTTTGGAATTGAAAAATTATCAATAATAGTATCTGTGTTAGATTCTAAATATAATTGCGGCGTTGTTGGTTTAAGGCGTAAACTCTCTTGAATAACAGCATTAGTATACTTAAGCAATTCACTATTTTTATAGTTTTTTAAAACAGATTCGTCTTTGTAAATAGCTATGGCTTCTTGCCTGATTTTTTTAACGATTTCTGGGTGTTGTGCTAAATAGAAAAGCGTCCAAGATAAGGAGTTTGAAGTCGTATCTTCACCAGCTAATAACATTGTGAATATATTTCCATAAATTTCATCATCACTAAGTTTAGTGTTTGTGTCATCCACTAATAAGGTTTCTAAAAAATTAGTAGGATGTTCTCTTAATTGCGGGTTGGCTTCAATTCGCTTTTTTGCTTGTGCTATCACATCGTAAATTATAGTTTTAATCCCTTTTAAAGCTACTTCTAATGTTTTGTCACTTTTACTTTTAAAGTATCTCCAAATAGGAATTGGAGCAGTAACGCGGCTGTTAATTTTAGGAAAAATAACCTCTAAATGTTTTTGGAAGCTATTAACGTTGTTATTAATAGTATTTAATTTATAACCAAAAGCAACCTCAGTAGTAATATCTATGGTATATGCCATAAACTCTTTCTGTACATTAATTGTTTGTTTATTATTAGCTACGTAATTTTTAAACTTTTTAAGAATGTTTTCTGTTTTCTCAGAAATTATAGGATAGTATGCTTTTATATTTTTGAGATTTAAAGCTTCTGTAACTGGTTTTCTGTGACGTTTCCAAGTCATTCCTTCAGCATTAAATACCCCATTAATTCCCATTTCCTTTAAAATTTCATCAATCTTAGAGAAGCGCTTGAATGTTTCTGGTCTAGCTCGTAAAATTTTATTATTCAAATTTGGATTAGCAGAAACTATAAATTCTTTTCCTATAAAATGGATTTTAAAAAGATGACCAGATTCCTCTACCCAGCGTTCTAATACTTGGTGTTTGTTATAAGTATTAAATTGAAGTAAGTGCCCCAACAAAAATGTACCTTTTGGAGATTTTAAATCTTTAATTGTAATAGGAGAATTGTTAGACATAAATAAAAACGATCTTTTTATTACAAAAACATATCATCAAAAATACAACATAAGATTATTTTATATAGCTTTGTGCAAACAAAAGAAACAAAATGCGTAACAACGTCACAATTTATACAAAACAGTGGATGTGTTCTTTAATTAGAACGGGTCGAGCTTTTAGTGTGTTGTGATACTATGTATATAAAAAAGATATTACAATATTTAAAAGTCCGACTCACAAGTCGGACTTTTTGTTTTTAAACATTTAACCCCTTTAATAAAAAACAAAATTTGAAAATAAATTACAATACCTAAAACTAATGAAAAGACTAATACACAATTACGCGAATACCTTTAAAGGCTTGTCTAAAGAGGTTTGGTGGCTTGCTTTAGTAACATTTATAAACAGGGCGGGTACTATGGTCATTCCATTTTTATCCCTGTATTTAAAAGAAGACCTTAAGTTTACCTTAAGTAATGTAGGTAGTATTATGGTGTGTTTTGGATTAGGGTCAATATTGGGGTCATGGTTAGGAGGTAAGCTAACAGATCGTATAGGCTATTATAAAGTTATGGTAAGAAGTTTGGTAAGCACAGGTATATTGTTTATTACGCTACAATTTCTTAATACGTTTTACACGTTATGTTTAGGCATATTCTTAGTGATGTTAGTTGCAGATATGTTTAGACCAGCCATGTTTGTTGCTTTAAGCGCTTATAGCAAGGTTGAAAATAAAACACGTAGTGTCACCCTTATTAGGTTGGCTATAAATTTAGGGTTTTCTGCAGGACCTGCTGTTGGAGGATTAATTATTACCTCTTTAGGTTATGGCGGTTTATTTTGGGTAGATGGGATTACTTGTTTATTGGCTACTTTAGTAATGGTATTGGTTTTAAACCCTAGAAAATCTAAAGAACAAGATGATATTGTTGTTAAAAATCCAGATTCTGCTTATTATGATAAAGCATTCGTGATATTTCTAATTTCAATGTTTTTATTTGGAGTCATATTTTTACAATATTTCTCTACGATGCCAATTTATTACAGGGAAAAACATTTTCTTAGCGAATTAGAAATTGGATTACTTTTAGGCGCTAATGGGTTCCTTATTTTCTTACTGGAAATGCCATTAATAAAATGGTTAGAAGGCACGCATTTATCTAAAGTTGTATTAGTAAAAATAGGTTTAGTATTAACAACATTAAGTTTTTTAATTTTGAATTTTACAACATGGTCTGGGATATTAATTGTAGGGATGTTTTTAATGACTGTAGGAGAAATGATCGCATTTCCTTTTTCTAATGCTTTTGCCTTAGAACGAGCAAAAAAAGGTAATCAAGGAGAATATATGGCGCTATACTCAATAGCTTTTTCTTTAGCGCATATATTTGGTCACAAAACGGGTTTAAAAATGGTAGATGAATTGAGTTTTGATACAACCTGGTATATTATCACAGCATTAGGTGCAGGAGGTGTTTTTTCTTTATTTATACTGAAAAATTATTTAAAAACTAAAGCATAATAATTATGAATTTAAATCAGGTTACTATCCCTTCATTGGATGTTGAAAAAGCTACTGAATTTTATAAAATTTTGGGATTGCGTCTTATAGTAGACGCTATCCCAAAATATGTGCGTTTTGAATGTCCTGAAGGCGATGCTACATTTTCCATCCACAAAACAGATGTATTACCAAGAAAAGGAGGCGTAATGGTTTATTTTGAGTGTGAACATTTAGATAATAAGGTTGTTTATTTACAAGAAAAAGGTATTGTTTTTAAACAATTACCAAAAAACCAATCATGGTTATGGCGAGAAGCACGTTTAGAAGATTTGGATGGTAATTCTATTGTTTTGTATAACGCTGGTACAAACAGGAAAAATCCACCATGGCGAATAGAATAATAATTATTCAGCAGCTTTAATAGATTTATGCCTTATAACACGAGAGAGTACAATTTGCGTTTTAGATTCCCCATAAATAATTAAGTTGTCTATAAAAGCTTCTAAATGTTTTTGGTTTTTTAAAACAACTTCCATTACTATGTTTTCATCACCTGTGATGCGATAGCAATTAACCACTTCATCAAAATTTTTTACTTTATCTAGAAAAGGTTTTAGTTTTCCCATAAAAGCTCTTAAAGTGATGATCGCCTTTAATTGGTATCCCATTTCCAGAGGAGCTACCATGGCTTTGTATCCCTCAATAATACCTAAATCTTCCATTTTTTTTATACGTTCGGATACAGCAGGGGACGTAATACCCACCTGTCTACCAATCTCAGCATTGGATTGTCTGGCATTATGTTGTAAACAATTCAAAATCTTTATGTTAAGCTCATCTAATTTCATTTAAAGTTTTTGGTTTGTAAAAATATAATATTTAAAGCAAATATATGTATTTACTTTAAATATTAAAGTTAAGTCTAATAGTTTGTGAGTAACTTTGGGTTATTGCTATGAAAGATTGAGTTATGTCTAATAATACCCCAGTAAATCTATCGGAATTACCGATTTATAAGAAAGCTGTTGAGATATTTAATATATCTCAAAACATTTCATCTTATTTAAATGCAGACCTAGCACCACTTAAAGAAGATGGTACAGAGGATGGGCATATTTACTTTACAGGGGATATTGTACAGCAGTCAATATCATTAGTTCCAGAAATAGAAAAAGCACAGAGAGAACGATTTTCTGATAGAAAACATAGACACTTAGCTTCCTTAAAGCAATTAACTAATCTGCTTTATAAAAACTCTTATCGCCTAGAAAAAAGCAGTAGTAATGGGAAAGAGTTTTTACCTATTTTAAGACGAGAAATACGAAAGTTTAAAAAGCTGCAAAGCTCTTGGATGTTGACTTTATAATTATATAAAGGTTATATTTTAAAGCTTAATTGAGTTTATGTTCACAGTTTAAATACAAAAGAACCAAATAATTAAGTTATCGTTTTTAAATTTATAAGATAACCAAAATAGCAATCAATTAGATTGAATTTCGCATCTCAGAGATCACCGTTTTGATTTTAAAATTCCCCATAAATAATTTCTTTCTTGTTTATTTTTTGTTGAAAAAAAATATCGTAGTCATGGCTATGTTACGATTTTTTAGCAATTCCTGAAAAATAATTCAAATTCTTAGCGCGTAATTTCAAAGCTAAAATAACATGAGATGAGATTTTGCTCAAAAGATTGCTTTTAATGTTTTGTTTATATCACATTTATACCAGTTCTTAAATGAATTTACTGAGTTAAAAAGTGCCTTTTGAAATTCTATTTCAACATAAAAAAGAACCGTAGTTACAGCTATGCTTATTTTTTCTGTATCATATAATTCCAAAATTCATCATTTTACTTTACAGTAAATTCATTTAAGAATTGGTATTATCTGTTAAAATTTTGTGAATTTTTGCTAGCCCTATCTCTTAAAAATTAATTTTAAAAGCTGAACCAACCACCGTAACTAAACCCTTACTAAATGAAATTTTCTGAAAATTTTAGATCTGCTCTATTTTGGACCTTGGATAATATAAAAGGAAATAAAGTAAAAAATAATTACAAAGAGATTTCTTTTATTCTTGAAAATTATAATTCGTTAGAATCTAGAAATTTAAGAGAAAAACATTTACAAAATATATTAGAACATTCGGTAAATACAGTTTCTAAATACAAATCGTATAAAAAATTTAAAACCCTTAACGAATTTCCGATAATAGATAAAAAGGAGATAAGGCAAGATTATAAAAATTTTATTTCTAATAAACAAAGTATCAATAAATACCAAAAGGTAGCTACAAGTGGTTCAACAGGAACGCCTTTTAATGTTTATATTGATGCTATTAAAAAAGCAAGAAATACAGCAGATACTATTTATTTTGCTAAAGCTGGAGGTTTTAATCTGGGAAATAAACTGTATTATTTAAAATTATGGAGTAAAGAAATAGCTGAAAAATCGTTAATTAATAGATTTAGAAATATAAAAGTGCTGCATATTTCAAAATTAACAGATCATGATATTTCTGTGTTAATTAATGATTTAAAAAATGAAAATTCTCCTATTTCATTTTTGGCATATGCTTCAGGTTTGAGACAAATCTGTAAGTATCTAGATAGGGTAGAGGCTAAGCCAATATTAAATAAAGTGGCGTCCATAATTGCTATGTCTGAAACGCTTAGTATTGAAACAAAAACATCCTTACGCAAATATTTTGGTGTAGATACAGTTTCTAGATACTCAAATGTAGAAAATGGGATATTATCTCAACAAATGCTATCCAAAGGAAACAACTTTCATATAAATTGGGCAAGCTATTATGTTGAATTATTAGATTTAGAAAGTGATACACCTGCACAGCAAGGCGAATTGGGTAGAGTAGTGATTACAGATTTGTTTAATTATGCCATGCCAATGATTCGTTATGATACTGGTGATGTTGCGATTATGGATAATAAAAATGATTTTTTTAATGGAGCGCCTTCGTTTTCAAAAGTTTATGGAAGAAAAATGGATTTAATTTATAATACCAATGGAGCGCCTTTATCTCCATATGTAGCTTATGAAATGGAACACTTCCAAGAATTAAAGCAGTTTCAACTAATTCAAGAAGGTAAAAAGCAATTTAGAGTGATATTAAACATTGATGGCACGTTTAATCAAGAGACCAATTTAATAGAAAATTTAAAAAGCGAACTTGGTGAAGATGCTAGTATTATAATTGATTATGTTAACGAAATACCTGTGCTTAATTCTGGAAAACGTAAAATGGTAATTAACAATTATATTAAAGAGCATCAAGATCAAGATTAACGCTCCAATACTTTTATCATTTTAAATGATTTAAAAAGGTGAAACAATCCAGGTAATATAACCAAGCCTCCTATAATTAGTGACATACCTAAAACGCTTATAACCTTATCGGAAGAAGCAGTTGCAATAATACTTAAACTAGTTTTTGAAGTTATTAATAAGTTTGGGTAGTGGACTATTAAGGCTGCCAATAATATCAACACAACTTGAATTCCTGCAAAAAAACGACTCTTTATTTTTTTTGCTTTTTTTATACTATTTGTTAAAGGGAAAATTAAAATGGCAGATAAAGTAACTAAACCTATGGTGTAGGGATTTTTAATAAAATCTGTTACAAAACTAATGTTATTAATAAAACCATAGCTTAATACTAAAAACCCCAATATAATTACAACTACATTAGAAACTCTGGCTTTTTTTACAAACAAAGCCCGCTCATTTGATTTCGCTTCACCAATTAATAATGTAGATGCCAAAAATGCACATAATGCGGTGAAAAATAATCCTACTGAAATACAGAATACGTTAAGCCAGGGCGCTATAAATAAATCATAGAAACTTAAGGAAGTATAATTATCTGTAATAATTATTTCACCATATATAGTAGCTCCAAATGTGATCCCTAAAAATAAAGGCGTTAATAGACTAGACACCCTAAACATCCAGTCGTAAACAATCTGAGATTTATCTTTAAAAGCATCATAGTGTCTAAATACAAAAGAAACTCCTCTCATGGTTATGCCCAATAAAATTAAGGTTAATGGGATATGAAGATAAACAACCAACACATTATAAAATTTGGGAAACCCTACCCATAGAATAACAACCATAATGATAACCCATATATGATTAGCTTCCCATACAGGGCCAATAACGCGGTATACTGTTTTTTTTGTGATTTCTTGATTTTGTTTTGATGAAAACAATTCTATAATACCAGCACCAAAATCGGCGCCAGCTAAAATCACATACAGTAGTAATGATACCATTAAAAAGAATAGCACAACATATAACATTAAGCTTCTATTTTTGAATTATTAAGCGATTTAATTTGCCGTCCCATTAGCCATGTTACTGCTACAGTTAGTATCGTGTATAAAACAACGTACATATAAAAACTATATACCATACCAGGCATTGGGGTTACAGCATCTTTTGTTTTCATAATATTGTGGATAATCCAGGGTTGCCTACCAACTTCTGTAACTATCCATCCTGCTTCCAGAGCTACAAAGCCCATAGGAGCCAATAGCGTGAATAACAACCAAAACTTATTATCGTTCCACCATGTTTTCTTTTTTAAACTAATAAAAAATAAGATGCCTATTATAAGTAACAGCGTACCAATACCAACCATAATTTGAAATGCATAATGTACAATGGCTACATTTGGTTTCACATCATCAGGAAAATCATTTAATCCTTTTACTTCAGCATTAAAATCGCCAAATGCGAGAAAGGATAGTGCTTTAGGTATTTCAATTTTATACGATACCTCTTTTTTTTCGGTATTCACAATACCACCTATATATAAAGGGACTCCAGTTGAAGTTTCGTAATGTGCCTCCATAGCAGCTAATTTAACAGGTTGTCTTTTGGCTATATCTTTAGCAGAAAGATCACCACTAATGGGTTGTAAAATAGCTGCAATAGCACCAAAAGTAATTGCTATTTTAAAGGCCTTTTTATGTAATTCTATTTGTCTTTTCTTTAATATTTGGAAGGCATGAACGCCTGCAACAGCAAAACCTGTGGCAGTAAAAGCAGCCAATGTCATGTGTAGCGCTTGCGTAAACCAAGCAGGATTAAGAAGCGCTTTTACAGGATCTATATTTAAGAATTTACCATCGATGTAATCGAAACCAGAGGGCGCATTCATCCAACCATTTGCAGAGACAACTAATATTCCTGAAGCTACTCCGGCAATGCCAACTATTACTCCAGTAAACCAATGGAATTTTTCTGAGATTTTATCCCAACCATAGAGGTAGAAACCAAGTGCTATAGCTTCAACAAAAAAAGCAGCACCCTCTAAAGAAAAAGGCATCCCAATTATTGGACCTGCATGTTTCATAAACTCAGGCCATAGTAAACCTAATTCGAAAGAAAGTGCAGTTCCAGAAACAGCGCCAGTAACAAAAAAAATAGCAACACCTTTTTGCCAGGATTTAGTAAGTTTTAAATAAACAGGATTTCTTGTATTTAACCATTTTTTATGAGCTATAATCATAAAAAAAGGCATTACCATACCTATGCATGCAAATACAATGTGAAAAATTAGCGTAAATGCCATTTGCAGTCTAGCGGCATCTAAATTATTCATAAAAAACGGCTTTAAAAGAGGTACTACAAAGATACTCTATAAAGCCTTAATTTACTCGATAATCGAGATTTAAATACTCCGAGGCTTACCTCAAAATCAATTTTTTTTTTCAATGAATGCCTAGTGGGCTTACCCCGAGGTAGTTTACTAAGATTATTTACAGTTATAATCCTGATTTATGTGTTTTAAAAAGCTATTCTTTTTTTGATGTAATTTCAACTTCAAATAATTTATCCCAGTATTTTCCTGTTACAAAAATAGTATTCGTTTTAGGGTTATAAGCAATGCCGTTTAGAACATCCAGTTTGTCATGTTGTGTTACTTTTTCCTTTAAAGGAGTGAAGTCGATTACGCCAATAACAGCACCATTTTTTGGGTTAATTATTGCTACGCCATCTTTTAGATAGCGATTAGCATAAATTTTGCCATCAATCCATTCCATTTCGTTAATACCAACAATTTTACCTTTATTGGTATAAACTTGTATTTTATCTTCTTCTACTAAAGTTTCTGGATTTAACAACCATATATTCTCGGTGCCGTCACTTTTGTAAATAGTGTTTTTATAATGACATAATCCCCAGCCTTCTTTGCTTTTTCCATAGTTAAAGCTTCCAGTTTTTTTGAATGAATCTATATCATAAACAAAGCCAACGCCTTCTTTCCAAGTAAGTTGGTAAATATTATCATTCAAGATAGTTAACCCCTCTCCAAAATAAGCATTATCTAAATCTATATTTTTTAGGACGTTACCAGTTTTATAATCTACTTGCCTAAGTTTGGATTCTTTATAATGGCCAGTGCTTTCATATAAACTATCATTATAAAATTCTAAACCTTGCGTGTAAGATGTGATATCATGGGGATATTCATTAATAATTTTAAAGCGAAATACTTGTGGAGTTTTATCATTTAAAATAGTGATGGTAGACTTTGTTATTTGTTTTTCACCATCAGAGAATACCGAAGCTTCAAGATCAAACTTCCCTAACTTATGATGTTTCAAATCGTAATTATCAGTAATTTTTATACCATTTAATGTATAGGAAACAGAATCAATTTTATGATTTTTTTGGTTATTAATAGAAAGTTTTAAGACTTCATCTATAGAAATATTCCCTTTTGTAGCGTTAGTTTTTATACTAAAATGATTTTTTTTTGAGCCACAAGAGAATAAAGAAACAATTAACGATATGATTGTTAGATATTTGAATGTTTTCATTTTAAAGTCTAATTTTTATCGAATATATTTATTTAAAATCGGTTTAAAAAATCATTGCTAAATTTTTAAAAGATTGTATCTTTGCACCCGGCAAGTCCTACACAACTAGCTCCTGTAGAATCCTCCAGGGCGGGAACGCAGCAAAGGTATACGGTTGTAGCAGTGTGATGTAGGTAGCTTGCCTTTTTTTATTCCTATCCTAAATCCTTTCCAAAGGGAAAGGACTTCAAAATAAACTAAAGATTTGAGAATAATTTATTTTCAGATCTTTTTTTATTTCTATGGTTTTTGGAATTTGATTTTTTTTAAAAAATTGTAACTTCACAACATTATGTCTAAAGTAGTTTTAATAACAGGAGGTTCTTCTGGAATAGGTAAATCTATTGGAGAGTTTTTACACCAAAAAGCGTATAAAGTTTATGGTACAAGTAGAAACCCTAAGAATTATACTAATAGTGTTTTTCCGTTATTAGAATTAGATGTAAAGGACAGAGTTTCTATTTATAAAGCTATTCAAGAAGTAATTGAAATACAAGGCAAGTTAGACGTTCTAATTAATAATGCAGGGGCAGGAATTACAGGAGCTATTGAAGAAATTCCAGAAGAAGAAATAAAAGCTAATTTTGAGACTAATTTTTTCGGTCCAATAAATGTAATCAAGGCCGTATTACCACAGATGCGAAAACAAAAGTCGGGCTTGATCATCAATGTAACTTCAATTGCAGGCTATATGGGGCTACCATACCGAGGTGTTTACAGTGCTAGTAAAGGTGCTTTAGAGTTATTAACAGAAGCATTTAGGATGGAGCTTAAGGATTTTAACATACATATGACCAACGTTGCACCAGGAGATTTTGCAACCAATATTGCTGCAGGAAGATATCATGCGCCATTAAAAGAAGACTCTCCTTATAAAATACCTTATGGAAATACATTAAAATTAATGGATGATCATGTGGATTCTGGAAGTGATCCCAATATGATGGCAAAAGCGATATTTAAAATAATTAATATTAAAAAACCTAAAGGGCATTATAAGGTTGGTGAGTTTATGCAAAAGTTTTCTATTGTTTTAAAACGAATTTTACCAGATAAGATTTATGAAAAATTATTGATGAATCATTACAAATTATAAGTTTTGGTATGTTGTTTGCTATTGTTCGTGAAAAGCAATCATTATGTCAAAAAACAAACCCTTACTTATACTTTTTTTATCATTTAGTTTATTTAATAGTTGTCAAGATATTTTGGAATGTGTTATTAATAGACGGCCAGAATTATCAAATAAAAGGCTAGCTACTGGACAAGTAAATAACTATTATCTTGAAGAAATACATGCCGAAATTAAAAACGAACCTCACGATAACAGTTACGACTATTATTTTTATATAGATGAAGACTTACCAAGAGGCCTTAGCTATTATATAGACCATAGAAATATTATAATAGAAGGTCAACCCCAAGCTTCTGGGATATTCACTTTTGATGTGCGTTTAGAAGTAGAACAATTTGATGATTACTGTGAAAATGAATTGAATGATTGTGATGGTTTGTGTGAAGATGTTACCAGTCGAACATACAAACTCGTAATACGATAAGTTATACCAGTTACACTTTGAATTTACTGTAAAAGAAAATAATGATTTTTTCTTTGTATGAATTAGAAAATTAAAGCATAGCCCTAAGTTCAATGTCATTAAGTTAAGCTCAATTTGTATAATTTGTCACATTGAGCGCAGTCGAAATGTAGTTGAATTACAGGTTTTTATAGAAATAAACGCATTTAGTTTAATGATGAAAACTTCTTAACTTAATGACATTGAGCCCTAAGTTACGGTTTCATTTAATAATGAAATAGAAAGGAAAAAGGGTGTTTTATTGCAGTAAATTCAAAGTGTAAATGGTATTAGTCACATAATCTGGGTTAAACGAAATTTTTTAGTTTTTGTCCGTTATATTCTAGTCGTATTTACAATATTAATTATCTAAGATATTACAAGTTGTACACATCAATTATAGTGCTGTTTTTATAATTTTTTGACTCTCAGTAATTTGTGAAGGTTTTCTAAATGTGCAAGGGTAGCGTTTTAGTCTATTCAAAAAAATAAGCTATTGGTAGATAATCTGGTTATTTCTTAATTTCATTTGTTAAAACAAATTACAAAATCTAAATTTGTTTTTAAAGCTATATACTCTATGAAAGACCTTTCAGTTATCCTAATAAATTATAACTCTTCTTCTTTCACAATTCAATGTATTGATTCTATTATTGAAAAAACAAGTAAAAATCTTGATTACGAAATTATCATTGTAGATAATGCTTCAAGATTAGAGGATTTTAAGCTTCTAGAAAAAGCTATCAAAAAAAACAACTTTCAAGATATAAAATTGATAAGAAGTAAGATTAATACTGGCTTTGGAGGAGGTAATATGTTTGGGGTAGAATTTGCAAATGGTAATTATTTTGCTTTTGTTAACAATGACACACTACTGCAAAATGATTGTCTTACCATTACTTATAATTTTCTAAAAGAAAATAAAAACGCTGCTATTTGTAGCCCACAACAATATAATGAGAATAGTGAGGTGCAAAAATCGTTTGATCATTTTTTAACTTTAAAAAGAGAAGTTTTTGGAAGAAAAATTTTAGAAAAAATAAATTCAGAAAAGTATCCTAAGCGAAGAAAGGTATATAAATCCCCGCTAAAAGTTCAAAGTGTACCAGGTTCATTTTTTGTGATTTCAACTGAAGTTTTTAGCAAAGTAGGAGGGTTTGATACTAATATCTTTTTGTATTATGAAGAAACAGATCTATGCTATAGAGTTGCTAAATATGTAGAAAATGGAGATTGTTATTTAGTTCCACAAGCTAAATACATTCATTTTAAAGGTCAAAGCACAGGTAAATCTTTTCTCATAAAAAAAGAACTTAAAATATCTTTATTATATGTATTAAGAAAAAACTCTGGATTTATTCATTATCAAGTACTCAGATGGTTGCTTACTCTAAAGTTTTTATTTAAAAGCCTTTTCAGTATCAAAAAATTTAAACTATTTATTTTCTTCTTACGAGGCGCTTCTTTAGCAGAATCTTTGAAACACAAACAGCCTATAGTAAAAGATTAGAGACTTTTCTTTTTAATAGTAATAAACTTTGTAAAAAATCATTATTGTAATTAGTTATTCTCTTTTATATTATGAGTTCAAACGAAACATTTTAGTTTTTACTTATTACATTTTAGAGGCATTTACAATACTAATTATCTAAGATATTGTAAATTCGTAGCATATTTCAACCTCATAAAAACATAAAAATGAAATTTTTTATAGATACAGCAAACCTTGATCAAATAAAAGAAGCTCAAGACATGGGAATTTTAGATGGAGTTACAACAAACCCATCGTTAATGGCTAAAGAAGGTATTACAGGACATGATAATATTTTAAAACATTATGTAGACATTTGTAATATTGTTGACGGGGATGTTAGTGCAGAAGTTATTTCTACAGATGTTGAAGGCATGATTAAAGAAGGAGAAGCTTTAGCTGAATTACACGACCAAATTGTAATTAAATTACCTATGATTAAAGATGGGGTAAAAGCGTGTAAGTATTTTTCAAGTAAAGGGATTAAAACTAATGTAACTTTGGTGTTTTCTGCAGGTCAAGCGCTATTGGCAGCTAAGGCTGGTGCGACATATGTATCGCCTTTTATTGGTCGTTTAGATGATATTTCTACAGATGGATTAAATTTAATCTCCGAAATACGCCATATTTACGATAACTATGCTTTCGAAACCGAAATTTTAGCAGCTTCGGTACGCCATACCATGCATGTAATAGATTGTGCTAAAATAGGAGCAGATGTTATGACAGGGCCATTAAGCTCAATAGAAGGCTTACTAAAACACCCTTTAACAGATATTGGTTTAGCTAAATTTTTAGCAGATTATAAAAAAGGAAACTAAAATTTAAATTTTTATATTATATAGAATAGGCTGTCCTTTATGGGCAGCTTTTTTTATAGAATTTTGTTTATTTGCAAACTCTTATCTCTAACAATGCTGGACTTTGGTAGTACATTATTTCATCCTTTATCTTCTATTAAAAATATAGAGTTACCAAAACTATTTACATACCCTTTTTATTACGAGCCTCATGAATTGAGTATTCTTGCTGCAAAGCATTTACAAACGTATTTAGAAAAACAAAACGATTTTGAACATAATTTTGGATTAGATCCAAATAAAAAAGGTTTAAAAATTGGTAAAATGTTTGGTGTAATGGTAGTTAAAAACGCAGAAGGTGTATTAGGGTTTTTAGCAGCATTTTCGGGTAAACTAGCAGAAAGTAATTATTTAAAAGGGTTTGTTCCCACAGTTTACGACACATTAGATAAAAAAGGATTTTATAAAAAAGGAGAAGCCAAATTAAATGCGTTTAACAGGCAGATTAAATTACTAGAAGCAGATGCTAGTTTAAAAGAAGCTAAGTATTACTTAGAAAATAGCATCAATCAATATAAAAAAGAACTAGCACAGTTTAAGCATAAAATAAAAGAGGAAAAGAAAAAGCGTAAAGCGTTAAGAGAAGAAGCTTTAAATAAATTAGCGATAGATGATTATAAAATCTTAGATGAAACATTAAAAAAGCAAAGTATTTATTTTCATTTTAGATTAAAGGATTTAAAAAAAGAATGGGATTCTAAAATAGAGGAAGCAAAGATTAATTTAAAGGAACGATTACAGCCTTTAAATAAGTTAAAAGAAGAAAGAAGTACGTTGTCTGCATCGTTACAAAAACGATTACATCAACACTATCGTTTTTTAAATGCCAAAGGAGAGGTAAAAGACTTGTTGGATATTTTTAAAACGACATCAAACCCAATACCACCAGCAGGTTCTGGAGAATGTGCAGCCCCAAAATTATTTCAATATGCTTACGAAAATAATTTAAAACCCATTGCCATGTCTGAATTTTGGTGGGGAGTTTCACCAAAATCTCAAGTTAGAAAGCATCAACAGTTTTATCCATCGTGTAGAAGCAAATGCGAGCCTATTCTTGGTCATATGATGAAAGGTTTGCAAGTAGAAGAAAATCCCATAGCTAAAGAGATGGCTTATAAGCAACCATTGGAGATTGTTTATGAAGATGATTATTTACTATTGGTAAATAAACCTCATGAATTTCTATCTGTACCAGGGAAAAGAATTAAAGAATCTGTATTGAGCAGAATGAGGCATTATTTACCTAAAGCTAAAGGGCCATTACTTGTACATCGTTTAGATATGTCTACTTCTGGATTGTTATTGGTAGCTAAAAATGAAAAAACACATAAACGCTTACAAAAGCAATTTATAGATAGAACCATTAAAAAAAGGTATGTGGCGCTGTTAGATGGAGAAATAATACAAAAAGAAGGAATCATAGATTTACCATTACGAGTAGATTTAGATAATAGACCCCAACAATTAGTATGTTATAATTATGGGAAACCTGCCAAAACAAAGTATAAGATAATAAGTATTGAAAATAAGAAGACTCGAATTTACTTTTATCCTATTACTGGGCGCACACATCAATTACGTGTTCATGCAGCACATGCCAATGGATTAAATATACCAATACTAGGCGATGATTTGTATGGTGTTAAAGGTGATAGATTACATTTACATGCAGAACTATTACAATTTACACATCCTGTAACTAATGAAGCTTTAGAAATTATTTGTAAACCTCCTTTTTAAAATGAAACAAGCCTACAGATAACTATGGTTATCATGTAGGCTTGAACTACTATAACAATTACTAATTCATTATCTTAGGGAGGCCTGGTTATCTTTAAGTATTATTTTTAAAACCTACCCATACAACTTGTGGACAGTTAGGATTAGATGCAGTTTTACCAACAAACCCGTTAGCTCTTAAACATTTGATAAATTTTTCTGGAGACATAGGTGTTGAACCTCGATTTCCACTTTTAGATATTGTGATTTCTGCACAAATATCAGTTTCATTTAATAGTAAGCTTACCATAATAAGTATTGTTTTGATTTAGGCACTATGCGCATATCTCTCTTATAGATATACGAGACTTCATTTATATTTCAAAAAGTAGGTTTTTTACTACTCAAATATATAAACGTAGTATTATAAATACAAATAAAATGAGATTTATTTTAAATAACAATTACTAGTTAAGTAGTTTATAGCGCGAGTGTTAGATTTAATTAGCTGTTATTTAGTGTTTTATCTGTGAATGACCATACAACGATTCTTGTTTTTTTATGACCATGTTCCATTGTAATTATTTTGTAATGGGCATTTAATTTGGAGAGTTGTTTCTCAATTTTTGGTAAATTTTCCTTTTTAGAAACTAAACTTGTAAAATAATTGACTTGATTTTTAAACAGTAAACTTTCTTTAATCATACGTTTTAAAAACAAACCTTCACCACCATTACACCAGAGCTCATTTGCTTGTCCCCCAAAATTTGGTTGTTGTTTTTGCAGATTTAAATTGGTTGCTTTTTTTAGAGTCGCTTTAAGAGCTTCTTCTTTAGAATTATGAAAAGGTGGATTACATACAGTAAAATCAAAAAAATCCCCCTCTTTTATTACACCTTTAAAAATATGCGCATGGTTAGTTTGATGTATAATAGTAACCTTATCTTGAAGAGATGGTGTTAGATTAATATTTTTTTTAGCGGCTTTAACACTATCAATATTAATATCACTACCTAACATATGCCATCCGTAAACTTGAGCCCCGAGTATAGAATAAATGGCATTAGCACCAACACCAATATCTAAACCTTTGCTATTTTTAGATGCGTTATTAATTAAGTCTGCTACATGATGTATGTAATCAACACGACTTGGGATAGGCGGGCAAAGAAAGCCTTCTTCCAGATGCCAGTCTACCAAACCATAGTATTGTATTAAAAGTGCTTTGTTTAAAGCAATTAAAGCTTTGGAATTACCAAAATCAATAGTGACGTCTCCATATTCGTTTTTAAACACATAGTCTTTTAATTTTGGATTAGATACCTGCAATAACTCAAAATCGTAACGTTTACCATTATGTATGTTTTTTGGGTGCATTTTTTTGGATAGTAACTAGATGTTGTATTCTGTTTGTAAAAAGTGCTAAATAACTTTTTTAATTACTCTTAATTTATGCGTATGTATTCTTTTATCAACATTATAAATGCCCGAATGGTCTAACCTGTCTATACGCACCTTACCATGAGCGTGAATAATATAGTTGTCTTCCATGATAATACCTACATGAATAATAGTGCCTTCGTTATTATCAAAAAAAGCTAAATCCCCAGGTTCACTTTCTTCAATAAAACTTAAGGCTTCTCCTTGAGTAGCTTGTTGCGATGCATCACGAAGCAGCTTGTAACCATTAAGTTTATAAACCATCTGTGTAAAACCAGAACAATCAATTCCAAAAGGTGTTTTTCCTCCCCATAAATAAGGACTATTAAGGTATAAAAATGCAGTATCAATAAGATTGCCTTTAGATATAACACCTTCTGTAATGTTACCATCGTAGGAATGGTTGAGTAACTCTATTCCATTTAGAGACGAGCCCAACTGTATGGGAAAGATTTGCTTATTTTCATCTTGAATAAATTCAACTAAATCTAAAGAGAGTTTGGGCGATTGCTTATTTAAAATGGTGTAGTTATCAGCACTTATTTCAAGATATTGTTTATTATCTATCCAGCCTTCGTAATTATCGAATGCTAGGCGAATTTTACTCCAATTTTTACGTTGTTCAATAACTTTAAAGAAGTCACCATATAATACCTGAGAGACCAATTCGCTTTTATCTGAGGCTTCACATCTAAGAGGAACGATACTTAGGTTACAAATTCCGTATTGCATTAAGGTTTATTAATTGCGTTCAATGATTATTGCTGAAGCACCACCGCCTCCATTACAAATAGCAGCAGCACCAATTTTAGCATTATTTTGTTCTAAAACGTTAAGTAGTGTTATTAAAATTCTAACACCAGAACACCCCAATGGATGCCCTAAAGATACTGCTCCTCCATTTACATTTACATTACGATCATTTAGTCCTAAAAGTTTCATGTTAGCAAGAGCAACAACAGAAAACGCTTCGTTAAATTCAAAAAAGTCTACATCCTTTATTGTTATTTCAGCTTTATCTAATGCCTTGGGTAACGCTTTTGCAGGAGCAGTAGTAAACCATTCTGGTTCATGTGCTGCATCTGCATAACTTTTTATGGTCGCTAGTATTTTTAAACCAAGTTCGTTAGCTTTTTCTTCACTCATTAATATAACGGCACCTGCGCCATCATTTATTGTTGAGGCATTTGCAGCAGTTACGGTTCCATCTCTAGAAAAGGCAGGTCTTAAATTAGGGATTTTATCTAGCTTAACTTTAGTAAATTCTTCATCTGTATCAACTATTAAAGGTGCGCCACGTCGTTGAGGAACTTCAACAGGAACTACTTCATTTTTAAACCTACCAGAATCCCAAGCATCTTTAGAACGTTTATACGATTGTATGGCATAAGCATCTTGAGTTTCACGTGTAAATTCATGTTTTGTAGCACAAGCATCTGCACAAACACCCATAGCGTTTTCGTTATAAGCATCTACTAGACCATCTTTTTGCAAGCCATCAACTAAAGTAGATGCCCCAAATTTAGTACCTGTTCTGGCGTATAGGTAATGAGGTATTAAGCTCATGTTTTCCATACCGCCAGCAACTACAATATTGGCATCACCCAGGCGAATAGCTTGAACACCTTGCATCACTGCTTTCATTCCAGAAGCGCAAACTTTGTTAACAGTTGTACAGGGAGTTGTATCTGGAATTCCAGCGCCTAATGCTGCCTGTCTCGCTGGCGCTTGTCCATTACCAGCTTGAACAACATTGCCCATAAAAACTTCATCAATAAGTTCTGGCTTAAGATTAATTTTATCTATAGCGCCTTTAATAGCAATAGCTCCCAATTTAGTAGCAGGAATAGTAGATAACGATCCCAAAAAACTACCTATAGGAGTTCTCACAGCAGATACAATTACAACTTTAGAGTTCATATTTAAGCAATGGTGTTATAAAGCGAAAATAATGATTTTTTAACAGATAACTGCGGGTTTAAGGTGATTTAAAAAGTATATATAAGCTCTAGAAATTTATTACATTTGAAAATATTAACGTTCCATATGAAAGACTTTATAAATAAGCTATATAGAAACCATTCCTTAATTTATAAAGGGCTCCTGTTTATAGTCACTACATTTTTAATCGTATATCTTTTCCCTAAAAGTGGTAAGTTTAAATATAACTTCGAGAGGGGTAAGCCTTGGCAGTCGGAGAATTTATATGCACCTTTTAATTTTGCTATCAAAAAATCTGAAGCAGAAATTACTAAGGAAAAAGCGAAAATTAAAAACCAAGGATTGTTGTATTTTGATACAGACGATTTGGTTAAAAATAAAGTAGCTGCTTCTTTTAAGGAAACATTTAGTAAAACGTTCACAGACACTATACCTAAAAAAAACAAAAAGCGTTTACAACAGTCTGGTAATGCGTTGATTGATGAATTATACAATTTTGGAATTTTATCTAAAACGTACGACTTTAAAGAAGATAAAGTGGTGACTATTATTAGTGGAAATACAAAGAAACATACAACTACTTTTTCTAATTTAATACAACAAGATGAGCTAAAAACGACCATAACTAATTATCTAAGAAAAAGAAATTTAGAGCAGCATAATTCGGCTTTCACATCGTTATTTTTTGATATTGTTGAACCCAATCTAACGTATAACAAATCGTTTACAGAAAAGGTTTTAGATGAAGAATTAAACAAAATCTCATATACCCGGGGTAGTGTTGAAAAAGAAACACTCATTATATCTAAAGGAGAAGTAGTTGAAGGCGATAAGTTTCAAAAATTAAAGTCGCTACAATCTGAATACGAATCGCAAGTTTGGAACGAATCGAACTATAACTGGATACTATTTGCTTATACGCTTTTAGTTGCTTTAGCTTTATTAATGTTATTACTGTTTTTAAGAAAATATAGAATAGAAGTTTTTGAAAATAACACTAAAGTTGCCTTTATATTTTTTAATATTTTACTCATGGTATTTTTAACTACATTGTTGGTTAATTACAACTCAGAGTACCTTTACATTGTACCTATATGTATTTTACCTCTAGTGCTAAAAGCATTTTTTGATGCCAGATTGGGGCTATTTGCACATGTAATTACTGTTTTGTTGTTAGGATCTATAGTGCCTAATAGCTACGAGTATATGTTTTTACAGATTTTAGCAGGTATTGTTACCATATTAACAGTTTCAGAGCTTTATAAAAGGGCAAACTTATTTATTTCGGTGGGGCAGATAACACTCATATACATCATTGCTTACTTTGCTTTTTTTGTTATTCACGAAGGTAGTATAACTAATATAGATTTAGAGACGTTCTTGCTTTTTATACTATGTGGATTAGCAACACTCTTTGTACAACCATTGATTTACGCCTACGAAAAACTATTTGGCTTGGTATCAGACGTGTCACTTTTAGAACTATCAGACACTAATAGTAAATTATTAAAAGAATTGGCAGATAAGGCACCAGGTACATTTCATCATTCATTAAATGTTGCTAATCTGGCAGAAGCAGCAGCTAACGAAATAGGTGCAAATGCTATGTTAGCTAGGGTAGGCGCTTTGTATCATGATATAGGTAAGATGATGAATTCTAATTATTTTACCGAAAATCAATCTACAGGTATTAACCCTCATAACGAATTGGTATTTCGCGAAAGCGCCAGAATAATTATAGATCATGTTATTAATGGTATAGAAATAGCCAAAAAATATAAATTACCAGATCGTGTTATTGATTTTATAAGAACACATCACGGGACTAGCCTTGTGTATTATTTTTATATGAAAGAAAAAGAACTAAACGATGCTGTAGATGAAGAATTATTTCGCTACCCTGGCCCCAAACCATTTAGCAAAGAAACGGCTATTTTAATGATGTGTGATAGTGTTGAAGCTGCTTCTAAAAGTTTAAAAGAACCCACATCGACAAAAATTGATGGTTTTGTAGAAAGTATCATTAACAGACAAATAGAAGAGGGGCAATTTTTAAATGCAAATATTACATTTAAAGAGATAGAAGCGATAAAGAAAATCTTAAAACACAAGCTTGCAAATATTTACCATTTAAGAATAGAATATCCTGAATAATTTTTCTAAAAAAATGAAAAAAAAGTTGCGTTCTTTCATTGTTTGAATTAGATTTGCACCCGCTTGAACGATAAAGGGTAACGAGTCGGTCAAGATCGCAATTTTAATTGCTAAGTTCTTAATAAGAATTAGGAGAGGTGCCAGAGTGGTAATGGAGCAGATTGCTAATCTGTCAACGCGCAAGTGTTGCCCGGGTTCGAATCCCGGTCTCTCCGCATTTATTTTTCGGGTGAACCACGCTAGAGCGTGGCAGGACGTAGCCCTGTCGCAGATGACGCTTTAGTGTTATTATCGCGCCGCGTTTGGGACGCAGAGGTCGTCACGCTAGAGGCGTGACCACCCCAAAAGATAGAAGGTATGTTTGTATATATTCTATTTAGTGAAAAAAGTTCTAGATATTATGTAGGTCAAACTTCAGATATCGAAAAAAGATTGAAAAGACATAACCAAGGTCTTGTACCATCAACAAAATATGGTATGCCTTGGAAGATTGTTTTGCAAATTGAAGTAGAAACTAGATCAGGAGCAATGCATCTAGAATCTAAAATCAAGAAAAGAGGCGCAAAACGATTTATAGATAGCCAATTCGGGGTGTAGCGTAGCCCGGTTATCGCGCCGCGTTTGGGACGCGGAGGTCGCAGGTTCGAATCCTGCCACCCCGACAAACCTAGAAATAGGTATAATAAAAACACTGTTAATCGCATGATTATTAGTGTTTTTTTGTTTTATTCTTTTTTTTGATATCAAATAACGTGAGTTTCTTTATTTGATTTAGTTAAATATAAAACAAGTGATATCGCAAACGTATTACCCTCTTTCTTCTTCCTTTAGTTTTACAATCATGCTCATATAGAGATTTTTTTATAATAGTAAACTAATAATTATAAGTTTCCATTACGGAAAACTTTTGTAATACAAAAATTCCCCATAAATAAAATATACGGGGAACTAACAGAAACTAACTATTTAAATTAAATAATACCAATTCCAACATTAAATTACTAAATTAAAATGTGCCTCTTTGCGCTATACTTTAAAATAAAAAGCTTAGCTATGGCTACCTGACTGCTGTTAGGTAGGTGAGCAATTTTTACTTTTCTTATAATACAAAAATCTATCATTTTTATTATGTGTAATTTAACATCAGAATTGGTATAAACTAAAACTAAAAAAATAAAACTAACGAACTAAGTTTTTATGCTTTTAATCAAAACCAATGTCATCAATAAAGACAACAACATTATTTCCTCCAATTTCTTGAATTACGAATTGAGTATATGTTGTAGTGCCATACAATACATCGGCTAGTGGAATTGTATAATGATTCCATTCACCAGCTACAGGGTTAATTATGTATCCATCCCATTGTTCATTAAGTACCAATTTGAACGTTGTAGTATCATCGCAATAAATAGAGAACTTAACTAGAGAGTAGGTTGTTAAATCGATATTTGTTCCTCCTAATTGAAAGCCCGAGTCTGCAACCATTTCATTTCTAATGGAAAATATACCAGTACTAGGATTTGATGAGTCATTAAATACTGGAGATGTCCATCCGCCTATCCAATCTGCAACAAGATTATCTTCAGTATATACTTCATAGTTAAAAGTAGGAATAGTTTGCTCATAAGTCACATCTAAGCCTACTTCGTCTATATAGAGTGTATTTGGAGTTAAACTGGCATCTCTAATTACAAACTGGTCTAATACTGTTGTACCATTTGAAAGATTAGTAATAGGAATTGATACGTTTGTCCATTCACCTGCAGGAATACTTACGGTTTGTCCTGATCCCCATTGCTCATTTAAAATAAATGTAACTGATGTTCCGTTTTCAGAATAGAATGAAGCATTTACAGTAGAATATGCAGCTAAGTCTTCTCCGGCTCCACCTATTTGGAAACCATCATCTCCTTGATAATCTACTCTAATAGAATGTACTCCTGATTTCACTTGTTCTGTGTTTGCGAAATCTGGTGTTGTCCAACCTCCTATCCAGAATACAGGATTTAGAGCATCATCATAAATCTCAAAACCATAAACTGCTGCTCCTGAGGGTGGTAATGGATAACCTAAAGCTGCAGCATCAGCATCAGGTACTAATACATTATCAATTTCATGAATAACACCATTGTTAGCTCCTATATCTGGAGTAACTATTGTACCATTTGGAGCATTTGCATGTGAAGGACTAAAACTGTTAGTGCCATCATCAAATGTTATAGAATCGCCTTGTAGAGTCTCAATTGTTATACCTGGAGTTAAACCACTAGAAAGTGTTGTTCCTGAAGCTAAATGGTATTCTAAAAGCCTTTTTAATAAGTCAATTTCTTCTGGAGTATCAAAATCATCTAAACTATCAAAATTATTGATGGTTAAGAAAAATGTTGTAAATGCACCATCATTAGGAGCAAAAGCAGTAAGTTGGTCCATTGTAACCTGAGACGATAAACCTGCTTTTTCTAAAGCTGCTGTAAAAGATGTAAAGCCTCTATCATTACATCGCTCTATAATATTTAAAGTTCTATCTAATATAGATTGGAAAACATCGTTTGGTAACAATACTTTATCTACACCATGAATAACACCGTTTATAGCTTGTATATCGGTTATGTTAATGGCGCTATCTGTGTAACTTGCGTCGTCTATATTTGCATTGTCTCCAATAGAGATGTCTTCACCCTGTACTGTTGTTTGCGAACTTCCTAAAGCATCACCAGCAACAAGATTTTCACCAGCAACTACATGATATAGAAGTACTTGATTTAAAGTGTTTATTGGTATGTCGTCTAAAGAGGTCCAACCAAAAGCAGCTTCAACATCCATCATAAATTTTTCAAAGGCTGCATTATTGGGTGCAAATACGGTAAAAATATCACTTCCGTTTAAAGTGTCTACCAAATCTGCTTTTTCAAGAGCTGCTGCTAGAGAAGAATAATTAGGATTAGCCAATATATGGCTTACTAAAGTTGGTGGTGTAAGTACATTATCTATAATATGCACAATACCATTTGTGGCTCCAATATCTTCAGATCCATCTACTATAGTTCCCATCCCATTTATGATAATATTTTCTGATGCATTTGTAAAAATGCTCAAGTTATTACTATCTGGACCTGTTGCTAAAGTTGTTCTGTAACCTGATGTCATAGAAGATGTGAAGTCTGGAGTAGTAGTCCTTATAACATGATTTAAAAGAACATTAGTTACTTCTTCATCTGATAAAGATGACATATCCACACTACTAAAAGCTGTGTTATTTGGAGCAAAAACTGTGAATGTAGTTTCTTTTCCAAGTGTTTCAACTAAACCAGCAGTTTCTAACGCACTAGCTAAAGTGGATAAATTTGAGTTTTCAGAGACAAGTTCAGATATATTTTTAACATTTGAACTTAACTGATTATCCAGCACGTTGTCATCATCATTGAAGCATGACGTTGCAACTAATATAAGTGCTAAACATAGGCTGAAAATTTTTTTATATGATTTCATCAATAATTGTTTTTAATTTTTGAAAAGTCTTATTTAGTTTCTGTTTTTATAGGAAACCAAAGTCATCAATATAGAATATATATTGTGCCATACCTGTACCTGAAGACTCTTGAAAATCCATTCTAAAAATAGTATCTGGAGCGCCTCCATTAGGGTAAAAATCTGATAAGGGGATTACGAATTTTGTCCATTCACCTGGTACCAACGGTAAGTTAACTTGAGCGTTGAAATCGTTTAAAGCTAAATTAACACTATCTCCCGGAGCTCCTGTTCCATAGATGGTTACGCTTATAGCATCAAAATCTTTGTAATTAATAGTAGCATTGTCTGGCCAAAAAGTTAAGCCTGCCCATGCTTCTCTTGTGCTTTTTACTGAGAAATCACCCAAGGTAACTTCTGTTGATTGTAGTTCGTGTGTACCACCCCATTCTGAGGTCGACCAATCTGTATTCAAACCATCAATATATATAGAATATGACAATCCATAAGATTCAGATCTGGCAATGGCTCCTCTAGAGGTTTCTAGGAAAATAAACGCTTGTTCTACTCCAGAAGGTACTTCAGCTTGCACTTCTCCTGCTGAGATAATTGTAAATTCAGCAGTGAGCTCTATTAAGTTGTCATTTTCAGCTGAACCACTCACAAAAGTAACAGATGAAGTTTCAGAAAAATCACCACCCATTAAGTTCACTACTTTTTTTCCGTTTACTGTTGCTTCAGTAAAATCAGTAATGGTTAAAAGTGAAAAGTCATAGTCTGTAGTGCCAAACAAGTTTTCAACTTTCATAGTATTACTTTGGTCTAATACTGGTGCTTCTTCAGGCACTGTTACAAAAGCTACCGTGTCTGATAATAGTGCTGGATTAAAACTTGCTTTAACACCATTAAAATAAATAGCAACTAATGAGGATAAGTTTTCACCTCTAATGGTATAAATATTATCTAAAACACCTTGAGTTACGGCTTTGTCTTCCCTGGTTTCACTAACACTAGTAATAACTGGTGGTTCACTAGTGAAATTATCACTTGGTTCATTAAATTCACTTTCGCAGGAAGAAAATAACACACTTACAATTAGCATACATATGCTAACGTACTTACTAAATAAATTAAATTCTTTTTTCATAGCTTTTTAATTAAAATTATATGGTTCCGGAGCTTCTAATAAAGCTGGATTGTTTTGTGTTTCTATAGTTGGATATGGAAATAATAAATCATCGGTAGTCGCCTGGAAAAATTCTGATTGTAACTCTCCAGTGTCGCTATTAAAAGTTCCTCTATCTGTATTGCTTAAATAGTTTATTGCAAAGTCTGGCCCTCTTCTCACGATGTCATACCAGAACTCAAATTCAAAAGCAAGCTCAATGCGTCTTTCTTCAAATACATCTTCTAAAGTAGGAGATGCTATCTCTACTAAACCTGCTCTTCTTCTAATTTTGTTGAATGATGCAATTCCTTGAGTCTCAGGTCCACCACCATTTAATGCTGCTTCTGCATGGATTAATAGTAGCTCCCCATATCTCAAAATATAAGTATTGTTAGAAGTTGTAGTATTATTACTGTCATCTCTTCCTGTAGCATCATCTGAACCAACTACATATTTTTTAATACCATGTTGAGATCCTTGAAAATCTATACCATCTGGTACAGTGTAACCGCCATTTAGATCTGGATAAAAAGCACCTCTTTCCATGAGAGTTGCATAGAATCGAAGATCTCCATCTTCATAAGCTGATAATAAGTCAGGAGAGGGACCTATGGCAGAAAACCCATCTCCGCCACCTGTAAAACCTGATGGAGCAAAAAGAGATTGAATACCATTGCCTTCTCCAAATCTGCTTGAAGTTGTCCATTGCAAAGCAAAAATAGACTCAGGGTTGTTATCGTTTTCAGGTTTAAATAAATCTAAATAACTTCCAGAAGGATCGCCATCGGTTGCGTCACCTCCATAAAGTAAAAACTCACCAGAATTTATAACTTCATTAGCTAGCTGATAAGCGCTATTATAATCTTCCATGTATAGATATACTTTAGAAAGCATTGCTTTAGCAGTTCCACTTGAAATCCTTCCTATTTCAACTGAGTTTCTTTGGGTTCTATCATGGCAATTTTCTATAGCAAATTGTAAATCTAATTCAATAAATCTATAAATATCAGATACTAAATGTCTTGGAATAACTGGGTTTAAAACTACGTCTGTGTTATTTTCAATAATTGGTACAGAGCCAAAAATTCTTACCAAATAGAAATAGGCTGTAGCTCGTATAAATCGTGCTTCACCTAAGGCATTATTTAAAACATCTTCTGAAACTTCTGCAGATGTTACATTTGATAATGCATTAATTACAGAATTTGCCTGAGCCACCACAGCATATAATGATTCCCAACTTCTAATGATTTGAGCATTATTACCATTTACTGCAAAGTTTGTAAAATCACCATTTCTAGGGTCCCAAGTTCTTCCATTTCCAGAGCTTAACTCTCCTATGACCCACATGGTATCAGAATTAAAATTAAACCAAGGCACCGAGTACAATGAATTTGTTGAAACTCTAACTTGATCATTTGTTTGAAAGAAAGTAGCATCACTAAAAGAATCCTCTGGATTAAGTTCTAAAAAGTCTTTACTACATGATGTAAAAACAAGCAATATAGATAATGATGCTAATATGAATTTTATGTTTAATACGTTTTTCATTGTGTTATATTTTTAAAATTCTACATTAACTCCAAAAGTAAAGGTGCGCGGAGATGGATATCTACCAGCATCAATGCCTTTTAAAAGAGGATTTTGATTAAATGAACCAATTTCAGGGTCGTAACCAGAATAACTAGTAAACGTGTGTAAATTTTGAATACTACCATAAAATCTCAAAGCAGTTAAACCTATTTTATCAATAACCGTTTGATCTAGGTTGTAACCGAGTGTGATGTTTTGGATTCTTAAATAAGAACCGTCTTCTATGTATCTGTCTGATATTTCAATATTTCTTGTGTCGTTTCTGGCTAATCTTGGTGATAATGCATCTGGATTATCAACCGACCAGAAGTCTAACACAGATGGTAATTGATTTGTAAATGTTCTGTTACCAGCAGTAAGTAATCTATTAACAGCATTAAATACATCATTACCATAAGATCCTTGTAAGAATACAGATAAATCAAAGTTTTTGTATTTAAAGGAGTTTTGAAAACCAAATGTGAAGTCTGGATGTGGATTTCCAATAACAGTTCTGTCATTGTCATCAATAACACCATCACCATTCTGATCTTTAAACTTAATGTCACCCAACCAGGTTGTTGCAAAAAGAGCGTCTTCAAAAGGTCTTCCAAATTGTATTGGAGCACCATTAATATCATCAAGCGTTCTAAAAATACCTTCTACTTCCAATCCGTAAAATAACCCGATAGGTTCACCTGTTCTTGTAATAGTAACATTTTGACTACCGTCATAGTTAACAGTCATTTGACCATTTATATCTGCAACATTAGCTAAATCTGTCACTTCATTTTTATAATGTTGAAAGGTAAGTGATGAGCTCCATGAAAAATCCTTATTTGGGTTGGTGTCGTAACTTAAAGTTACATCAATCCCTTTGTTAACCATTTCACCTAAATTAACCCAAGGCGCTTCAATAGATCCTACAATATCATTACCACCACCTGTTACAAGATTAGATGGTGCAAATTGTAATAAGAAGTCTTTAGACACTTTTTTATACACCTCAACTGAGGCTCTTAACTTATTATTTAGTAAGGCAAAGTCTAACCCAAAATTGGTTTGCGTAGAAGATTCCCAGGTTAAATCAGAATTTGGGAAATTATCTGTTAGAAAACCTGTTCCAAAACCAGTGTTTACAGGTGTTAATCTAGATATAAATGCGTAATTAGGAATTTCTTGATTACCAACAACTCCATACCCACCGTATAGTTTTATGTTTTGAATACCATCAAAATTTTCCATGAATGATTCGTTTGAGATTTTCCAAGCTCCTGAAACAGAAGGGAAGTACCCCCATTTATTGCCTTCCGCAAATCGAGAAGAACCATCGGCTCTAAGTGAGGCTGTAACACTATATTTTCTATCAAAAGAATAAATAGCTCTTCCAAAATAAGATTCTAAAGCATTAGTTTGTTTAATCTCAGGAGTTAAAACATCTATGGCGTTTCCTGTACCTAAGATTGGGAAATCATTACCAACAAAATTACCATCTGTAGCAGCAGATCTATTATACTTTCCCTCTTGTGCTTCAGAACCAATCATAACTGTTACATCATGCTTATCATTGAATCTGTTACTATAAGTTAAAAAGTTTTTAATAATCCAGAAGTCTGTATACTCATTTGTAACAGTTAGCGAATTGTTTTCATTTTCAATTTCACCATACGTATAAATAGGTGAAAAACGGTTTTGATTGTTTGCACCAAAATCACCTCCAAATTCTGTTCTATACGTTAGATTTTTTGCTAATTGAAATTCTGCATAAATATTTCCTAAAACTCTATTTCTTCTTAATCTGTTTTTTATACTTAGAGCTTCAGCAACTGGGTTGGCTAATCTAAAATCATCATTAAGACTAGGGCCAGCAAAACTGCCATCTGGATTAAAAACTGCAATAGCAGGATTATTTAAAAGCGATAAACCAATAATGCCATCACTTCTACCATTAAAAACTAATTTTTCGTTAACCCTACTAGCTGTAAGGTTAATACCAACTTTTATTTTATCACTAATTTTGGCATCTAGGTTAGCTCTAACAGTAGTACGATTAAAACCAGAAGCAATTACTGTACCTTCTTGCTCCAAATAGCTTCCTGAAATAAAATAATTAATTCCTTCTGTGCCACCTTGAAAAGAAACCTGATGACTCTCCATAGGAGCATTGTCAAAAATTTGTTGTTGCCAATTAGTCCCAGGCCCCAATAATTCAGGCCTTGTAAATTCAATTACAGGATCAATGCCGTAGATTTCGTTAATAGCATTTTGTAATCTTGCATATTGCGGTAAACTCATTGTTTCTATGATATTTACTGGCTCTTGAATAGCTACAAAAGAACTATATTTCATGGTACTCTTACCTTTTTTTCCTTTCTTGGTATTAATTATAACTACACCATTTGATCCTCTAGAACCGTAAATAGCGGTTGCGGAAGCATCCTTAAGAATATCTATGCTTTCAATATCATTTTGGTTAATGGTATTCAATGGGCTTGAACCACCATCGCTTGAAACACCAGAGACAGGTACGCCATCAATAATATATAGTGGTTCACTAGAACCAGAAATGGAATTTACCCCTCTAATTCTTACAGAGACTGCAGCTCCAGGCTGCCCTGAATTGGTTGTTACATTTACCCCGGCTGCTCTACCTTGTAACATTTGGTCTATGCTTACTTGCGGTGTAGTTTCTAAATCTTCAACTTTAACTGAAGATACGGATCCTGAAATGTCTTCTTTTAATTGCGAACCATAACCTATAACAATCACTTCCTCTAAAGCAGAAACATCTTCTTGTAAAGTAATATTAATATTGTTACGGTCTCCAACAATGAGCTCCTGACTCATGTAGCCTAAGTATCTAAAAACAAGTGTGCTAGAACTGGAGGCTTTTATGCTATAAGTACCGTCAAAATCAGTGACTACGCCATAACTTGTGTCTTTAATAAGAACATTAACTCCTGGGAGCGGTATATTGTTATTATCTGTAACAACACCACTTACAGTACTTTGAGCAAAACAAATTTGTGCTGCCAGAACAAATAAAGCTATATAGCCCAATTTCTTTGGCATGTAAAAGATGTTTCTCATCATAATTTTTTGCATTTTGTTTGGTTTAGTTGATAAATATTATTGTTTCACAAAAACAAGAGCCTTGTGTTTGTATAATTGACATCAATAAGGCTGTTTTATTGTTAAATCAAAATTATAACAAAATTCATCGTATAATTAATGTTATTTTATCAATTATCAATAATATTATGAAGTTTATTAGCGAATTATTAATACTTAAGATGTAAAGTGTAGTGAGTCAATGTTATTGAAGTGAGATTTAAGCTTCGTTTTTGTTAATATATGATAACTATAATGACTATAATCAAATAAGTGTATTGTTAATTCGTGAAATTAAACCCAGGTTATGCATTGGGAAATCTATTACAGCTCTAAGCTACTGCAAACACTTCTGCTTCGCTGCTTTTTTTAATTTCACTCCTGCATATGTGGGACTAAAATCAAGAAAAGTAAGTGTTTGTTGTGTCTCAAAGCTTCATAACGAAGTTCCAATGCATATGGGGTTAAAGAATTCTCTTTATACCAGAAAATTCCCTTTTATATTGACTTGGTGTGGAGTTTTTAAGATTTTTAAAGACCCTATTGAAATTGGCGATATTGTTAAATCCACAGTTAAATGCTATTTCGGAAATGCTTGAATCGTTTTCTATAAGCTTCATGGCTGCAACTCCTATGCGAACATCATTGACATAGTCAACAAATGTTTTGCCTGTTCTTTTTTTCATAAATCTGTTAAATGAAACTGGGCTCATGTTTATTAGTTCTGCTACGTCAGAAAGCATTAGTTTTTTATTGTAGTGTTCTTGCACATACTCATAGATGGTTTTTATTTTGTCGCTATTTTCAAAACTATCTCTATTAACTGTATATGTAGATAGTAGTCTTTGGTTTCTAGAATTAGCTAAATCATGTAAAATCGATAAAAACTCTAGAAAATAATCCATGCTGTCTAATTTGGATAGTTGAGAAATGCGTTGTTGCGTTTCCAGAGCTGTTTTCTTTGAAAATAAAATACCGTGAATTGACCTGTCAAGCATGTCTTTAATTGGTTTCATGATTTTTCTATTCAAAATATTGTTGTCAAGTAGGTTTTTGTGAAATTGAAGTGTGATCTCATGAATTTTTTTGCTTTTGCAATTGTGGTTTTGCCATCCGTGATGCAAATTTGGTCCAACTAATATTAGTTCTAGTTCTTCAATTTCCTCTATGCTATCGCCTACAATGCGTCTAACTCCTTTGCCATTTCCTATAAAATTTAATTCATATTCTGGGTGAAAATGAATTGGAAAATCAAATTCACTTTTAAGTCTGTCAAACACTAAAAAGCTGTCTTCAGGGGATAAAGGAGTGATTTCTCGGTGTATATTTTTTAGAAAATTCATGTTTTATGGATTAATATTTTGTTGATTTGATAAAATAACATTAGTTAAATGTGAATAATGGGATTAGGTTTGTGTTTTAAATTTATTAAGAATATTTAATTATACTTTTTTAGTATATTAATGATACAAAAATATCAAAAATTTTAATATGAAATTAAGAACTGCGGCATCCAAAATCATTTTTTTGTGTTTGCCTATAATGGTCTTTTCATGTAAATCTTTATATAATAGTGAATATATAAGGCCTAGTTTAGTTGATGAAAAACTAAATAGGAATGCACGTAAAGTGCATAAAAAACTTGTCTACATCTCTAAAAAGGGTTTTGCTATAGGTCACCAAGACGCAACAACTTATGGTATTGGCTGGCATAGTAAAGATACTGAAAATACTGTGCAAAGTGATGTTTTTGAGTTGATTGGTGATAATCCAGCAGTTTACGGTTTTGATATAGGGAGATTGGAAATAGAAAGACCTTTTAATTTAGATAGTGTTTCGTTTGAAGCCATGAGACATGAAATCATAAATGTGCATAAAAAAGGGGGGGTAATAACTTTGAGTTGGCATTTGGACAACCCAGTTACAGGGGGTAATTCTTGGGATGAGGCTTCTGCGGTTAATTCCATTTTTACAGATAAAGCTATTGAAAAAAAGTTTGATACTTGGCTTAATCGCGTGGCGTCATTTATAAAAAGCTTAAAATACAAAGGAAAAGCAATTCCTATATTGTTTAGGCCTTATCATGAAATGAATGGGTTTTGGTTTTGGTGGGGTGATCCTAATTGCAATGCCATAGATTATGTGCGATTATGGCGAAAAACGGTTCGTACTTTAAGGGATGAACATAAACTACATAATTTACTTTATGTGTATTCACCAAATAAGTTGAACCCTGATGACGATTATATGAAATATTATCCAGGAGATAATTATGTGGATATTTTAGGTATTGATATTTATGATTTTAGCAATAAAGAGGACTACCTTGAATCTGTTATAAACGACTTAAAGTTGGTGAAACAACTTGCTACCACTAAGGGTAAATTATTCGCATTTACTGAAACGGGACAGGAAAAAATAACTACCAAAAACTGGTTTTCAGAAGTTTTATATCCCAATATAAAAGATTCTGGAATTGCATGGGTGTTGTTTTGGAGAAATGCAAACTTAGGGCATTTTTATATCCCCTTTAAAGAACATGCTAATGCGGAGGATTTTAAAATTTTTGCGAACCATCCTGAAACTTTTTTTCTTAAAGATTTAAGAGATTTGGAAGATTAATTAAAAAGTACAAGTACATGCTAAACACCATAGACATATTGATTATTGCCGGATACCTTTTTATAGTAATAGTAATAGGCTTAGTGCTAAGAAAAAAAGCACAACGTAGTAAAGGTGATTATTTATTGGGAGGTAATTCAATACCGTGGTATATGTTAGGTTTGTCAAACGCTTCAGGGATGTTTGATATTTCTGGTACTATTTGGCTAGTTACGTTAATGTTTGTGTATGGGATTAAAAGTGCTTGGATGCCATGGCTTTGGCCAGTTTTCAATCAAATTTTTTTAATGGTATATTTATCTAAGTGGCTAAGGCGTTCAAATGCTACAACTGGTGCAGAATGGATTGGTACGCGTTTTGGTTTTAAAAAAGGTGCTAAATTATCGCATATTATAGTAGTGATTTTTGCTTTAGTATTGTGTCTTGGGTATTTAGCCTATGGCTTCATTGGACTAGGAAAGTTTATTGAAATTTTCATCCCATGGGAAATATTTAGCAGCTATATTCCTTTCTCGGTATCACCAGAATTTGTACCTCATTTTTATGGTATATTGTTCACATTGTTTGCCGTGTTTTATTCTCTGTTAGGAGGCATGTCTGGTATTGTATGGGCTGATGTAGTCCAATTTGGAATAATGACTATTGCAGCTCTAGTTATAGGATATTTGGGTTTTGTTGCTGTAGGGGAAAACATGTTAAAAGTCCCAGAAGCTTGGATGACACCGTTTTTTAACTGGGAATTAAATCTAGATTGGACAGAAATAATCCCAGAAGTAAATAATAAAATTAAGGAAGACGGTTTTAGTTTATTTACCATTTTCTTTATGATGATGGTTTTTAAAGGGCTTTTGGTAAGTGTTGCAGGTCCCGCACCTACGTATGATATGCAAAAAATATTATCTACAAAATCGCCTGAAGAAGCATCAAAAATGAGTGGTTTCGTATCAGTGGTATTGATGCCAATTCGCTATTTAATGATTGCTGGTTTTGCAGCGTTAGCATTAATCTATTATGAAAAATTGGACTTGATAAATGCGTCTGGTCAAATAGATTTTGAGTTGATATTACCAACAGCCATAAGGCAGTTTGCACCTGTGGGGCTATTAGGTTTGCTTCTTGCTGGATTAATAGCGGCTTTCATGTCAACCTTTGCAGGCACTTTAAATGCAGCTCAGGCGTATCTTGTTAATGATATTTATTTAAAATATAGCAACCCAAATGCATCGACTAATCAAATTAAGACAATGAATTATATAACAGGTATCGTTGTGGTAGTAGTTAGTGTAGTTCTCGGTCTTTTTGCTAAAGACGTAAATTCTGTATTACAATGGATTGTGTCAGTGCTTTATGGTAGTTATGTGTCTGCTAATATTTTAAAATGGCATTGGTGGCGTTTCAATGGTGAAGGGTTTTTCTGGGGTATGGTTTCTGGTATGTTGGCGGCAGCCATAGTTCCAGAGTTATTTCCTAATGTTTTAGGTTTGTACTTGTTTCCAATTTTATTGATTGTATCACTTATAGGGTCTATTATAGGAACATACTCGGCACCTCCTACTGATGACGCCGTTTTAATGTCATTTTATAAAAATGTAAGACCTTGGGGTTTTTGGAAACCAATTCATAAAAAAATTGTTACTGAACACACAGAGATAAAGATAAATAAAGACTTTGGTAGAGATATGTTTAACGTAATTATAGGTGTAATTGCACAAACAGCTTTGGTTATTTTGCCTATGTATATAGTGTTTAGGCAAGGAACACCAATACTAATTTCAACAGCAGTTATTATCATTTGTATTTACTTACTCAAAAGATTTTGGTGGAATACATTAAACGAAAAATTAGATTAAAAAAATGAATAAAGAATTAAAGTTACAGTCATATCATTTAGAGGAAGTCATTAAAGGTTACAATAAACTAACTTTTAAGGTAAACGAACCACAAAGCATCTCTAATGGTATTTATACTCGATACAAAAATCCAATAGTGACAGAAGATCATATTCCAATCCATTGGCGTTTTGATTTAAACCCAGAGACCAATCCACATGGATTGGAGCGCATTGGTTTCAATGCTGTTATGAACTCAGGAGCCATTAAATGGAAAGGAAAATATGTGATTTGTGTTAGAGTAGAAGGGAATGACAGAAAATCCTTCTTCGCCATGGCCGAAAGCCCAAATGGAATAGACAATTTTAAATTTTGGGATAAACCTTGTGTCATTCCAGATTTAATAGAAGAAGAGGAAACCAATGTTTACGACATGAGATTAACGCAGCACGAAGATGGTTGGATTTACGGCGTTTTTTGTTCGGAGAGAAAAGACCCAAATGTACCAGCTTCAGATACTAGTTCGGCACTTGCCAATGCTGGTATTGTAAGAACTAAGAACCTAATGGATTGGGAACGCTTACCCAATTTGATTTCAGATTCTAACCAACAGCGTAATGTTGTTATTCATCCAGAATTCGTCAACGGAAAATATGCTATTTATACACGTCCACAACAAGGATTTATTACTGTTGGAAGTGGGGGTGGTATAGGGTTAGGTTATATTGATGATATGGAATACCCTGAAGTTAAAGACGAAAAAATCATAAATAATAAAGTGTACCATACTATTTATGAACTTAAAAATGGTCTAGGACCTACGCCAATAAAGACAGCACACGGTTGGTTGCACTTGGCACATGGAGTGAGGAATACGGCTGCTGGATTACGTTATACGTTATACATGTTTATGACCGATTTAAACGATATTTCAAAAGTAATTCATCAACCTGCAGGGCATTTTATGGCGCCAAAAGATGAAGAACGTGTTGGAGATGTCTCAAATGTATTGTTCTCTAATGGCTGGATTCAAGATAATGATGGAACAGTATATATTTACTATGCCTCAAGTGATACGAGAATGCATGTGGCGACATCAACCATCGAAAAATTGGTAGACTATTGTATGAAAAGCCCAGAGGATAAGTTAACTTCCTCAGGTTCTGTTCAAAATATAATGGAGTTAATAGATAAAAATAAACCATTTTATTAATGAAGATTGATTGTAGATATCTAACTTCGGAACTATACGATGAATTACAGCGTATATTGTCATATTGGTCTAAAAATACCATAGATGACTCCTATGGAGGTTTTTTGGGAAGAATTGATTCTGGAAATAACGCGATACCCTTTGCTTCTAAAGGAATTATTTTGAATACTAGAATTTTATGGTCTTTTTCGGCCGCTTCGAATCACTTAAAAAGTAAAGAATATCTAGATATATGTAATCGCTCATATAATTATTTAAAACGTTTTTTCAAAGACGAAATATATGGAGGCGTATTTTGGAAACTTAATCATAATGGAAAACCAATTGATAGAAGAAAGCAAATATATGCCCAGTCTTTTGCCATTTATGCCTTATCTGAATACTATATGTTAACCAAGAAAGAGGAAGCTAAAAAATGGGCCGTAGAGTTGTTTAATCTAATAGAAAAACATGCTAAAGATCATTTGAATAATGGCTATGTGGAAGCATTCATTGAAGATTGGTCACCCATTGAAGATATGCGGTTAAGTGAAAAGGATTTGAACGCATCCAAAACTATGAATACACATTTGCATATTTTGGAGTCTTATACAAGGTTGTTACATATTTATGATTATGAGGAGTTAAGGTTAGCTTTAAAAAATTTGATTGAGTTAATTCAATCGAAATTTTTAAATGAAAATTATAACTACGATTTGTTTTTTGATAACACATGGAATTTACAAAGTAACATTGTTTCTTATGGACACGATATTGAAACTGCGTGGTTAGTAATTGATGCTGCTAAAGCCTTGGAAGATCCAGATTTAATTAATAAAACAGAGCAAACCGCCATAGGTGTAGCAGACGCCTTTTTACGAAATGGTATTGATAATGAAGGTGCAGTTATGAATGAGAAGAATTTGCAGACAAATATTTTGGACACAGATAGGCATTGGTGGCCGCAAATGGAAGCATTGGTTGGATTGAAATATGTTTATGGATTAACCAAGGATTCTAAATATATGAAGGCTTCAATAAAAATATGGGAGTTTACTAAAAACCATTTGTTAGATAAGAAAAATGGAGAGTGGCACTTCAGGGTGGATAGGTATGGAAAGCCATATTTAGAAGAAGATAAAGTAAGCATGTGGAAAGCACCATATCATAACACAAGAGCGTGTATAAAGATGCAAAATTAAGGACTAATAAAGTGTGAAAAAGATTTTAAAATATATAATTCTTTTAATAATTTTTATCTTTTTTGGATGTTCTAAAGACAATGATGAAGACGAGGTTATAATTGAAAAATCTTTAGCGACTATTGTAGCGAACTCAAGTTCTGCTTCAGAACCTGCAAATCATAGTGGTTTTACTATAAGACTATCTAAAGCAGTTGATGAAAATACCACTATCAATCTTAATATTGAGGGGAGCGCAGAAAACGGTATAGACTATGTTGAAATACCTAGCACTATAACCATTTTAGCAAACACATTAAGTGTTGATATTCCAGTTACAATTATTGATGATTCCCAACCAGAAGAGATAGAACTAATAAGTGTTACTTTGATGAATATTGATAGTAGTAATGTTATTATAGGTGCCTTGGATTCTGCTTTATTAACTCTCACAAATGAAGCTGAAGAGTTTCTTTTGTCTTCTTCTGAAGCAAAATTCTATGTAGTAAATTCAAATGCAACTCCTGAAACCGTGGCGCTCTTTTATAATCTTAAAAAAGTAGCTAGAACAAGCTTTGTTGTGGGGCAACAAGATGCTTTTAGCTCTTTTTTTGGAAATGCGTCTGGAGTTTCAGATATGAAAAAAACTACTGGTTTTGATCCAGGGGTATTAGGTTTAGATTTTATGTTTGTTACCGACGATGAGAACAATGGAACGCCTGGAAACTGGTTTTATAATCAAGAACTATCCATTAAGGGAGATGCCATTGAAGCATACAATAAAGGTATGGTAAACACTTTTTCATGGCATATGAGAGAACCCTATGAGGGCGAACATTTTTTTACAAATAACATGACCGATTTTCAAAAGGAAAATGCTTTAAGAAGTATTTTGCCAAATGGAGAGAATCATGAGTATTATAAGACTAAATTGGATAAAATTGCTGAAGTTGCTCGTGGTCTAATAGGAAGTGATGGCAAGCTCATTCCCATTATTTTTAGACCATTCCATGAATTTGATGGTAATTGGTTTTGGTGGGGGAAGGATTATTGTACTCCCGAAGAATTTATAACCTTATGGCGCTTTACTATTGATTATTTAAAGAATGTAAAAGGTATAAATAATATGCTTTTTGCTTATGCTTCGGATAGGAATTTTAACTCCGAAGCCGAATATCTTGAGCGTTATCCCGGGGATAATTATGTTGATGTTTTAGGGATGGATAATTATGGAGATTTCAACAATGGTATGATCGGGCTAAATCAAGTTAACAATAAACTGCAAATCATTTCGAAATTAGCTAAGGATAAAGTAAAAGTAGCAGGATTAACAGAATCTTGTTTTTTTGTGACACCAGGTGTTAACGAGCCACCAGCTGAGTTTTATTCTAAAGTCTTATACAATGTTATAACAGAAAATGAGATTAAACTTAGTTATATGATGTTTTGGTCTAACAATCGCGATTCGTATTGTGTTCCACTAAATGAACATTCTATTGCCGATGATTTTATTCAATTTTCGAGCAAGATTAATGTATTCCTTCAAAATGATTTGCCTAATATGTATCAATTAAGTACTAATGGAATCTAAAATACTTTTATGTTTCGCTCTATGTAGCGCAATGTTTTTTACAAGTTGTAAATCTACATCTGTTGTAAAAAGTAGAATAACTGATGATGATTTTGGTTTTGTTCGGGTTAAAGGCGATCAATTTTATGTAAACGGAAAGCCATACTATTTTATCGGCGCCAATTATTGGTACGGACCACTTTTGGGGGCTAACAAAGGCGGAGATCGACAACGCTTAATTAGCGAATTAGATCTTATGAAATCTGTTGGAATAAATAATCTAAGAATTTTGGTTGGAGCAGAGGGAGATGGAGGCGATTACAAAGTTTATCCTGCATTACAACCCGAACAAGGAGTTTACAACGAAGAATTATTAGATGGGTTGGATTTCTTAATGAATGAAATGCGAAAGCGCAACATGTATGCGGTACTTTATATGAACAACAATTGGATATGGTCTGGAGGAATGTCAGAATATTTAAGATGGAACGGCTATGGTGAAGTACCAAATCCTTTTTTGGAACAGTATTCATGGGACGACTTTATGCGGTATACGATGCAATTTCATTCTTGCGAACCATGTATGAACGCTTATTACAAGCACGTAAAGTTCATTGTTGGAAGAATAAATAAATATTCTGGCATTAAATATACCGAAGATAGAACTGTAATGTCATGGCAAGTAGCAAATGAACCTAGGGTTTTGGTAGAGGCTAGCCATGAAGAAGCCTTTGCTAAGTGGTTAAATAATACAGTCGCCATCATTGAAGATTTAGCGCCTAATCAACTAATATCCACTGGAGCAGAGGGTGATCATAGTTATTTGGATGATATAGATATGTTCGAGCGCCTTCATGCTAATAAGGATATTGACTATTTAACAATGCATATGTGGCCCAAAAACTGGGGCTGGTATGATCTCAATAATGAAAAAGAAACCCTTAAGGAATCTATAGCAAAGGCATTAGCATATATGGATAAACATATTGTTGTTTCTGAAAAATTAAATAAACCCATTGTAATGTCTGAGTTTGGTTTTCCTAGGGCGCAAGAAAGTTGTGAGCTTTATGCTTCGGTAGAAAATAGGGATATATTTTATAAAGCTATTATCGATGAGGTGTTGAAAAATTATAAGGCTAATAAGAGTTTATCTGGACTCAATTTTTGGGGATTTGGAGGTTATGGCATAGCAAACCCAAATCATAAGAAATGGGAAATAGGAGATGATTTTACAGGTGATCCACCACAGGAACCACAGGGTTTGAATACTGTTTTTGCTTCAGATTTTTCAACTTTGAATGTTATCAAAGAAGCAAATGCTAAATTTGAAGATTAATACCAATTCCCAAATGAATTTACTGAGTTAAAAAGTGTCTTTTGAAATTCTATCTTCAACATAAAAAAGTACCGTAACTACGGCTATGCTTATTTTTTCTGTCTCGTATAATTCCAAAATCCATCATTTTCCTTTACAGAATATTCATTGGTCTCAAATTTAGTCGAAACTATGTACTTTAGTGTCTTTCGCTTTAGCTTCTAAAAACTTTTGGCACGAATTACACGAATTTACACAGATTTGATTACGTATTTCACCTGGCAGACTTTCAGTCTGCGAACCAAACCTATGGACTTACAGTCCATAGTGGTTTAGTTAAGAATTGGTATAACATGTTTCTATATTTTTTGACTTCTGGAAACTTAGCATAGTTCAAATAATACAATATAGAATTATGCGCATTCTATTTTTTACCTTTTTAATCCGCGTTATGCAATAGAAGGTTGTCATGGAGCTTGTAGATGCAAGAAATACTAGTATTTTCTTAATTTTAGTCCCGCATGTGCGGGAGCGAAATCTAAAAAAGTAGCGAAGAGCGGTAGTGTTTGCAGTAACTCAACACTGTAATAGATTTTTTAATGCATAATCTGGGTTTAACGTTAGAATTGGTATTATATTATATGCCAAAGATGCTTTTGAATATTTGACAAAATATCCCTTCAATAGCTCAACCGAAATACATCTCTCATGCATATATAATACAACATTAATCTATGCTTACGTATGTTAATTTAGTAGCTTAAAATACTATCGATACTCTAGTTCAACTCTTACAATATCAGTAGTATTTGTAGGTTTGAATTTTACATATTTTATAATATCATCAATTTTGTCAATTACTTTAGTATTGATTGTATATTTTCTAGGTATTAAGTAATTGTAGTTGTTTTCGTTTGATTGGTAGGTTTCAACATGGCAGTCAATTACCTTATAGTTCAAACCATCTTCAGAGATGTAAAATTTGATATTAGGTTTTTTTGAAGATTCATAACTAAATAGGCGAAGTTCTTTTAATCTACTTGGAACCACGTAAATCCCTTCCGAACCCTTTCTTCCATGAATTCTTGAAAATGCTTCTTTAAAAGACCTGCAATCTCCAATTTTTATTTCTAAGTCTTTGTGTTTTTCTAAGATCATCAAGTTGCTGGCATAATCAACTTTGGTCAAATAATCTGTACCAATTGGTCCAACAACATTTGATGGCGCCGATTTCCCCGCTTCGTTTAAAGCACGAATTCTATAGTAGTAAGTAGTGCCAATTTTAGCAGTTTCATCACTATATAAATCAAAACCAGGTGTATCTATATCATCTATATTATGAGCAATAATTTTCCATGGACCGTATTCTGAGATACTTCTTTCAATATCGTATCCTTCAGCTCCAGCAGAACCTTGCCAGCTAAATTTTGGAGTATTATTAAATTCTAAGAGTTTGGGAGCTTTCGGAGCTCTAATTTCTGGGATTTCTAAATTTTGTATTTGAAATGACTTATCTCGAAAGAGTTTCATGGTTTCTCTTTCACCATAAATTTCTCCATCATCAAAACCAGGCCAATGATAGGCTCTATATAGAACATTTGAAAACGGTTCTGTATGATGGTAAAACCCTCCCTCGGGATTATGTCGGCGTAGGCTCCATAATAAGGCACCACTATATGCTTCTTCCTCAACAATATAATTTAGAACCTCCTTTAAACCAGAAACACCAATAAAACCAAACTCACCAATTATTAATGGCTTTTTGCCATTAACAATATCTACTGTTTTCTTCAAATCGTAAAGCATTTTTCTTGATGTTGGTTCGTAATGGTGTGTACTAATTATATCTATTGAAGGTTCGTCTATAGAATATTGTTGAACAAATGTACTTGGGTAATCATCATCTCCATGAATAGCAAAAAAACCATCAATAAAAAGGTGGTTTTTATCAATACTTTTAACATATCTTGCAATATCAATGGCCCATTCAGGAGGATTTTGTAACTCATTTCCAGATTCCCAGGCCATTATAGTTTTATCATCTTTGTATTTTACACCTGTTAATGTATTAGTTCTATTAAGGAGATATTTGATAGTTTTCTTGAAATCTTTTATCAATTGCTTATCTGTCCAAAATTCATCTTTATCTTTATTCCTAAAGTCTGCATAATTTGGTCTGCCTCCCATCCATTTCCAGTTGTTGACTAGTGGTATTATAATTCTTATTTGGTGTTCAGAAGCTAATGTTAACATGGTATCCAGTACCTTAAAGGCGTCTTCGTTAAATTTCCCAGGGCCTTCAACATAGGTAACTGCCTCTTTTGGAAAGTTTTTATTTTTAACAGGTATAGTGTAAGTTCTGGTAACTGTAGCACCAGTACGATTTAGGGTTTCAAAAACGTCTCTAAGCTCAAACTCTGTTGGAAGTCCATAAGGATTAGTTTCTTCAAAATCCATATTGTCTTCAACATAATTTAATGTGGGGATATTGTAAGACAAAAACCTGAATTCACGTTCACCATCATACAGTTTGTTACCTTTTTTAGTTATGAAGTTTTCAAAACTTTGGCTATGGGTTAAGTAAGAAGTTAATAGTAATTTTATTAGAAATATTAAATTATGAGTTTTCATTTTAGTTGATGAATTATACAATACAAAAATGAAATTATTGAATTAAAACTTAGCTTGAAAATAAATGTATGGAAATGAACAAATTTTATAAAGGATTGATATTATTGTATGTATATATCGTGAATTTTTCTTTGTCTTGAATGTGAAAGTCGTTACCAAATGGTAACTTTTAATTTAGTTGTGTTCTAGAATTTTATCTCTTGGGCTTGAATTGTCTTGGGTAATATTTTGTTAAATAGAATACAATCTTGACTTTAGTATATCCAAAAGAAAAAGACTTTATACCAATTCCCAAATGAATTTACTGAGTTAAAAAGTGTCTTTTGAAATTCTATCTTCAACATAACATAAAAAAGAACTGTAACTACAGCTATGCTTATTTTTCTGTCTCGTATAATTCCAAAAGCCATCATTTTCCTTTACAGTATATTCATTTAAGAATTGGTATTAATGAGTTGAGAGAATTTATTAATACATAGATTTTGTTTAAGTCTGTGCGTATTAATAGGTATTGAATATGGTTAGTCGATGAAGAAGTGACAACGATTAGGTTAGAATGAAATATAATTTAACCTGAGCTCGATTTAAGAATCATAGATAAAATTCAATAAACATGCTAGATTCAACTTATAATTACGATAGACTAGCTGGCTAGTTTATCGTAATTTAAGGAAGAGGATGGCGTGTTTAGTGGTTTTTAGCTAGAAATTAATACATTTTCATGGCTTCTAAGAGTACATATTACACTTGTTTAATTTAAATTTAAGGACCTAATAGAGAGGTCTTTGTATTAAAAAAAAGTGTTCTTAGGTCGAACTCAGGTTAATTTATATCTTTTATCGTAACAAAGACAAGCAAATTTCATTCTTTAGCAGAGTTCTTTTACTGCATTTTTATTGGCACCGCCAAAAGGTATAATACTCCGAGGCTTGTCTCGAAAATAAAAAATTTCTTGAAACGAACTATCCCCGACGCAGAGCCTTAAATCCGTGAGTCTTTAGATAAAAACAACCGCAAACTATATGTTTACAAAGGTTTGCGGTTTTATGTGTTTTCACCTAACTTGGTGTTACTTACAAAACACACCATGAAAATACTTAAATCTTCACACATAAGTCCTTTTGGAGGCTTAAATTTTGTTTTAAAAGAGTTTGAAAACAAAAGAATAGGACATTTATTAGAGCAACACTTGACAAAATTGCCTGCTCAATGTAAATACTCTTGGAAAGACTTACTCTATTCTTTTTGGTCTATTTATTTCTGTGGAGGTGACTGTATTGAAGATTTAGGTGGTAATTTTCGAGATCATTTGAAAGATAACTGCTTTTTAAATATCCCAAGCCCAGATAGAGTTTTGGACAGATTTAAAGAATTGTCTATTCCTAAAAAAATATTGAAAAGTCCACGAGGCAAAAAATTACACCAGTTTAGCATTAATGAAAAAATCAATACTGTAAATTTAAAAATACTACAATCATTGCAGGTGTTTTCAGGAAAAGAACTCGTTTTAGATTATGATAATACTTTTATTTTCAATAACAAAGCTGATAGTGCCAATACCTATAAAAAAGCATATGGTTACTGCCCTGGAATTGGCATTATAGGCAAACGTGTTGTATATGTAGAAAACAGAAATGGCAATAGTGACGTTAAGACCTTGCAAGGCCAAACAGTATCTAGGATGTTTGATCTATTGGAACAACACCATATCAAGATTAAAGCTTTTAGGGCAGATAGTGGTTCCTGTATCTATGAAGTAATTAAACTAGTTAATAAAAAAGCAAATCACTTTTATATAAAAGCCCGTATGAATGCTGCTCTGGCAAGAGCTATACATCAAATTAACTCTTGGGAAGAAATTGAGTCTACAGAAGGCACTATGTACCGTGGAGAAGTACAATACACACCTTTTGTAAAGACACATAGGGAATTCAAAGAAACAGAACCTCTTCAAACATATCGTTTAGTGGTTACTAAAACCAAAAGAAAAGATGGGCAGATAAATCTATTTACCAATGAAGCTTATATCTATTCAGCTATTATAACTAATGACTGGAATATGGATAATGATGACATTGTATTTTTTTATAACCAGAGAGGAGCTGTGGAAAAAGAATTTGATGTTTTAAAGAATGACTTTGGTTGGAACCATATGCCTTTTTCAAAGCTTGAACAAAATACCGTTTTTCCTTATCTTTTCTGCAATGTGCCGAAATTTATACCAATATATAATCACAAGGTTTTCCAAAATATATAAAAATCTAAAAGCAAACTTTAGAATCAAAAAATTCATCTTTAGATTTATCTGTATCCCAGCTAAATGGGTTAAAACAGCTAGACAATACAAGCTTAAAGTATATGGAAATATACAGTTTAAAACCTAGTAGTTCTTTAACAAGGCTCTTTAAAATATTGTAAAATCATTAGAGAAGGATTGATACTCCTTGATGGAGAAATTATGCTTTATTAGTAATTCCTATCAACAAAAAATCATATCATTTTTTTTGATTTTATAATATTTCACCCTATTCATATGAATATATTAGCTTTTTTAATGACATACGGATTTAAGGCAGAGCGTCGAGGAATTCTTTTCGATTAAAATTTAGTTTCGTTTATATGCCTCGCGGGCTAGCTCCGATAGTTTACTTAAAAATCACTCTAAAAACCGTTATAATAATCAATTTTAAATCGAAGAGAAAATTGCGTTTTTTTATGTAAAGCTTGTTATAATGTAATTTATCTGGAATAATGGTATTTATAAAGTAGTCTTCAGGATCTTTAGCTTGTTTAAGTAACTCCACTTCATTTCTGTACTCTAATGAAGCTAACCCAGTAATACCTGGTCTAACATTTAGAATAACCAAATCGTCTTTCTTGTAAAAGTTAACATAATGCCTTAATTCGGGTCTGGGTCCTACAAAACTCATGTCACCTTTAATAATATTTAGTAGTTGTGGAAATTCGTCAATTTTATAGCGTCTTAAAAAAACACCTATTCTGGTAATTCTGGAATCTTTATTACCAATAGTTAATAAGCCTTTTTTTTCAGAGGCAGTCCGCATTGTACGGTACTTATAAATCTTAAAATTTTTATTATACCTGCCTACACGTTCTTGAATAAAAAGTACGCTACCTTTAGAATCTAATTTAATTAGAACGGCTATAAGAATTAAAATAGGGGAGAGTCCTACTAAAAGTATTAAGGCAAAACTAAAATCAAAACTTCGTTTAAGCATTATTTATATAAAATATCAATCACTCTTGCAATGCTATCCTTCTCACAGTTTTCTATAGATAGCTCCACGGGTTTTTTATTTATATCACCAGAAATAACATATAGGCGACAAGGCTCTTTTTTAGTGTCACTTTTAGAAAACTCTACATTTCCATGATTGAGTAACGCTTTAACACCAGTAGTGTCTATATTCACACCAGTATTTATTATTAAAGGCTTAGTATTCAAACTTTTTAGCACTCTTGCTTCTGGTCCATAGCTACAAGATGTTTTTTTGCCACTTAAAAAGAATGCCAAAACAATGAGGCCTATAGAAAAACCACCTAAATAGTAGCCAAAACGTTGTATAAATGTCATGTGTAATATGTTTTAATCTAAAGAATGATTAAAAGATTAAAAGATTTACATCGCTGTACTTTAAATCGAACCATTCTCCAACCGATTTACTGGTTAAAATACCGTGGTAAAAGTACAATCCATTTTTTAAACCTTTATCAAAACGCAGTGAATTTTCTATACCGCCATCTTCGGCTATTTTCATAAGGTAAGGGGTAAAGATATTACTAATTGATATAGAGGACGTTCTGGAATATCTTGCAGGGATGTTAGGAACACAGTAATGAACAACACCGTGTTTTATAAAGGTAGGCTGCTTATGTGAAGTGACTTCGCTGGTTTCGAAACAGCCTCCCATGTCTATAGTCACATCAATAATAACCGATCCTTTTTTCATAAGGCGTATCATATCTTCCGAAACCACAATGGGCGCTCTGTTTTTACCTCTTACGGCACCAATAACCACATCGCAGCGTCTTAAAGCTTTTGTTAGGTTTTTTGGTTGTACCGTAGAGGTAGATAAAGGTCTGCCTAAATTGGTTTGTATGCGCCTAAGTTTGGTAATGGAATTATCAAACACCTTTATGTTAGCCCCTAAACCAATAGCGCTTCTGCCTGCATATTCACCTACGGTTCCAGCACCTAGTATTACTACTTCTATTGGAGGAACACCACTAATATTACCTAGCATTAAACCACTACCGTCTTTGGAGTTGGATAATAACTCCGAGGCTATTAAAATAGAAGCCGTACCTGCAATTTCACTTAAAGAACGTACCGCAGGGTAGGTACCATCCTCATCTTTTATAAATTCAAAAGCTAAAGCTGTAATGCGCTTAGATGCTAAAGCTTCAAAGTATTTCTTAGATTGGGTTTTTAATTGTAGTGCAGATATTAATAAAGCCTGCGGATTTAGTAATTTAATTTCATCTAAGCTAGGCGGCTCAACTTTTAATATCATGGGGCATGCAAATACTTTAGCGGTGTCTTTAGATATTTCTGCACCAGCCTCACTATAATCTTTATCGCTAAAACGCGAGCCTTCTCCAGCACCAGACTCTAGTAATACACGATGCCCATTACTTACTAAAGCAGACACCGCATCTGGGGTTAAGCAAATGCGATTTTCCTGGTACGAGGTTTCTTTGGGAATGCCAATAAAAAGTTGGCGTTTATTTTTTAATATTTCTAAGGTTTCTTCTTGAGGAAGCAGTTGTTCTTTGGTAAAGGGAGACAAAGATTTAGCCATTAGCGCGTCGTTAGATTATCAAGAACTCAAATTACAATTATTTTATGATTTTATGAATTTTATGTATAAAATTTTTATAATTTACCTTTTAAGACGGGGTAATTAAAAATACTGTTTGATTTTGCCCCACAAGTTTTTAGGGGATAGTCTAAATTCTTCTTCGAGTTCTTCAAGTGTTTTATCAGCATTGTTAATTTTATTAAACATTTTGGCTCTTATTAAATAAATAGTAGGTATGATTATTGCCATCACAGGAACTAATTTAACTAACTGATATTCATCTATATACGTTAATTTGGGTTTAAAAAAATCAATAATTTGATAAGAATACATAGATATTGGCACTATAATAGCATGATACCACCAATGCCTGTTAGTAAAAAACCAAATTAATAGTAATAATAAAGGTATTACTTTACCTATCAAAGCCCACATCGCTATGTTTGCGTTTGTCCAACCTTCACTATTATATGTAAATAAAAAAGTGTCCCAAATTTCTACATCTGGAACACTTTCATATAAGTAAAAAAAATAAGGTGTACTAGCTATAATTGTTGCTAATATAGAACCTTTGATGAAATTTTTCTTATTCTTAAGGGGTGCCGATAGTGACTTTCTTTTTTTCGACTCCAGAGGGGGCTTGTTGTTGTTGTTGTTGCTCATCTTGATCTTCGACCGTGTTAGGAGTACAAGATGTAAATACAATTCCACAGATAATCGCTAATGCGATTGCATAATTTTTAGTTCTCATTTTAATAGGGATTTAATTAATTAATTTTCGGGCGCAATATTACGTCAATCACTTTCGAGTGGATTTCAGTAAAATGTTAAAAAAATGTTAAAACACACGCTTTTCTAGTAATCAATTACGGTTTTCCCGTAGTCTAAAAATTATCAAGTGGCTTACTCTTACAGTCCTGGTTTTTAATGGTTTTTTTCTTTCTTTAGTGTAAATTTAACACCCTATTTCCTTCGGAATATACATCTATGTTTATTGTATTATAACGATCTGGTAATAGTTCGGCTATTAATTCGGGCCATTCTATAATAACCCAGTGCTCTGTATACAAATAATCTTCGATCCCAAAATCCAGAGTTTCTTCTATATTATTAATTCTATACAGGTCGAAATGGTAAATTAGACCACTTTTTGAGGTGTATTCATTCACTATAGAAAATGTAGGGCTACTTACATCACTATCACTTCCTAAATGCTTTACAATACTTTTTACCAAAGTGGTTTTTCCAACACCCATATCTCCATAAAGCAGAATTATTTTAGAAGATAAGTTTTTTAGCAGTTTTTCGGCTACTGCATCAACTTCATTCAGATTGTAGGTTATTTCCAAATTTTTGAGGGTTTAAATAAAAATAATACATAAACTTAACAAAAATCTATGATAAATGCACTTTAACGATCTTTTTTTTGAAAAAATTATTTTGGACTAAATACCACAAAAGGGATAATCATCTCCTCAAGTGACACACCTCCATGCTGATACGTGTTTCTATAGTAACTCACATAGTGGTTATAATTATTAGGGTAAGCAAAAAATAAATCACTTTTGGCGAAGATGTAGGAGCTACTCATATTAATAGAAGGTAAATGGATGCTTTTTGGATTTTTGGCTTCTAATACTTCTTTGGCTTCAAAAGTTAGACTTCTTCCTGTTTTATAACGCAAATTTAAACTGGTATCTCTGTCTCCTATAACCTTAGACGGATTTTTTACATTTATGGTACCGTGGTCTGTAGTTAATATTAATTTAAATCCTAAGGCTTGCGCTTGCTGGATCATTTCTAATAAGGGGGAGTTTTTAAACCAGCTTAAAGCAAGGGATCTGTAAGCTTTATCGTTGGAAGCGAGTTCTTTAACCACTTCCATTTCGGTTTTGGAGTGTGATAGCATGTCTACAAAATTGTAAACCACTACGGTAAGATCGTTATTTTTTAATGCTTTAAAATTGTCTACCAGCTTTTTACCAGTTTTTAAGTTGGTTATTTTGTGGTATTCGACATTTAAATTGTTTAAACCTAAGCGTTGCATTTGGGTGTCTAAAAATTCTGCCTCAAATAGGTTTTTACCACCTTCGTCGGTATCGTTTCTCCAGTAGTTAGGATATAACTTCTCCATTTCACTGGGCATTAATCCAGAAAATATAGCATTTCTGGCATACTGTGTTGCTGTAGGTAAAATGCTAAAGAAAGGGTGTTCCTGTTCTTTTTTGTAGTAGTTGTTTATTACAGGTTCAAACACTTTCCATTGGTCGTACCTTAAATTATCTACCACTACAAATAAGGTGGGTTGCTTTTTACTTAATTCTGGAACTACGTTTTGTTTAAATAAGGTATGCGACATGATTGGTGCTTCATTTTCATTATTAAACCAATCGGCATAATTTTTGTCTATAAACTTGCCAAACTGTATGTTAGCTTCTGTTTTTTGAGACTCTAAAATTTCGAACATACTGGCATCTTCTATATTCTCCAGCTGTATTTCCCAATAAATCAATTTTTGGTATAGGTTTACCCAGTCTTCATAAGTATTTACCATAGCCATATCCATAGCTATTTTACGAAACTCCTGTTGGTAATTTGATGTGGTTTTTTCTGAAACCAATCTAGAATGGTCTAAATTCTTTTTTAAACTTAATAGTATTTGGTTAGGGTTTACAGGTTTTATCAAATAATCCGATATTTTGTTACCAATAGCTTCCTCCATAATATATTCTTCTTCACTTTTGGTAATCATCACTACGGGAAGGTTGTCTTTTTTTTCCTTCATTTCATTTAACGTTTCAAGTCCTGTGAGTCCTGGCATGTTTTCATCTAAAAAAACAATGTCAAAATTGGTGTCCTCAATTAAATCTATGGCTTCTGTACCATTATTGCAGGTTGTTACTTTGTAGTTTTTCTTTTCAAGAAAAAGGATATGTGGTTTTAGTAAATCTATTTCATCATCAACCCATAGTATATGTATCATGTATAATTCTGTTTTTATTAAAAATACCCCTTCATTTGAAGCGATTTTTTGGTTAAATGCCTATTATGAGCATCATATATTTATATTTGTGAAAATAAATATAAATTATTTAGAAGTTTGAATAAACTTAAAATACTAAACGATCCAATTTACGGATTTATTACGATCCCTAATACGCTAATTTTTGATTTAATTCAGCATAAATACTTTCAACGGTTAAGACGAATTACACAAATGGGGATGTCTTATATGGTGTATCCAGGGGCGCATCATACAAGATTTCATCATGCTATAGGTTGTGTGCATTTAATGCAAAAAGCGGTTAATGTACTTCGTTATAAGGGGGTTACGGTTTCCGAAGAGGAAGAGGAGGCGCTTTATTGTGCTATATTATTGCATGATATTGGACATGGGCCATTTTCTCATGCCATGGAACACAGTATTGTAAACGGCGTATCTCACGAGGAGATTTCACTGCTTTTTATGGAGCGTTTAAACGAAGAATTTAACGGAAGTTTAACGCTTGCCATTAAAATATTTAAAGGCGATTATAAGCGTCCGTTTTTATGCCAGTTAATATCAAGTCAGTTAGACATCGATAGGGCAGACTATTTAAAACGCGATAGTTTTTATACAGGTGTAGCAGAGGGAAATGTAAATAGCGAGCGTTTAATAACCATGTTAAACGTGGTGGATGATAAATTGGTGGTTGAGGAGAAAGGTATTTATAGTGTTGAAAAATTTATTATAGCGCGTCGTTTTATGTACTGGCAAGTGTATTTGCATAAAACAAGTTTGGTGGCAGAACAATTATTAATACGTGTTTTGCAACGGGCTAAAGAACTTACCAATACAGGTGTGGAGTTGCAAGCAAGCGAACCGCTGCTCTATTTTTTAAATAATGATATATCAATAGAAGATTTTACAAAGAAAACAACACTGGATGTGTTTTATGAGTTAGACGATTACGATATTATTTCGGCAATGAAGCAATGGAAAAACCATGACGATTTTGTGCTAAGTAGACTGTGTCGTATGATTATTGATAGAGATTTACTAAAGGTAAAGGTTAAGAATAGCCCTGTAAAAGATAAAAGTTTAGAGAAACATTTTGATCTTTTTATGCAAGCAAACGCGCTTACAAAAGAAGAAGCATCGTATTTTATATTTACAGGAAGTATATGTAATCAAGCGTATCAAGTTAAAAAGCAAAATATTAATATTTTGTACAAAACGGGCAAGATTCAAGATATTGTTAAAGCATCCGATCATTTAAATTTAAAAGCCTTATCTAAAACAGTCACTAAATATTATATCTGTTATCCTAAAAAACAATTTTAGATTTTTATTAACGTTACTTCCATGTAAAAATACTACATTTATATATTAATATATTAAGGAAAACTACTTGAAATACTTTAGTACATTTTTCCTATTTTTGCTCAAATTAATCAAAAAACTTAACAAATATAATTCGTGTGAAATTCACAGCACAGCAAATAGCAGAAATTTTAGAAGGTGATGTCGTGGGAGATGCAAATGTTGAAGTCTCTAAATTATCTAAAATAGAAGAAGGAGAAAAAGAAAGTTTAACGTTTCTCGCCAATCCAAAATACAAATCTCATATTTATTCTACAAAAGCATCGATTACAATTGTAAATAAAACTTTTGAGCCGGAAGAAGATTTATCAACTACGTTAATAAAAGTTGACGATGCTTACAAAGCTTTTTCTAAGCTTTTAGAATATTACAATCAAATAAAGCTGAATAAATCTGGAGTAGAACAACCAACTTTTATAGCAGAGTCTGCCGCATATGGAGAAAATGTTTATATCGGTGCTTTTTCGTACCTGGGTGACAATGTTGTTTTAGGTGATAATGTTAAAATATTTCCAAACACTTATATAGGTGATAATGTCACTATTGGAAATAATACAGTGGTGTTTTCTGGGGCTAAGATATATTCAGAATGTATAATAGGTAACCAGTGTGTTATTAATTCTGGAGCTATAATAGGCGCAGATGGATTTGGTTTTGCACCAAACGAAAAAGGGGAATATAGTAAAGTACCACAAATAGGAAATGTTATTTTAGAAGATTTTGTAGATATTGGTGCAGCAACCACTATAGATAGGGCAACTTTAGGTTCTACAATTATTAGAAAAGGCGTTAAGCTGGATAATCAAATACAGATAGCCCATAATGTGGAAATAGGTAAGAATACAGTTATCGCCGCCCAAACTGGAGTTGCTGGTTCTACTAAAATAGGAGAAAATTGCCAAATAGGAGGCCAAGTAGGAATAGTGGGGCATATAACGATAGGTAACAATGTGCGTATACAAGCGCAATCGGGTATAGGCAGAAATGTAAAAGATAACGAGGTTTTACAAGGCTCTCCGGCCTTACCTTATGGCGACTATAATAAATCCTATGTACACTTTAAAAATTTACCAAAAATTGTTAATCAAATTAATGATATAGAAAAGAATAATGGCAATAGTTAATACAGAAAATAAACAAAAAACTATACAAAGTGAGGTTTCTCTAACAGGTGTAGGTCTACACACTGGAAAAAATGTGACACTTACTTTTAAGCCTGCAATTGCAAATTCCGGATTGGCTTTTAAACGTGTTGATTTGGAGGGTGCCCCTACAATAGAAGCCGATGCAAATTATGTTACGAATACGCAAAGGGGAACATGTTTAGAAAAGAATGGTGTGGTTATTCAAACCTCGGAGCATGTTTTAGCAGCTTTAGTAGGATTAGATATTGATAATGTAATTATAGAACTTAATGCCTCAGAGCCCCCAATAATGGATGGGTCTTCTAAGTTTTTTATAGAAGCTTTAGAAAAGGCAAGTATTGTCGAGTTAGAAGCTTTTAGAGAAGAGTTTGTGGTTACAGATGTGATATCCTACATAGACGAAGAAAGTGGTAGCGAAATTTTATTGATGCCTGCTAAAGAATATCAAATCACCACTATGGTAGATTTTGGAACCAAAGTTTTGGGGACACAAAATGCCACACTTAATTGCATGACCGATTTCAAGAAAGAAATTTCAAACTCAAGAACATTTAGTTTCTTGCATGAAATAGAAATGCTACTTGAACATGGATTAATAAAGGGAGGAGATCTAAATAATGCTATTGTTTATGTAGACAAACCATTGTCTCCAGAAACAATGGAAAAGTTACGAAAAGCATTTAATAAAGATACTATTGCAGTAAAACCTAATGGTATACTGGACAATTTAACATTACATTACCCTAATGAAGCCGCAAGACACAAGTTGTTAGATGTTGTTGGAGATTTAGCGCTTGTTGGTACAAGAATTAGAGGTAAAGTAATTGCTAATAAGCCTGGGCATTTTATTAATACCCAGTTTGCGAAGAAATTAGCTAAGATTATAAAAAACGAAAGACGTAATAATGTGCCAAATATAGATTTGAGTCAGGAGCCTCTAATGGATGTGACTCAAATTATGGATATGTTACCACACAGACAACCATTTTTATTGTTAGACAAGGTATTTGAGTTATCAGAGAACCATGTTGTGGGGATGAAAAATGTGACCATGAACGAAGAGTTTTTTAAAGGTCATTTTCCTGGGGCACCAGTAATGCCGGGTGTTTTAATTGTTGAAGCTATGGCGCAAACAGGAGGGATTTTGGTGTTAAGTACCGTTCCGGACCCTGAAAATTACTTGACATTTTTTATGAAAATGGATAATGTTAAATTTAAAAGAAAAGTGGTACCTGGCGATACGTTAATTTTTAAATGTTCATTAATCACACCAATACGAAGAGGGATTTGCCATATGCAAGGGTATGCCTATGCTAATGGTAAGCTTTGTGCAGAAGCAGAATTGATGGCGCAAATCTCGAAAGTTAAATAAATAAAAAGCGAACATGAATCAACCTTTGGCATATGTGCATCCAGGTGCAAAAATTGCAAAAAATGTGGTAATCGAACCATTTACAACTATAAATAATAACGTTACTATAGGAGAAGGCACATGGATAGGAAGTAATGTTACTATAATGGAAGGCGCTAGAATAGGTAAAAATTGTAGCATTTTTCCTGGATCTGTTATTTCTGCTGTTCCTCAAGATTTAAAGTATAACGACGAAGATACTATTGTAGAGATAGGTAATAATGTTACCATTAGAGAGTGTGTTACTATAAACAGAGGTACTGCAGATAGAATGAAAACTGTAGTGGGTGATAATTGTTTAATTATGGCTTATTGCCATATTGCTCATGATTGTATTGTAGGGAATAATTGTATTTTTTCTAATAACAGTACACTAGCAGGACATATAACTATTGGTGATTATGTGGTTTTGGCGGGAATGACAGCTGTACATCAGTTTGTATCGGTAGGAAATCATGCTTTTGTTACAGGAGGATCATTGGTGAGAAAAGATGTACCGCCTTATGTAAAAGCTGCTAGGGAGCCTTTATCTTACGTAGGGATTAATTCTGTAGGATTAAGACGAAGAGGGTTTTCAACAGAAAAAATTAGAGAAATTCAAAATATATTTAGAATTCTATATCAAAAAAATTATAATAACACCCAAGCTTCAGAAATTATAGAAGCAGAAATGGAAGCAACTCCAGAACGCGATGAGATTCTTCAGTTTATCAAGAACTCTCACAGAGGAATAATGAAAGGGTATTTTAAATCAAACTAAACAGTAATTATGGCAAGTACTAGCGACATTAGAAACGGATTATGTATAAGATATAATCATGATATTTATAAAATTATAGAATTCTTGCATGTAAAACCAGGTAAAGGTCCTGCTTTTGTTAGAACTAAGTTAAAAAGTGTAACATCTGGAAAGGTGATTGATAATACGTTTTCGGCAGGTCATAAATTAGATGATGTGCGTGTAGAGACACACAAATTTCAATATTTATATAACGAAGGCGAAACCTATCATTTTATGAATACAGAAGATTACTCTCAAATAGAATTACAAAAAAGTGTGCTGGATAGCCCAGATTTAATGAAAGAAGGAGAAGTGGTGACCGTTTTAATAAATTCTGAAGATAGTATGCCACTTTCTGTCGATATGCCTGCCAATGTTATTTTAGAAGTAACACATACAGAGCCTGGTGTAAAAGGAAATACAGCAACAAACGCAACTAAGCCAGCGACTGTTGAAACTGGCGCAATAGTTAACGTGCCATTATTTATCAACGAAGGAGACAAAATTAAAGTAGAAACAGCAAAAGGAACTTATAAAGAGCGTATTAAGGAGTAATGAGTCGTTAGACGTTAGTCTATAGTTGTTAGATTTATGATACGTTTCTAACTTCTAACTACTAAGGACTACAGACTAAGGACTACAGACTAAAGACTATGTAAATGAAATTCCCTCAACCTCAAACACTTAAGCAGATTTCAAGTCTTATTGATTGTGACTATGTTGGACATGATGATTTTCCAGTTTTGGGAATGAATGAAATTCATGTGGTAGAACCAGGAGATATTGTTTTTGTAGATCATCCTAAATATTATGATAAAGCGCTGCAATCTAAGGCAACTATAGTGCTTATAAATAAAGAGGTAGAATGTCCTGAGGGGAAAGCATTGTTAATTAGTGACGATCCTTTTACCGATTTTAACAAACTATCTAATCATTTTAAACCATTTCAGGCATCAAATACAGCTATAGCAACGTCTGCAGTCATTGGAAAAAATACAATTATTCAACCAAATACATTTATTGGTAATAATGTAGTTATAGGCGATAACTGTGTGATACATTCTAATGTTAGTATTTATGACGATGCTATTATAGGAGATCATGTTACGATTCATGCAGGTACTGTTTTGGGAGCCAATGCATTTTATTACAAAAACAGACCAGAAGGTTTTGATCGGTTATTATCCTGTGGACGCGTGGTTATAGAAGATCATGTTGATATAGGAGCCTCGTGTACTATAGATAAAGGTGTTACGGGCGATACGACTATCAAAGCTGGGACTAAAATAGATAATTTGGTTCAAATAGGTCATGATACCATTATTGGTGAAAAATGCTTGATAGCCTCTCAAGTAGGTATAGCAGGTTGCGTAATTATAGAAAATGAAGTCACCATTTGGGGACAAGTAGGTGTAACCAGCGGCATTACCATAGGTGAAAAAGCAGTAATTTCGGCAAAAGCAGGGGTTAGTAAATCGTTAGAAGGCGGTAAAGGCTATTTTGGAATCCCAGCAGATGATTTCCGTTCTAAATACAAAGAAATAGCATCTATTAAAAAAATCCCCGAAATCCTAGAAACTTTAAGAAAACAAAACATCAAGTAGTTTATTTTTTAGTTAAAATAAATTACATTTGCTAGTATATTTTTAATAATAAGAAATTAATCTCCATATGAGTGTTTTAGTAAACAAAGATTCAAAAATTATAGTTCAGGGTTTTACAGGAAGTGAAGGAACGTTTCATGCAAGTCAAATGATTGAGTATGGAACAAATGTAGTAGGAGGTGTTACTCCAGGAAAAGGAGGGCAAACACATTTAGATAAGCCTGTATTCAATACAGTTCAGGAAGCAGTAGAAAAAGTAGGCGCAGATACTACCATTATTTTTGTACCACCAGCGTTTGCTGCCGATGCAATTATGGAAGCTGCCGATGCTGGTATAAAAGTAATTATTACAATTACAGAAGGTATTCCTGTAGCAGATATGATCACTGCTTCAAATTATATACAAAACAAAGACTGTCGTTTAATAGGTCCTAATTGTCCAGGTGTTATTACACCAGGAGAAGCTAAGGTTGGTATTATGCCAGGATTTGTGTTTAAAAAAGGGAAAGTTGGTATTGTTTCTAAATCGGGAACATTAACTTACGAAACTGCAGATCAAGTGGTGAAGCAAGGTTTAGGAATTACAACAGCAATAGGTATTGGTGGAGACCCAATTATTGGAACAACAACAAAAGAAGCTGTGGAGTTATTAATTAACGATCCAGAAACCGAAGCTGTAGTTATGATTGGTGAGATAGGAGGTCAATTAGAAGCAGATGCGGCAAATTGGTATAAAGAAAGTGGTAGTAATAAACCCGTTGTAGGTTTTATTGCTGGAGAAACAGCACCAGCTGGACGTACCATGGGACATGCTGGAGCTATTGTAGGAGGTAGTGATGATACAGCTCAAGCCAAAAAGAAAATTATGAGAGCATGTGGTATTCACGTAGTAGATTCACCAGCCGAAATTGGTAAAAAAGTAGCAGAAGTACTTGGCGTGCTTGCATAAGAAATAAACAATATTTTAAAATTTAATCCGTTGGTTTTTATTGAATTAACGGATTTTTTGTGTTTAAACATATTTTTAAATTTTAAAAATATGTTTGTGTAATTTTACGTAAGAAGTAATATAAAATATAAACGATGAGTGTATCAAAGTTATTATGTGTTTTGTTTTTTTTAATGACTATTATTTGTTTTGGTCAAACCCAAACTTCAAAAGATACATTAGTTGCTTTTAAATATTATAAAAAAGCAGATTCTTTATTTAAAGTTAGAAAGTTTGACAAATCAATTGAGCTTTTTAAACTGGCATTACCTATTTACCAAAAAGCTAAAGTTTTGGATAGAGTAGCCAGTTGTTATAATAAAATTTCAGAAAATCAATGGAGAACTCAGGTTGATTTAGAAAAATCATTAAAAAATGCAAAAAGAGCATTAAATATTTACATAAAAAAAGATCATCCAGAAAAGGCAAATTCGTATGATAATATAGGGAATTATTACCTATTTAAATCCGACTATCTTATCGCATTATCTTATTTTCAAAAAGCACTTGACAGTCGAAAAAAAATATTTCCTGAATACCATCAAGATATTGCAGAGTCTTACAGTAATTTAGGTATTCTATTTTATCATATTCGAAATCATAAAAAATCAGTATTATATAATAAAAAAGCTTTGACTATCTATAAAAAGATTTTTGGTGATAAGCATCTAAAAATAGCCAAGGTATACAATAATTTGGGGGTAACTTATAGTGAGCTTGAAGAATACGATACTGCACTTAGTTTTTATAAAAAAGACTTAGAAATAACCATTGAAAATAAAGGGAAACATGATTTATATGTAGCATTTAGTTACTTAAATATTGGAGAAATATATTACAGCTTAGAACAACTAGATTCAACCCAAGAATATTACGAAAAAGCTGTACCCATTTTAAAAAAAGAAAAGCATACAAAAGGGTTGTTTGGTTTGTATAACAATATAGGGAGTGTTTTGTTAAAAAAAGGAGAAAAAAATAAAGCTTTACAATATTATAAAAAAGCATTAAACTTAGCACAAAAAAAATATCGTAATAGTCGTTATGAAACAGCACTAACTTATCGCAATATAGCTATGGTTTATGAAAGCTTTAATAATGAAAAATCACTGTTTTATTACACCAAAGTATTGCATGCTTATAAAGAAATATTTGGAGAAAATCATATTGAATTAGCATTTATTTATGTAGATCTTGGTAATCATTATTTAAATAAAAATGAATTTGATAAAGCCTTGGCTTATCATAATAAAGCCTTAAAAATATGCAAAAGAACCTTAGATGAAAATCATACTGCTATAGCTCAATCTTATTTAAATATAGGATCTATATATGGGATGAAAAAATCATATTCTGAAGCTTTGAGTTACTATCAAAAAAGCTTAAATATTTTAAAAAATTCACCTAAAAAAGGGTTAAATCTACTTCTTGTATGTTATCATAATATAGGAGAAACTTATAAAAGGCAGCGTAGATATAAAGAATCATTAATAGCTTTTAATAAGGCTATTGAACTTAATATAAAAAACAAGAATATTGAAATTTCTAAAAGTAGTTTTACCCCTAACAATTATCTTGATTTAAACAGGTTATTCGAAATACTTATAGGAAAAGCAAAAACACTAGAGGCAAGTTACAAAAAAGATAAAACCATATATAATCTTGATGAAAGTATTGTTTTATATCAAAATTTAGATAAGCTAGTGGATCATTTAAGACAGTCATATCTAAATTATAAGGACAAAGTAAACTTAGTAGAACAAGTCAAAGACATGTACTCTGGTGCTGTTAGTGTTCACCTTTTAAAGTTTAAGGTTGATAATGATACAGTAGCTCTTAAAAAAGCATACTATTACGCAGAGAAAAGTAAGTCTACTGTTTTGAAAGGTTTACTACAGGAGCAAAAAGTTAAAAACTATTCACTGAAATTACCAAAAAAATTGATAACTCTAGAGAGCACTTTAAAATCAAATCGAGCCTATTACCAATCTCGTATAGTGTCTGAAAAATCAAAAGATTCTGTGAATGATGTTATTATTCAGAAATATGAAGACAAGCTTTTTGATATAAATCAAAGACAAGACTCTTTGTTAAAAGTTGTAAAGAGGTATTACCCCAAGTATTATAAGTTAAGACATAACGATAAGGTAGTTTCTATTTCAGAAATTCAAGAGAAAATAGACAAAAATACTAGTGTACTAGAGTTTTTTACAACAGATAGCTTAACACATGCTTTTGTTATCACAAAAGAAGACTTTACAATTAAAACATTGAATACATCCAAACTTAGTAAAAAAGTTGAGGAATTTCGTAACGCCATACTTTCAGAGAATATTGCAGCATACAAGTTTAGTGCAAATGATTTGTACCATATTTTAATTAAACCAATAAAAAATACATTGAAGGGTGACGAGCTTATAATTATTCCAGATGGTGTATTATGGCACTTGAATTTTGATTTACTATTAACTCAAAAAGATATTTCGGGAATCCCCAATAGCTTACCCTATTTGTTAAAAGATTATGCAATTAGCTATGCCAATTCAGCAACGCTATTATTCAATCCGTTTGAAGAGCAAAAGCAAGATATACAACAGAAGGAGTGTTTAGCATTTTCATTTTCAGATTCAATCAATGTTGTAAAAACTAAAAATATGAGTTTAAATGCTCTACGTGATGTTGGAGAAGATCTTCCAGGAACTCGAAAAGAAATTAGAGCCATTGCAGATATTATAGATGGGCAGTATTATTTTGGAGCAGATGCAAATGAAAGCAACTTTAAAAAACATGCCAGTAAATATAAAATATTACATTTAGCATTGCATGGTGATGTGGATAATGAGGAGCCACAAAATTCTAAACTCTATTTTACGAAAAGTAACGATACTATTGAGGATAATTTTTTGTACGGGCATGAGCTTTTTGCTTTAGATATTCCGTCAGAATTAGCAGTATTAAGCGCTTGTAATACGGGTACAGGTAAAATAGCCAAAGGCGAAGGTATTATGAGTATGGGGCATGCGTTTCAATACGCAGGAACCAAGAGTTTATTACTAAGTAGTTGGGAGGTGTCGGATAAAACCACTCCAAAATTCATGACCTATTTTTATACTAATTTAAAGGATGGAATGACTAAATCTAAAGCCTTACAACAAGCTAAGTTGCAATATTTAGAGCAGGCAGACTTTCATAAAGCAGCACCATTTTATTGGGGAGGTTTTTATTTAGTAGGAGATACAGCTCCTATAGATTTTGGGATAAACCCATTGTGGTATTGGGGAATTGGAGTAGTATCATCTTTACTATTATTTAGTGTCTTTTTATATAAAAAAAAGAAAATCTCTATTTCAAAGAAATAGTATTCATTATAAATATTTATAACCAAATTATATCTTTTTAGTCATTCTAAAACATGTAATAAACTCGTTTCAGTATATCACTAGTTTTTAAATATATTTGTAAATAGCTTTAAAACACAAATTTACCCTTACCCTTAGTTAATGAAAGTATATAAAAACGACGATAATGCCATCATCATCAATGCGATTAAACATGGAGATGATGCTGTTATTAAAGCATTTTATAAAAAACATTTGCCTCGTATTATAAGCTATGTGTTGAAAAATTCGGGAGAAACGGAGGATGCCAGAGATATTTTTCAGGATGCTATGGTACTCGTTTTCGAAAAAATAAAAGCTAATAAACTACAAATTAATTGCGCTTTAGGAACCTATGTTTATGGTATTTGTAAATACCTTTGGTTAAATAGGTTGAGACGCATGGGGAAAACCGAAATTAATGATGCAGCTTTTGTCAAATTGGAAGATCCAATATCTAATGCAGAAGAGATGATTGATAAAGCCGAAAAAAAGTCTTTGATACAAAAGTATTTATTGAAACTAGGAACTGGATGTCAAGAGATATTATTGATGTTTTTTGGAGGTTATAGTTTAAGAGAAATTGCCAAGGAAAAAGACTTTACAGAGGGCTATACCCGAAAACGAAAATTTGCCTGTCAAAAACAACTCATGAAGTTAACAGCGAACGATCCGGTGTTTAAAGAATTTAAAATAGCTTCTAATTACTAAATAATCATGGAAAAACATCAGGACTTATTTGATAATATCGATGCTTACTTAAATGGTGAACTTAAGGGAGAACGCTTAAAAGCCTTTGAAGACGCTTTAAAGATTGATGATGGGCTTAGGCTAGAAGTAGAAAAACAAAACGAAGTTCAACAGTTATATGAAACCATTGGGGATTATTTAAATAGCAGGCTTGAGGGTGAAGATTTAAAGACCTTTCAAGATAAACTTAAAACAGACAAAGCCCTTCAAGAAGAAGTAGAAAAGCACCAATTAATACAAAACGCTTTAAAAGATAAAGAGAGTATTGACTTTAGAAAAAAGTTAATGCAAATGGATGCGGAACTTAAAGAATCAAAAACGGAAGAAAAACCAGTTAAAAAAATGCCTTGGAGGTATTGGAAAGTGGCAGCTACTGTTCTTATCTTACTAGGTTTGTCTTCGTTGTTATATTTCCAAAATCAGAACTCGCAAACAGAAAACTTATTTGCGAGTTATTATACGCCATATCCTATGGGTGATCTTACTCGTGGAGAATATCAATTTACAGCTAAGGACTCTATATTGAAGGAACTCGCTCAATATTACAATAATAAGAACTATCAAAAAGTAATAGGTATTCTTAAAGATAAAATTAAAACAAATCCAGATGATCAGTTAAAATTGTATTTAGGTAATAGCTATTTAAATGTAAGTCAGGAAAATAAGGCTATTGCTATTTTTCAGTCTATACATGAAGAAAGCCAATTTTATAGTGATGCGCAATGGTTTTTGGCGCTTACTCATGTGAGAAATGGTGATAAAATTAATGCTTTATCAATCCTTGAAAAGCTAAGTACTTCCACTAATTTGTATACAGGTAAAGCTTTTCAATTAAAGGAAGTTTTGAAATAACCAATAAAGACCTAAAAATGAAATTATCAAAGCTTTTATTTATTCTAGTATTAGCAACATCTAGTCTTGCTTTTAGTCAAATTGAAAAAGACACTTTAGTTGCTTATCAATATTATCAAAAAGCAGATTCATTATTAGAAGAGACTAGTTATATTAAATCCATAGAGTTTTTTAAAAAAGCATTACCCATTTATAAAAAATATAAAGCATGGGAACGAGTAGCTAGCTGTTATAGTAAGATTTCTGAGAATCAAGTTAACGAAGGAGAGTTGGAAAAGTCATTAACCAATTCGAAAAAAGCCTTAAATATTTGTGATAAATATTTAACGAAAAATCATCCAGAAAAAGCAAGTGCATATGAAAATATAGGAGTATATTATCAAGAAAAAGCTATTCATGATACATCGTTCATGTATTTTCAAAAATCTTTGAAAATACGTGAAAAATTATACTCAAAATATCATCCTGATGTAGCAAGATCATATAATTTTTTAGCTACTCATTACTATTACACCGAAAAATATAATGATGCGGTTAAGTATTACAAAAAAGAACTGAATATTTATTTAAATATTTTCGAACCAGACCACGAAGATATAGGTGAAGCTTATAATAATCTAGGTGTAATTAACGTACAACTTCAAAGATATGATAAAGCAGTTGATTATTATAAAAAAAGCTTAAATATAAGAATTAAGAAAAGAGGAAAAGATCATTTCTATGTTGCACATAGTTATGCTAATATTGGTATAGTTTATGCGGATAAATATAATTTTGAATTGGCCTTGGAGTATTGTGAAAAGGCTGTTAGTATTTTAGAAAAAGAAAATAATAGGTATTCATTAAGTATGATATATATCGTTATAGGATCTGTTTATAAAGGAAGTGGTCAAGGCATAAAAGCTTTACAATATTATAACAAATCATTAGATGGGCTACAAAAAATTTATGGAAAAAGCCATCCCAAAATAGCTTTAGTCTATAATAATATAAGCTCAGTTTATAGAGGTTTATTTAACATAGAAAAGTCTTTATTTTATAAATTCAAAGCATTAGCTATTTACAAAAAAGCATTTGGAGAGAATCATTCTCAAGTAGCAACAATTTATAATGAAATGGGAATAGACTATCAATTAAAAAAAGATTACGATACAGCTTTAGATTATCTAAATAAAGCTCTAGGAATAAGAAAAGAAATATTAGATGAAAACCATTCTCATATAGCATACTCATATAAAAATATAGGAAGTTTGTATTATGAAAAAAAAGATTATGATACAGCTTTAGATTATTATCAAAAAAGTCTAGATATTTTACATAACACATCTACGCAAGATTTATACTTGCTTCTTAGCTGTTATAATAATATAGGAATAGTTTATGATAAACAAAAGAAATATTCAGAATCAATTGCATTTTTTGATAAGGCCATAATAAATAATATTAAAACTAAGTATGAGGGAACTTTTGAAAATACTTTTAATCCTAAACAGTATAGTCTATTAAGTAGTTTGTTTGAAACTCTTTTAAAAAAAGCAAAAACATTGCAGAAGCGTTTTGAAGAAGATAATTCGTTAGAAGATCTTACAGAGAGTATTTCATTATATAAATTTTTAGATCAATTAGTAGATCATTTTAGACAATCTTACCAAAATTATGAGGATAAAGTAAATTTAGCTAAAAATACTAAAGAAATGTACAGAGATGCTATTACAGCTCATCTGTTAAAATTTAAAATTTATAATAACATTACTGATCTTGAAAAAGCACGTTATTATGCAGAAAAAAGTAAATCTAACACGTTAAAAAATCTCCTTTTGGAAAATAGTGCCAAAAACTTCTCAGAATTACCAGAAGAATTAATTACACTAGAAAACACCTTAAAATCTAATCGCGCATTTTATAAATCACGTATTGTATCAGAACAATCCAAAGATTCTATGGATACTAAAACGATCCAAGAATACGAAGGCAAATTATTTGATGTCACTAGAAGACAAGATTCTTTAACTAAAGTGTTAGAACAAGATTATCCAAAATATTACAAGCTTAAGCATTCCAATAAAGTAATTTCAGTTTCAGAAATTCAAGAAAAGTTAGATAAAAATACCACTTTATTAGAGTTTTTTACAACAGACAGTACAACTTATGCATTTACCATCTCTAAAACTAAATTTCAAGTTAAAGAATTACAAGCACCAAAACTAGAAGAAAAGATAAAGGTGTTTAGAGAAGCCACAACTTCAAAAGATATTATAGCTTATAAGCAATTAGGATACGAATTGTATAATATGTTAATCCAACCCATAAAGCAAAATTTAGAAAGAGACCAGCTTATTATTATTCCAGATGAATCGTTATGGCATCTTAATTTTGAATTACTGTTAACAAAAGAAAAAACTTCAGAAAGCTCAAGTGAATTACCCTATTTGTTAAGAGATTATGCCATTAGTTATGCTAATTCCGCAACACTACTGTTTAATCCATTTCAAGAGCAAAAACAGGAAATAAAGCAAGAAGGCTGCTTGGCTTTTTCGTTTTCAGATTCTACTAATGTGGTAAAAGCTAAAAATATGAGTTTGGCAGCTTTACGAGATACAGGAGACGATCTCCCTGGAACCCGAAAAGAGATAAGAGCCATCGCAGATATTATAGATGGGCAATACTATTTTGGAGCAGATGCCGATGAAGCTAATTTTAAAAAAAATGCCAGTAAGTATAAAATATTACATTTAGCATTACATGGCGATGTAGATAATGAGCGCCCCCAAAACTCAAAACTCTATTTTACCAAAAGTAAAGACACTATAGAAGATAGTTATTTATACGGCCATGAACTGTTTGCCTTAAACATTCCATCCCAATTAACCGTATTAAGCGCATGTAATACAGGAACAGGGAAAATAGCCAAAGGCGAAGGGATTATGAGCTTGGGTAATGCGTTTCAATATGCAGGTACCAAAAGTTTATTACTGAGCAGTTGGGAAGTCCCCGATGAAACTACACCCGAGTTAATGGCATATTTCTATACCAATCTTAAAAAAGGTATGAATAAAGCTAAAGCCCTGCAGCAAGCTAAATTACAATACTTACAAAAAGCAGATATCTATAAAGCAGCCCCATTTTATTGGGGAGGTTTTTATTTAGTAGGAGATACAGCTCCTATAGATTTTGGGATAAATTCATTATGGTATTGGGGCATTGGAGTAGTATTACTCTTACTATTATTAGGTGTTTTTTTGTGTAGAAAAAGCAATAAACTTAACTAAGCAAACTCCTAAATTATGAAATTATCAAAGCTTTTATTTATTCTAGTATTAGCAACATCTAGTCTTGCTTTTAGTCAAATTGAAAAAGACACTTTAGTTGCTTTTCAATATCATCAAAAAGCGGATTCGTTGTTTAGAATTAGGAAATTTGATGAATCTACAATTTATCTAAAAAAAGCGGTAGCTGTTTGTAAAAAGGTTAAGGCATGGGCTAAGGTGGCTAATTACTATAATTGTATTTCAAAAACTCAAAGAAGGGCTTATAAACAGGAGCGTGCATTAGAATATGCAAAAAAGGCATTAGATATTTGTGATTTATACTTAATAAAAACACATCCAGAAATAGCAAATTCATATGATAATATAGGGTTGTACTATGAAAAAAAAGCGATTTATAATGTTGCACTAACTAATTACCTAAAGGCATTAGATATTCGTGAAAAAATATTTTCAAAAAACCACTCAGATATAGCTAAATCATATTCTAATATATGCTTTGTATACTTTTATAAACAAAATTATACAAAAGCTATAGAGTATAATGAAAAGTCCTTGGAGATATATCAGAATATTTTTGAACCAACAAATACCGAAATAGGAATTTTGTATAGTCTACTTGGGGGGATTTATTACCGTCTTGAAAAATACGATAAAGCACTTATTTTTTATAAAAAAGATTTAAATATTACAATTAAAAACTATGGTGAATATCATTTAAACACAGCTTATAGTTATGGGAATATTGCCTTGCTATATGATAAAATAAATCAATTAGATTTGGCTTTAAAATATCATAAAAAAGAATCTTTCATTATTGAAAAAGAAAAAGACCCTTATGCATTGAGTAACCTATATATAAATATGGGGGTTATTTTTAAAGAAAAAGGTGAAAAAGAGAAAGCTTTATTGTATTATAAAAAAAGCTTAGTTTTAAAACGAAAACTGTATGGAGAGAATCACCCTGAAATGGCAGTCATTTACGCCAATATTGGAGCATGTTATGATGATTCAGACTTCGAAAAAAAAATATTCTATTATACTAAATCATTAGAAGTTTCTGAAAAAAGTGGAAACAACAATTTTCGTGTTGCAGAAGTTTACAGTCATTTAGGTGATTTATATCTTAGCAAAAAAGAATACGATTCAGCGTTGATGTATTATGAAAATGCTCTAGAAATTCAACAAAAAATTCATAAGTCTGGAGCTCTAACATATTTAAATATCGGAGACCTGTACAAAGAAAAAGGAATGTATTCTAAGGCTTTAAACTATTATCAAAAATGTTTAGATATTATGAGAAGTTTATCTTCTCAAGATTTTTATGTGTTTATTAAATGTTATAATTCCATGGGGTTAACGTATTACAAACAAAATAAATATGATTTATCTATTCAATTTTATAATAAAGCAATGAAGTGTAATACTAAAACAGAGTATGATAAATTTTCTAAAAATATTTTTAATACCGAGTACTATTATTATTTAAAGCAATTATTTGCAACGCTTGTATTGAAAGCTAATGTATTGCAAGAGAAATATAAAGTAGAAAAAACAGTTAGCAATATAAACGAAAGTGTCATCTTGTATCAAAATTTAGATAAGTTAGTAGATCATTTCAGACAATCTTATCAAAATTATCAAGATAAAGTAAATTTAGCAAAACAGGCAAAAGAGATGTATCGAGATGCTATTGCAGCTCATTTTACAAAATATAAAGTTACTGATAATAAGAAAGAAATTGAAAGAATAAGGTATTACTTAGAAAAAAGTAAATCTAACACGTTAAAAAATCTCCTTTTGGAAAATAGTGCCAAAAACTTCTCAGAATTACCAGAAGAATTAATTACACTAGAAAACACCTTAAAATCTAATCGCGCATTTTATAAATCTCAAATAATATTAGAGCAGGCTAAGGACTCTTTAGATGCTGAATCCATAAAAAAAAACGAAGGCAAATTATTTGATGTCACTAGAAGACAAGATTCGTTAACGCAAATATTAGAGAAGGAGTATCCAAAATATTACAAATTAAAACACAGTAATAAAGTAATTTCAGTTTCAGAAATTCAAGAAAAGTTAGATAAAAATACCACTTTATTAGAGTTTTTTACAACAGACAGTACAACTTATGCATTTACCATTTCTAAAACTAAATTTCAAGTTAAAGAATTGCAAACACCAAAACTTAATGAAAAGATAAAGGCATTTCGAGAAGCCACAACTTCAAAAGATATTTTAGCTTATAAGCAATTAGGATACGAATTGTATAATATGTTAATCCAACCTATAAAGCAAGATTTAGTAGGAGACCAACTTATTATTATTCCAGATGAATCGTTATGGCATCTTAATTTTGAATTACTGTTAACAAAAGAAAAAACTTCAGAAAGCTCAAGTGAATTACCCTATTTGTTAAGGGATTATGCCATTAGTTATGCTAATTCCGCAACACTACTGTTTAATCCATTTCAAGAGCAAAAACAGGAAATAAAGCAAGAAGGCTGCTTGGCTTTTTCGTTTTCAGATTCTACTAACGTGGTAAAAGCTAAAAATATGAGTTTGGCAGCTTTACGAGATACAGGAGACGATCTCCCTGGAACCCGAAAAGAGATAAGAGCCATCGCAGATATTATAGATGGGCAATACTATTTTGGAGCAGATGCCGATGAAGCTAATTTTAAAAAAAATGCCAGTAAGTATAAAATATTACATTTAGCATTACATGGCGATGTAGATAATGAGCGTCCACAAAACTCAAAACTCTATTTTACCAAAAGTAAAGACACTATAGAAGATAGTTATTTATATGGCCATGAACTGTTTGCCTTAAGCATTCCATCCCAATTAACCGTATTAAGCGCATGTAATACAGGAACAGGGAAAATAGCCAAAGGCGAAGGGATTATGAGCTTGGGTAATGCGTTTCAATATGCAGGTACCAAAAGTTTATTACTGAGCAGTTGGGAAGTCCCCGATGAAACTACACCCGAGTTAATGGCATATTTCTATACCAACCTTAAAAAAGGTATGAACAAAGCTAAAGCCCTGCAGCAAGCTAAATTACAATACTTACAACAAGCAGATATCTATAAAGCAACACCATTTTATTGGGGAGGTTTTTATTTAGTAGGAGATACAGCTCCTATAGATTTTGGGATAAATTCATTATGGTATTGGGGCATTGGAGTAGCATTACCCTTACTATTTGGTGTCTTTTTGTACAGAAAAAGGAACGTTTCTGTTTCAAAGAAATAGTAGTTATTATAACTATTTTATAATCAAATTCTACCTGTAATTTTCAATTACACATTTTACGTTTTTTAAAAACGACGTTTCAGGGTAACATTTTTTTGTTTAGTGACATTAAGTGAAAATGAATGATCATGTTTTGCATTCATTCATCTTAAAATCACTGATATTAATATGACTGGAAGGATTAAAGTGTTACTTATTGAGTCTAATGCGTTAGTAATGGAAGCTTATGAAAAAGCATTAGAGCATGTAGCTCTAAAAAACGAACAATTAAGTTTTGAAATTATTAAAGTTAATACTTATGATTTAGCAATAGAGCAGATCAAAAAGACAGAAGCTATTGATGTTGTTTTTTTAGATGTTCGTTTGCCTTACTCAGATAATAGCTCAGTATTAAGTGGAGAATTTATTGGAGATGAGCTAAGAAACAAAAGGGAAGGAACTAAAATAATTGTGTCTACAGCTTATAATAATCCTTCCAGAATATTGCCTTTTATTAAAAGGTTAAAACCTGAAGGTTTTTTGATCAAAAGCGATCTTACTCCAGAAATACTCATCAATGCGGTTAACCGTGTGCTGTTAGCACCTCCTTATTATAGTAAAACAGTTCTTAAGGCTATTAATTGATTAAACAACATGACGAAAGTTAAACCGTGAGTTTTATAAGATTGGCTTTTTTTGAGTATTTAACAAAAATATAATACCAGTTATATTTTGAATTTATTGTAAAAGAAAATAATGATTTTTTTCTTTGTATGAATTAGAAAATTAAAGCATAGCCTAAGTTTACGGTTTCATTTAATAATGAAATAGAAAGGAAAAAAGGGTGTTTTATTGCAGTAAATTCAATGTGTAAATGGTATAAGGTAACAAAATAGAGGTTGTGTTGATATAAAGTTGAAAAGCAAAAAACTATAAATCATGAAAACACAAAAATTAATCTTAGGTCTATTAGCTATAACACTATTTTTTACCAGTTGTTCTAAAGAAGATGATACAATAGAAGAAATAGAGGTTTCTTCTCAATTTCCAATGAAGTCATTAATAGAAAGCGGACATATGAGTGTGAATTATCAAAAAATAAATAGTCCAAGCACTTTTGAAATTGGTTATGAGTTTAAGTCCTTTAAAAACGGAAAAATCACGGCTTTAGGAATTCGTGTTCCTAATAATAAAACTTATAGAGTAACGCTTTGGAATAATGATACAGAAGAAATTTTAGTTACTAAAAATATAGTATCTAGTTCTGGGTTATTGTCTTTTGAGGATATAGCTCCTATAGAAATTAGTTCAGGAACGGCATATTTTGTTGCTGTAAATACTAACGATTATTATCAATTCACTAACTCGGGGAATAATCTCTTTCCTGCACAATCTGGAGACATTTTGATAACTGGTTATGGCTCTAATTTTGGAACAAGTCAAACATTACCAACAACATTTTCGGAGACGTCTTATCTTGGTATGGTAGATGTAGCGTTTGTGGCAGATAATTAATTGAAATTAGACGTAAGCGTGTATAAAACTCACAAAATATTGTGGGTTTTTATGTTTCATACAACTTCTTATTGCTATATTTGAAATCGACTATTTTAATTAAAAAACGCTACAATGTTAGTTACAATACCAGTTCTGATGTAAAATTACTCAAAGAAAATAGAATATTTTTGAGCTAGGCGAAGAAGAAAATGCAAGCATAGCCTAAGTTCTGGTTTCATTTTATGATGAAGCGTAGTGAAAAAAGAACTGTTTTCTTTGAGTAATTTTACGTGAGAAATGGTATAAAATAATATTAAGATCTAACGAATAAAATATGAAACTATTAGAAGGGAAAACGGCTATTATTACAGGAGCTAGTAGAGGTATAGGAAAAGGAATTGCGAAAGTTTTTGCAGAACAAGGTGCAAATGTCGCTTTTACATATAGCGCTTCTGTTGATGCAGCCAATGCACTAGAAAAAGAATTAAATGCATTAGGTGTTAAAGCGAAAGGCTATCAAAGTAATGCAGCAAGTTTTGAAGATGCTCAAAATTTAGCAGGAGACGTGGCTAAAGAATTTGGAAGTATAGATGTATTGGTGAACAACGCAGGAATTACAAAAGATAATTTGTTAATGCGTATAAGTGAAGACGATTTTGATAAAGTAATAGAAGTCAACTTAAAGTCGGTTTTTAATATGACAAAAGCGGTACAACGCACCATGTTAAAACAGCGCAAAGGGTCTATTATTAATATGAGTTCTGTTGTGGGCGTTAAAGGAAATGCAGGTCAAACCAATTATGCGGCATCTAAAGCAGGCATTATAGGGTTTTCTAAGTCGGTAGCTTTAGAATTAGGATCAAGAAATATACGTAGTAACGTGATAGCTCCAGGATTTATAGAAACCGAAATGACAGCCAAACTAAATGAAGAGGTTGTAGAAGGGTGGCGCGCTGGTATCCCGTTAAAACGAGGAGGAACCCCTGAAGATGTGGCTAATGCATGTGTGTTCTTAGCAAGTGATATGAGTGCCTATGTAACAGGGCAAACACTTAATGTAGATGGGGGAATGCTAACCTAATTTGAGTTTTTAAATATTATAAATGAAAAGTAATTTATTGATTTGGGTTTTTGTGATGACTTTTTTTACTTCTTTGGGACAAGTTTCAATCTCAAGAGGTTTTGCTGGTAAATTGAAGAAAGTATCAAAAGAAGAGTTCGATAAATTCAAGACTTCTAAGACTGTATTTATTTTACCGAAATCACTTATTGATAATTCTTTTACAAAATCGCTTGAAGAAATATGGGATGTAACTGATTTTATAATTGTTTCTGTTAAACAATTTAATTATAAAGATTTTTTAGATAAAAACTATTCGTTTGTAGAATATAGTTCTTTTGAAATCACCTCTAATTTTGGTTCACAGACATATACAAATTACTACAATCATATTAAATTTACATTATTTGATTTTGACGAATATGAGAAAGATATATCTAAAATAGGGAATGTAAGAAAGGAAAAATATTTAAAAAAAATAAAAAATTTTTATCACAAAAATATAATTTCAATCGGTAGAATAAATATAGATCCTTTACTTTTTCATATTAATGATTCTGGGACAGGATATTCAGATTATGCGAGGTCGTATAATTCAGATTATGGAGTAAGAAGAAATTCATACGAAAGGAAAAGGGCAGGTTTTTTGAAAAATTATTTTCAAAAGATTAATAGTTTAATAAAATCAAATCAGAATTTTTGGATGTATAAAAATGATAATACTGATGAATTGAAAAACTTAATCACAAAAACATTATTTGTTCCATCTTATATCGAAGATAATTACGAAAAAGGGAACTTTCGTAAAAAAATCTCGAATAATTATGATTATAAGTTTGAAATTATAGATACTAACCAATTAAATAAAAAAATATTAGATAATAAAGAGTCTTTTTATTATTTAATGTTTACTTCAGCAAATAAAGAAAAGTTTTTTCAAATCATCAATTCTAGAACAGGAGAGATTGTTTACAGAGATTATGTAGCAGATGCATTATCTTCAAAAGGAATAAAACAACGACATATTGATAATATCAATAAAACTATAAAGAAGTACCATTAATTAATAATGAGTTCAGAAACACTTATTTATATCATAATTGCTGGAATAATAGCGCTATTTATAGCGCTTTTTCAGTATTGGTATAAGGCAAAACAGAGGTCTCAATTATCTGTATTATTTACCTTTTTAAGGTTTCTAACGCTTTTCTCAATACTGTTACTTCTTATAAATCCAAAATTCGAACAGCTTACTGTTTATTCAGAAAAACCAAAATTGATTGTAGCATTAGACAATTCTAACTCAATAAAACACCTTAAGCAAGATCAAAAAGCATTACAATTTTTAGAAGCATTAAAAAGTAATGCTGACATAACTAAAAAGTTTGATCTCGAAGTATTTACATTCGATGGTGCTTTGGAGCATTCAGATAGTATAGACTTTAATTCTAAAGAAACAAATATTTATAATGCCATTAAAGAACTGTCGGATATTTATAAAAATGATATAGCACCCATCGTATTATTGTCTGATGGAAATCAAACTTTTGGACAAGATTTTTCTATGGCCAATCCACAGCTAAAACATCCTGTGTTTCCTGTGATATTAGGGGATACAATTACGTATACAGATTTAAGGATTCAGCAATTAAACGTTAATAAATATGCGTTTTTAAAGAATCGATTTCCTGTAGAAGCTGTTGTTGTATATCAAGGAAAAGAAAGTGTTAAAGCCAAATTAAATGTAAAACAAGGTAAGCGTACTGTGTATTCTAAGGTGCTGGAGTTTTCAAAAACAGATAATTCTAAAATTATCAATTTCACATTACCAGCGAATAGCGTGGGCGTAAGTAGCTACAACGCAGTTGTAGAGCCATTAAGTGATGAGAAAAATAAGATTAACAATACTAAAAATTTTGCTGTAGAAGTTATAGATCAAAAAACTAAAATAGCAATCGTTAGTGATTTTTGGCATCCAGATTTAGGCGCTTTAAAGAAAAGTATTGAGAGTAATGAACAGCGTAAAGTAACATTTATAGATTCAAAAAAGGTATTAGAAAAAATAAATGATTTTCAATTATTTATACTATATCAGCCTAGTAATAGATTCAAGGATTTGTATGAGGTTTTAAATGCTCAAAATAAGAACAGGTTTACTATTACAGGTACAAAAACCAACCTAACATTTTTAAATACAATACCAACAGGATTTACTCATAAAATAACAGGACATAAAGAAGATTTTCAATCCAAATTAAATGTCAATTTTTCGCCTTTTATTGTGGATGATATCAATTTTGAATCGTTCCCACCATTAAAATCTAATTATGGCGATGTAACATTTAATGTGCCTTTTGCAACTATTTTAGAAAAAGTAGTATTGGGAGTACCTACAGGGCAACCGCAATTAGTAACTTATGAAATGAGTGGTACAAAAAGAGTGGTGCTATTTGGAGAAAACCTCTGGCAATGGCGTGCTCAAAGTTTTTTAAATGAGAATTCATTTAACGCTTTTGATGATTTTATAGGGAAGCTTGTTCAATATTCGGCTACCAGCAAAAGGAAAAGCAGATTGAATATAGATTATGAATCGTTTTATAATGGAAGTGCAAACATCGTAATTAAAGCACAGTTATTTGATAAGAATTATGTGTTCGATTCACGAAAAAGCTTAGATTTAAAGTTAGTAGACAAAAATTCTAATGAAGAAAAAATTCTGCCCTTTGTATTAAAAAACAATAATTATCAAGTAGATTTAGGTGGTTTGCGGGCTTCTAAATATAGTTTTACTGTTAAGGCTAAGGATGAAAATATATCTAAATCTGGACACTTTGAAGTTTTGGAATATAATGTAGAGCAACATTTTTTAAATGCCGATGTAACTAAACTACAACAATTAGCTACTAACACTAAAGGAAAAGCTTTTTTTATAGATAATTCTAGTACTGTAATTTCAGAATTACTGAAAAACGAGCAATTTAAAACCATACAAAAAAGCAACAAAAATACCGTACCTTTGATCGATTGGAAATACCTACTAGCATTGCTAGTATTGTCACTATCTGTGGAATGGTTTTTACGAAAATATAACGGACTAATTTAATAAACTAACATAATGGATAAATTACCTAAAATTGCATTTCCCGTCATTATAGTAATTATAGTATTAATTGTGCTATTAACAAAATCGGCTGTAACCATAGGTTCAGGTGAAGCAGGCGTACTTTATAAAACATTTGGAGGTGGTGTTGTTACAGAACAAGAGCCTTTAGGAGAAGGATTTCATATTGTCGCACCTTGGAATAAAGTACATGTCTATGAAGTTAGACAGCAAGAGCTTTTTGAAAAAATGAAAGTATTATCATCAAACGGATTGGAAATTCAAATTGATGCCTCAGCCTGGTATCAACCCGTTTATGGTGATTTAGGAAACCTACATCAAACACTTGGAGAAAATTATCTGGATCGTGTAATTAAACCTGCAATACGGAGTGCAGCAAGAAGTGTGGTTGGTCGTTATACACCAGAGCAATTGTATTCAAGTAAACGAGATGCAATTCAGGATGAAATATTTGTAGAAACTAAAAAAATTCTTGAAAAACAATATGTGCAACTTAATGAAGTTTTAGTTAGAGATGTCACATTGCCACCAACAATTAAGGAAGCTATTGAACGTAAACTAAAGCAAGAACAAGAGTCTTTAGAATATGAATTTAGATTAGTTACGGCTCAAAAAGAAGCGCAAAAGCAAATTATAGAAGCTGAAGGTAAAGCAAAATCTAATAAAATTTTAAGCGCTTCCTTAACAGATAAAATTCTTCAAGATAAAGGTATAGAAGCTACAATGAAGCTATCTGAATCACCAAATAGTAAAGTGATTGTGATAGGATCTGGAGATAGTGGTTTACCAATAATTCTAGGAAATCAATAATTAGTTTAAAAATTCCCAGAATTATTTGGAACTTTAGAGATTAATTTTTGATATTTGCAACAAATAAAAACGACATGACTTTTATTCAAATACATCATCATTTTCATATTTGCTCTCAAGCGAAGTGAAAATGTATTGAATAGAATCAACATATTTAAACCCGTTTGAGACAATCAAGCGGGTTTTTCATTTTTAAAATTAACGAGATTGTTTCAAACTCATAACAAAAACAAAATGAGTAAATTAAGAATTGCAGTACAAAAATCGGGTCGGTTAAACGAAGACTCGATGAGAATTTTAAAAGATATTGGTATTTCTATAGATAATGGAAAAGATCAATTAAAAGCTTTGGCAAGAAATTTTCCTGTAGAAGTGTTTTATTTAAGAAACGGTGACATTCCTCAATATTTAAAAGATGGCGTTGTAGATGTCGCCATTATAGGCGAAAATGTACTAATAGAAAAAGGAGATGATATTAAAATAGCCGAGCGATTAGGATTTTCTAAATGCAAAGTATCTATTGCTGTACCAAAAGATTCTACTGCGAATTCATTAAAAGATTTAAGTGGAAAACGCATAGCAACGTCATATCCAGAAACCGTTAAGAAATTTTTAAAGAAGCAAAATATAGAAGCGCAATTACATATTATTAATGGCTCTGTTGAAATTGCACCAAATATAGGTTTAGCAGATGGTATTTGTGATATCGTATCTAGTGGAAGCACACTATTTAAAAACGGATTAAAAGAAATTGAGGTATTGTTTAAATCTGAAGCAGTTTTAGCAGTTTCACCCAAACTAGACGAAGATAGAAAAGCTATTCTTGAAACTATAATTTTTAGAATTAAGTCCGTTTTAAAAGGAAGGCGCTCTAAATATATTTTATTAAACGCTCCTAATGATAAGCTTCAAGATATTGTTAATGCCTTACCAGGAATGAAAAGTCCAACAGTATTGCCATTAGCTCAAGAAGGTTGGAGTTCTGTACATTCGGTAATTGATAAGAACGAATTTTGGGAAGTTATAGACGATCTAAAAGCCAAAGGCGCTGAAGGTATTTTAGTATGTCCAATTGAAAAAATGGTATTGTAGTTATTTTTTGTCATTCCTGCCTTTCGACTATCGCTCAAGATAAACTCCAGCAGGAATCTTTAAAATAGAAAGCTATGAAGTTTAAAAGATTTCCACCATCGTGGAAATGAAAAAAGGGTATTAATAATGCAAATAATAAACAATCCAAATAAAAGTACTTGGTTAGAAATTCTTAAACGACCAACACAAACAGTAGATGATATCGAAGGTGTTGTAAGTACCATTTTTAAAGACGTGCAGTTATATAGCGATAAAGCGATTAAGCAATATACAGAGCAGTTTGATAAAGTAGTTCTTGAAAATAATTTGGTTTCTAGTGAAGAAATAGCCTTAGCAGCTAATAACATCCCGCAAAAGTTAAAGGATGCTATTAAAGCGGCTAAAAATAATATAGAAACGTTTCATGCAGCTCAGAAAACAGCTAAGGTAAGTTTAGAAACAACAAAGGGCGTACAATGTTGGCAGGAAAAACGACCTATTCAAAAAGTAGGATTGTATATACCTGGAGGAACGGCTCCGTTGTTTTCAACTGTGTTAATGCTGGCTGTTCCAGCACAGATAGCAGGTTGTGAGGAGATTGTATTGTGTTCACCACCAAACAAGGCGGGTACAATAGCTAACGAAATTATGTATGCCGCACAGCTTTGTGGTGTTACAAAGATTATAAAAGTAGGAGGTATTCAGGCTATAGCTGGATTAACATTTGGTACAGAAACAATACCGCAAGTGTATAAAATATTTGGACCAGGGAATCAGTTTGTAACAGTAGCAAAGCAACTAGCAACAAAATATGGTGTTGCTATAGACATGCCAGCTGGCCCTAGCGAATTGTTGGTTGTTGCAGACGCTACTGCAAATCCATCATTTGTGGCGTCAGATTTATTAAGTCAGGCAGAACATGGTACCGATAGCCAAGTGATATTAGTGTCTACATCAAAAGACCTAGTTAATGCTGTTTTGGATGAAGTTGAAAAACAACTTGCAGTGTTGCCGCGTAAAGCCATTGCAGAAAAAGCAATAGAAAACTCAAAGCTTATTTACATTGAAAATCATACACTAGCTTTAGATATGATTAACGCATATGGACCAGAGCATTTTATAGTATGTGTACAAAATGAAGATTTTTATATTAATGGGATTAAAAACGCAGGATCGGTATTTATTGGGGATTATACACCAGAAAGCGCAGGCGATTATGCATCGGGAACAAATCATACTTTACCAACAAATGGGTTTAGTAAAGCCTATTCAGGCGTGAATTTAGATAGTTTCACAAAAAGTATGACCTTTCAAAAAATATCTAAAGATGGTATTTTAAATATAGGAGAAACCATTGAATTAATGGCAGAAGCAGAAGGATTGCAGGCACATAAAAATGCGGTAACTTTAAGGTTAAAAGAGTTGAAAAAGTAAATGTCATTCAGAGCGAAGCGAAGCATCTTTTTTGAGATTCCTCACGATGTTCGGAATGACAAATAAAAGCAAGAATGAACATTCAAGATTTAATAAGACCAAACATAAAAGGATTAAAACCTTACTCATCTGCACGAGATGAATTTAAGGGAGTGCCAAAAGACATGGTGTTTCTGGATGCCAATGAAAACCCGTTTGAAAACGGGGTGAACCGCTATCCAGACCCACAACAACGTACAGTAAAGTCTTTACTTGCAGAAATAAAAGGTATATCACAAGAGCAAATTTTATTAGGTAATGGTAGTGATGAAGTATTGGACATTATATTTAGAGCATTTTGTGAGCCTAATCAAGATAATATTATCACACTACCACCAACGTATGGTATGTATAGTGTGTTAGCAAATATTAATGCGATTGGGATTAAAACAGTGCGATTAGATGAAAATTTTCAACCTAAAGTTGAAGCCATTTTAAATATAGCAGATGCTAATTCTAAAGTATTATTTCTATGTTCGCCTAACAATCCAACAGGCAATAGTTTTAATAGTAAGGCTATAGAGCGTTTGGTAAAGGAATTTAAAGGTATTGTTGTGATTGACGAAGCTTATATAGATTTTTCAAATGAAGAAAGTTGGATTAATAGATTACAAGATTTTTCAAACTTAATAGTAACACAAACATTATCAAAAGCTTACGGCATGGCGGGAATTCGTTTAGGGATTTGTTATGCTTCAAAAGAGATCACATCTGTATTTAATAGGATTAAACCACCTTATAATGTGAATGAATTAACACAACAAAGAGCAATTGTTCAGTTGGAGAAAAATAAGGAGACGCAACAGCAGGTTCTTCAAATTTTAAAAGAACGAGACGTGTTAGTGGATAAGCTTAAAGAAGTAGATTTTGTTTCAGAAATATACCCAACCGATGCTAATTTTGTATTAGCTAAAGTAGATGATGCCACAAAGCGTTACAACCAGCTGATAGAAAAAGGCATTGTTGTAAGAAACAGAACAACACAACCTGGTTGTGAAAATTGTTTAAGGTTTACTGTGGGGACAAAAACTGAAAACGATAGACTAATAAAGGTATTAAGAGAATTAAAATAAATTAACGTTTACATTACCCGAGTAAGCGTTCCTCCCCTTTGGGGAGGTTAGGAGGGGCTTAAGAAATGAAAAAAGTACTTTTTATAGACAGAGACGGTACATTAGTGCTAGAACCACCAGTAGATTACCAATTAGATAGTTTAGAGAAATTGGAATTCTATCCAAAGGTATTTCAATACATGGCTAAAATAGCTAGTGAATTGGATTATGAGTTAGTCATGGTAACCAACCAAGATGGATTAGGCACCGATGCTTTTCCAGAAGATACATTCTGGCCAGCGCAGAACAAAGTGATTCGTGCTTTTGAGAAGGAAGGTGTTGTGTTTTCGGAAATACATATCGATAAAACCTTTCCACATGAAAATGCAGAAACACGAAAGCCAAGAACAGGATTGTTAACTAAATATTTTTCTGAGGACTATGATTTAGAAAATTCATTTGTACTAGGAGATCGCATTACCGATATGGAATTAGCAAAAAATCTTGGAGCAAAAGGCATTTATTTATCCGAAGATCCAGAGTTAGGAGCCGATGAGATAGAAAGTTCAAAGCAGGAGATAGTTGACGCTATAGCTCTAAAAAGTACAGATTGGGCAGAAATTTATGAGTTTTTAAAGTTAGAAGACCGTGTTGCAGAAATCACACGAAATACTAATGAAACCAAGATTTACATCAAATTAAATTTAGACGGCTCTGGAAAAAATGACATTTCAACAGGTTTAAATTTCTTTGATCATATGTTAGATCAAATTGGGCGTCACGGTGCAATGGATTTAACCGTAAAAGTAGATGGCGATTTACAAGTAGACGAACACCATACCATAGAAGATACCATGATTGCTTTAGGCGAACTGTTTGCTAAAGCATTGGGTAATAAATTAGGTATAGAGCGTTATGGTTTCTGTTTACCCATGGACGATTGTTTGGCACAGGTAGCTGTAGATTTTGGAGGTAGACCTTGGCTAGTTTGGGATGCAGATTTTAAACGCGAAAAAATAGGAGACATGCCAACAGAGATGTTTTTGCATTTGTTTAAGTCATTTTCAGATGGCGCAAAATGCAATTTAAACATTAAAGCAGAAGGCGATAACGAGCATCATAAAATAGAAGGCATTTTTAAAGCTTTTGCTAAGGCCATGAAAATGGCTGTAAAACGCGATGCAAATAAAATGTTTTTACCAAGTACAAAGGGACTATTGTAAGCCCCTCCCGACCTCCCCAAAGGGGAGGAGAAAAAATAGAATATGAAAAAAGAAATAAATAAAAGCCTTAACGCTCCCCCTTCGGGGGCTGGGGGGCTTATAATTATAGACTACGGTGCAGGAAATATTAAAAGTATTCAGTTTGCTTTTAAGCGCTTAGGCGTAGAAGCGATACTGTCTAAAGATCCTGAAGAAATTAAGAGTGCCGATAAACTAATTTTTCCAGGCGTAGGAGAGGCAAGTAGTGCCATGAAAATGCTTAGGGAAAGTGGATTGGACACGTTAATACCAAATTTAAAACAACCAGTTTTGGGGATATGTTTAGGGATGCAATTAATGTGTAACACCACAGAAGAAGGCAACACAAAAGGGTTAGGTATTTTTGATACAGATGTAGTACGTTTTGCAAACGATGTAAAAGTGCCACAAATGGGGTGGAATGTGATAAAAGATTTAAAGTCTAATTTGTTTAAAGGCATTAAAGAAAACGAATACATGTACTTAGTACACAGCTATTATGCGAAACACTGTAAAGCTACCGTAGCTACAACAGATTATGGCGTTAATTACGCATCTGCATTGCAACAAGATAATTTTTATGGTGTGCAATTTCATCCAGAAAAGAGTAGTACAGCAGGGGCTAGAATTTTGGAGAATTTTTTAGCGCTTTAGCTTTACAAAAACATAAATATTATTTTTAATTAATCTATAAAATAAAAATCATGAAAAAAACACTTGTTAAGGTACTGTTTTTATTAGCGCCCTTTTTTTGTTTGTCTCAAGTAGAGTATGTAATTTTAGAAGGAGATACTCAAGGGGATATTCAGGCAGCAATTAATCAATTAAATATTGATAATAATGGGTATGGTACAATAAGCTTAAAAGGTAATATTTCCATAACACAAACATTGAATGTACCTTCAAAAATCACATTGAATTTTTTTACAGGAAGTAAACTTACAGTAGGAAATAATATTTCACTAATAATTAAAGGAAATATAAAACATACAAGGACACAGATTTTTGAGACAAGTCAATTAAATCACAACATAAAAATACATAATCAACCTATTTATCCAGAATGGTTTGGTTTATGTTCTTATCAAACAGATCCAGAGACAGAGTTGCCTGATAATATTCCTATTCAAAAGGCTATTAATGCATTAGTAGATGGAGGTGAAGTTTTAATTGTTGGAAGTAAGTATTTTATTCATGATGAAATGGATATAAATATCCCTTCGGTAAGAATAAAAGGAGTTGGAGGGCATACTGCAAAAAAGAATGCAAATGATCTGGTTTTTGCAAATGATTTAATTGCTAATGATGGCGTAACTAGTATTTTTAATGTGAATTTATTCGGAGCTCAATTCACGTATCTTAACTTCAGGAAAAAAAATACAACAAATAAAGGGATTAATGCTACAGGAATAGCACTTAATTTCGTTAGATCTAATGGAGCAAAAGATATAGATGCTTCAGTAGATAATTGTAGATTTACACATTTTAAATTTTGTATTTTCGCTAGGGGTACTAATTTAAAAGTTACTGATAATTTATTTTCTGCTTGTTACATTGGAATTGATATAAAGAGTGCTCAATTTGATTACGATGGTCCTCATAATAGCAACCCACATAGTCCTCATAGAAGGGGGCACATAATTGATAGAAATAGATTTCACTCGATTGGAAGTGCTTTAAAAGATCCTTCTTTAGTTGGTTCAACTTGTATAAGGATAAGACCTGAAGGTTTTACTTTTCAAACATCTCACCTTCCAGAAGCATTTACAATATATGGGCATTATAATCACATAACTAATAATTATGCTGATGATTGTAAAACATTTTTTGAAGGTAGTTTAGATAGAACAAAAATAGATGGGAACTCTATTTTAGTTTCAATGGATACAGCAATTAAAGCTTTTGCGGGTTCGCATGGTTCAATTACAAATAATTTAATTGATGGTTCTTTTACTTGGAATTCTAAAAAATTAGCAATACAAACAGATCAAGAGAACGATGTGTCATTTCCCAGTGGACATGGCATCCATGTTAAATATGCTCATTTTTTAACAATCTCTAATAATCAAATATTCAATAAAAGATTTCATGGTATTTTTATAGAGCGATCTAAGAATTCTTCAATTCAATCAAATACGATCATGAATTTTAATAGACATAGATATATAAAGCGTTCAGGAGAAAATCCAATTATTAATGATTTAAGGTGGTATGATGGTATACATGTGGCTAGAGTGCAAGATGATAATCCTTCGATTAATGATAAATATAATATTCAAAATGTAATATCTAATAATGTAATATCAATAACTCATACTAAGGTAGAAGGAAGATATGGAATTTATGCAGGAGATGGAGATGATTATAACTTTATTAAAAATAATTTTATTCTTTCTACAAGGTTAGTACAACCAATAAAAATAGATTAAAGGGATTGAATTTTTATGAAAATACATGTTAGACAATTTACAGAAGGAGCAAACTAATCTAAAAGTTATGACAGTATCAGATAAAAAAACAATCCTTGAAACTTATAAATGGATTAAAGTAAAAAGATATGTGGATGATGAAAGTTTATCATGAGAAGAACGTTATAAAAAGTTGGAAGCGCATCATGTAGAAGAAACCACGTTTTTAATAGAAAAGTTAAGAGAAATTGTAAAAAATAGTAATTAATTAATTCCCTCTCCTTTGGAGAGGGTTAGGGAGAGGCATGAGAATAATACCAGCAATAGATATTATAGAAGGTAAATGTGTACGCTTATCAAAAGGCGATTATAGTACCAAAAAAATATATAACGAACACCCATTGGAGATTGCAAAGCAATACGAAGCTCATGGTATTGAGTATTTGCACTTAGTAGATTTAGATGGCGCAAAGGCCAGTCATATTGTAAATCATAAGGTGTTAGAAACCATAGCTACCAAAACCAATTTAAAAATCGATTTTGGAGGTGGTTTAAAAACCGATGATGATTTACGCATTGCATTCGAATCTGGAGCAGGACAAATTACAGGAGGGAGTATAGCTGTTAAAAAACCAGACATTTTTAAAAGTTGGTTGTCTAAGTTTGGAGCAGACAAAATCATATTAGGAGCAGATGCGAATAACGAAAAAATAGCGATTAGTGGGTGGTTAGAGGAATCTGACGAAGAATTGATTCCATTTGTAAAAAACTATATAAAAGAAGGCGTCTCTTATGTGATTTGTACCGATATCGCAAAAGATGGGATGTTACAAGGGCCTTCGTTCGATTTGTATAAAAAAATGATTGAGCAATGTCATTCAGATCCCGAAAATTCGGGAGAAGCATCACTTAAATTAATAGCTTCTGGAGGCATTTCCAAATTTGATGAATTACCAAAACTAGCCGAGTTAGGCTGTGAAGGTACCATTATAGGAAAAGCGATTTATGAGAATAAGATTAGTTTGAAGCAATTGGAACACTATATAGTTAATAGTTAATAGTTAATAGTTAATAGTTTTTGGTTTTTAGTTAATAACTTTAACCAACAACCAACAACCAACAACCAACAACCAACAACCAACAACCAACAACCAATGTTAACAAAAAGAATTATACCCTGTTTAGATATAAAAAACGGACGTACTGTAAAAGGCGTTAATTTTGTGGATTTACGTGATGCAGGAGATCCCGTAGAATTGGCAAAACAATATGCAGAAGTAGGCGCAGATGAACTCGTGTTTTTAGATATAGCAGCGACATTAGAAGGCCGTGGAACAACTTTAGATATGGTACTTCGTGTTGCAGAACAGGTAAACATACCGTTTACAGTAGGTGGAGGGATTTCAAGCGTAGAACATGTAGATGCTTTATTGCAATGTGGCGCAGATAAGGTATCGGTTAATTCTTCGGCAGTAAAGCGACCAGAATTAGTTAATGAGTTGGCGGATAAATTTGGGAGTCAGTGTGTCGTAGTAGCTATAGATGCAAAGCAAATAGACGGGCATTGGAAAGTACATTTAGCAGGAGGAAGTATTCCAACAGATATCGATTTATTTGAATGGGCTAAAGAAGTAGAGCAAAGAGGCGCAGGTGAAATTCTATTTACCTCTATGGATCATGATGGAACTAAAGCAGGTTTTGCAAATAAAGCATTGGCAAAGTTATCGGCGCAATTAAATATTCCAATTATTGCTTCAGGAGGCGCAGGTAATGTGCAGCATTTTATAGATACATTTAAAGAAGGAAAATCTGATGCTGCTTTAGCGGCTAGTGTATTTCACTTTGGAGAAATTCCTATTCCTGAGTTGAAAAAAGAGTTAGAAGCACATAATATAGAAGTACGCATTTAATTTAGTTGCGTTCTGTCATTCCGCACTTGATGCGGAATCCACATAAACTGATATAAATAAAAAATAGATTCCTTTTTTTACAGGAATAACAACTAAAAATGGAAATAAAATACGATTCAAACGGCTTAGTCCCAGCAATTATTCAAGATGCCACAACAAAAAATGTGTTAATGTTAGGGTACATGAATAAGGAAGCTTATCAAAAAACATTAGAGATAAAAAAAGTAACATTTTTTAGTAGAAGTAAGCAACGTTTATGGACCAAAGGAGAAGAAAGTGGTAATTTTTTGAATTTAGTTGATATTAAAAACGACTGTGATCAAGATACATTACTTATCCAGGTAAATCCAGTGGGGCCAACTTGTCATACAGGAACAGATACATGTTGGAAGGAAGAAAACGAACCTCGTTATGGGTTCTTTTCAACTTTAGAAACCATTATTGCAGAACGCGTTGCAAATAAAGACACAACAAAGTCTTATGTAGCAAGCTTATTTTCAAAAGGCATTAACAAAGTAGCTCAAAAAGTAGGGGAAGAAGCTGTAGAAACTGTTATAGAGGCTATGGATAATAACGATGCGTTATTTTTATACGAATCTGCAGATTTACTATTTCATTACTTAATGTTATTACAAGCTAAAGGTTTTACTTTAAAAGATATTGAAGCCGAATTAAAAGGAAGGCATAAATAAGTTATCATCTATCATTAGTTTTTTCACGTATATTAGCTACGAATCCCCATTTAGTTAATCGAAAATATTATATATTATGATAGCCTACAATACCATTAAAAAAATAATAGTATTAAGCCTTTTTGTTTCAGTTTTTTCTTGTTTTGAAGATATAGATGATGGTACGCGACAAGATACTACACCTTTAAGTAATACAGACCCTAACAATCCTAATCCTTTTAATGGCGTTTTATCAGCTATAGAAGCAATGCCATATGGAGAAATATCAGATTCAAAGTATGTCATAGAATTAGATAGATGGGATATACCACATAACAGAACAAACCCAGAGAAGACTACAGATAATATTCAAAAAGCTATCGATTGGGCTGTAGCTGAAGGTTACGGACAAATTTGTTTGCCAAAAGGACATTATTTAATTGGTAAATATGGCAACGATATATATCAGGCTGGTATTGAGCTTAAAAGTAATATGGCTTTTCTTTTAGATAAAGAAGCTACTATAGAAATGGCTCCAAATAATAAATGGAATTATTGTGCCATAGCCATAAGGAATGAGACATTTGTTGTAGTATCTGGAGGCACTATACTTGGCGATAGAGATAATCACGAATTTACACCAAGAACATCAGATGGTTCGGTAGTACATGACGAAGGCCATTTAATTTGTATAGAAGGAGAAAGTACTTTTGTTACAATAGAGAACATGGTATTAGGTAAGGCAAATGGAGATGGTATTTTAATAGTAGGAAGTAAAAGAGGAGAGGAGCAAAAATTAAAAGATATTGTAATTAAAAGGAATAATTTTTCAGATAATCGTAGACAAGGTGTTTCTATTGTTGGAGGAAAAGATATTTTAATTGTAGATAATGAAATTCACCATACAAAAGGAACATCACCTCAATTTGGTATTGATTTAGAAGGCGCAGGTCGTACTAATGAAAATGTGACTATAAGGCAGAATTATTTTCACCATAATACAGGAGGAGATATTGTAAACACTGACGGTAGAAATGTATTAGTAGAAAATAATATTTTAACTCAAGGAGTGGAAAGTAAATATATTGACGGTCCAATAGTATATTGGAAAAATGCTGATTGGACAATTAGAAATAACGAGATTACTATGTTAACGCCTTCTGTAAATAATTGGAACGGCATCATCATGTATTCTAACGATAACGAAAAAGTAAATCCAGCTACAACTTACATACATGATAATACCTTATATAACTGTGGGATGTATATGTATAAAGGGGCAGATTTGGAAATAAAAAACAATGTTATGGATAATGGACATTTAGCATTTTGGAAAATGACGAATTTAACTTTAGAAAATAATAAAGTAGACCATGAGAATAAATGTTGGGCGTATCGTTTTTTAGAAGTCTCTGGTAAAGCTAATGGAAATACGTATAGTGGAGACCCTTTTGAGATTCCTTTAACACCCAATGAAACATGGGATGGATGCTGGATTAATTAAGAAAATAATAAAAGGCATTAGTAAAAAACTAATGCCTTTTTGGTTTAGATTAGTTAGCTAGTTAGTTATAAAAGCTGCTCAATATATAAATTTTTTAGTTAAAATTTTAAGAAAAATGAAAAAAATAAAGGTTAAAAGTCATTTTTAATGAAGAAATACTATTACGTAATTACTCTACAATATTTAGGTTATCGCTTTCATGGCTGGCAAAAACAGCCTAATGTTAAGACATTACATCTTATGGTAGATAGAACTTTAAACTATATTTTAAATGGGGCTTATTTTAAAAGTTTAAGTTCAGGAAGAACAGATGCGATGGTTTCAGCAGAACATGCAGCATTCGAATTATTTTTAAAAGAACCTATTCAAGATTTAACAGCTTTTTTAGAACTGTTTAACTACAATTTACCTCAGGATATTCGAGCGCTATCCATTAGAGAGGTCGATGAAAAATTCAATATAATTAACCATTCCAAAGTAAAAGAGTATAATTACCTTTTTACCTATGGAGAAAAGTGTCACCCTTTTTGTGCTCCTATAATGACGACTATTCTTGATGATCTGGATATAGAACTTATGAAAAAAGGCGCTAAACTTTTTGAAGGAGAACATTATGTCAAGTCCTATTGCTACAAACCCTCAGATAACGGTATATATAATAGGGAGATCGTATTGTGTGAGTTGATTGATAACACGACGTATACAGCTAATTATTTTCCTAAAAACACGTATATATTAAGAGTAAGAGGTAAGGGATTTATGCGAAATCAAATTAGATTAATGATGGGGGCATTGATAGATCTAGGAAAAGGGAAATTAACACTTCAAGATATAAGCGATAGCTTACAACAAGGCAGTACTGTAAAAATGGATTATATAGCGCCGGCATCTGGTTTAATTCTTAAAAGTATAGAGTTTGAATAATGCTAGGCTTTTTGTAGTTTAGAAGCGGCGTAATTCTTTAATTTCAAAAATCATATTTATGAGTGCTACAGTATCCAAAGATGTATTTTCTTTTTTTAAAAAGTTAGAAAAGAATAACAATCGTGATTGGTTTAATGCTAATAAGCCAGAATTTAAGGCTATAGAAAAGGATGTTAAGGCGTTTTATAATTCCATTTTTGAAAATTTGAATATGCATGATGACATCGATAAACTAAAAATCTTTAGAATTTATCGTGATGTACGTTTTTCAAAAAATAAATTACCCTATAAAACGCATTTTGGAGGTTCGTTTCATAGAACAAAACCCAGGTTAAGAGGTGGTTATTATTTACACATTCAACCCAATAATGAAAGTTTTATAGCCACAGGGTTTTGGGAACCAGCAAAAGAAGATTTGTTACGTATTAGAAAAGAGTTTGAAATGGATGATGCAGAAATTAGAGACATTTTAGCCAATAGGGACTTTAATTCAATATGGGGTAATACATTTGTTGGAGATGAAGTAAAGACCGCTCCAAAAGGTTTTAGCAAGGAACATAAAGCCATAGACCTAATTAAAAAAAAGCAATACATTTTTACTAAAAAATACACAGATAAGGAGGTTTTAAGTGCTCATTTTATTACCGAAGTAGATCAGGCATTTAAAGCCATTAGGCCATTTTTTGACTATATGAGTGATGTACTAACTACAGATTTGAACGGGGTTTCTATGGTTGAATAGAAACATAAAAATTTTATTTTTTATAAAAACGTATTAATAAATGGGTTAAGTTGATCTGTCAAATTTTTATTCAAAAAATATTTTTACTCGATAATCGAGATTAAAATGTTCCGAGGCTTGCCTCGAAATTAAAAATATGCTTCCAACTAATGCCTCATAGACTTGCCTCGAGGTCGTTTACTAAACAGCAGTCAATAAATCTGGTTTTTTAAATAATTGGATATTATCTAGTAACCGCCCTTTAACAATATTCATCATACGTTTATTTAATGCCGACGAATTTTTAATATAGATATTGTATTCTTCAATAGTAAAAAGGCCTATCACAATACCCTTCATAGAATTTCGTAATTTCATATCTTTATGAATGGCATTTTCTATGTAATCCATACGTTTTTCTAACGATAAACCGTAAAATACATTTTTATGTTTAGTAATATAGTTTCTAAAAACTTCAATAAATAAATCATTTTGAAATTTAATAATAGGACGCAGTACAAGGTTTTGAAAACGTTCGTCACTGCTCATACTATCATATACTTTTAAAGATTGAATTTCAGGACGAATGCTTTTTAAGTCAAATTGTCTTGTTTTCATAAGTGAGAGTTTTAATAAAAGTATAGATTTATGGTACTCAATTTTTTTGGATCAACTTATAATTGTTAACGAGGTTATTAACAATAAAGAGGTCTAATACCAATTCCCAAATGAATTTACTGAGTTAAAAAGTGTTTTTTTAAATTCTATCTCGTATAATTCCAAAATCCATCATTTTCTTTTACAGTATATTCATTTAAGAATTGGTATAAAAAGTGTCATTCTGAAAGAAACGAAGCATCTCATTAAATCGTGAAAATTTGATTTAAAGTGTAAATTTAAGATTCATCGCTATGCTCTAAATGGCATTACTAATCACTTTTTAGACCTATTTAGTTATACAATAAGTTATTTAAACCTGACTTAACCCTCCGTCTACTTCTAGTTCTATACCGTTAATATATGAAGCATCATCAGAAGCTAAAAATAGAGCGGTACTGGCTACTTCTTCAGATTTTCCAAAGCGACCTAATGGTACTTGAGCAGCAAAACTTTTACCCATTTCTTCTATAACATCATTTGGTAAGCCCATTTTTCCATAAATAGCAGTTTCAATAGGACCGGGAGCTATAGTGTTTACACGAATTCCTCTTGATTTTACTTCAGAAGTAAGCACACGTGCATATGCTCTTAAAGCACCTTTACTTGCAGAATAAACACCTAAACCATCAAATCCTTTTTGATGTACTATAGAGCTTGTAAATAAAATAGATCCACCATCATTAATATGTGGTAAGGCTTCTTTAACAGCTATTATAGGACCTTTTACATTAATATCAAATATGTCGTTGTAATGTGCTTCAGAGACATCGGTTGTAGGTATAGGTGGAGCTATACCAGCATTTAAATATAGGATGTCTATTTTTCCATAATGTTTGGTTGCTGTGTCAATTAATTTTTTATTGTCATTTGCATTTCCTGCATCTGCTAAAACAGTAATAAAATCACCTGTTAAATCTTTAGCTACTTCATCTAGTGCTTCTTGACGTCTACCTGAAATAACAACTTTTGCGCCTTCTTTTAAAAATAATTTAGCTGTTGCTAAACCTATACCACTGTTGGCTCCAGTAATAATTGCTACTTTGTTTTTTAGTTTATTCATGATGAAAATTTGTTTATTTGAAACAATCGTTTCAAAATTATTTAAAAAAAATTATTTTAATGTTTGTAGTGTACTATCTATTATTGCCTGTAATTTAACTCTATTAGAAACTATTATACTTGTAGACCTAAAACCAGATATTGCAGCATACAAGTATATCGCATAGTCTTTATAATTTTTATTAGTATTAACTAAATTTTGTTGTTGTCCTTTTAACACTAAATCTTCAAGTAAACTAATCATCTGGTTTGTGTTTTTAGTTAAAAAGGTGGTGATGGCTTTATCTTTATTTGCCATTTCAGATTTACAATTAATTATAAAACATCCTCTGTTGTCCTTTTCTATTGTTGCTTCATTAAAATAAAGATTAAATAAGTATTCTATAGCTTCAAGGGGATTAGCTGCTTTTAAAAGAATATCAGACATTTTAATGCGATATTTATTTTGGTAAGCACTTAAACACTCTAAAAATAAATTATGCTTACTTTCAAAGCTATTATAAATACTAGACCTGTTTAAACCAGTAGCATCAACTAAGTCTTGCATAGAAGTCGCATTATAACCTTTAAGATGAAAGATGTCTGTAGCTTTATTAATGACTAGTTGTTTATCAAACGTTTCTACTTTAGGCATATTTATTTGAAATGTTCGTTTCAAAATTAAAAATTTATTTAAAACTATAATGTTAAAATTTAGTTATTTTTGAAAAAACAAGCATTATGAAGTTTGGTAGCGTAGATAATCCAGAATTAATTGATTTTACATTCCCAAAAGATCACCCAGACACAAAAAAAGTTTTAAATAGATTTAAAGACGATAATATTCCTGAGATATATGTAGGTTGCGCCAAATGGAATAGGGCAGATTTAAAAGGGTTCTATCCCAGAGGCACCAAAGATGAACTAAATTACTACGCTTCACAGTTTAATGCCATAGAATTAAATGCTACTTTTTACAGAATTTTTCCAGCTGAACAATTTTCTAAATGGTATGATAAAACACCAAGAGGTTTTAAGTTTTTTCCAAAGTTAAATCAAGAGATTAGCCATTGGAAACGTTTAAATGAAACAAAAGAAATTGTTGAACACTATTTATATAATGCCTCAAACTTAAAAGAGAAGTTAGGAACTATATTTCTGCAAATGCACACCAATTTTGCACCTAAAGATTTTGATAGGGTAGTTGCTTTTGTTGAGAGTTGGCCCAAAGAAATTCCTTTAGCTGTAGAGTTTAGACACACTAATTGGTATAATGATGCTACTGTGGCTCAAGAATTATATGAGCTTTTAGAAGTCAACAATATCTCTAATATTATAGTAGATACTGCTGGAAGACGTGATATTATGCATATGCGATTAACAAATGCTACAGCTTTTATTCGTTATGTAGGAGCCAATCATACTTCAGACTATACACGTTTGGATGATTGGGTGGATCGCTTAAAATTATGGCAGACACAAGGGATTAAAGAAATTAACTTTTTTATACATCAAAATATAGAAAAAGAATCCCCTTTGCTATCTGCTTATTTTGTGAAAAAATTGAATTCTGAGTTAGGTTATTCACTAACAATTCCTAATCAAGGCGGTCAACAATCCATGTTTTAGAACTTAAGTAACCTGAGTTCGACCTAAGAACACTATTTTTTAAATCACAAACACCTCTTTATTAGTTGTTTAATTAAACAAGTGTGTATGTCGCTCTTTAGACTATAAAAATGTATTAAATTCTAGCTAAAAACCACTAAACACGCCATCTTCTTCCTTAAATTACGATAAACTAGGCTGGCTAGTCTATCGTAATTATAAGTTGAATCTAGCCTATTTATTGATTTTTATCTATGATTCTTAAATCGAATTCAGCTTAAATAAATCCTTAAAATTACCCAAACTAGCTTTTTTAGAAAGTTTTTGTCAAACTTTCGTGTATTTTTCTCTATTCTATGTAGACTTACAAAACTTTTTTAGTGTGAAATCGTTAAATAAAAGCGCTTTTAAGCGTGTTTTTTGTTATTTACGTCGTGTTTTTTGTTTTTTTAATAAAAATGTTCCTACACGTAATTTTTTTTTATCTGCCAATAAAGCGTGTTGAAAATTTTAGGATTTATAAAATTTTATGGCTAAAAATTAGAAAGTCTTAAAATAAGGGGGAAATATGAGACTAAATTACGCATCAAGTGCCGTTTTTAGAGCCTGCAATAGTGGAGGTGTGATTTCTAAATTGTAGTTGTTTATATAATTTTATCTCAATCATAAGTAATATTATAAACCCTTAAAATTATTAGCATGAACACTACTAAAAAGCCTACTTACTTAATTATTATTCTCCTATTATTATGTTATAAAATATCATCACAATCTCAAAAATTTGGTGAGATGACTTATAATAAGGCGGTTAATATTTCCGGGAAACAGCGCATGTTATCTCAAAAAATGTCTAAAGCTTATCTTTTACTCACCTACGGTGTAAATAACGATGAGATTAAAAAAGAATTAAACTCCAGTAAATTTATTTTTGAAAAACAATTGCAAATACTCAAACGAAACGGTAAGAATATAACATCAATAAAGCTTAATGTAGAAAACGTTGAGAAATTATGGACTAAATTTAAACCGTTAATAGAAAGCGCCCCAAATTTAAATTCTGCTAAAACTATTGCAAAAACAAATACAGATTTACTAAAAGCATGCCATCAATTAGTGCAAGCTATAGAGTCAAGAGCAGGTTACAGTAGTAATTTCTTTAGTGAAAGTGATCAGGAGTTAGTAACTATTATAAATAAATCGGGGAAACAACGTATGTTATCCCAAAGACTGGCCTTATATTATACAGCCAGCGTATTATTTGCTTCAGAAAAAAGAGATTTTACTCAGGTATTGAGTAAAACTTTTGATGAATACGATAACGCCATAGGAGATTTACTTATTAATAGTTACAACACCACAAAGTCTGAAGAAGAATTAGGCGTAATTATGAGTGAATGGCAAAAATTTGAAATTAACAAATCAGACTTTTTTAACGGTAAATTTAACTTACAAGATGTTTTTGTTATCACCAATGACATGACAAGACGCTTTAATGTAATCACTGGTATTTATGAAAAAGCAAGTAAAAGTTAATTATTTTGAGTGTATTCTAAATTAATATATTTAAAAGTTAATTAAGACATTTCTTTGTTAGAAAACACCATGGTTGTTAAACCATGGTGTTTAGCTTTTGGTACAATTCTTTTTTATTTTAGAACAAAAAGCAAGTTATTTTAACTTTTATGTTTACAGATTTCAACTGCATATAGCTAAAACACATAAGTATCTAAAAATAAAATACTAACACCAAATTTAATGTTGTCTAAAAATTGTTGTTAGTACTCGTACGTATTTATTTCTAAATATTTGATTTTTTATCGATTTTTTTTGTAATGCGTCGATTTTTTTTGTTTATTTGAGGAAAAATAAGACAAAGTAATATTTAAGCTATACTCAAGGAGGTTTAAGGCTACTTTGTAGAGGCGAGCATATTTTAAAACCCCAAAATAATAATCATGTATCAATTCAAAAAAAAGTCATTACTAATAGTAATTTTACTTTTGCTATTTAGTGAACTCACAGCCCAGTCACAAAAATTTGGAACCATGGAATATAACAAAGCTGTTAATATTTCAGGAAAACAAAGAATGCTATCTCAAAAAATGTCTAAAGCGTATTTGCTACTTGCATACGGTATTAATAACGATGATATTAAGAGAGAGCTTAATTCTAGTAAGTTTATTTTCGAAAAGCAATTGCAAATTTTAAAACAAAATGGTAAAGATATAACTACAGTTAGATTGAGCACTCAAAAGATAGAAGAGGTATGGCAAAAGTTTAAACCTTTAATAGAAAGTCATCCAAATTTAGTATCTGCTAAAGAGATTATGGTATTAAATACAACACTATTAAAAGCATGTCATAATTTAGTACAATCTATAGAAGCTAGATCAGGTTATAGTAGTAATTATTTTAGTAATCACGATCAGGAGTTAGTAGCTATAATAAACAAATCAGGAAAACAGCGTATGTTATCACAAAGGTTGGCGTTGTATTATACAGCGTGTCTATTACTTAAGTCTCAAAAAGATCAATATAGTCCAGAATTGCGAAACGTATATGAAGAATTTGATACTGCCATAGGCGAATTGCTAATTAACAGTTATAATACATCAGATTCTGAAGAAGAGTTAGGCGTAATTATGAGTCATTGGGAAAAATTCCAGAGCAATAAATCAGGTTTTTTCGATGGTAATTTTAACTTAGAAGATATTTTTGTTACAACTAATGACCTAACAAAACGATTTAATAAAATCACCAGTATTTACGAAAAAGTAAGCAAGTAAAAACCAGAATACTTTTTTGTAGTTTTTTAATATTTATTTATTGTTGTTAATGCGCTATAAATCTATTATTTATAGCGCATTTTATATGCTTTACCTTGAAACACATCTTCTAGAAATTCTTTTTAGAAATAAATAGATTTAAAATTATAGGCGTTTTTAATATTCTGTTGCAATAAATTCAATAAATACCGACACAATTAAGTAATCTACAAAAAATCACCTTAGCTAGAGACTTCCATATTTAAAATGTTATAACAACCTTTAGTTTTTTGTAAATTTGTGTCCTTTTTAACTTTTTGGATAACTATTTAGATTAAGACAAAAAGATTTAACACAATAATTAAAAGTTTTTATGAGCAAAGCATTATTTGACAAAGTATGGGATTCTCATGTAGTACGCAAGATTGAAGATGGTCCAGATGTATTATATATAGATCGTCATTTAATTCATGAAGTTACAAGTCCTGTTGCTTTTGTTGGTTTAGAGAGTAGAGGTTTAAGTGTATTATATCCAGAACGCACATTTGCGGTGGCAGATCATAACACACCAACAATCAACCAGCATTTACCTGTGAAAGACCCATTATCAGCTAATCAGTTAAAAACATTAGAAGATAATGCCAATAAATATGGTATTAGTCACTGGGGATTAGGACACGAAAATAATGGTATTGTTCACGTTGTAGGACCAGAAAATGGGATCACATTACCAGGTGCAACAATAGTATGTGGAGATTCACATACATCAACACATGGTGCTTTTGGAGCAATAGCTTTTGGTATAGGAACATCGGAAGTTGAGATGGTATTAACCACTCAATGTATTATGCAACCTAAGCCTAAAAAAATGCGTATTAGCGTTAACGGCACATTAAGCAAAGGTGTTACACCTAAGGATGTTGGTTTATATATAATTTCACAATTAACAACATCTGGAGCTACAGGATATTTTGTTGAGTATGCTGGAGATGTTTTTGAAAATATGACTATGGAAGGCCGTATGACGGTTTGTAACCTATCTATTGAGATGGGAGCTCGTGGTGGTATGGTTGCTCCAGATGAAAAAACATTCGATTACATAAAAGGACGACCAAAAACGCCTAAAGGAGCAGATTGGGATAAAGCTATGACTTATTGGAAAACATTAAAGTCTGACGACGATGCTATTTTCGATAAAGAATTATCTTTTGATGCAAGTAATATCGAGCCAATGATTACTTATGGTACAAACCCAGGTATGGGAATAGGTATTACTAATAACATTCCTTCTTCAGACGAAGTAGAAGGCGGTAAAGCAACTTACGAAAAGTCGCTTGCTTATATGGGCTATGCCGAAGATGATCAAATGATAGGTAAAAAGATCGACTATGTGTTTATAGGAAGTTGTACTAACGGCCGTATAGAAGATTTTCGAGCATTTGCATCTATTGTTAAAGGCAGACAAAAAGCAGAACATGTTACAGCATGGTTAGTTCCAGGATCACACATAGTGGAAGCTAAAATTAAAGAAGAAGGGCTTTTAGATATTTTAGAAGCAGCAGGATTTGAATTGAGAGAACCAGGATGTTCGGCATGTTTAGCAATGAACGATGATAAAGTACCTGCAGGAAAGTATGCGGTAAGTACATCAAACAGAAACTTTGAAGGACGACAAGGACCAGGATCAAGAACATTGTTAGCCAGTCCGTTAGTTGCAGCAGCAGCAGCAGTTACAGGTGTAGTTACAGATCCAAGAGAATTATTATAAAAGCTTTTGGCTATTAGCTTTTGGCTATTAGCTAAATACTAGAACATAAAATTTGCCAATAGCTTAGGGCTAATGGCTAACAGCTAAAAATAAAAATAATGGCTTACGATAAATTTACAACATTAACAAGTACTGCAGTTCCATTACCAATAGAGAATGTAGATACAGATCAAATTATACCAGCACGTTTTTTAAAAGCCACAAAACGTGAAGGATTTGGCGATAATTTATTCCGTGATTGGAGGTATAATGGTGATGATACACCAAAAGAAGACTTTGTTTTAAATAACCCTATTTACAAAGGTAAAATATTAGTAGGAGGCATGAACTTTGGTTCAGGATCTTCTAGAGAACACGCTGCATGGGCAGTTTACGATTATGGTTTTCGTTGTGTAGTATCAAGTTTCTTTGCAGATATCTTTAAAAACAACTGTTTAAATATTGGGGTTTTACCAGTGCAAATAAGTCCAGAGTTTTTAAAAGAAATATTTGAAGCTATTTATGCAGATCCTAATACTGAATTAGAAATTAATTTGGAAGCTCAAGCGATCACCTTATTATCATCGGGTTCTAAAGAATCTTTTGATATTAATGGCTACAAAAAAGAAAATATGTTAAATGGTTTTGATGATATAGACTATTTGCAAAATATAAAAAGTGAGATTGAAACATTTACAGAATCTCGCCCTTTTTAAATAATGGGGGTTAGAAAAATAGAAATAATGGATACGACACTGCGAGATGGTGAACAAACCTCTAGCGTGTCGTTTTCTGCTTCAGAGAAGTTAACAATAGCTAAGCTTTTATTAGAAGAGTTAAAAGTTGATCGTATTGAGATTGCATCTGCAAGGGTGTCGGAAGGCGAACTTCAGGCTGTAAAAGATATTACAGAGTGGGCTTTAGAAAACAACCATTTAAATGCAGTAGAAGTATTAACTTTTGTTGATAAGGGTGTTTCAATTAAATGGATGCTAGAGGCAGGAGCAAAAGTTCAAAACCTTTTAACAAAAGGCTCTTTAAATCATTTAACACATCAACTTAAAAAAACGCCAGAGCAACATTTTAAAGAAATTGAGGATAATATTCTTCTGGCGCAGCAAAATAACATAGAAACCAATGTTTATTTAGAAGATTGGAGTAATGGTATGCGAAATTCTAAAGCTTATGTTTTTGAGTTTTTAGCATTTTTAGCAAAGCAACCAGTAAAGCGTATTATGCTTCCAGATACTTTAGGCGTTTTAACACCTAAAGAAACATTCGATTTTATAAAGGAAACCAAAGAAGCATACCCAAATTTGCATTTCGATTTTCATGGGCATAATGATTATGATTTAGGCGTAGCCAATGTCATGGAAGCATTACAAGCAGGCGCTAATGGTTTACACTTAACAGTAAATGGTATGGGTGAACGTGCAGGAAATGCACCAATGGCAAGTACAATAGCTGTTATTAACGACTTTATGCCAGATATTGAAATCGGAGTAAACGAAAAAGTACTATACTCGGTTAGTAAATTAGTTGAGACATTTTCTGGAGTTTTTATACCAGCAAATAAGCCCGTTGTAGGCGCTAATGTATTTACGCAAACAGCAGGAATTCATGCAGATGGAGATAATAAAAGGAATCTTTATTTTAGTGATTTAATGCCAGAACGTTTTGGTAGAACTAGAAAGTACGCTTTAGGAAAGTCTTCAGGGAAAGCCAATATTCAAAAAAATTTACAGGAATTAGGACTTCAGCTTAACGATGAAGATTTAAAAAAAGTCACGCAACGTATTATAGAGCTGGGTGATAAAAAACAAGTAGTAACCAAAGAAGATTTACCTTATATAATATCTGATGTTTTAGATCATTCATATGAAGAAAAAGTGAAAGTAAATTCTTACGTACTAACCCATTCTAAAGGGTTAAAGCCATCTACAACAGTATCTATTACAATAGAAAATAAAACATTTGAAGAGCATGCTCAAGGGGATGGACAGTTTGATGCTTTTATGAATGCGATAAAGAATGTATTTAAACAGCAAAAGGTAGTATTGCCTAATCTTATAGATTATGCGGTAAGAATACCTCCAGGAAGTCATTCTGATGCGCTTTGTGAAACTATCATTACTTGGAAGAATAGCAAAAAAGAGTTTAAGACGCGTGGTTTAGATTCAGATCAAACAGTATCAGCAATAAAAGCAACAGAGAAAATGCTGAATATAATTATAGAATAAGTTTATATTTTAAATAAAAAGAATAAAAAATAACACAATGAAATTTAATATAGCCCTTTTAGCTGGAGACGGTATAGGACCAGAAGTTATAGAACAAGCTGTAAAAGTAAGTGATGCAGTAGCAAAGAAATTTGGACATGATATTACTTGGAAACCAGCTTTAACAGGTGCAGCTGCAATTGATGCAGTAGGAGAACCTTATCCAGATGAAACTCATGATATATGTACATCATCCGATGCCGTTTTATTTGGAGCCATTGGTCATCCTCGTTTTGATAATGACCCCTCTGCGCCTGTAAGACCAGAGCAGGGCTTATTAAAAATGCGTAAAAAATTAGGGCTATTTGCCAATGTACGCCCTACATTTACATTTCCTTCGTTATTGGATAAGTCGCCTTTAAAGCAAGAGCGTATTGAAGGTACAGATTTAGTATTTTTAAGAGAGCTAACAGGAGGTATTTATTTTGGTGAAAAAGGGAGAAGAGATGAAGGAGAAACAGCTTATGATAACTGTGTTTATACAAGAGAAGAAGTGCAACGTTTGGCTAAAAAAGGTTTTGAATTAGCGATGTCGCGTTCAAAAAAATTATGTTGTGTGGATAAAGCTAATGTTTTAGAAACATCGCGTTTATGGAGAGAAACTGTTCAAGCCATGGAAAAAGACTATCCAGAAGTAGAAGTGTCTTATGAGTTTGTTGATGCTGTTGCTATGCGTTTGGTACAATGGCCAAATAGCTATGATGTATTAATTACAGAAAATTTATTTGGAGATATTTTAACAGATGAAGCTTCTGTGATTTCAGGTTCTATGGGATTGATGCCATCGGCTTCATTAGGAGCAGATATTGGATTGTTTGAGCCAATTCATGGTTCATACCCTCAAGCGACAGGTAAGAATATTGCAAATCCTATGGCAACTATTTTATCGGCAGCGATGATGTTTGAAACAGCATTTAATTTGCCAGAAGAAGGGAAAGCTATAAGAGATGTTGTTAATAAAGCTTTAGCTGAAGGTATTGTAACTGAAGATTTAGCTGCCGGAGGTAAAGCTTATGGCACTAAGGAAGTAGGAGATTGGTTAGCTGCTAATATCTAGAAATAAAATTAACATTTATATAAAACCTATTTAGCAAACTGCTAAATAGGTTTTTTTTGGTTAAAAACTAACTCTTTTGATGTCTTTTAGTATATCTTGAGATTAAAGAGTCTAATGGTCTAATACTTTATCAATATCAGTATGTGGTCCATTAGAATAATTTTTATGAGAGTTAATGGCGTATTTTTCTAAAAAATCTGGATAAACCATGTAGATTGTCTTTGTTTCAATATTTTGAATGACCTCAAAAACACTATCAATAAGAAAATTATCTATTGTTAATTTATTTTTTTTCACATCAGCAGTAGTAATTAAGCTCCTTCTAATATATCCCTTAGTACCATTAGCAATATAATAAGACCCTAAACGTTTAAACTCACCTATAATCACATTTTCAGGTTTAAAAATAGTTCTCCTTATTTTTAACGCATCAAATTTTTTTACAATCACCTTGCTAGGTACGGTTTCATATTTTTTAGTATTCTTTAGGCCTCTTTTAGCAATCCTTAACCTGTTATTTACATCTTTTTCATTAAGTTTTTTTGCTATTTCCAGAGTGTATTTGCCTTCCTTTTTGAGATTGGCAATTTTTGCACTGTCGCTTTTAGCCTTTTTGGAAAAAACTAAAGCCCTTTTGTAGAACTGAGTAATACTTTTAGAAGCGGGCTTTTTTATGATGGTAGAATGCTTTTGAGATAATATTTCAAAAGCATAAGGAGATTTACCTTCTTTCTTAGCTACCAACGAGTTAAATTCCAAACTAAAAACAAAATCGGCATTTTGAGCTTTAGACTGAAAACATAACAAAAAAGATATAACCATAAAGTACAGTAATTTTATAATTATAGTACTATTCACTGTGATTTGAGTTAAAAAAATTATGTATTCTTAAGCTAGGGAAACCACAAATATATGTATTATTAAATTAATTTTTTAGGATAAAAGTAGTTACTACTATTTTGGTTTAAAATATATTTTTTATTATAAATTTATGCCTACGGTAAGGTTGTTGAACGTACTGTTTTAATCGTTTTTATAGTTGTAAAGTAAAATCATGGAAAAACTATTCTCATATATTCAAGATCGAATTTCGATAAACGAGGAAGATTTTGGTTTTGTGAAAAAAATATTTTCACCACTACAATTTTCACCAAAATCTATTTTTATTCAAGAAGGTAGTACAACACATTCTTTATACTTTCTGGAAGAAGGTATTGTGAGGGGATTTAAAAATAATAATGGTAAAATTATAGTAGAGCATCTTGTAGAAGATAATAACTTTTTAACATCAACAGATAGTTTTTTCTTCGATATTCCTTCAAATAGCTGTTTTGAGACGATAACAGATTGCAGCATGTATAAAGTTTCTAAAGTAGATTTAAATGTTTTAAAGGAATCTGATAAAAAGTGGTCTTACTTAATAGAGTTGATAACAAATGAAAGTCTCCATTGTAAGCAAGAACGCGTACTTGATTTTCAAACGTTAACAGCAAAGGAACGCTATCTTAAATTTATTAAAAAAACTCCAAACTTAGCTTTAAATGTCTCTGTGGAGACTATAGCTTCTTATTTAGGTATGGAACCACAATCATTAAGTAGAATTCGAAGTCAGGTAACTATCTAACATTTGTTATTTTTTATATTTTAATTCTTGTGAATATTTGTCGCGTTAAAATAAACACATGGACAAAGAAATTTCATTAGTTACAGGCGCCAATGGTCACTTAGGTAATAATCTATTAAGACTACTACTTTCAAAAGGAATTACAGCTAAAGCATCTGTTAGGGATATAGAAAATAAAGAACCTTTTAAAGGGCTCGATTGTGAACTGGTAAAAGCAGATTTGTTAGATAAGCAATTACTAATCGAGGTTTTAACAGGGGTAACCCATCTATATGCAGTAGGAGCTGCTTTTAAAATGTGGGCTAAAAACCCAAAAGAAGAGATTTACCATAATAATGTTATAGGAACTCAAAATTTATTTGAAGCTGCTCATATTGCAGGAGTTAAAAATATTGTTTACGTAAGTTCTGTAGCAGCTTTGGATTTTACTAAACTTCCAGCTAGAGAAGATAATGGTTATAATAGTGATAGAAGAAATTGGTACTACAATTCTAAAAATGATTCGGATGAATTAGCTTTAGAATTAGGTGAAAAATATGGTATAAGAACTGTTTTAATACTTCCCTCTGCTATGATAGGTAGTATGGCACATAAACTAAGCTATTCTAATCGATTAGTATGGCAAATTTTAAAAGGAGAAATCCCTGTTGATACAAATATTACGTTGAACTGGATTGATGTAAAAGATGTTGCTATAGGCGCATTTAACGCCATGCAAAAGGGGAGGAATGGAGAGCGTTATATATTGGCTAATAAACAACATTTGTCTATACAGGATAGTGTTAAAATAGCTGCAGAGCTATATCCTGAACTAAAATTAAAAATACCAAGAAAAATTCCTAAGTCATTACTATATCTTATTGCCATTCTAATGGAAATTAGCAGTAAAATTACAGGTAAAGAGCCTTTACTTCAAAGGCATTACTTGGATATGTTTTATGGTTTAAAACAAGATTATGATATTAGTAAATCCAAAGCAGAATTAGATTTTAATCCAAAACCTTCCAAGCAAGCTTTAGAGGAAGCTCTTGCATATTTAAAGAAGGATTGGAAATCATATTAAAATATTTATTAGACTCACTTCTATAGGTGAGATATGTTTAACCTCCTTTATGCAATAGAAAATTTATTACATCTTGTAACTACTGCAAACCTGCAGCTTCGCTGCGTTTTTTAATTTCACTCCTGCACATGCGGGACTAAAATCTAGAAAAAGTAAGTATTTCTTGTATCTACAAGCTTCATGACAACCTTCTATTGCATAAAGCGAGTTTAATAGCAAGCCAGCCGCCTTTGATACATTCGTGTTTTTTATGTAATGAGAAACTTTACTGGAAGTAATCAAAAGGTAGCTGGATTTATTATTATTTAATTTAAATGAGAATGTCTAAAATGTGTCATTCTGAATGAAATGAAGCATCTCATTAAATCATAAAAATTTTATTTAAATCGTAAATTTAAGATTCATCACTATGCTCTGAATAAAACATTACTAATCACTTTTTAGACTTTCATAGTAATGCCTATTTTTGCTCTATTTTACTAATGTTACATAATCTTGTAAAACTAACCACTTACCATTAAGCTTTACCATAGAGTAAAAATTCTTTAAAGTTGGTTTTCCAGGGCTTTTTAAAATAACTTTTAGTGTACACATATTTTCTCCAATAAAAATAGTATCATGAAATTCTGGTGTTCTTGGATAGCCTCCAAACTTTTTAGTATCGATAAAAGATATGTAAGTTTTGCGGTCTAAAATGCTAACCTTATCTTTTTTGGAATCGTATAGGGATACTCTAAATTGTTCATGTAATACGGGTTCTAATATTTTAATGTTGTTTTTATCGCCAGCTTCGATATAATTTGATAAGGCAGCCTTAAGTGCTTTTACTTCTGTTGAATTTTGAGAAAATGCATTGAAGCATATCAAAGTTAGTACGATGAGAATAAAAATTGACTTTTTCATTGTTAGAATTATTTAAAGATTAGTAAATTAATTAGCTAGACAACTAGTTGTCTAAAAAATTATAGAATTAAATTATTTTGAATTTTTAATAACGTGTCATTTAAATTGTTTTTCTCCTTTTCGGTTAGGTTATTTAAACCTTGTAACCTAATGGTTTCTATTACTGGTAATAGTTTATCTAAGAGTTGTTTCCCTTTTTTGGTGAGGTAAATGGAAAATTGCCTTAAATCTACATTATCATTTCTTTTTTCTATATAACCAGAGTTTACTAGATGTTTAACCATTCTGGATATAGTAGGTTTATCTTTTATAAGTATTTCTCCAATTTTTATTTGGCTAATACCTTCATTTTCCAAAACTGTTTTTAATACTAACCATTGTTCAATAGTTAAATTTAAATTATGGTCATTAAGGATACTTTGTCCATAATGCCTAATTTTTCTTGCTGTTAGCTCTATTTGGTAGTATAAATTCATTTTAGTTGTGTACAAATATACTTAAAATAGTTAGCTAAGCAACTTTATGATAAAAATTTATGATTTATTTTAGATTTAAGGCACAGGATCATGACCAGAACCACCCCATGGATGACAACTAAAAATACGTTTTATGGCCAGCCACCCCCCTTTAAAGAGTCCGTATTTTTTGAGTGCTTCTTTACTGTAATGCGAGCAAGTTGGTTGGTATCTACACGTAGCGGGTGTTAAAGGCGATATAAGTGTTTGATACACTTTTATCAAAAATAGAAATGGTGCTATGAGTAGTTTTTTCATTTCACATTAGGATTGTAGATATGGTATCATTTGTGTCATTCAGAGCAAATGAAATGAAGCGAAGAATCTCATAAAATAAAAGATTCATTAGTCGTGCCTCCTACTGAATGACAAATTATTTTCCTTAATTAACAGTAAAGGTAGTCCCGTCTTTTCCGTCTTTTAAAACAATGCCAACTTGAGCTAATTCGTCTCTAATCTTGTCGGACAATGCGAAATCTTTATTAGCTCTGGCTTCTTGTCTTAATTTAATTAAAACGTCTACTGCACCAGCTAATTTATCACCACCAGATTGTACTTCGGTATCTTTTAAAAGACCTAGAACATCAAACGCAAATGCGTTTAAGCTATTTTTTAATAACGTAATATCTTCAGCAGTTAATGTTTCACTGCCTTCTTTTACTTGATTAATATATTTAGCCGCTTCAAATAAATTGGCTATTAAAATTGGTGTATTAAAATCATCATTCATGGCATCGTAACATTTTCGAAGCCATTGTTTTATGTTTATAGAAGACGAACCAGAAGCTTTTAAATTAGGAATTAATCCCATAGCTTCCATTAGTCTGTTATAGCCTTTTTCACTGGCTAATAACCCAGCATCGGTTAAATCTAAAACACTTCTATAAGACGATTGTGCCATAAAGAAACGAATCACGCTAGGGGAGTAGGCTTTACTCATTTTATCATTATCTCCAGATAATAATTCATGTGGATTAATGGTATTTCCTGTAGATTTAGCCATGCGTTGTCCATTCATTTCTAGCATATTAGCATGCATCCAATAATTCACTGGCGACTTACCAAGAGCGGCTTCGTTTTGAGCTATTTCACATTCGTGATGAGGGAATTTTAAATCCATACCACCCCCGTGAATATCAAAAGTTTCACCTAGGTATTTTGTGCTCATAGCTGTACACTCTAAGTGCCAACCAGGAAATCCGTCACCCCAAGGTGAAGGCCATCTCATAATATGCTCAGGTTCTGCTTTTTTCCAAAGCGCAAAGTCCTGTGGGTTCTTTTTATCACTTTGGCCATCGAGTTCACGTGTATTATGAATTAAATCTTCTAACTTACGCTTACTTAATTTTCCATAGTTATTTGTTTCATCAAACTTATGTACATCAAAGTATACCGAGCCATTTATTTCGTAAGCAAATCCATTGTCTATAATAGTTCTTATTAACTCAATTTGCTCAATAATGTGTCCTGTAGCTGTAGGTTCAATACTAGGCGGTAGAAAGTTTAACGTACTTAAAACATTATGAAAATCTACGGTATAACGCTGTACAACTTCCATGGGTTCAATCTGCTCTAAGCGTGCCTTTTTAGTTATTTTATCTTCACCAACATCTGCATCATTTTCTAAATGTCCCGCATCTGTTATATTTCTCACATAACGTACTTTATAACCCAAATGCTTTAGATATCTAAAAATCATATCAAAAGACATAAAAGTTCTTACGTTGCCTAAATGTACATTACTGTAAACAGTAGGTCCGCAAACATACATACCCACGTGTCCGTTATTAATAGGTTTAAAAACTTCTTTTTGCCCTGTAAGCGAATTGTAAATTTTTAATTCTTGGTCTTTATAAAGTTGCATGTTAGTTTTTGTATGGTGTTGACTCTTTTTTTTGTTGAGGAGTTAGATGTTCGTTAATAAAAAGTTTATGTAATAGATTAATTTTATTTGCTATTGATTCTATTTCAAATCTAATATTTTTATAATCTCCTTCGGAAATAAATCTAAAATCTTTTTGAAAAAATTAACGTTTTTAATCTACAAGTGTAAAAGTTGCCTTAGTAGTTTAATAAAAACAACGTTACTAAAACGTGGTATCCAATTTTATGTAATCTAGAAATTCTCTTTTGGTTGCCGTGTCTTTAAATTTACCACCAAACTCGGAAGTAACGGTACTGCTCTCAATATCTCTAATACCTCTGGAGTTTACACAAAGATGCTTAGCATCAATAACGCAAGCCACATCTTTAGTACCTAAAACGTCTTGTAATTCTTTTACAATTTGAATCGTTAAACGTTCTTGTACTTGCGGGCGTTTTGCATAGTAATCTACAATTCTGTTCATTTTAGATAAGCCTACCACGGTACCGTTTGATATGTAGGCCACATGAGCTCTACCAACAATTGGTAGTAGATGGTGCTCACAAGTTGAATATACAGTTATGTTCTTTTCAACCAGCATTTCACCGTACTTGTATTTGTTATCAAAGGTGGACGCTTTTGGTTTCTTATCTGGATTTAAGCCTCCAAAAATTTCTTTAACAAACATTTTGGCAACTCTATTTGGTGTTCCTTTTAGACTATCATCGGTAAGGTCTAAACCAAGGGTTTCCATAATATGGCGAACATCATCTTTAATGATGTTTATTTTTTCTTCGTTAGTTAATTTAAATGCATCATTGCGCATAGGTGTATCTTGCGAAGTACCAATATGCTCTTCTCCTAAAGCATCAAAATCTTCTAAGTTGTTATTGTCAATCTTCATTATTGATGATAATAAAATTAAAGTCCGCAAATTTAAGCATTTCGCTTGTGTTATGCCTAAAGTTTACTAATTATTAATGCATGTTTTGTTTAGTAATACGATTTACGATTAAAATTTCTGTGTATGTCAGTTCGAGTATCCCGAACTTGCTTCGGGATATATCGAGAACAGGTTTGCAGCTTTTCGATACATCACGCTAAGCTGTGACACGCGAAGTGACAAAAATATTTGCGCGAGATTAAATTACATAAATTATATAATTCTAATTATCAGGTATTACATAAAAAAAGAAAAGCTTGAATCAAACAGTATTCAAGCTTTCTTCTATAATGTAAAACATCACTGCTATATATTGAAACTAAGCGACAATGTTATGTTTGAGTTTTTTCTATCAATACTAGCAGCATCTATAAGACCAATATTATATAAAGGGGTTTGGTCTGTTCGCTTCCATTGATCGAATGTTACATCAAGTTTAGTGTTTCCAAAATTATACCCTAAACCTAGAGAGAACCCGTTTAGGTCTCCAACTGTAACACCATCTTTGTATGGGCTTTCCTCAAAACGATACCCTCCTCTAAAGCTAAATTGTTCGTATTTGTACTCAGCACCAAATTTATAAGTAGATGCAGAAGTAAATAAGTCACTAATAGCATTGTTTAAATCCAGATTTTCGGATTCTGGTGTAAGCTTAGTAACACTATAATCTTTCCTTGAATAATCAAAACTTACCAAACCTTGTTTACCAAACACATAGGCTAAACTACCTGTTATTTTTCCTGGGGTTTGTAGCCTGTATCTTGGATGTATATTAATTACATTTGAAATAAATTCGATATCGTCGTCAGCTTCTATAGAATTAATGCCTTGCGAGGATTCTTCTTCTATGGTATACCATGTAGGTGAATCGTATGTAGCGCCAACCCTAAATTCGTCACTTAATTTTAAAATACCTCCTAATTGAAAGGAAAAACCAGAGCCTGTTGTTGATAGATTATTTCTAAAGCTTACATCATTATTTTCATTAAATAGAGTAGAACGTTCATAATCTATAAAATGTGAATTTAAATTTATACCTAAGTATAAATTGTCTTTATATTGGGTTGCTAAATTAAAAGCAATTTTACCATTATAACCATTTGATATTAAATTATAGGTTTGATTATATGGGCTTCCATCCAAAATACTAACATAATTTACATTGTCATCGTTTGAAGTATCATCAGTGTTTTCAGGATCAATTACACCTCCCCAATACCCTAAAAATACTTGTTGGAAATCAAAACCTACATCTGGAATTTCACCAATACTACCATAAGCCTCTTCCAAAAATTCTCCTGATCTTAGTTTCAAAGTTCCAAAAGGAACATTAGTAGCCTCGGTTATGTCTAAAAAATATCTATCAATGGAGGTGTTTCCAGTACCTTGAGCAAACCAATTATCATCAAGATTATTAGTCCTGTCGAATGCAACACCCAAACTAAATTTTCTCCAAGGCGAGTTGCTAGTACTTTTAAATACAAATGCTACACCAGCCTGGTTTAAGTTAAGATTAGAATCGTTGGTAATACCATTGCCATCAAAATATGTTGTGTTGTTATCAAATTCATTATTAGAAAAGGAAATTGAGGCATGACTTTGACTAAAAACTGCAGAACTTGCAGGGTTAATGCTTACCGCACTCATATCGCCTCCTAGGGCACCAAATGCGCCACTAAGCGCTCTGAAACGTGCAGTACCTTCGATATTGCCTTGAGAATAACGTAACGCATTGGTTAAATCCTGAGCGCTAACAGTAGCCATAGATAATAAACCTATGGCTAGTAGATGAAACTTTTTCATATATAATTTTCTTTGCTTAATTGTTGTGTGAATAATTAACGTCTTCTACCTCCACCAGAACTTCTTCCTCCTGAGCTTCTGCTTGAAGAGCTTCTACTACCTCCAGAATAGCTTCTTGAGCTTCCGCTACTAGAAGATCTGGAATAAGACCTAGAAGAATTACCTGATGATGATCTTGAGTAAGAACCAGAATTACTTCTACGAGAATATGATGGAGAAGAACTTCTATTGGTATTACTTCTTACTCTACCAGAAGATGAAGAGCTTCTAGTAGAAGGTGTTCTGTAAGTAGATGGGTTACTACGACTATTTCTTGTTCCCGAGTATGTTCTAGTATTAGAACTAGCCGAACGTCTAGTCGTTGTTCCATTATTGTTTCTATATGTACTACTTCTTCTTGTAGTACTATACCTTGAAGTTCGTGGACTACTTGATCTATAAGTACCAGAGCTTCGTCTAGTCGTATTATTTAGACCTCGTCTTGTAACAGAAGAACGTCTTCCATAAATATTGTTACTACGTCTACCAGTATTATAAGCTAAACCTCTTCTTCCATAATACCCATTATTTCTATAAAAGCGATTGCCTCTATTGTAACCGTATCTGTATGAGTTGTAAAATCCAATGCCTCCATAAAATCCACCACCGTAGGGAGGACACCAAAAAGGATCGTTGTATCCCCAGTTGTTCCAACCCCAATTATTCCAACCCCAGTTATTGTATCCCCAACGGTTCCAACGCCAATTGTTCCAGCCATAATTCCATCCCCAGTTATTCCAACCGTTGTCGTAAACATTAACAACAACATTCTCGTTAGCTTGTCCCCAACCAGAATAACCTTGGTAATCATTATTTATAGTATCATTTACTGCATAATTATCACTTTGATAACTATCTATATCTGTGAAAATGGCCCCTTCATTAGTTGCATTTTCGTATTCTTGTGCTTTATTTTTAAAATAGTTTTGGTAGTAAGAATCACCAGAACTAGTTGTAGTGTTGTTTTGTGCAACAACAACCTGTTCTTTAGGTTTCTCGCTGGATCCTCCGTAAATACCATCATTATCAACACCAACATATTGATAAGATCCGCAAGAAGCTAATCCAAACAATAGACCGAGGGCACCAATGAGTTGGATTTTAGTTTTAAAGTAGTTATTAAGTTGCATATCTCTATAATTTTATTGTTGAACATAACAAAAATAGTTAGTTTTGCGCTACTATTTTTTTATTTAACATAGTCACAATTTTTGTGCCAAAATATTAATAATGAGCAAAAAACTTACCAGTAGGACTGAGGATTATTCAAAATGGTATAATGAACTCGTAGTAAAAGCCGATTTAGCAGAGAACTCTGCAGTAAGAGGATGTATGGTTATTAAACCCTATGGTTATGCCATTTGGGAAAAGATGCAAGCAGAATTAGATCGCATGTTTAAAGAAACAGGACATCAAAATGCTTATTTCCCCCTTTTTGTACCCAAAAGTTTGTTTGAAGCAGAGGAGAAAAATGCAGAAGGCTTTGCTAAAGAATGTGCTGTAGTTACCCACTACAGATTGCAAACAGATCCAGATAGAGAAGGGAAATTAAGAGTAGATCCAGAAGCTAAGTTAGAAGAAGAATTGGTAGTTAGGCCAACAAGTGAGGCTATTATATGGAATACGTATAGGGGTTGGATACAATCCTATAGAGATTTACCACTTTTAATAAACCAATGGGCTAATGTAGTACGTTGGGAGATGCGCACCCGTTTGTTTTTGCGTACAGCTGAGTTTTTGTGGCAAGAAGGACATACAGCTCATGCCACCAGAGAAGAAGCTATAGACGAAACAAAACAAATGAATAATGTATATGCTAGTTTTGTTGAGAATTTTATGGCTATTCCTGTGATTCAAGGTGTAAAAACAGAAAGTGAACGTTTTGCAGGCGCAGAAGATACTTATTGTATTGAAGCATTGATGCAGGATGGCAAAGCACTACAAGCAGGGACGTCTCACTTTTTGGGTCAGAATTTTGCAAAAGCTTTTGATGTAAAGTTTGCCAATAAAGAAGGAAAACAAGACTATGTTTGGGCAACCTCATGGGGTGTTTCTACCCGATTAATGGGGGCTTTAATTATGACGCATAGTGATGATAGTGGTTTAGTATTGCCGCCTAATTTAGCGCCATACCAAGTGGTTATTGTACCTATTTATAAAAACGAAGAACAATTTGATGCTATAAGTAAGGTAGCTGAAGATATTATGAGCGACCTTAGAGAGCGCCATATATCTGTGAAATTTGACAAACGAGATACATTAAGACCAGGCGCGAAATTTGCACAACATGAATTGCAAGGTGTACCTTTACGAATTGCTATTGGACCAAAAGATTTAGAAAAAGGTACCGTAGAATTAGCGCGTAGAGATACCTTTAGTAAAGAAACAGTGATTTTGGATAGAATTAGTGTTGTTGTTGAAGATGTATTAGAAGACATACAAAAGAGTTTGTTCAATAAAGCATTAAACTATAGAGATTCGCATATTACAGAAGTAAATTCTTTTGAAGAATTTAAAGCTATTTTGGAAACTAAAGGAGGCTTTATTTCTGCACATTGGGATGGGACGCCCGAAACCGAAGACAAAATAAAAACCTTGACTAAAGCGACAATTCGTTGTATTCCTTTAGACGCTAAAGAAGAAGAAGGTGTTTGTGTGTATTCAGGAGCGGCTTCTAAACGTCGTGTGCTATTCGCTAAAGCGTATTAGAATTTTTAACTACAAAAATAAAAGACCAAAGTGTTGTGATACATTTTGGTCTTTTACGTTTTATACAATTTGGTATAAGAATTTCATATTAATATTTGAGTTCTAAAATAGTATTAAGAATTTACTTTAAACAATGGAAGCCTAAATTATATTTGTTTAAATTAACTTTAGTAGGCAATTAAGCAGAACGTGTAGCTAAAATTGTTAAAAGAGCTAGTGTAAAAGCAGGCATCTTACGAAAAATATGCCCGCAAATGTCACGACATTCTTTTGCAACGCATCTTTTAGAAGATGGCACCGATATTAGATATATTCAAACTTTATTAGGACATAATTGCACCAAAACTACCGAAAATTTATACCCAAGTTGCTTTAAAGAATTTTAAATCAATTAGAAATCCCTTAGATTTGTGAATACTATAATGGAAATATAGTTACCTTGGTAACTATATACAATTGTTGCCAACAATATGAAAAAAACTAACTTCGGATTAATTTTAGTACTTCTGACCTTCTTTTTTTCATGCAATGAAAAGAAAATATCGGAATTAAATAATCGGATTACTGAACTCGAAACTCAAAATAAAAAACTGATCGATTCGATTTCTAAATCGGACTATTATAAGGTTTTAAGCTCAAACATTGTCGGACTGACTGCTAAACCTGAACTTATTGTAAATGAAAAAAGTGACGTGAAATTCCTTTTTAATTATCCTGAAAAATTACTGACTTATAATGTTTATACGACTACCAGCGATGGAAAACCTGATAAGCTGATTTACGAAAATCTCACGGATAATGAATTTATGTATAGCTTCATTCCAGAAAAAGCAGGAGAACACAATATTAAATTAGTAGCTGTTTTTAAAATGAACAATAAAGAAAATGAAGAAATACACGTTCCGACAAATTTATATGTTACCGTAAAAGAATAAAAATACTGTTGGCAACAAAGTATATAAAAAATTGCTATTTTGTGCTTAACCAATGGGAGTTGCTTTGTTTGCTAGCTTCTGATTTTCCTTCGGAAAATCCTTGCACACAAACACGCAACATTTCATATACAAACCGTTAGCTGCAATCCCTCATAGCTCTCAAAACCCTTTAGTACTAAGCTAACGAAATCGTATTTTGCACTCTAAATAATTTAAGCTCT
>CANMLX010000010.1 GCA_947498845.1 uncultured Flavobacteriaceae bacterium | reverse complement strand
TTTTGTCTCAAATTATAACTTGAAAAAGTGTAAACTATGTCCCTTTAACTTTGTAAACTATGTGCCTTTAACGTACCGGAATACGGGTAACGTAACTACCATGAGTAGTATGTTTCGATCAGCTAGCACATTCAATCAAGATATTAGTGGATGGATCTTAACCAATGTAGAAAATATGGGGGAATTGTTTAGAGGAGCAAGTGCTTTCAACCAAGATATTAGTAATTGGGATGTCAGCAATACTAGATTTTTCCATACTATGTTTGATCAGGCTATCTCATTTAACCAAGATATTAGCGGATGGGTTACTAGCAGTGCTATTTTAATGCGTGGCATGTTTAAGGACGCTGTTAATTTTGATCAAAATATAAGTTCTTGGAATGTAGAACTAGTAACTAATATGGAAGACATGTTTGATGGGGTTACCTTATCAACAGTAAATTATGAGGCACTTTTAATTGGCTGGAATGCTCAAAATTTACAACCTAATGTTAGTTTTAGTGGAGGAAATAGTCAATATTGCTCTAAAACAGCTGAAGATGCTAGAGCTAATATGATAGCATCAGACAGCTGGATTATAAGCGATGGAGGTCTCTCTGGTCCCACAATTAGTGATTTAGCCGACCAAACCCATGTAGATTCTTATACTTTGCCTACCATCATAGGCACGAAACTTACGGGAGCAGAGGCATACTATACCGAAACCAATGGGGGAGGAACAAGTTATAATGCGGGTGATGTTATTAGCTTCGGTGATTTCCTAAGTTATCCTATTACCCTTTATATTTATGATGGCTCAAGTACTTGTAATAGCGAAGAATCCTTTGAGTTGATACTAACCGAAACTGTTGCAACAATACCAAATTGTACTACATTATCTGCACCAATGAATGGAGATACAGATGTGGCTACAACGTTAAATCAGATTACTTGGGATGTTGTTGCTGAAGCTACAAGTTATAAAGTTACAATCACAGGAACTACAAATAATAATAGACCTGAATTTGAAACAACTGATACCCATGTAGATTTTACAATGCCCTTTTTAAATGATGAAATTGTTTCTGTTTCTATTATTCCTGTAAACGGAACCGTAGAAGCTACAGGTTGTACTATTCAAAGCTTTACTATTGAATCGGCAAATACTACACCAACAATACCAGATTGTACTACTTTATTAACTCCAATGAATGCTGATACAGATGTAGCTACAACGTTAAATCAAATTACTTGGGATGTTGTTGCTGAAGCTACCAGTTATAAAGTTACAATCACAGGAACTACAAATAATAATAGGCCTGAATTTGAAACAACTGATACCCATGTAGATTTTACAATGCCTTTTTTAAATGATGAAATTGTTTCTGTTTCTATTATTCCTGTAAACGGAACCGTAGAAGCTACAGGTTGTACTATTCAAAGCTTTACTATTGAATCAGCAAATACTACACCAACAATACCAGACTGTACCACATTAAGTGCTCCTGCTAATGGAGATATTGGCGTTTCTGTTAATAGAGCTTCTGTATCATGGGATCCTGTTGCTAATGCAGATGGGTATAGAATAACAGTGTCTGGAACTGCTGATAATAATGTGTCTAATTTTGATGTGATTACGGGCACTTCTTATAATTTCTCAAACGACTTTACCCACGAAGAAATTGTTAATATTAAAATAGAACCTTATAATTCTGCAGGAACAAATACAACTTGTATCACACAAAGTTTTACTATTATAGAGTTTCCTACAACTACTCCTTCCTGTACTAGTGCCAATTCCCCTGCAAATGGGGCTACCAATATCCCAATAGATATTGCTTCTGTTTCATGGCCTCCGGTGACTAATGCAAGCGGATATAGAATTACGGTAACTGGTACAGCAAACAATAATGTGTCTGATGTAGATGTACCTAGAGGGACTACCTATACGTTTCAAAATGATTTCTCTTATGGAGAAATAGTCGACATTAGTATTATACCATATAATGCTTTTGGTAGCCCATTGTTTAATTGTCCCTCTACAAATTTTACTATTATTAATGACCCAAACTCATCTACATCAATTCCTAATTGTACGTCATTAATTTCACCAATGAACGGAGCTATTAACATTTCAACTAAAATAGCTTCAGTATCATGGGATTCAGTTACAGATGCTGATGGCTATAGAATTACATTAGGAACAACACCTAATGGAAATGATATTCTAGATAATTTTGATGCAGGCAACACAACTACTTACAATTTATTAGCAGACTTACCAGAGCAGACACAAATATTTGTAACAATTACGCCATATAATGCTTTTGGTAACGCAATGGGGTGTACAGAAGAAAGCTTTACTACAGAAACCATTCCTGTAGTTCCAAATTGTTCTAACTTGATTTCGCCATCTAATACTGCCACAAACGTTTCGATTAGTACAGATTTAAATTGGGCAGCTATATCAAACGTAGATGGTTATCGAATAACTGTTGGAACAACATCTAATGGAAATGATGTTATAGATAATTTTGATGCAGGTAATGATACTTCTTACAATTTATCAACAGATTTACCTGAGAATACGCAAATATTTGTAACGATTACGCCGTATAATGCTGTTGGTAATGCAATTGGGTGTAGTGAAGAAAGCTTTACCACAGAGCGTTCAATATCTTTCCCAGAAGATGATACTACCAAATATGGTTTTTCTCCAGATGGAAATGGTATAAATGATTACTGGGTTATTGATGGTATTCAAAATTATCCAGATAATGAAGTCATTATATATAATAGATGGGGAGATAGAGTCTTTAGAATTGCAGGGTATGATAATTTATCGAGAGTATTTAGTGGGGAAGCTAACCAAAAGACAACTATGGGAGCAGGTAAATTACCTTCTGGCACCTACTTTTTTGAAATTAAAATAAATGGAAATCACAATCTTAAAAAAACTAAAGGTTTCGTAGTTATAAAGCGTTAAGTCATGAAATTAAAATTCAATTATAAAAGTCTTGCGCTTCGTTTAACTGTGTATATTACAAGTTGTTATTTAGGTTTTGCGCAACAAACAGCATCATTTCCAGAATATAATTATAATCCGTTTATAATTAACCCTGGTTATACAGGTTTATTATCAACAGGAGAAGCCACTATTAGTAATACTGGTTTTAGTAATTTTGATGGTGCCCCAAGAAATCTTAATGCTAGTTTTCATGTTCCAATTAGTAATGGAAAAATGGGATTAGGAGCTGCAATAGTTAGAGATGAAATTGGAGTAACGTCATCTACAAATACATTTTTGGCATATTCTTATAAAATTAGGTTTGATTTTAAAAACGATAGGCCCTATTGGCAAAATTATGAACCAGGTGTTTTATCATTTGGGATTACTGCTGGATTATTGCAATACCAAGATAATCTATTAAGTCTTAACATTGTAGATGATATTAAGTTTAGTGAAAATATAAATTCTAGTATTCCCACAATTGGTGCGGGTTTTTTGTTTAATCATTCCCGTTTTTATGTTGGTCTTTCTGTACCAAATGTATTTGGCACGAGCTTAGCTCAAGATAGAGACGCTCTAAATTTAGTATTTCCAGTGTATGGCTATTTAGGGTATCGCTTTTTTAATGATCGCTTTGAAAACTTTATGTTTAAACCTAGTATCTTTATAAAACACGAAAAAGGCGCACCAATCTTGGTAGATTTTAATGCATCAATGAGTTACCAAAATAAATTTGAAATAGGCGCAGGCTACAGAACGAATTCAAGCTTTAATATACTAGCTGGTCTTTATCTGCTTAATAATTTTAGATTAATTTATCATTATAATATAGCTACAAATAATTCACCTATAGGGAATATTCATGGCTTAGTATTTAGTGTTAGGTTTGGGAATGGGTATGCATATAAAGATTAAAATAAAAAGTCGTAACAGGTTCTTTTTTTAGATAATTGAATCATGTTATTTGTAGTGTTATTTTATGTTTTGGAATACTGCTAATCAAGCAATAGAGTCTTTTAAAATACTTAAATCCAATTTATTAGTATGCTTTCCTTTTTTTGTAGCCATATATGAATGTACGCTTCCTAGTTCAGAAATTAAAGATAATTTGGTCTCTATAAAAATTTGATAGGCTTCTATATCTCTTAAAACAATTTTTAATAAATAATCAAAGTTTCCAGTTACTTGATAACACTCTGTAACTTCAGGAAAGTCGTTAACCTGCGCCAAAAATTTATCTAAATAACTACGTGTATGTCCTTTTAACGTAACTCCAATAAAAACAGTTTGCTTTAATCCTATGTTTCTTTCGTTTAATGAAGCAACATAGCCATCTATATATTTCATTTCCTCCATTTTTTTTATTCTTTCAAAAATGGGAGTTTGAGAAAGGTTTAATTTTTCTCCAATGCTCTTTGCTGTTATTTTAGAATCTTCTTGAAGAAATTCTAAAATCTTAATATCAATAGTATCAAGTTTGTTTTTCATGCAGTAAAATATATCACATAAAGGTAAATATATCTAATAAAATAGTTAAAAACAACAAATTAATAAAAATAAATAGTTAAAAACACTTAATATAAAGTTTTAAATAGTGAAATATAATTATCAATATAATTAAGCAATACTTTTGTAAGTATGGCTATAAGTTCAATTTTTAAAAATTATATAAAGACGAAAGATTATGCAGGCGGCATAACAAGAGAAGAAATTAAGTGTAGTGCTAATATTAAACAAGTCTGGAAACTTTCTTCAAATGAAAATATTTTAGGGCCATCACCATTAGCCCAAAAAGCGATTAATAATAGCCTTGAAAATGTACATGAGTATGATTTTAGAGATGATAATCTTTTAAAAGAAACAATTTGTAGTGTATATAAAAATCTTACTCCAAAAAATATAGTAACCGCTAATGGTGGTGTTGAAGTTTTAGAATTAATAACACGAGCCTTTTTAAGTCCTGGTCTAGAATGTATTATTAGTCACCCAACATTTGTTGCTTATGAAAGCATGATTGAGAAAGAAGGATGTAAAGTTGTAAATATCCCTCTAAAATCGAAAGATTACACTATAGATATTGATGTAATACTAAAGTCAATTACTAAAAAAACAAGGCTAATTTTTATTACAAATCCAAATAATCCAACAGGAACTTATACAAGCAAAAAAAATATAGATTTATTAATTAATAAATTACCAGATAATGTTATGGTGGTTTATGACGAAGTCTATTTTCACTTTGCAGATGCAGCAGATTTTCCTAGAGCATTCGATTATATTAAAGAGAATAAAAATGTTATTGGTATAAACAGTTTTTCAAAAGCTTATGGTTTGGCTGGCATACGATTAGGTTATAGTATTTCTACACCTAAAATAATTTCATATTTAGAAAATATTAAACGCCCTTTTATGATAAATACCTTATCAATGGTTGCAGGTATTAATGCTCTTAAAGATAAAAACCATTTGGTTAAAACGATTGATTTAATAAGAATAGAAAAGCAATGGTTGTATAAAGAGTTTAAGAAATTAGATGTAAAATATTGGCCAAGTCAAACCAATTTTATTTTTATAGAACCAAAAATAGAATTGAACATTTTTGTAAACAAAATCTTAGCTCAAGGTATAATGATAAGGCCTTGCGATAAGTTTGGAGCACCTAATGGCGCTAGAATAACTATAGGAAATAGAGCAGCTAATATAGCCTTAACACAAGCCATAGCTAACGTATATAAACATATTTAACATGCCTAGATATCACAAATTAGGCAAGATACCGCCTAAAAAACATACTATTTTTAAGAGCGAAAAAGGGGACTTTTATTACGAAGAGCTTTTTGGCACTATAGGATTTGATGGGATGTCTTCATTACTATATCATACACATAGACCAACACAGGTTAAAGGCGTATTGAAATCGTATGATATATCTCCAAAAATTGCTATAGATAAGAACATGAAATCTATGCGTTTAAAAGGTTTTGATGTTGTTGCAGAACATGATTTTTTAGAAAGTAGAAAAATAATTCTAGCCAATAGCGATTGCTATATAGTATTGGCTGCTCCTAAAACATCGTTAAGAACATATTTTTATAAAAATACAGATTCAGATGAAGTTTTATTTATTCATAAAGGAACAGGTAAACTCAGAACTTTTTTAGGAAATATTGATTTTGAATATGGTGATTATATAGTGATTCCAAGAGGAGTGATGTATCAAATAGATTTTCATTCTAAAGACAACAAATTATTTATTGTAGAATCAAAGCACCCTATTTACACCCCAAAACGTTATCGTAATTGGTTTGGTCAGCATTTAGAACATTCACCTTTCTGTGAGCGAGATATGCATCCCCCAAACGAGTTAGAAACTTTTACAGATAAAGGTGATTTTATTGTAAAAGTAAAAAAGCAGGATATGATTTATGAGTACGTGTATGCATGTCATCCATTTAGTGTAGTAGGTTGGGATGGGTATAACTATCCTTATAAATTATCAATTCACGATTTTGAGCCTATTACCGGGCGTATTCATCAACCACCTCCAGTACATCAAACGTTTGAAACAAGTGCATTTGTGATTTGTTCATTTGTACCCAGATTGTATGATTACCACCCGCAATCCATACCAGCGCCTTATAATCATAGCAATATAGATTCTGATGAAGTATTATATTATGTCGATGGTGATTTTATGAGTAGAAATAATATTGGTTTAGGGCAAATTACATTACATCCTGCCGGTATTCCTCATGGTCCACATCCAGGAGCAATGGAACGTAGTATAGGTAAAACAAAAACAGAAGAGTTGGCGGTAATGGTGGATACCTTTAAACCACTAATGGTCACAGAAGAAGCTATGAAAATAGATACAGGAAATTATTATACATCATGGTTAGACGAAAATCATTAATTACAATATAATCAACGTTCTATTAAAGGTAATATAATACCTAAAATTTAAACAAAATGGCAGAAATTAAAAATTTAAAAGATTTACAAAATACAGAATATGGTATTAAAAAAATATTTGATGAAGCAGAAGATTTTTTACCATTATTAGGCACCGATTATGTGGAGTTATACGTAGGTAACGCTAAGCAGTCTGCTCACTTTTATAAAACAGCATTTGGATTTCAGTCAGAAGCGTATGCCGGTTTAGAAACTGGAGTAAAAGACAGAGTGTCTTACCTGTTAAAACAAGATAAAATTCGTTTAGTGCTAACAACTCCATTAGGTAAAGGAGGCACTATTAATGCGCATATAAACGAACATGGTGATGCTGTGAAAGTAGTAGCACTATGGGTTAAAGATGCCACTAAAGCTTTTGAAGAAACAACAAAAAGAGGCGCTAAACCTTATCTTAAACCAGTAAGAGAGGAAGATGAAAAAGGGTATGTAATTCGATCGGGCATATATACTTATGGAGAAACGGTTCATATTTTTGTAGAACGTAAAAATTATCATGGTCTATTTTTGCCTGGGTATCGCAAATGGAAATCACACTACAACCCAGAGCCAGTTGGCTTAAAATTTATAGATCATATGGTAGGTAATGTAGGTTGGGGAGAAATGAAAGCATGGTGTGAATTTTATGCAATAACAATGGGGTTTGCTCAAATTATTTCTTTTACAGATGATGATATTTCAACAGATTATACGGCTTTAATGAGTAAAGTAATGTCCAATGGTAATGGTAGAATAAAATTCCCTATTAATGAACCAGCAAAAGGAAAGAAAAAATCGCAAATAGAAGAATATCTGGATTTTTATAATGGCGCAGGAGTACAGCATATTGCTGTGGCAACAGATAATATAATAGACACGGTTTCTGCCATGCGAGAAAGAGGTGTAGAGTTTTTATATGTACCAGAGGAATATTATGACGATTTATTAAACCGCGTTGGGGAAATAGATGAAGATGTAGAAGTATTAAAAAAACACGGTATTTTAATAGATAGAGATGAAGAAGGTTATTTGTTACAAATTTTCACCAAAACTATAGTTGATAGACCAACTATGTTTTTTGAAGTAATACAACGTAAAGGCGCACAATCTTTTGGTGTAGGAAACTTTAAAGCTTTGTTTGAAGCAATAGAACGCGAACAGGCAAATAGAGGTACATTATAGCATAATTTAATAGTATTAAATTTAAAATTATGGACAAAATATTAACATCTTGGGTAGCAATACCTGAAGATTCAGATTTTGGTATATACAACCTCCCGTTTGGGATATTTTCTGTTGGAAACAAGGAAAAAAGAATTGGTATTGCAATTGGTAATCAGATTGTAGATTTATATGCTGTTGCTAAATTGAAGTATTTTGATGATTTAAAAATAAACAAACAAGTCTTTAGAGCACCTTTTTTAAACGATTTCATCAATTTGGGTAAGCCTATTACCACTAAAGTTAGATTAAAAATTCAAAAATTACTTTCTAATGAGAACTCTTCATTGATTAACGAATCTAATGTTTTAATCAATCAATTAGATGCCACAATGCACCTTCCTATTGAAATAGGTGACTATACAGATTTTTACTCAAGTGTAGAACATGCTACAAATGTGGGTAAAATGTTTAGAGACCCCGAAAATGCTCTTTTACCTAATTGGAAACACTTACCAGTTGCCTATCACGGTAGGTCATCATCAATAATAGTAAGTGGCAAGGATATTTATAGACCTAAAGGGCAAGTTATGCAGCCTGAAGCTAAAACACCAGTATTTCAGGCATCTACGAGAGTAGATTTTGAATTAGAAATGGGATTTATTATTGGTAAGAATACAACGCAAGGGCAATCCGTTAAAACTGCTGATGCCGAGGACTATATTTTTGGAAAAGTATTGTTTAATGACTGGTCTGCAAGAGACATTCAAAAATGGGAATATGTTCCGTTAGGTCCATTTTTAGCTAAAAATTTCGCATCATCTATTTCTCCGTGGATAGTAACTTTAGAAGCTTTAGAGCCTTTTAGAGTACAAGGACCTAAACAAGACCCAAAAGTGTTGACATACCTTGAATATAGTGGTTTAAAAAATTATGATATACGATTAGAGGTAAGCCTACAGCCAAAAAACGGAGAAGAAAATATTGTGAGTAATTCCAATTTTAAATATATGTATTGGAACATGTCACAACAAATAGCACATCACACCAGTAATGGATGTAATATTAATGTAGGAGATATCTTGGCTTCAGGGACTATTAGTGGCAAAGCACCAAACTCATATGGATCTATGATAGAGCTTACATGGGCAGGTAAACACCCAATTACATTATCAAACGGTGAAGAAAGAAAATTTATAAACGATTTTGATACGGTAATCATGAGAGGTTACTGTAAAAAAGAAAACATTAGAGTAGGATTTGGAGAAGTAAAAGCACAATTGCTTCCAGCTCACAACTAAAAGATATGATAGGAATTACTTCTATAGATGTTAATACCATTTCAACAGCAGAAATGCATCGCATATTGCTAACGGCAGTTGCGCCTAGGCCAATAGCTTTAGCTAGCACTATAAATACGGGTAATAATATTAATTTGAGCCCTTTTAGTTTTTTTAATGTCTTTAGTACCAATCCTCCAATATTAATCTTTTCTCCTGCTAGAAGAGTTAGAGATAATACAATTAAGCATACGCTAGAAAATGTAAAGCAAGTAAAAGAAGTTGTTATAAATTGTGTAAATCATTCAATAGTTGAACAAATGTCACTGTCAAGTACCGAATATGATAAGGGTGTAAATGAATTTGTGAAATCTGGGTTAACACCAATTGCTTCTATAAAGGTAAAACCACCAAGGGTTAAAGAATCTCCTATTTCTTTTGAATGTGAGATTGATAATATTATAGAATTAGGAAAAGAAGGAGGTGCTGGTAATCTTATTATCGCTAGAGTAGTTTTAGTGCATATTGATAATACCTATCTAACGAAAGGCGTTTTAGATACATTAAAACTAGATTTAGTAGCTCGTATGGGAGGCAATTGGTATACAAGGGTAACCGAACAATCGTTGTTTGAAATTCAAAAACCTATAAAAACTAAAGGCATTGGCGTAGATATATTACCGAAGCATATTTATGAAACAAATATTCTTACAGGAAATGATATAGGTAGGCTAGGTAATGCTGAAAAAGTTCCTTCCAAAGAAGAAATTTCTAGTTTTAAGCAAAAATTAGAACTTAAAGAAATTTCTCGAAATTTTAGTCATCAATCCAAAATTGAAGCACTGCATAAAATCTCTAAAAAATATCTTCATGAAAATAATGTAGGAGATGCACTAAAAACGCTTTTTGTACAAGATGTATAGCGCTTTTCTAAATAAACTATTAATCTAAAGAATTCCTCAATGCTCTACGTTGGGATAGTTTATTATATATGTTTAAAACCTAAATTCTAAAAAGAAATTATAAGTGCTTATTTTTCTTTTTAGATTTCCCTTACATATAGTCTTTCCAAATAATACAATACTAATTTTCTTCATTACACTATTAGTTGTTTTATACGCCTAAATAAGCAGTTTAATTAAATTCTTAAAACCACTAAGTCAATCAAAAAAAGCTTTTGAGACATATCTCTTAAATACATATTTATTATTCGTTTTTTCCTTTGATGCAACTATTTAAAACTTTAATTGTCTATAAGTATGTAGCTGAGCGGTTGAGAATGTTAAAACCTAAGCAAAACAGTTACTATTTTTTCACAATAATATTTTTACATCCATAAATCAAAAAACACAAATCAAATGAAAAAAGTATCCTTAAAAATGACAAACCTTAATCGTTTTCATTTCACTACTAATTTAATTCTAATTGCATTTTTATCAATTTTTATTTATTCCTGTTCTAACGACGATGATGGACAACCAACAGACGTTATTAAAGAACTACCACAAGATATTAAAGATTTAATTTATTTCACTGGAGATGAAAAAGCTTCTACTGTACTTATTAGTGTACCAGGCGGTCCTAGCACAGAATTTGGTACAGATTTAGTAGACTATATTTCCGCAACTTTTAATACTACAGATATTTTAAATGTAACGGTGCATCAAGCGCAAACAATCAATCCCGATATTGTTTCTGGAAATGATATAACACTAGACCAAGCGGTTACTTTTAATACAGAAAGTATAGAAACACTTTTTAAAGTAATTAAATATTTTAAAGATCAAGATCGAGTTGTTTATGTTTTAGGAGTTTCGTTTGGGGCCTTTATAACACAAGAATTGATTGCAAAAAATGGAATTGATAGTGCTGATAAATATCTAATTATATCAAGTAGATTAGATATGAATGACGTTATTTGGCAAGGTGCTGCCGAAGGAAGAGAAGGGGGATTTGAAAACGGCATTACTCCCATAGTAAAAGAAGAACCAGACCCAAATGTAATGGAAAGAAACCTTAATAGGATATTTGCTGGATTAGTTAAGAACAGGTATACACAGCTTTTCAATCCCATTACAGATCTGTCCAGCCTAACGTATATTTATGGCACTACAGACGACGCTGTTGGCAGTCTTACAGCCGAAGAAGTTAAGTTTTTAGAGTCTAGAAACACTAATATAATCGCTGGAAACGGAAACCATGATGACACTTTTTTTGGTTTTATCGCACAAGGTTTTAATGAGGCTTTTGGAATTAAATAACGTTCTAAATAACAAGTTAAATTTAATTTTAAATACATGAAAAATATATTATAAATTAGAGTTCGATCTAAGAACTCTCAATTAAATGCTTAACCTAAATAAGTGCATTATGCCATCCTTAGAAGCTATGAAAATTTAGTGAATTTTATCTATAATTCTTAAATCGAACTCAGTCCATCAATGGGTTACACAAAATCCAATCGAAGATTATATCAGAAGGAAAAAAACCAAAAGCAAGAAAATTAGCTGCTATTTATTATAAAATAGTGACTTAGAAAGTTGAATTTAATCCAAAATATATTATTAGAAACAAAGAAGAGTACTTAAGAAATCGGTTACTTCAACTTGAAAAACTAAAAGAGAAAACAAAAGCATTGCTTGCTGAATATGAAAGTTAGTTATAAGATAGGTTATAACAATATATTGCAGTTTTAAAACCATATATTATGTATGCTTTATAGAAAACAAACGTTCTTTGCAATAAAATTAAGGTTTTTGATTGCTCGAAATTAAATAAAACCCTAAAATCTATAATTTATACTTTTTACTATGAAAAAAACTAGTATTCAACTGCTCTTATTTGTATTGCTCTTAAATTCATTTTACGTTTTTGCGCAATCAGTTAACGTTTCTATTAATCTTGAACAACAACGTTTCTTAGGTAACGAATCTAATCTTGATCGTTCTAAATATTTTAATTTGCATACAGGAAGTGAAGAACCTGCTTTTCCCACTTTTCTAAAAGATAATAACTTTGGTTTTGGGCGTCGTTTTTTTGATCCGCATTCAGATAAAAGTTTTGTGAATCCAATAGGAAACTATCCGAGTACCCCTCCAACTTCTGATGGTGTTGTTAGACCTGTTAGTCGATTTATTTCTACAAGTAATCCAGCTAGATCTTGGACAGTGGATTCTGATCCTGTGACTGGTGCAATATCTGCAGCGAGATATTTTGTTGATAGGGTAGACACCAGTAACAGACCAGAATATTGGGAACCCTTTAATGAGCCCTTTATAAAAGCGAAGAATTTTACGAATTCTACTGCTCCTACAAATCAAGATGTAGTGCAAAAAATGAGTGAATGGTTTCGTGATATGGCAAAAGGGATACACGACACGCCAGAACTTGCTAATATGAAGGTAATTGGTTTTTCTAGTGCTTTTCCTTCTTATGCAAGAAGAGATTTTAGTGAGACTTGGCAAAACCATATGAAATTATTTATTGATGTTGCTGGTGAGGAGATTGATGCACTTTCTGTACACCCTTATGATGGCGTGAATCAAATTGGACAAGCTAATGGAAGATCTGGAAGTAATTCTGAAGCGATATTAGATTTGTTAGAAGCCTATACCGATCAGAAATTAGGCGCACCAAAAAAATTAGCAATAAGCGAATTTGGAGTCATTGAAAGAGGTTTCCCTTTAGGTCCAGCACCTGGGTTTTATAATGAAGCAACTGCCGCTATTACCATAAATGGACTAAACAATATGTTATTTAACTTTTTTGAAAGACAAGATAATATTGAAATTTGTATTCCATTCATTACCGGTCGTGGCGATTTTTTCTATAATAGCTTCGATTCAAATGGAGGAACTACTCCACAACCTTATATTCCTGCTTATGTACGTCCTACAGAAATAAAATCAGAACGAGACCCAAACACTGGTTTATTCAGGAATGATGAGTTTGTACTAACTTTTAAAGAAAATTTCTTTAGATTTTGGAGTGATATCAAAGGGGATCGTGCAAAAATCACAAGTGATGATTTAGATGTTCAAGTTCAGGCTTTTGTTGATGGAAATACAGCATATGTCGTTTTAAACAACTTAGATGATGCCAATAAAACAGTAAACTTAAATTTTATAAGTAACCTAGGTACTGTTACTAATGTAAACACATCATTTCTGGTTGTAAATGGTATGAATACTCCAATTTATGAACCAGGTGTTGATAGCAATGCCTTGCCATCTAATGTCTCTTTACTAGTAGGGGAAACTAGAATGCTAAAAATTACATACAATGCTCCAATTGAGTTTACAAGTAGTATTGTTAGAAAAAAATACTATGCAACATCTGCCCAAGCTTCTGTAGACAAGGCTCCTACAGTGATAATCACTGGTAATGATGCCAAAACATTTAACTTAGCTAATGTCGTTACTGGTACTTCTGGTGAAGCCACATTGCGTTTAGGTGTAGGTATCCCTATAACAACAGGTGTGGGTAGTACCACGCCTACTAATTTAGATAGGTTACCTAGCGAGGTTACTTTTAATGGCACACCATTAACAATTCCATCAAACTGGAAAGGGTATGATCAAACTGGTCGCGCCGATTTTTTTGGTGTTATAGAATTAGATGTGCCACACAATTTAGTTGTCAATGGAAACAATGAAGTTACTGTTACTTATACCCAAACAGGAGGTAGAATAGCATCTGTAATATTGTCTTTAGAAACAGAAGAAGGTGTTTGTACAAAAACAACTTTATATGCAGACGAAGATAACGATGGTCTGGGAAATCCAGGTGTTACTATACAAAGTTGTGGTCCAGTAAACGGTTATGTAGATAATGCAGATGATATGTGTGTTAATGATCAAGAAAATAGATGTATAAATAATATTCCAGGTACTGTACAAGCAGAATTTTTTCAAAATGGAGCGAGTAGTGGTGTACAGTTGAGTAATAATGGAACTTTGGTAGGCTTTATTAATAATGGTGATAGTACAGAATATATGCTTAATGTATTAACTCCAGGCGCATATACTATGACCATTAATGCAGGAGCTCCTGGTGATGCAGGAGGAGTAATTACTGCCTTTGTAGATGCTGTAGCATTAGAAACATTTACAATAACATCAACTGGAGCTTTCAATCAAATACAACCATTTAGTAAGGAAATTACCTTAGCAACAGGAGCACAAAATCTACGTTTAGAGTTTAGTGGTACAGGAAATGGAGGAGGTTTCCTATTTGATATAGATTCTATTGTATTTAAGCATAATACTTTAGGTGTTAATGATTTAACTTCTAAAAAATTAAAACTTACCCAAAATCCAATAAAACAACACATCTCTTTTACCTCACAAATAGTTAATGGAGAGGATTATGAAATATTTTCTATAGCAGGGAAATTAATTAAACGAGGGACTTACAAACAAAGTATAACTGTAGATAACTTGTCTGCTGGATTGTATTTTATTAGAATTAAAGGTAATGTATTAAAATTTAGTAAGTTATAAGTAATTTTTAGAACACACACTTCTAGTAAGTTAATATGCTTACTGTAAACAAACCTAGATTAAAATTGAGTAGTATCTTATGTTACTTAATTTTAATCTAGGTTTTATTTTTTCTGTATCGTATAATTTCAAAATCCATCATTTTCTTTTACAGTATATTCATTTAAGAATTAGTATTAGGGCAGAGGCGTGGAGGCGAAATGTGTATGGAATGGGATTATTCTGTACTAATTTTTTCAATAAGCCTTTGTGTTTTCTAGTTCCTAGAATAATCTTTTACTCTGACTGAATTTATCATTTCGACAGATTTTATCAACTTTATGTTGAAAATATCGATTTATTAAATGATTGGGTATTACTTTTTTATTTGTGCAAATGTTTTAATTATAAAAGATACCTTTTTATCCTCAATAAAATAACATTTGACCACAAATTTCTAGTCTTAGTCACTAAATAATTTTCATTAGATAGTTAAATTATATATTACATTTCAAAACAGAATAAAATGTTCTATTTGAAAAAAACATAAAATAGAAAACATATTTTAATGAATTCACAACTGACATAAGAAAATAATACTTTTTATTATGTTTCGAATCAAACAAGAAAAAAGGGGAAACCGAAAACCTTTGATAGAGTAGGTTTAATATAATTTTATTCATTATGAAAACTAAAGAAGAACTAATTGAAGATTTTCAAATTGAAGAAATGGAAGAGCGTTTAGAGATGCTCCAATGGTCAATTCCATTTTAACAATTAGTAATTAATAGGCACTTCTATTTTAAAATAGAAGTGTCTATAAATTTTTATACATGAGTACAGCATTAAAAATAAAAGAAGATTTAATTTTCAAAAGAATACATAAATTTCTTAATGAGCATCTTGAAAAACAAGGATTTTCTAAAGCTAAGATTAAAGCAATCACTAGGCCGTTACATCTTAGATATTTCACCTATTTTCCGTATCTGTTTAATAATGCTTTTGATTTTTTTGATGAAGATATACTTGATAAACTATCTGTTTCTGGATTTTTATATTATAAATCTGTTTTATTGATTGATAGCATATTTGATAAAGATTACAAGGAAAGACGTTTTGAAAAGTATTTAATCGCTAATATATGTCAAGAAGAGAGCATCAAATTACTATCATCAATTTTTCCCTACAATCATAATTTATGGAAGCTGTGGAACTTAAGAAAATCTGAATACGCCAAAGCTTATGAAATTGATAAAGTATCCCATAAAATTGAATGTTTTGAGGATTATAAAGTGTTATGTGATTACAAATGTGCTTTTGCAAAAATTGCATTAGACTCTCTATTTTCTTTAGTAGGAAAATCATATCAGCCTGTTTATGAAAAATTACTAAAATCTCTTAAAAATTTCCATACTGCTTTTCAGATATCAGATGACATCACTGACTATGAAGAAGACGCACTTAACAATCAATTTAATATTGTAAACTACCAACTGGTAAAAAAATTAGTAAATTATAATCAAACCGTTAATAGCTATACTATTATTGAGCAAAAAAAACTTGTATATAGTACAGGTGTAAGTTTAGAACTCCATAAACAAGCATTAGAATGTCTCGAAGCAGCAGCAGCAGAGCTATTAAATATTGATATTCCTTTATGGAAATTTGAAAATAATAAATTGAAGTCTTTGTTAGTATCTAATTATCTTAATATAGATGGTTTTTTAAGAGTTTTTAGGACCAAGAAAAATTTATCTAATGTTTTTAATCAAAATAATACTTTAAATAAAACTATTTACTTGGGTGATCAATTTATAAAAAAAGAACAAGAAGGTAATGGAACATGGCATGACTATTTTAATGATGGAGGAACAAGTAATGTATGGACTACTGCATTCATAATAACAATATTATCAGAAAGACAAAGAACAAATACATTAGGTCTATTATATCCCAAAAAGGGTTTAAATTTTATTGAAAATAATATGAATTCAGATTATCTCTGGGGGTATAATGATATGATAATGTCTGACGCAGATTCTACAACATTTACGATGCTTGCACTTCATAAAAATAATCGTAAAATAAAAAAGGAATCGTTAATAGAATGGTTTAGTTATCAAAATTCTGATGGAGGTTTTGCTACATATAGAAATCAAGATGAAGATATATTAAGATTGGTTGTAAATGAAGAGGAAGCAGATATTAGCGGATGGACTAATTCCCATTTTTGTGTAAGTGCAGTAGCATATTATTTTTTAAGTAATTTCGACATTGATAACAAATATGTTAAAGAAAAAACTAAACTTAAAAATTATATACTTCACAAATTAGATAATAAAAAAGAACATTATTCATACTGGTGGACAAATTTTAGCTATGTTTTGAGTTTTTTGATAAAGGGAAGTCTTAAAGAAAAAGATAACGATGTTTTATCTAAATCCTTATTATTATTAGATCAACTCCAAAATGATGAAGTTAAATTTAATGAGTTAATGAGTAATTTTTTCTATCAGGGGTTAGTTTTAGATGCTTTATGTTCTTCTAAAGAATTGTTTGTTAAATATAAAAAAACAATACAGGTAATTACAAGTAATATGGTTAAAAAACAATATAATGATGGTTCTTGGCTAAGTAATTATTGTCTAAGAATACCTCATATAAGTATAATAAATCCAGATCATCAAAATGTGTGGACAAAAGATGGTCTTGGTGCAAATATTATCATATCCGATTATCATAGGTTATTTACGTCCTCTATCTGTTTGTCAGCATTAAATAAATACAAGACGATGCTTTTGTAAACACAATGAAAATATATTTTTAATTTAAGTACCTTTTACAATAGTAAAAAAAATGAAGAATATTATTCCAGTTAAATCAATTGATATTAATATTGTTCCTTTTGATAATGGTGGTTTTCTAATTACTCATCAAAAATTAAACCATAGATTAAACGTTAATCAGAGTGTTTTTAATTTATTGAATTTAGTAGATGGAAAAAGAACACTTGATGAAATTTGTAAAATATTTTTAATAACATTTAAACAACAGATTAAAATAGATTCTGCCTATTATATATTATTTAAAAAATTAGGAAAATATCACATTATCGAAAATAATGAATTTGCATATGAACCAGTAGGTAAAGCAGATTATTTAAAGTTAAGTACTACAATACTAAAAAAAAAATGGATATCACCAATAACTGAAGTATTATCCCATTTATATTCTCCAAGCCTATTTTATCCTTTACTTATTTTATCCTTTATGTTTGTTTTCTTTGTTGGGGCTTATCACTATAATTATGCAGTTGAAGGTATTAAACAATTTAACCTTTTAAATCTGGTGATACTAATTCCAATTTCTTTAATAATCTTAATTTTTCATGAGTTTGGGCACGCGGCTGCCAGTAAATTTTATGGCGCAAATCATGGTAATGTTGGATTTGGTTTTTATCTGTTATCCCCAGTTATGTATGCAAATGTTTCGGATATATGGAAATTAAAACGAAAAGAAAGAATTGTTGTTAATCTAGGGGGAATCTACATACAAATAATAATTACATCTATTTCTGGCATTATTTTTTTATTTACAAGACAAATAGAATTTTTAATAATCTTATATTTTTGGGGTATTATTAGTATAATTATAAATCTAAATCCTTTTTTAAGAACAGATGGGTATTGGATATTGTCAGATATCATTGGAATAAGTAATCTTAGAAAAAAATCAAATATATTATTATTAGATTTTATGTATTGGATTCTTAAAAAGAAAAAATTAAATTTCAATAAAGAAAATTTATTTCTCATTCTTTATTCGATAATTAGTACATCATTTATATTTGTATTTATTGGGATTATTTTATGGAATGATTCTTTGGCTATATTTAGTTTTCCAATGAATTTTTTTTCCTTTATTAAGGAGTTTACTGAAAATAATACATTTAATACCAAAACATTAAAAAAACTCATATTACCTTTAATATTTTATATATTGGTTATTCGTTTTTCCATAAAAGGATTTAAGACTTTTTTAGTTTCAAGATCTATAACATCTATTAGAGGTCTTATAAATTTTTTATTAAAATAATGAGTGAAATAAAAGTAATTCCAGTGAGTTAAGCGCAATTATTGTGTTTTTAAGAGCGACTAAGAATTAATTGAACCGATTTAGGAAAACTTCTTCCGTTTAAGGTGTACAATTGCGATTTGGTTGTCGCATAAAGGCGCCAAGGCCTAAGAATAGTATATAGCAAATATTGTTTTTATATTGAGGTAGTTGTCGTAAAAATAGAATCCAAGAATTATACTAAATAATCCATATAATTACGCCAAAATACGTGTTCATTTTTCCTCTTTCTTTATTGTGGTAATGCTTACATAGCTATGCTATGGAAACATCCCACAGCTTCAAAAGAGAAAAAAGCAACTGTGTATTTTAGAATAACTTTATAGTTTATTTGGTATTACTATATTACACTTTACGACTTTGTGTCTTGGCGAGATACTTTTATCGATTCCAGAGTATAGGTATTTATAAAAAATAACGAAATGAGTGTAGCCTTCCCTAAAAAGATTTAATAATGAATATGTTTTCTAAGATAATTAAATGGTACAGAGATAGAATAGAACTAAAAAAATCAGATTTAGTAAGAAATTATGGTTGGTATATCGAATATGAAGGCAAAGTAGTTGGAGAATTGTCTAACTATAATAAGTCTGCTGATTATGATGTTATTCCTTACCCCGGCTTTGAAGATTTAGTTTATGATGAAAGTATATGGATGAATGTTGGTTTTAAATTATGTAATCTACCTCATAAGAAATTTATAAGGTAGACAGTGATCTATCATACATCTTTTATAGATGTATAAATTAAAGGGATTAATTTTTTTTATAGTACAAACAGCAGAATGTTTATTATTTAGTACTAAACCAAAAGCCAAATGTTTAATGACCCAAGTACTACAGTTTATTGTGAGCACAAGACTTTATGGGATATTTTACATAATATAGAATTATAGCTATCACTCTTAGTAAACATCAAAATTTAGTTTCACCTTGTTTTAATTATAAATCAGCCACTGGCTAATCCATAATTAAAAGTGTACTATAATGTTCTGCGTTATGTAACTTTGCTTTGGGAAAAAGCTTTCCCAAAGACAAATCTTTCTTTAATTTTTTTCTTCTCAAATGTTTCTTTAAAAATGTAATGGAATACGCTTTGCCCGAAGCGACGATAGGAGTGAAGTGGGAATGTGTATGGAATGGGATTAATTATTTAAAATGAATAAATTAGAATTATCTAAGGTTATTATGCTATTAATTCACTTCCAGAATTTTTGTTAAATTTTATAATTGAATAATAAGAATGTTTATTAACTTGTTAAGTTTTAAGATTAACAGTAAAAAATGCCAAATAGAAACCACTTAAGAATTATTGCCGATAAACAGCGATCTGAAATTGGACGCGTTAAGTTTAATTATGGTTTTGGAGATGCAGATTCTGACGCTAACCATGAGCCAAATTATTTCTTTATGGCTCGTACATTTAGAGAAGATTTACGCTCATACCGTGACGACCTTCAAATAAAAGCTGCTGCTAAAGATGCTACTATTAATGTTCCTTATGATGTAGATTATGTAGAGGTAGATTTTATGGGGCAATTTCATCTTGAAAAGTACTATAGTATTTGGTATAATACGTTTGGATTAGAAGGTGTAAGCTTTACAAATTATAATAGAACAGCACTATTTTCTATTTCTGACCGTGAAAAATTTAAAATATTCATTACGAGTGTTGAAGGATTAATAAATAGGGGATTAGAAGATAATATCGAAGCTGTTTTTAATAAAAATGTGCTTTTTGTGAAAAATTTTAAGTTACTAACATTAAGTGATGTGCTTAAAGTAAATGCAGAGAACATTGGAAACGTAGTAGTTCTTAAAACTATAGAATTACCTGCAAGTTCAGAGGTTGAAAATGAAATTATTGCTGCTCTAGAATTCTATTTAAAAGACCATATTATTAGCTACAGTATAGACAGAGAAGCAAATAGATTAGAGATTTATGATGCTACTCTTGCAGAACTTACTGCTATTGCCCAAAACTTTGATATAATAGAAAGTATTACATCGTCACTATCTGGTGTAGTGAGACCAGGAGTTTATAATGTACCTAACAGGGAGTTTGGTTTTGAAATTGCTAATGCAGAAGAAAACTTACCTCTAATAGGAATTTTAGATACTGGTATTAGTATGCAAACGCCTCTTGCTAGTATTACAGTGCAAGATGATACTTTTACTTTAGATGGTAATCCATTAATCGATGACTGTGGAGATAATGGGCACGGTACAATGGTAGGAGCTCTCGCAGCATTAGGGAGAGCAAATCATATCAATAATTTTGAAGGAGAAGTAAATGCTAGTGCAAAACTATTATCCATAAAACTACTAGGAGGAGGCGATGGATATCTTTCTGAAAAGAAAGTACTTGAAATGTTGTATGCTGCAAAAGAAAAATATCCACAGCTAGGTATTTTTGTTCTTACTATTTGTTATAATAGTCACAAGATCACAAATGAAATGTTTTCAAATTATACTTATGAGTTAGATAAATTTGCTCACACCACAGACAGTTTGATATTTATAAGTACGGGTAATAATGCTCACGCAATGAATGAGAATACCGACTATGACCTAAACTACTTCAATAGTGAGCATACCAACTTAAACACGCCAGCAGATTCGATGAATAATATGACAGTAGGAGCTGCTGCAGATGGACTTTACAAAGGCGTTTTTAATGGTATAGCTTCTGGTAAAGAATTTCCAACCATTTACTCACGTACTGACCATATAGACTTAGCAGCAATTTATACAACACGAAAACTGAACAAAAATCTTTTTAAACCAGATGTTTTAGAAAGTGGAGGTGATTATGGTTTTTATAATCCAACAACAATAGATTTTATGGATAATGCTGCAATGTCGGTTTTGTCTTCTAATCCAGCTATAGGTTATACTAAAGAAGTAGGCACAAGTCTTGCAGCACCACTAGTGGCTAATCTTGCTGCTCAACTTAAAATAGCTTATCCTAACCTCAAATCTCAAACATTGAAAGCACTAATAATCAATGGTGCTTCTTTAGCAAATACGATATATCCAGACCCTCATAAATCATTGCTTAACAGAACTTCTGGCTATGGACTTATAGATTCAGATAGTACTATTTTCTCTAATGAAAATAATGCAACAATGATTTTAGAAGACAGTATTAAAAGTGAAGAACAGAAGATTTATCCCATTCATTTCCCTGAATACCTTATTTCTACACCACTTGGAAAAACAAGCCGTATTCTAAAAATTACAGCTACTTTATGTTTTAGCTTCTTACCACTACAACACAATCAGCTTACTTACTGTCCGCTACATATGGCATTTAGTGTCTATAAAAATCATACATCTGCAGAGATTAATAGAGTACAAAAAGAACTTAACTCTAGATTGCGTTCTAACCTTACTTGGTCGCAATCTGCTAGAGATAAATCTACTCCTGCACCTTACAGTAATGTGCAAAAAATAACCTTCAATGTAGATGTCGAACAATTACGCGATGAGGACAAAACATTTAAATTAGCAGTACAAGCGAGACTTTCGAATCAAATAATGGCATCCCAAGTGGAAAATTATCCAAATGAGTTTAACTTCTCTTTAGTTCTTAAAATTGAAGAAACTATAAAGGTTAATACTGATCGTCTCTATGATGAATTAAGAGCAATAAATAATGTAGAAGTTATTAGTGTAGCTGAAGTTGAGACAGACTTAGAAGGGGAAGTTTAAGCTTTAATCTCTAAAGATTTCTTCTCAGCTATAACAAGGTCTTTCCATATCTGACTATCAATCTTAGTAATTGACTTGACAGTATTATCGTTATTTTTAAATAAACTACGTTTCAAAGCAGTAAGTAACGTTTTTTGAATACTATAGTAAGACAGTCCTTCACACTGTTTTATAATTTTAGAAGCCTCTCTTTTATTACTAAATACAAATCCGCTCTTACTCAAAGTCAATTCGACAAGATTTTTAACTTGTTGTGTATTGGGCAAAGAAAATCCTATGATATTATCAAATCGTCTTGTCAATGCTGTATCTAGCATTTCTTTTTGATTTGTTGCAGCTATAACAATGCTACTTTGAGGTAAATAATCAAATAATTGAAGAATTGTATTTACCACTCGTTTCATTTCTCCGTGGTCTTGACTGTAATCTCGTACTTTACCAAGACTATCAAATTCATCAATAAAGATGATGCAATCTTCAAGTGCCGCTTTCTTAAATATTTTAGAAAGATTCTTGCTAGTTTCTCCTAGTTTAGAAGAAACAATTGCTCCTAAATTTACAACAACCATCATTTTCTTTAACTCACCAGCAATGACATAAGAAGCGAGTGTTTTACCACAACCAGATGGGCCGTGCAATAATAATTTATTAGAAACAGGAAGTTTAAATTTTTGAAGTAATTCAATTTTATCGTGCTCTTCGATGAAATGTTTTAATTCTCCCATTACATCATCATCTGCAACAATATTATCTAGGGAATAATCTGAGGTGATTTTTTCAAGAATCAAATCTTGCATATCACGATCATCAATACGCTTATAATAAGAGTCTGAACCAACTTTAGTAAGACTATTTGCACTTTGCTGACGCATAGATTCTTTAAGTATAGATTGCAATTGTATTGCAAAATTCACTTTTTTAGTTTTTTTAGAATGCTCAACAAGCTCATTAATTACAGTCAATAATCGTTCTTGGTCATTTTCTAGACCATACTTTGCTAATTCTTTTATGTAATCAAATTGACTCAAATTATTTCCTTAAATTTTGTACAAATATAACGAACTAAGGTTAGGTTTTAGTATTATATCTTTTAATATAGGTATTTCATCTATATTTTGAAAGGAATAAACACTATATTTTATTAAGATTAAATTCAAAATAGGAGAGAAGTAGTAAATTTATTCAACTGATAATCAGATATAATTCATAAAATAAATCTAGCCCCTAACATTATGTAAAATAGAATCTAAATGTTTTAAAACGGCCTCAGAAAACTTTGGTCAAAACAATAGGCGAAAGAGCGTATATATTTTAGAGGACTAGCAATACATATTCTTAATAAGAACAAGGTTTAAAGTTAGTTCATAGCAATCTTAAAGAGTTACAATGTTTTCTAAAATATAGCGATTAAGCCGTACATTGTTTCCAAAGTTTTATGCAGCCTTGATTTTTTTGTTTCTTTTTTTATCAAGAAAAAAAGATATGCAAACACTTAAAAGTTTTAAACAAATGCACAATTTGAGCAAGTGTATAAAATTTTATGCCTGGATAATGCGCTGGAAAAATTTTATTCTCTTGCGGCAACCTTGACGAGAATTGCTTAGAAAAAAATCTTGCGGGATTTTCATCGAATACGGGAATTTTAAACAAGAAGCAAAAGCTAGCTTTTTTTGGCGGTGGCAAGCGGTGGATTATTGTGTTTAAAAAAATTACTGCGACAGCATAATTATTTTTAAAAAGCAATCGAGCGTTTGCGAGCGGCAATTTTACATAACGGCTAATTATAGTACAAAAGCCAAAAGCCAAATGTTTAATGACCCCCAGACGAAAGTTTATTGTATAGACTGCATATTCGGGGATATTTTACATAATATGGAATTATAGCTACACATCTAAACTATTCTATAGAAGCCACAATTAGCTTGACATAATTACTATCGATATAAGTCTAAAGACGTTATATCTGCAATTATGTCAAATATCGCCCAAAAGCGCTATTTCGCTAATTGTTATAAAATGTACTATAATGTTCTGCGTTATGTAACTTTGCTTGGGAGAAAAAAGCGATTATAAATACCTACTTTTCTTTTTAGATTTTTTCCTTTCCTAAAAGTTTCTTTAAAAATGTAATGGAATACTCTTTTTGCAGAAAGGGCAGAGGAGTGGAAGCAAAATGTGTATGGAATGGGCTAATTATAATTATTTCCTTTTAGTTAAATCCAAAATATCATCATAATTGAGGATATAAAAAATCATCAATTTAGATGTTTTTGACCTTGTTTTTATAAATTATATTTGCAATAATACATATATTATACTCTTTTTTAAAATTATTTTCTTAATTTTGAGTCAATAAATCTTATTGGCTTGTCTGTATCTACGTTATATATAATCTTATTTATTTCTTTGTGTATTATTATTACACAAAGCATCCTTCTATTTAAAGCTAGAAAAAAGATACATATTCAGAACACAAAATTTAAAGTTGAAAACCAAAAAGTTATTGACCTTCTTAAGAAACAGGAACTAAAATTTATTGATGCAAGGCTTAAAGGTCAAGAAAAAGAAAGACAAAGAATTGCTAGAGATTTGCATGATAGATTGGGCAGTATGCTATCAATGGTTAAAATTCATTACAAATCTGTTGAGGACAATATAAATAGTTTAAAAACTCAAAGTCAAGAGCAGTATGCAAAAGCAAATGAATTACTTGATGCAGCTTGTGTGGAAGTAAGAAAAATTGCGCATAATATGAGTTCTGGGGTGCTTTCAAAATTTGGGTTGATTCCTGCTTTGGAAGACCTTGTAACTGCTATAAAAGAAAGTAACCAGATAGATGTTTCTTTAATAACTCACGGAATAGAAGGTCGTTTGAAAAACGATTTAGAAATCATCATTTATAGAATCATTCAAGAGTTGGTGAATAATATTTTAAAACATTCTAAATCAACAGAATTTATTATTCAATTGGTATTAAGCGCTGAGACATTAAATATTGTTGTTGAAGATAATGGAAAAGGGTTTGATGTAAAGAATCTGGATGAACTATCTGGAATGGGTTTAAAAAATGTTGCCTCAAGAGTTAATTCCGTTAATGGTCAATTAAATATTGATTCATCTTTTGAAAATGGAACGACAATAAGTATAGATATACCAAATAAGAATTTAGATTATGATTAAAATAATAATAGCAGATGACCATGATATTGTCATTGAAGGATTAACGTCCTTATTAATGCCTAACGATGATATCGAAATTTGCGGTTTAGCACATAATGGTTACGATGTTCTTGGCTTATTAGATAACCAAGAAATAGACATCGTGGTTTCTGATATTAATATGCCTAAAATGGATGGTGTAGAGTTGACCAGAGAGATTAAAAATAAATTTCCGCATGTTAAAGTACTTATATTGACAATGTATAATGATATAAAGTTTATTAAAAGAATTATGGAAATAGGTGCAGAAGGATATGTTCTTAAAAATAAAGGAAAAGAAGAACTTACTAGAGCTATTAAAACATTGTACGATGGGGAACAGTATTTTGGAGAAGAAGTCACAAAAACAGTATTCTCTAGTATGACAAGCAAATATGTAGCTGGCGAAATCAAATTAACAAAAAGAGAGATAGACGTCTTAAAGTTAATCGCAGATGGTTATACAACACCTAAGATATCAAATGAGTTAAAAATTGCACATAGTACAGTTGAAACACATAGAAGAAATTTAATTGAAAAAACGGGAGTAAGAAATTCAAAAGGTCTTGTTAAATATGCATTTGAAAATGGTTATTCTTAATATAAAATGTCATTAGAAAAGAAACATATCACCAAATTAATTAAGCTCGAAAATAATGGAGAGCTTAAAAGAATATTAGGCGATTGTGAATTACATAGTGAAGCATTTAATATCATTGAAGAAGAATTAAATATAAATGCGCAAAGTTTAATCCTAAAAGCTGTTGATAATGCCAAAAACAGAAATGATAAGACTATAGTAAGCTCGCATTCACGTAATGCAATCGAAAAAGCTAATAGACATAAAAATAATTTACAAAAAGCCCCCATTACTGAGGGGATGAAAATAATAGGAACAATTGGACTCAGTGTATGTATAACTCATTTAGCGTATGTGTCTCAAAACAGTAATATTACAGTTAATTTTATTATCGTATTCGCAGGGATTATAGGAGCATTATTATTAGGAATTGGACTTTATAAAAAGTAGAATTTCATAACTAAATATGGCTAAAAAAAATGACTTTATAATAATAAAAATTCCATTAAAACACTGGAAGAAATTTTTGATATTTACAGTTATTGTCATTTTAGTGTTAAAATCTAATTCTGAAACTATCAGAGAAATAATTATACTATTCAAATAATACACCTATCATTTTAAAGTAATAGTTATTCTAACTTTCCAGTACCATAATTCACTCGCTTTTTAAAGTCAATTACTTCATCTTTTAATTTCTTATTAGCAATTTTATCGAATACGCGATTTTTAATAATAGCAAAAAGGTTAGCTTTTATTTTGGCGTTGGCAAGCGATGGATAATTGTGTGTAAAATAAATTGCCAGAGCAATTTGATTTTATAAAACAATCGAGCGCTTGGCAGCGGCTATTTTACATAACGGCTAATTATAGATACAAATGTTTTATAAACTCTGCGAAGCAAACCGCTTAATTTGTTTAATGACCCAAGTTCCAATTGTTCTTATGAAAATGAATGCTTCTGGGATATTTTACATAATACTACATTATAGCTTACAAATGGATAAACCACTCTTATTAACTAAACAATACATTTGTACTATAATGTTCTGCGTTATGTAACTTTGCTTGGGAGAAAAAAGCGATTATAAATACCTACTTTTCTTTTTAGATTTTTTCCTATCCCAAAAGTTTCTTTAAAAATGTAATGGAATACGCTTTGCCCGAAGCGACAATAGGAGCGAAGGGGAATGTGTATCTAATGGTATTAGATGGCGTTTAAATTTTATATTTGTTCTTTAAAGATAAGTTTTAAAACATAAATAAGGTGAAAATATTAACAAAAGGAAATTATTATGGTTCGATGAAATCTGAAATTGATTTTAATGGAATTATTTTTTCTGAATACAACTATATAATGCCTAAAACAGATTGGCATCTCCATGAGAACCCTTACTTAATGTATGTCTTAAAAGGTTACTTGTATGATATAAACAAAAAGCAAAAGACGCCTTGCTCTTCGGGTACTTTACTATTTCATAATTGGCAAGATCCTCATTGTAATTTTACGGAATCTACTGAAGCCAGAGGTTTTCATATTGAGTTTGATAAGAATTGGTTTAAAGAAAAACAAATAAACATCAATCTTTGGGAAGGAAGTCAAAAGATTGAAAATCCAAAGCTTCATCATTTATTGGCAAAATTATATTCTGAATTTAAATATAAAGATGAATATTCAGAAGTTTCTATAGAATTACTGCTACTTCAACTCTGTGAAAATATTGAATCGATTCAACCTACAAAAAACAATAACGAACCTCTTTGGATAAATTCTCTAAAAGAAATCCTTCATCAAAATAGCGAAAACTTAAGTTTAGAATATCTCTCAAGTCAATTAGGTCTACATCCAGTACATTTATCTAGGGTTATTCCAAAATATTTTTCTACTACATTGGGAGATTATAGTAGGCAAATAAAGATAAAGAACGCAATTAACTTTATGGTATCATCTAAAAAATCACTTACTGATATTTCCTATGAATGTGGTTTTTATGATCAAAGTCATTTTACAAGAACGTTCAAAAGTTATATGGGAATGACACCTAGACAATTTCGAAATAAATGTGACTGATGTTAATTTTGTACTATTATAAAATGTTTTAGAACGATAGTTTTGCTTTCGAAATATAAAATCAATCAAATGAAAAAATCACTTATAATTTTACTTGTCGTCTCATTATTTTCTTGTAAAGAATCAAAAGCAAATAGTTCACAAAAGGAAGAAATTAAAGAGCAATCACTTTTTGTAATCAAGAATGTGAATATTATTCCAATGACTATTGACAATACGATTATTGAGAACGCCACAGTAGTTATAGATAACAAGAAAATTATTGCTATCAATGGTTCTGTTCCTGCAGGCGCAAAAACAATTAACGGTAAAGGCAAATGGTTAATTCCAGGGCTCACAGATATGCATGTCCATACTGATACTAACACTAATTTTAGAGATTCAAAGCCTACTCGGGGAGCTAATGTTTTTTTTGACACACAAGGTGTAATGTCATTATATATTGCAAACGGTATTACCACAATATTCGACCTCGGTGCAAGAGTGGAGCACTTTGGGCAGAGAAATGAAATAGCTAGTGGAAAAGTGATTGGTCCGAGAATGGCATTGGCTCCGCAAATTGATGGTGGTAACCAAAGTTGGGGCAGAAGAGCTAATACACCAAATGACGGTCGTCAAGCAGTCAGAAGTGCAAAAGCAGAAGGGTACAATTTTATTAAAGCTTATAATTTTCTTAATGTTGAAACTTTTAAAGCAATTGTTGACGAGGCAAATAAGCAAGGCTTAAAAGTTGTAGGACATATTCCTGAGCCATTTAGAGGAAAACTAGAAGAAGTTTTTGTTCCCCATTTTGATATGGTTGCTCATTCTGAGGAATACGCAAAATTTTCAAAAAATAAAACTACTGAAGATGCCCAATATTTTGCAAAGTTGGCGAAAAAAAATAAGACGTGGCTTACTTCGTCATTAACAACAATGATTTGGATAGGAAGTCAATTACGTTCATTAGATGAAATAAGTAATTCTGAATACAATAAGTATATTCATCCAATAATATTAGATAGGTGGTTGAACCCAACTACAAATTCTTATTACAATAGAACAAGCCCTGAATTTATAGCCCATATAGATACTTTTATTGATTTCCATAAGAAATTGATTAAAGCTTTTAACGATGCAGGTGTTCCTATAGTTGCAGGAACAGATTCAGGAGTTTCTGGAGTTATACCTGGGTTTTCTTTACATGATGAACTCGAATTGATGGTGGACGCAAGTATGACAACTGAAGAAACGTTAGCTGCTGCTACACGTTTACCAGCCGAATGGTTGGGTATTGATAAAGAGGTAGGAACCGTAGAAGTAGGAAAATATGCAGACCTAGTTTTACTTGATAAAAACCCTCTTGAGGATATAAAAAACACACGTACAATACATGGCGTTTTCGTAAATGGTACTTGGGTTACTAAAGAGAAAATTAAAATAATGCTTTCAGAATTGGCTCAGTATAATGAAGAAAATAAAGATAAATTTAAATGGGAAAATAGATGGAAATACTAATTTCTTTATCAATAAAAGTGTAAACTATGGTCTTTAATCGTCGAAAATTTATTCAATCTATAAGTTTGTCATCACTACTGTTAATGCCAGATCTTCTCAGGTCAAGCAACATAAAAGAAGAAGAAGATGAAAATTGGAGTGAACAAAATACAGATACAGTTATCGATTTTATTTCAGATGGTATTAACTTCACACCCTCTGATTATTCGAAACTTCTTTTAAAGATAACACAGGATTCAACTTTTAAAAAAGATAATGAAGGTAAAGGGGGCGTAGTTCAAAAACTAGAAGAAGAATTTGCTAAGTTCACAGGAAAACAAAAAGCTATTTATATGCCTTCAGGAACTATGGCAAACCAATTGGCGATAAGGGTTTTGTCAGGTAACAAATCTAAAGTGTATGTTCAAGAAGACAGTCATGTTTTTAATAATGAATCTGATGCAGCTCAAAGTCTACATCACAAAAGGCTTATGCCATTGGCTAAAGGCAAAGCTACATTTACGCTTGAAGAACTAAAGGCAGATATTAAATATTTTAAGGAAATTGAAATATTTAAAACTGAAATAGGTGCGATTTCAATTGAAAACCCTGTCAAAAGATTGAATGAGGAAGTTTTTGATATTAATGAAATTCGAAAAATTGCTGAATTTGCAAAGAAAAATCAAATCAAAATGCATTTGGATGGAGCTCGATTGCACATGGCCTCAGCATATTCTGGCATCAGTATTAAAGAGTATTGCTCTTACTTCGACACTGTTTATATTTCACTATATAAATATTTAGGTGCTAGTGCTGGAGCTATTCTTTGTGGTGATAATGATACAATTTCTCAAATGCCACATTTTATTAAAATCTGTGGAGGAAATATGGCTACAAATTGGACAACTACTGCGGTTGCATATCATAATTTAAATGGTTTTGAAGAACGATATGCAATGGCTAAGAAAAAGGCCGATAAATTGTTATTACAACTTGAAAACTCAAGAAAGTTCCAAGTAAAAAGGATCAAGAATGGGAGTAATGTTTTTTTCTTGAAACCCACAAAGGTTACAGCAAACGTATTTAAAGAGAGACTAAAACGAGAAGGAATATTTTTTAGAAACCCTGACATTAATGGATTTATTAAAATAAAAATTAATGAAACAATTCTGCGTTCTAAAACCGAACACCTAATTACCTTATTCAATAAAGCTAATTCCTAATTCCAATAAAAAACTAGAGACTTAACCGCATCTTCATCGATAGACAATCGAGTCAGAATGGGGAAAGGCTCTTATTTTTATATCTATCGTGTCGCAATCCCATCATTAGCATTATACAACGTTACCTACTTATTCATTTCTATAGTGTTCAATTATCTTAGCGTCTATCCAATAAATATCTCCATTTCTGGTATAGAATAGGTACTTTCCATCTTTACTTACATAAGGGCAAAATTCATGTTCTTTACTATTTACAAGTTGTCCCATGTTTTTAGATTTAGTCCAAGCCCCATCAGGTTTCTTGAAACTTATATACAAATCTCCCTGTCCTAAACTACCTTTTCTTTCAGCACAAAAGATGATATATGATTCATTGGGATCAATGAAAACATCTGCTTCGTAATTTGGAGTATTGATTGAATCTCCAAGCGAAATTGCTTTTTGAAATTCACCACCAATACTTTTTGATGAGTATATGTTAAAAGATGCTTCTTTATTTGATGAAAAATACATCGTTCCCGTTTTTGAAAATGAAATGTAGTATTCACTTCTATCTGAGTTTATGTTTGGCCCTGCATTGATTGGTTCAGACCAACTGTTTCCTTCTCTTTCCACGTACCATATGTCATGATCATCTTTGCTACTTGAACCGTCTAAAGCTCTTTTTGATATAAAGTATAATTTTTTTTCATCTGGAGAAAGGAATGGATCATTATATCCCCATTTTTCATGAGATAAGATCGTCTGAGGGATACTCCATTTGTCTCCGATTAACTTTGAATATCGTATTTCTGACTTCCCATTTATTTACACCATAAAAAAACTCTGTTGCCTCTCTGTTAAAAACTGAGCCAAACTCATATTCATTCTTTTTAGAAATAAGATTAGGCGCAAATATTTCAGGGATCAAAGAAGGCGGAGTTTGTTCCATATATTTAAGCCTATCATCTACATTCTGAGCGTAGCTTAATGTCGATATAGATAAACTCAATAAAAGGTACATAACACTTAATCTCATATTCTTTATAAATTAAATCATTAAGACTCGTACAAACTGAGACTAAAGCCTCTTGTTCCTCAAAGCATATATGAATATGCAAATTTTAAAATTCAAAAATAAAGAAAAGCCTAATTATAAAATAGTATGAGATTAGCGTAATAGTATTTAAAACTGTTTAAACTGAGTTTTCTTAAAGTCGATTTCTTTTTTCCTTGATGAAAAAAGATAAATATTATATATTTAGTTTCTATAAAATGATTGCTTTAGAGTTCCTAAAATCAGAGTTAAAAAGTCATAATCTAGAATTAACTCCCAAAACCGATGGGATGGGAGGAGTTGATTTTTTAATTGGCGAGGATCAAATATACTTACAACCACTAGATTTAGATACTGTAAACAAGGTATTAAAATTCCAAAACAAGATTTAAGAGAAATAAACGATAACTTGTTTATCGCTTTAGTTTTAATCATAGAAAATGAACCTAGAGTCGTTTATTTAATTCCATCCAAAGATTTACAAGATTCCAATAACAATTTCTTTGTAAATAACGAAGTAAGTTTAATGCCCAGTTTATCTAATTGGGAAATTAAAATATCAAGTAAATCTATTGAAGAATTAGAAAAGTACACTTTAAAGAATATGATTGATAAACTAAAAGTTTAGTTTTATAATATTATGTAAAATAGAGCGTACGTTTTTACCCAGATGAAGCGATGGCAAAACGGCCTCAGAAAACTTTGGTCAAAACAATAGGCGAAAGAGCGTATATATTTTAGAGGACTAGCAATACATATTCTTAATAAGAACAAGGTTTAAAGTTAGTTCATAGCAATCTTAAAGAGTTACAATGTTTTCTAAAATATAGCGATTAAGCCGTGATTGTTTCCAAAGTTTTATGCAGCCTTGATTTTTTTGTTTCTTTTTTTATCAAGAAAAAAAGATATGCAAACACTTGAAAATTTTAAACAAATGCACAATTTGAGCAAGTGTATAAAATTTTATGCCTGGACAATGCGCTGGAAAAATTTTATTCTCTTGCGGCTAGTTAGCGAGAATTGCTTAGAAAAAAATCTTGCGGACATTTTATCGAATACGCGAATTTTAAACAAGAAGCAAAAGCTAGCTTTTTTTGGCGGTGGCAAGTGATTGATAATTGTGTTTAAAAAAATTACTGCGACAGCATAATTATTTTTAAAAAGCAATCGAGCGTTTGCGAGCGGCAATTTTACATAACGGCTAATTATAGTACAATCAGACGAAATTTTCAATTTAGTACAAAAGCCAAGAGCCAAATGTTTAATGACCCCCAGACGGAAGTTTATTGTATAGACTGCATATTCTGGGATATTTTACATAATATGGAATTATAGCTTACAAATGGCATAACAACAAGATATAATCAAAATATGATATTTGTACTATAATTAATATTATGTAAAATAGAATATTTTTATAAAGAAAACTCCAACCTATTTTTAAAAGAATTGGAGTTATAATATAGTCTTAATAAAAATTGGTTTTAGTGGTAAGATTCTATGCCACTACCTAATGTAATATCTTTTTGAGCAGTATATATGTATGTACTATCAGCCTTTTTCACTTTAGTTAATTTAAGTACTAAATTAGAATTTTTAGCTTTATTAATCTTAGCACGGTAAGATTTAGATAACGTACCTTCAAAATCAAAAACAAAAGGGTCAATTTTATACTCAGGTTTATTAGGTTCCTTAATTACAGGAAGTATTTGTGGCAAACCATTACTAAAATAAAATTTACCAGGAATAAATGTATAGAATGTATATTTCCCATCAGCATCAGTTTTTATCCATGCTCTATGATTTACATGACGTTTTCCATAAAAACGTTTTCTTTTAAAATTACCTTTTTCGTTAGCCTGGTGTATAAACAATAACACATTTTCAGCGGGTGTTTTACCATCTTTTTCATAAATAGTTCCTGTAATTTTTAACGGATTAGGTTTTTGGTTAAAATTTGTAATGGTATCAATATTATTTAAACCTTTTTCGTAAAAATCATAAATAGGACTACGTTTTTTGTAATTTTCTATTGGTCTATGCATTAAACGCAATTCTTCAAACTTACTTCCAATAGATGTTTTATTTACAGATTTAACAATTAAAGATTCTTCTGCGCCATAAGTTAAATTTTGAGCAGAAAAAACTTGAATAAAGCATAAACTAAAGCAAAGAAAGAGAACGTTTTTCATAGGGATAAAATGGATTAATTTTTAGTAAAAATACAGTATAATAAAGTATAGTAAGAATATAATATGTGAACGCTCAAAATAAACGACAAATTGTATTATCATTAGATCATTTACCAAAAAAACCGACAGAACTCTGCGTTTTTCAATACATTTGTGCTGTAAAAAATTAAAATTAAATGAAAAACACAGCGCTCTCTAATATTCATATAGCTCTTGGAGCTAAAATGGTGCCATTTGCAGGTTATAATATGCCAGTACAATACGAAGGTGTTACTGCAGAACATGAAACTGTTCGTAATGCTGTTGGTGTTTTTGACGTTTCACACATGGGTGAGTTTTTAATCGAAGGAGAACACGCTTTGGATTTGATTCAAAAAGTATCTAGTAACGATGCTTCAAAGTTAACTATAGGAAAAGCACAATATAGCTGTTTGCCGAATGATGAAGGAGGTATTGTAGACGATTTAATTATCTATAAAGTAAAAGAAAATACCTACTTATTAGTAGTAAATGCCAGTAATATTAAAAAAGATTGGAACTGGATACAATCAAAAAACGATGTAGGTGCAACCATGCGTGATTTAAGTGACGCTTATTCACTACTCGCTATACAAGGTCCTAAAGCTATAGAAGCTATGCAGAGTTTAACTAGTAAAGACCTCTCCTCTATTAAATTTTACAATTTTGTAGTTGGAAATTTTGCTGGAATTGAGCATGTTATTATTTCTGCTACAGGATATACAGGTAGTGGTGGCTTTGAAATTTACTGTAAGAACAGTGAAGTGAAGCAAATATGGAATAAGGTTTTAGAAGCTGGAGCTAATTTTGGCATTAAACCTATAGGGCTTGCAGCTCGTGATACACTACGTTTAGAAATGGGGTATTGCTTATATGGTAACGATATAGATGATACAACCTCTCCTATTGAAGCTGGTTTAAGTTGGATTACTAAATTTACTAAAGCATTCACAAATTCCGAAGCATTAAAAGCAGAAAAAGAACAAGGACCTGAGCGAAAACTAATTGGATTTAAGTTAGAAGATCGTGGTATTCCCCGTAATGGTTACGATATAGTAGATGGTAATGGTCAAATAATTGGTAATGTTACATCAGGTACTATGTCTCCTTCATTGGGTAAAGGTATAGGTATGGGGTACGTCCCTCCTATTTTTGCAGATATTAATAGTAAAATATTCATTCAAATACGAAAAAAAGTAATCCCAGCAACAGTTGTCAAACTTCCTTTTTATAAAAACTAGTCAGTTTTAAAGCAATATAATTATATGCCTTTTTAAACGTTTCTTTATGCCAATTCAAACATTAAATTACACATAAGAAAATGATAGATTTTTTGTGTTATACGAAATATTTAGCATTTTGAAGTATGTTGTAAAAAGACACATTTTAATTAATATCATTCTAATATTGGAATTAGTATTATTCACAATGTAATATGATAGAGCGAAAAGAAAAGCATAGAATTTTAATATTAGGAGGTAGTGGTTTTTTAGGAGGTGCTATTTATAGAGAGTTATGCCCATATTTTAAAACTTATGCAACATATAATACTCCCAATAAAAAATTAGAAAAAAACCATCATTTTTTTGAGTATAGCATCGAAGAAGATGATGTCTATGAAATTTTAGAAATCACTAAACCAACCATTATTATTTCTGCCTTACGTGGTGATTTTTCAAAACAAGTTTTAATCCATCAACATTTAGCACAATATATAATTAGTAACAAAACGAAACTGCTTTTTTTGTCTTCGGCTAATGTTTTTGATGCCTATAGTAAATACCCTAGTTATGAAGAAGATAAAACCTTAAGCAATAGTATTTATGGGCATTTTAAAATAAAAATAGAAAATATGCTTTTAAGACTACCTAAAAAACAAATTGCCGTTTTGCGTTTGCCTATGGTATTTGGTAGTCAATCACCTAGAGTTGTTGAAATTCTTCAAAACATTAAAGAAAAAGAACCCGTAGAAATATTTCCAAATTTGATAATGAATGTCACCACAGATACTAAAGTTACTCAGCAAATACACTATATAATCAATAGAAAAAAGCATGGCATCTTTCATTTAGGAAGCACAGATTTGGTACATCATGATGAATTTATAAAAGATATTATAAAATCACTCAATGTATTAGATAAGGTAGTATATAAACATGTCTACACTACCAATAACGATAGGTATTTAGCAGTATTGCCAAAGTACAATATCCTGCCAAAACATTTACAAATTAATAGTTTAGAACTACTAAAAGAATTAAATAAGTAAGCTAATAATTTATCTTAATTTTATAAATTTGGTAAGATATCTAAATCCAAAACAAAATGAGTAAGTTATCAAAGCAAGACATTGAAAAAAAACTATTACGTTTTCCCGATTGGGACTATTCTAACGATGCTATTCACGCTGAGTTTGAATTTGAAAATTTTAAAGACTGTTTTAGTGCTATGAGTAGAATCGCTTTTGAATGCGAAGCAATAAATCATCATCCAAATTGGACTAATGTTTATAATGTACTTACAATTTCATTGTCAACTCACGATGTTGGAGGCGTTACAAACAAAGACTTTAAATTAGCAGAAGCCATTGAAACTATTGTTGAGCCCGAAGAATAAATTTGTAATTACGGGTGCGATTTTTAACTTTGTGACGTTTTAAAAAATTGAAACTTTAGTGTATTTTAAATACTTTATAACTTTTAACTAGATATTATGGGAAGAGCTTTTGAATTTAGAAAAGCAAGAAAAATGAAACGCTGGTCTGCCATGAGTAAAGCATTTACTCGTATAGGTAAAGATATAGTCATGGCTGTTAAAGAAGGTGGTCCAGACCCAGATAGTAATTCCCGTTTACGAGCAGTCATACAGAATGCAAAGTCTGTAAACATGCCAAAAGATAACATTGAGCGTGCTATAAAACGAGCTTCAGATAAAAATCAAGGCGATTATAAAGAAGTCATTTTTGAAGGTTATGCCCCTCATGGTATTGCAATTTTAGTTGAAACAGCTACAGATAATAATACAAGAACAGTAGCAAACGTTCGTAGTTATTTCAACAAATGTGATGGTAGTTTAGGCACCTCTGGATCTGTGGTTTTTATGTTCGATCACACATGTAATTTTAAAATAAAAGGAGAAAATCTTAATTTAGAGGAATTAGAGTTAGAACTTATAGATTTTGGTGTTGAAGAAATTTTTGAAGACACCGATGAAGATGCTGATGGTAATGAGATTAATAGTGTTATAATATATGCTCCTTTTGAAAGTTTTGGAAAGATTCAATCGTATTTAGAAGAAAATACTATTGAAATTTTATCTTCTGGTTTTGAGCGTATCCCTCAAGTTACAAAACCTTTAGATGGAGAAAAAGTGGCTGATGTAGAAAAGTTACTTGAAAAATTAGAAGAAGATGATGATGTACAAAATGTATATCATACTATGGAAGAACTTAATGTTTGATAAACATCTCTAAATAAATTAAATGAAAAGCCATGTGTCAAGCGAAAAGAGTTTTTTTATTTATAAAAAACTAAAAGGCTTTCAAACATTTTAACTTTCGACTTTATCCCTGATCCAAATTACCAATGTATAGATTAAGTTCCTTACCCATTTTTTAGTATTGAATGTTTATATGTTTGTTACGTAGTAATTAATTTCAAAAATAATTTACATTTTCATACAAATAAGTTTTGGAATTAATTAGCTATTTAGGAATGATTTTTGATGTTTATAATATGATGTATCATAGATGAAAAACATTATTTATCGATAAAACGATAAAAAAACATGACTTACACTTAATTAAAACTGAATTATCCTTATTTTTGATAAAAAGTAAAGGATACAAAAGTTAAATTTGTACCGTATTTAAATTAAAAAAATAAAATATGTTAAGAAAACAATTTTTTAAAAAGAATCTAATTTTCACACTTTCATTTACTTTAGGATTAGCACTTGTAAGTTGTGGAGGAAGTGATGATAACAATTCTGGCTCTGGTGATGATACCCCTGTAGTAGATACTAAGCCTGTAGCTGAAGATGATTTGCTAACAGTTACAATAAATAGTAGCTCGGGAACAAGTAACCAAATAACAGTTTCCGGCAATGATAATTTAGGAGATGATGGAGGAGATTCAGATAACTATAGTTTATCTGAAGATGCTAAAAATGGTAAAGTAACCGAAATTAGCGATGGTGTATTTGAATACATACCTAACACAGATTACGAAGGAACCGATAGCTTTATTTATACCATTACAGATAAGGATGGAGATACAGATACTGCAACAGTAAATCTTGACGTAGTAGCTGGTCGTTTTGATAATATAGATCCTAATAACCCTTCTTTTGTATCTGTAGATAATACAACTCCTTCTGATAAACAATGGGTTAAAGTAGAAAGCATGTCCGATGAGTTTGATGCTTGGGATAGTAGTAAGTGGGAAAAATCTACATGGCCTTATGGTCCTCCTGTATTCATGTCTACTTCTAGTAATAATTCAGGTGTGTCAGATGGGAATTTATGGATAAGATCAAGCTTGAGAGATGATTCGTCAGATCCAGCAGATGAAAAAAGATGGTTTCAAGCAGCTAGAGTTCATTCAAGAACAGAAATAAATTACCCTATGTATACTGAGGCTAGAATTAAAACATCTCATATTTCTGCATACAATACGTACTGGTTAAACAATGGAGATAGTGACAATAGAGATGAAATAGATATTATTGAAAATAACTCTAATCCATCGTGTACTGGTTGTACAGCAGATGTTTTTCCTACACAAATGAACTCGCAATATTTTCAAGCAGATGACTCTAAAACACCTAAAACTGTTAGAGAGCATGGTAATTTTTCAAGATTAGATCTATCAGATGATAACCCTCTAAAAAATGTAGGATGGAATGAAGATTATCATACTTATGGCGTTTGGTGGAAAGATTCTAAGAACATTCAGTTTTATTTAAATGGCGAACCTGCAGGTAGTGTTGTTGTTGGTGAACATCAGGATGGTAATACTTATGATAGAGAATTTACAAGAGATTTAGAGATTATATTTGATTTATGGACTAATGAAGCAGGCTGGTTAGGCGGGCTTCCTACTAAATCTGAAATACAAGATAATTCAATTAATACAATGAGAATTGATTGGGTAAGAACTTGGAAATTAGAAGATAAGTAAAACATACACCTTATAAACAAAAACTCTCAATGTTAAACATTGAGGGTTTTTTTATGCTATCTAGATCTAGACTAGCTAAACTTAACAAGTGTATTTAAATTGCAATGCCATCGTTAGCTTTCGCAATTGCTAAAGTTTCAGTACGTAATATTTTACCAGAATTAGTTTCTTTAAAACGTGGTGTCGTATAAATAATTTTAGGTCTTTCAAATTTATCCAAGTCTTCAAAAAGCGATAGGTTTAATTCGTTAACATCGTTTTCAATAACCATAACAACTTTTTCTCCAAGTGTGTCATCTGCTTCCGAAGTAATAAAAAAACGCTCAGAAATTTTACTGGAAAGTTTTTTCTCTATTTGCTCAGGAAATACTTTTACACCTCCTGTATTGATAATGTTGTCAAACCTTCCTACCCATTCAAATTCATTTTCAGAACGAATCGTTACAATATCATTAGTAACAATTGTTTCCTTTGTTAATTTTGGAGCATTAATAACCAGGCATTTACGGCTGTCTTGAGATATGGTAATGTTTGGTAGTATTTTAAAACACAAAGGTTGTTTTGTATCACTTTCAAAATTATTTAACTGTTTTAGAGCAATGTGTGTTACAGTCTCCGTCATACCATACGTCTCATAAACTTTAGTACTGCTATGTTGTATGGCTTCTACTAATGGCTTAAATGCTTTTGCCCCACCCACAATTATAGTTTTAATAGTATCAATATAATGATAAGTGTTTTGCAATTGCATAGGTGTCATTGCACAAAAATTATATGTTTTATTAGGATTGAAAAGTGGCGACGACAGAGGTTCTACCATGTCTAGCTCTAAACCTAAAAATAAAGCTCTAATAAACATCATTTTTCCAGCAATAAAATTAGCAGGTAAACAGTGTAAAGCCTTATCTCCTGGTTTTAAACCAAAAAAATCTCCCGTAGCAATGGCCGAATTTACCATGGCTTGTTTTTTAAGTGTTATAATTTTAGGAGTGCCCGTAGAGCCCGATGTCTGTACATCTATTGTGGCTTTACCATCTAACCAATCTAATAAAAAGAGCCCTAAATTTTGTTCGTAAGGTTGCCCCTCTTTAACTAAACAATAAGCAACATCTTTTAAATCTTCAAATGAATAATAAACGCCATTTAACTTAAACCTTAAATGGACTTTTGTAAAATTAGGAATCATAATTACCAATATCTTCTATAATTTTATAATCATCTTTGGGAGGCTCCTCTATGGTACCAAATAATTTTTCTTTCCAATTACGCCATTTGTACTTCTTTGCCAAAATAAGTAAAAGTATTGGGAAGATAATTAACACAGGAATAAATATTTCTGTAAAGGCCATATCAGACGGATCACTAATATCCTTAAGCACAGAATGGGTTTGAAGCGCTGTCCAATCTGCTGTAACTAATAAAGCTGTAAACAAATTGTTAGCAAAATGAAACCCCAATGCTAATTCTAAGCCATCATCCATCAATGTCATTATGCCTAAAAACAAACCGGTACCTATATAATATACCATTATTACATATCCTAATTTTTCTACCTCTGGATTAAAAATATGAAGTAACCCAAAAAGAACAGAAGTTATAATAAGAGGTAACCACTTATTTTTGAATAGAACACCCAGGAAGTGCATTATATACCCTCTAAAAAAATATTCCTCGAAACTGGTTTGTAAAGGAATTAGAACAATTGCTATAGCACATAAAATTAAAAACGGTTGTAGTTTAAAATTAAACTCATAATGCTCTGGACTAAAATAAAAATAATCTAGCAATACCATACCTACAGATATGATGCCCCATAAGAAAAAAACAAACCAAAAGCGTTTCCAATCTATTTTTCTTCTTACGGTTGTTAAATCTTTTATTGATAATTTATGAAGTAGTTTGGAGACCAAAAAAACACCCAATAACCCAATCGCAAAGGACAGCAACATTAAAAATAAAAATAGATTTTCACCAAAAAGCGCCACCATTTGCGGAATATCTGTAGGTGCGCTTTGTGTCTCTAGGGCTTTTATTAAAATACCAATACCTAAGGGAATCATTCCTAAAAATTGCCATGCAATAATAATGATAAAAAACCCTATAATATAGCGCCATGCATCGGTTAATCCTTTATAAGCCTGTTGTATATAAGTCATAAATTATAATTTAAAAGTCAATTGTTTTTTTATGTCATAATGTAAACAGCCCTTGTTTACTAATAAGGGCGATTCAAAATTATTTGTAAACAAGCCTCCTGTACCCAATCCTTGAGGTAATTTGTTTTGCTTTTTGTAGGTGTATTGCGCAATGGCATTAAGCCCTACATTACTTTCTAATGCACTTGTTATCCACCAATCTATATTATGCTGTTTAGCAATAACTATCCAATCGTCACTGCCTTGAAACCCACCTACTAATGTTGGTTTTAAAATAATAAATTGCGGTTTAATGGTTTGTAGAAGTTTTTGTTTTTCTGTTACAGAAAAAACGCCAATTAATTCTTCGTCAAGAGCAATAGGTAATGGTGTTATGTCACATAATGCTGCCATCTCCTCTATTTGTCCTTGTTTTATAGGTTGTTCTATAGAATGTAAATCTAATTTGGAGAGTCTTTTTAGTTTTTCTAAAGCTTCATTAGGGCTAAAAGCACCATTGGCATCTACACGTAGTTCTATGTCGTTAGAGGTATATTCTTTTCTAAGGGACTTTAGAAGTGCTATTTCGGTATCAAAATCAATCGCGCCAATTTTCATCTTTATACAATTAAAACCCGCTTTGATTTTGTTTTTAATTTGTGCTTTCATGAAACGCTCACTGCCCATCCATATCAATCCATTAATAGGAATCACATCTTGTCCTTTTGTGAATTTAGAAGGGAATAGCTCATGTTTTTTACTTTTAAGAGCTCTAAAAGCCATTTCTAAACCAAATTGAATACTTGGGAATTCTGCTAATTCTGCTAATAACTTATCGAGTCCTAGATTAATATTGAGACAAACCCAACCTAATGTCTCCTCATAATCAGGTCTGTCATCTACCGATAGTCCTTTAAACATACCGCACTCCCCTACTCCGGTTTTATCTTCGTTTTTTAAGACAAGAAACCAAGTCTCTTTTGTTTTTAAAATCCCTCTGGATGTACCACTGGGTTGTTTGAAATTTAAAGTATAACTATAATAATTGGCTTTCATAAATAATTAGAAACTATGGTGAAAGCTTAACTGTAATTGACCTTTACCCCAATTTACGGTTTTTTGATTCATCCACCCCAATTGAAATTTCATACTTGGCTTTAATACATAACCCAACCCTAGGTAGGTTCTATTTCTATCAAATAGTTCTACAGTTCTGTTATTACCAATATCTGTTTGACCATTTATAAACAATTCATTATAGAGTGCTAAATAAACAGCGTCTTTTTCAAGCGTTTTTTTATTAAAAGGAATATTTAAAAACACATTATAACGATACCTAGTTCTAAAGTCCTGATCTTCTACAAAACGCTGCTCGTACCTAAAACGATGTGCTAAATAAAATCTGTTCCCCACTTTTTGTGGTAATAGTGCTTCTTGATAAATCCTACTTTCGGTAGTTGTAGCATTACTATCTCCAAATTGACCCGTAGTAATATTACCGTAACCCAAAGTAAATAGAATATTTGCATTTTTTGGCGTGTAAGTTATCCCAGAACGAATCAATAACTGCTCTAAATCACCTATAGTGTTCCAGTTTCGGTATTGTAAATCACCTTGAAAACCAAACTGACTATCTTTAAATTGGTGCTTAAAAAAGTACATGTACCAAGCTCCTGTTTTAGACTGGTCTATCTGGGCTTTTGCATTGTAAACTGTAAAAAAGGCAATAAGACATAGTAGTTTTTTCATAAAAAATAATGTTTATAATTCTATAGAAACTCCTATATCTAAAAGAATTAATTCTTTGCTTTTACTGGAAAATTTTTGTTTGGCTACATTATGATCTATTTCAATATATCCAAATGTATCAAAATGATATCCTAAAATGGTGTTGCACTCCACAAAATCGCTTGCTATAATGGCATCGTCAATCCCCATTGTAAAATTATCTCCAATTGGGAGGATGGCTAAATTTAACTTAGTTTGCATTGGGATTAACTTCATATCGTAAGTTAAGGCTGTATCTCCGGCTATATAAATATTTTTGTTATTACTTTCTATTATAAAACCTCCTGGTTGTCCGCCATAACTTCCATCGGGAAAAGAGGATGTGTGTATCGCATTTACATATTTAACTGTTCCAAAATCAAAATGCCATGATCCACCATGATTCATAGGGTGATTTTTTAAACCCAAATTCCCGTAGTGCGTAGCTATTTCAAAATTTGATACAATAACTGCATCGGTACGCTTTGCAATAGCCTCAACATCTACTATGTGATCTTGATGTGCATGCGTTACTAGAATATAATCTGCTTTTAGTGCATTTACATCTATATGCGAAGCTTTAGGATTTGCAGAGATAAAAGGATCCACAAGAATATGAATATTATTAATTTGAATACCTAAACTTGCATGACCATAAAACGTTATTTTCATTATTAGAGTTGTTTTTTGTTAGATTCAATTTCTAGTTAAAAATACTGAATAATACTGCAAATAAAAAAGTGCTTAAAGCCACTTTCTTAAGTTCAGAATCTAATTCACGGTGTATAATATTTCTAGCGACAACAATAATATTATGAGTTAGAGGAAAAAAAGCAATTATAAAAATAAACTGTTTGGGGTTAATGTAGTTCAAACCCGTATAAGCTAATGCACAAATAAAAGCGATTATTATTAACACATAATGATAAATTTTAGCTTTTTGGCTTCCAAACGTAACAGCAAGCGTGATTTTATTATGCTTTTTATCTTCTATGCGATCTCTCATATTATTTAAATTAAGCACAGCAACACTTAATAATCCCACTGAAATTGCTGGAAGAAATATATGCCAAGACGCTATGTGCTTTGTATATAAAAAATAACTCCCAACCGTACTTAATAAACCAAAAAATACAAATACAAATACATCCCCCAAGCCTGAATAGCCATACGCTTTTTTACCAACAGTATACTTAATAGCTGCGGCTATAGAGGCAAGCCCAAGTAATATAAATAGTAAAGCATAGATAAAGTTAGCTTTAAAGGCTGTGTAAATTAAAAACAAAGCAATTATAAATGTTACAATAGCAGTAATAATAACTGCATTTTTCATTTGTTTTGCTGAAATAACTCCTGAAGCAACTAAGCGCTTTTCGCCTTGTCTATTTGCATCTGTACCTTTTACGCCATCACCATAATCGTTAGCGAAATTGGAGAGCACTTGGAGTCCGATAGTAGTTAAAATAGCTAACCAAAAAATTAGCGATTGTAATATATTTGAATGCGCTAAAGAACTCCCAACAATAATTCCCGAAATAGATAATGGCAACGTACGTAAACGCGCCGCTTGAACAAATGCCTTAATCATAAGTATTTACAGATTAAGGTATCCATTTTTTCTCAAAATTAGGTTTGCGTTTTTCTAGAAAAGCATTTCTGCCTTCCTTTGCCTCATCGGTCATATAAGCCAACCTGGTAGCTTCTCCTGCAAATACTTGTTGTCCTACCATACCATCGTCTGTTAAATTCATGGCAAATTTCAACATTTTTATAGATGTTGGTGACTTAGCTAATATTTCTTGTGCCCATTGGAAAGCCGTATCTTCAAGTTCTTCATGAGGTATTACAGCGTTAACCATACCCATATCGTAAGCTTCTTGAGCTGAATAATTTCTACCTAAAAAAAAGATTTCTCTGGCTTTTTTCTGTCCAACCATTTTAGCGAGATAAGCAGACCCATAGCCGCCGTCAAAACTTGTAACATCGGCATCTGTTTGTTTAAAAATGGCATGTTCTTTACTAGCTAAAGTTAAATCACATACCACATGTAAGCTATGTCCTCCTCCAACAGCCCAACCAGGTACAACAGCTATAACTGCTTTTGGCATAAAACGAATTAAGCGTTGAACTTCTAATATATTTAAACGGTGATAGCCATCCTCTCCAACATAACCTTGATGCCCTCTAGCCTTTTGATCTCCTCCGCTACAAAACGAATATACACCGTCTTTAGTTGAAGGGCCTTCAGCAGAAAGTAAAACCACACCTATATTTATATCTTCATTAGCATCATAAAACGCATCATATAATTCACTTGTTGTTTTAGGTCTAAATGCATTTCTAACATTTGGTCTGTTAAATGCTATTCTTGCGACGCCATTATACTTTTTATAGGTTATATCTTCGTATTTTTTAGCTTCTACCCATTTAGGTGTCTCCATGATTATTGAACTTTTGGTCAAAAATAGATTTTATTTTCCAATGTGAAGGTTCCGGTATAAAAAATTATATTGGCAAAAACTAGTATAGAAAATTAGAAATTAAAAAACTTTAAGAGATTTGTTTAATTAAATTGTTAATAATACCATCAAAAACAGAATATACTTACGTTTTTATATGCTGTTTATATTTTTTTTTATACATTTGAGCGACCAAATAATTACGTAATCCCCTATTTGTTAAATAATTAATCCCCATAATGCCTATGTTAATGACAATTACTCTAATTATTTCCTCCCTCGTGGTTGTAAATTTACTTCTTTTAAAATTTAGCACTAATAAAGCTGTAAAAGTAAGTAAGGCAAACAAAAAGCCTATAATTCTACATTCTAATCGTGTTACAATAGATCAAGAAGAAGAACACTTAGCTCCTACTGGTAGTTAAATTTTATTACCAATTTATAGGTGTAACCCCTATTTGAGTTAGAATATCATTAGTCTTACTAAAATGTTTGTTTCCAAACCAATACCCTCTATTTGCACTTAATGGTGATGGATGTCCTGATGTGAGTATATGATGTTTACTTGTATTTATTAGTTTAGATTTTTTCTTTGCAAACCCGCCCCATAAAAGAAAAACAACACCTTTTAAGTGATCACTTATACACTGGATAATAGCATCTGTAAACAGTTCCCATCCTTTATTTTGATGACTTGCTGCCTGATGAGCTCTAACTGTTAAAGTCGCATTTAAAAGTAAAACACCCTGTTTTGCCCAACGTGATAAATCTCCACTTTTTGGATAACCAATTCCCATGTCATCTTCTATCTCTTTAAATATATTAACTAAAGACGGAGGGTGAGGCATGCCATCATTCACAGAGAAGCATAAGCCATTTGCTTGACCTATACCGTGATAAGGGTCTTGACCTATAATAACGACTTTAACATCGCTAAAATGACAATAATTAAAGGCATTAAAAATTTGCTTGCCCGGAGGGTAACATGTGTTTATAATATATTCTTGTTTTACAAAACGCACTAAATTTTCAAAATACGATTTATTAAATTCGCCATTTAAATAGTGCTTCCAGGTTTCTTCTATTTCTACATTCATTAACTTAAAATTCTAACTAGTAATTCTTTTAATAAATCGCCTTGCGGAACAGAATTGGCGCCAACACCTTTACTTTTAACATCAAAATCCCTTAAAATTGAAATAACTGCACTTACTTTTTTCATAGGGTAATTTTTTGCAGCTGTGGCATACTCATTAACAAAATAAGGGTTGATTTTTAACTTAGAAGCTACTGCTCTTGGTGATTTATCTTTTAAACCATGGAATTGTAACAGTTGTGAGAAAAAATTAAATAATAAAGACACTGTCACTACAATAGGGTTGTCTTTAGGATTTTCAGCAAAATAATTTACAATTCTATGTGCTTTAATTGTATTTCTATCTCCAATGGCTTTTCTTAATTCAAAATTATTAAAGTCTTTACTTATTCCTATGTTTTCTTCTATGAGCTCTGGAGTAATTTGACTCTCTTTAGGTAAAATAATTTTAAGTTTTTCTAACTCATTATTAATTTTACTTAAGTCTGTGCCTAAAAATTCTACTAACATTTGTGCAGCCTTAGGTGTAATGGAATAACCTTTTGGAGATAATACTCTACGAATCCAATCGGCTACTTGGTTTTCATATAACTTTTTACTCTCGTAAATTACGCCCGTTTTTTTTAGGGTTTTGTAAAGCGACTTGCGCTTATCTATTTTTTTATACTTGTAATTAACAACTAAAATAGTAGTGGGTTGCGGATTTTCGGCATATGCTGCTAATTTTTCTATTTGCCGTGACAAATCTTGGGCTTCTTTAATAATAACCACTTGGTATTCTGCCATCATCGGGTATCGCTTTGCTGTGCTTACGATATCTTCTACAGAAATATCTCTGCCATAAAGTATAGCTTGATTAAATCCTTTTTCCTCTTCGCTTAACACATTATTTTCAATAAAATCCGAAACTTTATCTATATAATAAGGCTCCTCTCCCATTAAGAAGTAAATAGGCTTAAGGTTTTTGTTTTTTATATCGGTAACTAATTGTTTAACTTCGTCCAAGAACTATTTTTTTTAAAGCGCAAAATTTAAATAATCGGGGAATTGTCTGTTTTAATATAGTAGCTTAACTTTGAAAACTAAATAATTCACATTGCTGGAACTCAATTTTTCAAAGTTTTCTTTCCGATTCAAAAATAGCGAAAATAAAATTTCTATTTTTGACATTATACGCAAAAAATTTGTGGTTTTACAACCCGAAGAATGGGTTAGACAGCATTGTATACACCATTTGATAAAAGAAAAAAAATATCCTAAATCACTTATTAACGTAGAAAAAGAGCTTAAAGTTAATGGCTTAAAAAAACGCTATGATATTTTGGTTTATGAACCCGATGGAAGTGTTGCCATAGTTATTGAGTGTAAATCTCCTAAGATAGAAATAAATCAAAATGTTTTTGATCAAATTGCACGTTATAACATGGCTCTAAATGCTAAATATTTAATGGTTACTAATGGGATGAGTCATTATTATTGTCGGATGAATTTTTTAGAAAAACGTTATGACTTTTTAAAGGATATACCAGAATATAAAAAATGAAAATAGCTGTCGTTATATTAAACTGGAACGGAAAACACCTTTTACAACAGTTTTTACCTTCTGTTGTAAACTATTCGAAAGGAGCCGATATTTATGTTGCAGACAATGCATCTTCTGATGGTTCTATAGCTTACATAGAGTCTACTTTTTCTTCAGTAAAAATTATAAAAAACAAAGAAAATGGAGGGTTTGCAAAGGGATATAATCAAGCTTTAAATGGAATAAGTGCAGATGTGTTTTGCTTACTAAATAGTGATGTTGAAGTGACTAAAAATTGGCTTGCCCCTATTGAAAAAATATTTTACGACAGGCCAAATACAGCTATAGTTCAACCAAAAATATTAGATTTTAAAAACAAAGCCTACTTTGAATATGCAGGAGCAGCTGGAGGTTTTATAGATAAATATGGGTATCCTTATTGTAGAGGGCGAATTTTTGACACCATAGAAAAAGATAATAATCAATATAACGATACAACCTCAATTTTTTGGGCTTCGGGAGCATGTTTTTTTATAAAAAGAGATATTTTTCAAGCACTTAACGGATTTGATGAGCTTTTTTTCGCTCATATGGAAGAAATTGATCTTTGCTGGAGAGTAAAGAATAGAGGGGATGACGTTATTTATACTAGCGATTCTAAAGTATATCATGTTGGAGGCGCCACATTGAGTAATATTAACCCTAGAAAAACGTTTTTAAACTTTAGAAATAGCTTAGTTACTTTAGTGAAAAACGCTAAAGGGAATATATTTTTCTTAGTGTTTGTAAGGTTGATATTAGATGGTATTGCGGGAGTGAAATTTTTAGCAGAATTAAAAGTAGGACACTCTTTTGCTATCTTAAAAGCTCATTTTAGTTTTTATAAATTATTACCTTACGCGCTGAAACAACGTAAGTCGTCAAAAAATAAGATAAATTACTATCAAAAAACATCTATAGTATTTGACTATTTCGTAAATAAAAAAAGGTTTTATGAGTAAGAGTATAATTAGTTAGCAAAAGATTTGTTAACGGTACTTGAATCAACTTAAATTTTATATATTTTTGCTCTGTAAATGCAAATATTTTTAATCCGAAAAACTATTTTATAATTATGAGAAAAGTTTTATTGCTTAGTTTAATCACAGTATTAACACTAAGCTCATGTGTTTCAAAACAAGAATTTTTAGCACTTGAACAAAAACAAAAAGAAACACAAGATTTACTTAATTCTGCAACAGTAAAATTAAATTCCTGTTTAGAAGAAAAAGCTTCTGCTACAGCAAGAGCATCTGTTTTAGAAGATCAAGTAAGTGATTTACGAAAAAATAATGATAACCTTCAAGTATTATCTGCCAAAGGAGCTAGTAATATAGAGAAGACATTAGAAAGTATTAAAGAAAAAGATTTAAAAATTACGCGCTTACAAGATGCAATTACTAAAAAGGATAGCGTTACTCTTGCCTTAGTCACAAGCTTTAAGCGTGAAGTAGGGATAAATGATCCAGATATTGAAGTAAATGTAGAGAAAGGTGTTGTATTTATTTCTATATCAGACAAATTACTATTTAAAAGCGGAAGCTACAATGTAACAGATAAAGCTAAAGTTGTTTTAGGTAAAGTTGCAAAAGTAGTTAATAGCAAACCAGATTTTGAATGTATGGTTGAAGGTCATACAGACGACATTCCTTATAGTAAAGGTGTTTTAATTGATAACTGGGATTTAAGTGTTAAAAGATCTACTGCTATAATAAGAGTTTTAGAAACTTTAAATGTAAAACCAGGACGTTTGATAGCTGCAGGACGTAGTTCTTATGTGCCTTTAGTAGATAATAATACTGCTGAGAACAGAGCCACTAATAGACGTACACGTATAGTAGTACTTCCAAAATTAGATCAATTCTACGACTTGGTTGAAAAAGAAATGAAAAATTTACAAACAGGAGGTAATTAATAAAATTAATCTCTTTACAAATTAAAAGGCCATCTAAAATTAATTTTAGATGGCCTTTTTTAACTAATAACTAAAACAACTATATTAAATTTATACAGTACTAAAGTTTAACAAATTTATAAGCATTAGAAAACAGATTGCCTTTCTCTACTTTTACAAAATAGATATGCGCTGGTAGTTGCGAAATATCAAATGGTTCTCCTTTATTAAACGGACCACTGAATGTTTTTATTAATTTACCCTGTATATTATATATTTTTAGAGCATCTACAGCTTTATTAATCACTAAAATGTCTCTTGAAGGATTAGGATATATCTTTACGTTATCTAAGTTTTCTGAATCTGAAACTTTAAGTGTTACTGCTTGATTCCCATATATTTTAAATGTTCCTGCTAATAGATTAACATTTGTTATAGAACCACTAATACTGGATGGTGAACCAGAATTGTCCATTAAATCGTACCATAAACCATTATAAGGAAAATTAGGATTAACATTTTTGGGTGTTGTTGCAAAATTTGCTATTATAATAACGTTTTTAAGTTCAGCACCAGATGTGTTTTCATCGCCAGTATAAATACTAATTCTAGGTGTTTGTGTACCTGATGTTATATTGTAATCACCTTTAAATACAGGTTCCTGCGTTTTTAGTTGGATTAAACGTGCCCAATCGTTATATACCCTACTTCTGTTAGCATCATTAAGCCAATTATCAGTCCATTGTGGCTGTGGTTTGGTATCTAATTTACAATCCCCATCTGCATTACCATCATAATCTGAATTTACAATACCATTACTACATGTCCAAATAGAATCGTCCATACCTAAGTCGGCAAAATGCCACAGCATTTTCGGTCCTGGAATTGGGATACTTACTGCGCCTAAAGCAGACATTCTAGTTAAAGCAGTATTTAGATCTCTTACATTATGAGAAGGTGTACTGGTTATACCAAATGTAGTCATTTCATACATAATCCTATCTTTGTCATGGCTTTCGGTAAAACCGATTAAACGTTTTTGAGTAAACCCATGAGCAGTATGCCCTATTCTATCAATAGTTATATTGTTTGTTTGCCCTTGGGCTAGGCTTTTATAAGCAGACCACATTTCACCCCACATCATAATCCCTTTAGGGGTAGCGTCATTAATTCTATAATTAGCCCATTCTTGCTCTTCTGCATCTGTTCCTAAATGCTCAAAAATCACATAATGTGTTTCATCTAAACTCCAGGAATAATCGGCGTATTCCTTTAAAACATCTACTCTATCTTGTTGGTAACGGTTAGTACAAGCTTCATCTGTAGAAGAACAATTTTGCGTAAACCCTTTTGTTAAATCCCAACGAAATCCATCTATTTTAAATTCTTCTATCCAATGTTTAATAACACGTTTAGTATACGCTTTTGTAAGTGTGTTAGAATGGTTAAAATCATATCCTACATTAAATGTATGCTTAGCTGTTTCATTAAAATAAGGATTCTCTGTACTTGGTGCACCCCAACCATCACCATCTGCATCATTCATCCATAAGCGTACCATAGGATTTCTACCAAAAGCATGATTTAATGCAATATCTAAAATAACTGCAATACCATGTTGATGACATAAATCAATAAATTCTTTAAACTTATTTTCGGTACCATAAAACTTATCTAATGCCATATGAAAAGCTGTATTGTACCCCCAACTTTCATTGCCTTCAAATTCCATGACTGGCATGAGTTCTATGGCATTTATATTTAAGTTTTTAAAATAATCAATCCTATCTATTAAATCTTGAAAACTCCTGTTAGCATCGAAATCACGAATTAAAACTTCATAAATAATTAAATCTTCTTTTTTAGGTTTCGAAAAGTTTGACACCTGCCAACTATATGCTGTTTTATTAGTTTGTAAAACGGTTACTTCGCGTTCTTGTCCTGTTGGATAAGCTGGTAAACTAGGATAATTTAATGAAGGTATTCCAGTGTCATCAAAAGGTGATAATACTAATGTTGAATAAGGGTCGGCTATTTTCACTAAAGCAGGTGAATTAGCTATGGGATTTTTATCATACGCCCAGTATTGATATGTATAAATTGCATTAGGGGTTAACCCTGTTAATTCTAACCAAAACAAATCTGAAGCTGTATCTTTCTTCATAAAATAGGCTTCGGTTGGTGTATAATTATTAAAACTTCCAGCTAATTGTACATAGTCTTTTCCTGGTGCATTGAGCACTAATGTTGCTTTTGTTGGATCACTAATATTGTAATTTATACCCTCCTCTAATCCACTAGGAAGCGTTTCTTCAACAACAGCTGGCACTATAACAACATCAAATGATACTTGGGCTATATCTGCTGTCGACAAAGGAGAGCCTTCAATTTTTACTACCGAATTGGATGTTATATTATTTATTGTCCCTTGATAGGTTGTAAATCCATTACCGCTGGTTTCTAAATTGTCATTTAAAAAGTATTTGAAATTTGCGGGCTCTAAGCTACCTTGATATGTTAGGTTAGCTTTAATTGTTAAATTTTCACCAGATTCTAAAAAAACAGGTGTAGATGTTGGTGCAACAATATTTATTTTAATAATGCCTATTGAAAATTTAAAATCCTGACAATTATTAGCTTTTAATTCCTGTGAACCATCAGCATTTCTAAAGACCATTCCTATTTGGGTAGCATTACTGGCTTGAGAAGTGCTTAATCCGTAATAGGTTTCTGGAGTAATAGTGATACTCCATGTACCATTGTTGTTATTTGTCATTTCTCCAACACCATCATCTACGCCCCAATTTCCAATAACATTAAATCCAAAAGCATCTGTATCATCCCCTATACCAGAATGCATGTATACCTTTGTTGGACTTGTTAAACCATTACAGTTGGTTGCTGTACTATTGAGATCTAAAGTAATAGTGATAGAGGCATCCACCTCAAAAGCACTAGGATTAATGGTTACCTGTGCAGTAAGATCTATAAAAAAGATTATATATACTACGAGTATTATTTTTTTCATAACAAGATTATTTAAAAAGAGGCTGTCCAAAAAGTGATTAATAATATTATTCAGAGCATAACGATGAATATTAATTTATTTTAAATCAAATTTTTATGATCTAATGAGATTCATCATTTCATTAAGAATAGCACGTTTTAGACAGCCTCTTTTTATTTTGGAATTTTTATAGAGAAAAAGTTCTATCTTAAATCGATAACTTTATTAACTGTATCTACTGTTAACAAGTAATTACCTGGTGTCCCTGTAAAACTAAAATTATTATCTCCATCCATGGCATCTACTAAATCTGGATGTATGATATAGCCTTCTCCCGAATAAAATGGGTAATTCTGTCCAGAATCCCAATCACCTTCTGTTAAAAAGAAACGGAACGCGTCGTTTACCAAATTTATATTAGCACTAAAATAGCCATCAGTACACGAGAATTCTACTGGTGTATCCCAGCCCCATCCGGCATCTGAAGCTCCTGCCCCTACTATCCAAACAGCATCGCAATTTGCTTCTTCTGCCCTTGGGTTTCCTAATGTAATCGTTTTGTTTACTGTATCTACACCCAACAAATACTTTCCTGGTGTCCCTGTAAAACTAAAGTTGTTATCCCCATCCATGGCATCTACTAAATTTGGATCTATGGTATAACCTTCTCCAGAGTAAAACGTATAGTTTTGCCCAGAATCCCAATCACCTTCTGTTAAAAAGAAACGGAACGCGTCGTTTACCAAATTTATATTAGCACTAAAATAGCCATCGGTACACGAGAATTCTACTGGTGTATCCCAGCCCCATCCGGCATCAACTGCTGCTGCTCCTACTACCCAAACCGCGTCACAATTAGAAACTTCTGCTTGTGGAGCATCTAACCTAATTATTTTATTAACCGTATCTACAATTAATAAATATCTACCTGGGGTACCAGTAAAGCTAAAATTGTTGTCTCCATCCATGGCATCTACTAAATTTGAATCTATAGTATAGCCTTCTCCGGAGTAAAACGTATAGTTTTGCCCAGAATCCCAATCACCTTCTGTTAAAAAGAAACGAAACGCATCATTAACTAAATTTATATTGGTTTTATAAACGTCATCAAAACAAAGGAGCTCTACTGGTGTATCCCAACCCCAACCAGCATCTGGAGCACCAGCTCCTACAACCCATATAGATGGGCAATTTGGTATTTCTCCTCCTGTTTCTGTATTCTCCTGTAATTCTATATTTAATGATTGTACTTCAGAAAAAGAAGGCACACCTTGTTGGCCTACAAAAGCTTTTATTCTAAAATATAATTTCCCAATATTAGGCGCATCTGTATTTGGATCGTTATCTAGACCTGCTAATGCTGCTAAATCCAACATATTGGCTATTGTAACGGGCAACTCATTACTTGTAGTGGTACCTATATTATATTTAGAAAAATCTTCATTTGTGGAATCATCTATAAAATCACTAAAGTCTTCCATGGTTGCAGCTTCTAAACTGTAACTTACTTCTGTAGGAACATCAAATTCCACAGCACTCCAGGTAAAACGTTCTGCAAGATTATTCCCTAAACTAGAATTTAGCATATAACTATCTAAAAACGTAGTGTTAAATGCTACCCCTTCAGCTTCAGAAGTAGTAAAAACCAATTCATCATCTTCTTTACAAGAACTTATTGCTAATAAAGCGATTATTAACAGTCCTAAAATTTTTATATGTTTCATTATTAAAGTCTTTTAATGTGTTAGTTTAGTTGTTAAAATCCTGAATTTTGTTTTAGATTTGGATTTGCTTGCAATGCAGCTAATGGTATCGGGAATAATTTGTAGTTTTCAGGAATAGAAGTGCCGTTTACTGCATTCCCTTTCCAAGGCCAAGTGTAGCTGTTTCCCGTAAATTTATCGAAACGAATTAAATCACTTCGTCTGTGACCTTCTAAGTTTAATTCCCTACCGCGTTCGTCAATTAAAAAATCTAATGTTAGTTGAGATGTTGTAATTGCACTAGCATTGGAACGTGATCGTACTGCATTTACATATTGAAGTGCTGTAGACATATCGCCTCCGGTAGCGCCTCTTAGCGTACATTCGGCATACATTAAATAAGTATCTGCTAATCTAAATAGAGGGAAGTCTGTACCCGAAAACGCAGTTACTATATTAGGCCCATTAAAATTTGTATTTCTAAATTTAGTTGAAGGATAACCATCGGTCCATTCTCTATAGTCTAGCATTTCGTAGTTATGGCCTGTTGTCCAAAATAAACTAGCTCTAACATCTGTAGTGGTATTTAAATCACCATATAATCCATACCAAGCCTTTGTTGCTCTGTGACCTGTCCAACCATCATTAGCACCAAAATCTGCGAGTACCATAGTTTCGGTACTTAAACTTCCATTAACGATATAGGTAGTGTTACCAAAACTTTGACTTGTTTCTGCATCTGCTATTAATGGGAAAATAATTTCTGTTGATGTCTCATTATCTGCTGAAAATAAACTTCTAAAATCAGAAGCAAGTGTAAAACCGCCTTCATTAATTATTTTATTAATTAAAACTATAGCATCACTATATCTTTTGCTACCAACATATACATCGGCATTCATATATAATTTAGCCAAAAGCATTTGTGCTGCTGCTTTAGAGGCTCTACCATAAGAATTTGTTTCTGGAAGCGCTTCTTCTGCAAGTATTAATTCTGCCTCAACAAAGGCAAACAATTCTGCTCTTGAGGCTTCTGGTAATGGTGCCGAGGATCCAAAATTCTCTTCGGTAGCGAGCACTCCTTTGCCAAAAGTGTCTATTAAGTAATAATAAGCCAAGGCTCTTAAAAATCTTACCTCTGCTATTACAGAATCTTTATTTTCAATAGTAATATTTCCAGCAGCAGCTAATAAGTTATTACACTGTGGAATGGTGAAATAAATTCGGTTAAATAAATATCTAAAGAATTTATTATTCTCATCCCAATCTGAAGTTGTAGTAAGTTGATCTAATCCATCATCTCCCCAACGGTTTTTCATGCCATCTGCTGTGAAATCCTGAAGGTTAACAATCCCTCTTAAAAAGGGAGATTCTCCAGCATTGTCACTAATATCAGACTTGTCTGGTCCTTCAACACCTGATAATGCAAAAGACGCATAAAGTCTAGATAAAATACCTTCGACAGCATTAGGGTCTTGAGCTAATAATTCATCTAAAGACAGCTCTACTTCTGGTTCTGTATTTAAATCGTCTGTACAACTTGATACCAGAAGAAGTATGCTGAAACTAAATAGTAGTTTTAAAATTATATTTTTCATAGTCTTGTTTTTAAAAATCAACATTTACTCCAAAAGTGTATACTCTTGGTCTTGGATAAAAGTTATCATCAATAGCGTTAAAATTTTCAGGATCTTGGCCCGAATAATTAGTGATTAAAAAGGCATTGTTAATCGCTCCATAAAGTTTTAAACTTGTGTTTTTTAGAATTTGATTAAACGTATACCCTAAAACAATGTTTTCACATCTTAGAAAAGACGCATTTTCCAGGTAATAATCTGAAAAAGGCACATTACCTCGTATGTTTGTGAAATTAGAATCTGCCGCTCCAGAAGAGAAGTTTAACGTATTGCTTAAACTTTGGTTGTTATTTGGCAATGCAGCTTCTGTATATCCTCTACTTAAACGTCTCGCATTGTACATCTCTCCATCAAGCTGTCCTCTAAAGCTTGAGCTTAAATCCCAATTTTTATAATTAAAACTAAAACCAAAACCAAAAGTCCAGTTAGGTCTTAAAGACTTATAATATCTATCGTCATTAGTGATTTGTCCATCACCGTTTAAATCTACAAATGCGCCTAACAAAGGTCTACCATCTGTATCGTAAATTTGTTTAAATACCCAAGCCGAATGTGCTTGATGTCCAACCGCGTTAAATGCTATATTTACACCTGTTCCTGTTGGAATACCTGAGTCTGGAGCATTTATAACCGTAACATCTTTAAGGTCTACTATTTCTGTTCTACTATAGGCAATATTTCCATTAACAGAAAAGTTTATATGTTCTGTTTTTATTGGGTTAACGTTTAAATTTAATTCAAAGCCTTCGCTTTCTGTTTCACCAACATTGGTTGCAAAAACATCTGATAGTCCCTGTCCTGGTCCCACTGGTGCTTCTACTAATAGATCTGTAGTTTCTCTTTTAAAAACATCGAAAGATCCTGATAGGATACCTCCATTAAAAAAGCTAAAATCTACCCCAGCATTGTACGTGGTTGTTTTTTCCCAAGTAAGATCATTATTAAACGGGTCTGCGTTGTAAATTTCTACACCCGATAAATATTGTGCTATACTAGAACCACGTGTAAATAATGGTATTGATGGATAAAACCCAGAAATACTTGTGATATCTTGTTGCCCAGTTTGCCCCCAGCCTAAACGAATTTTAAAATCGTTTATAAAATAGGCCTCTTCTAAAAAGGGTTCTTCGTTTAGTTTCCAAGCTATCGCAGCGGCAGGGAAGTACCCCCAACGCTTATCTTCGCTAAACAAAGATGAGGCATCTGCTCTAAACGATAATGTTACTAAATATCTGTTTAATAGGTTAATGTTAGAACGTCCAAAAAACGATTGTAAGTTAAGTTCGTTAAAATAAACATCGTCATTTCTAATAGTTCTAATTCTTAAACCTGTATCATCGTCATATCCATATTGATCCTTAGTGCCATCGTTTTTAAAGTTTTGATAACTATACCCCCCTTGGATATCAAAATTATTTACAAAGCCACCATCAAATTCTTTTTTATATACTAAATAAGATTCTAACGTTGTATTCGTGATATTTTGATCTTCTTTGTAATTTATTCCTGGATTAAAAACAAAAGTACCCGTATCTCCCACTGTTCTATAGGTAGCCAAAGAATTATCTGTAAAACGCTCTTCTATTGTGGCCTTAGACGCTTCAAGACCTAAATTAACTACAGCTCTTAGCTCTGGTAAAAAGTGCATTTTATAATCAAGCTGAACATTACCCAAAATTTTATTTACTTTTTCAGGACGGCTACGCTGTAGTAGTAATCCTAATGGGTTGCTTGCAGCATCAATATTCCCTTCTTGATCTAAATTTGTGTAAAAACCTCCAAATCTAGACGTATTATCAAATATAGGTTTTGTTGGATCGAAAGACACTACACCTCCTAAAACCCCATCATTGTCAATATTGTTTTTATCTACAAATATGGATTTGGCATTAACATCTATTTTTAAATGTTCATCAAGTAGTTTAGGCGTAAGTCTTAATGATGCTGTTACTCTCTCGTAATCGTTAGTTTTTAATAACCCTTCAGTATTATTGTATCCTATCGATGCTCTTAAAGGTACTTTTTTAAATACATTAGCACGCGCACTAAAATTATGGTTATAAGCTACACTTGTTCTAAAAACAGCATCTTGCCAATCTGTATTATAGATTGCCCTGCCATTAATTATTTGAGAAATGGGTTCATTAGTAGTTACAGATCCTAATGGCACCCCTAATCTATCTACTTCATTTGGAAAATTTGATGCAATAAAATTAGCAAATTCATTACCATTAAAAAGGTCTATTTTGTCACTTACTTTACTAAATGATGTGCTTGAAGAGAAATTAAATTTCACACCACTAGACGTTCCTTTTTTAGTCGTTATAATAATAACACCATTAGATGCTCTTGACCCGTAAATAGCCGTAGCAGAAGCATCTTTTAAAATACTAAAGCTTTCAATATCATTAGGGTTTACAAGTGTTAGAGGGTTGTTAACCCCTGCTGGGTTACTATTATCTAAAGCAACACCATCAATAACAATCAAAGGGTTACTATTAGCACTTAATGAAGCACCTCCCCTAATTCTAATATTAGGCTTTGCATCTGGTTGCCCCCCATCACTTGTTATTCTAACACCAGGCGCTTTTCCATTTAATAATTGATCTGCCGAAACAATGGCCCCTTTATTAAAGTCTTTAGAGGAAACTAAATCTACAGCTCCTGTTAAGTCTTTCTTTTTAACGCTACCATAACCAATAATCACCACTTCATTTAGTTGAGATGCATCTTCTGTTAATCTAACGTTTAATGGTGTTTGCCCATCAAAAGTAATTTCAACAGATTCGTATCCTATAAAAGAAAATGTGAGCACATCGCCTTTATTAACTTTTAGTTTGTATTTACCATCAAAGTTTGTTGTAGTTCCTGTTGATGTATCCTTAATAATAATGTTTACTCCGGGAAGAGGTAATAAAGTTGATTTTTCAGTAACTACACCTTCTACTATACTTTGTGCAAATAAACTTATAGGCACAAAAAACATAAACAGGAGTAGCCTATTCATTGTTGTTTTCATAAATAACAATTAAAATTAATTTAGTTTAGTCTCACTTATATTTTCACTTCTCGGGTTAAAACTATGTAAAGAAATTGTAACGAAACAATTTAGAATTACGAAATTCGTAACGAAAACGTTTTCGTGTTAACAAGTTTTTATTTTAAAGCTAAAAAAATCAATAAAACCTTATATTTGAAATATACTTTAGACTATTTTTACATTAAAAACTAAACGATATAATATACCTATTTATAATTTAGATGAAGAGAAAAATCACCTTAAAACAAATTGCTAAAGAGCTAGACGTCTCTGTTTCAACAGTATCTAAAGCTTTAAGTGGTAGTAAAGAAATAAGTGAAGACACAACACAAAAAGTAAAAGCCTTTGCTAAACTTTATAATTACAGGCCAAATAATATAGCTATTAGTCTAAAAAACAGAAAGACTAAAACTATTGGTATTATAATCCCTGAAATTGTACATCACTTCTTTTCTACTGTTATTAGAGGTATAGAAAGGGTGGCTAATAGACGAGGATATAATGTTATTGTAGGTTTATCCAACGAATCATTTACTAAAGAAGTTATTAATATGGAATTGCTTGCAAATGGAAGTATCGATGGATTTGTGCTATCCATTTCCAAGGAAACACTACTTAAGCAAGATTACCATCACTTTAATGCCACTATAGATCAGGGTATTCCTGTTGTAATGTTTGACAGAGTGGTTGCAGAAGTAGACTGCGACAAAGTAATTGTGGACGATCATAAAGGTGCCGTAAAAGCAGTAAGTATGCTTATTGATAAAGACTGTAAAAACATTGCTTTAATAACCACAATGGACTATGTAAGCGTTGGCAGGTTAAGAACTCAAGGCTATCTAGAAGCACTTAGCAATCATGGTATAGAAGCTAATCCAAACATGATTTTAAAAATTGATGATAGTTTAGATGTTGAAAATCATTTAGAAATTTTAGAAAACGAAATAGAGACTTTCTTTAGAATGAATAAGGTGATTGATGGTGTATTTGCTGTTAACGAGCTCTATGCTATAACGGCCATGAAAGTAGCCAGAAAGTTAGGATATAGTATTCCTGAAGACATGCAAGTTATTGGATTTACCGATGGTGTACTCTCAAAGCATGCTACGCCTGGTCTAACTACGGTAAGCCAACATGGTCAAAAAATAGGAGAGCAATCGGCTAATTTGCTTATAGATAGATTAGAAGCAGAAGATATGGAAGAAGATTCGTATATCGTAAATACAGATAGAAAAAAGGACTTTATAAAAATGGTAATTGAAACCGAAATTATTGAACGGGAATCTACTAAATAGTTTCGTAGCCATTTTTTACGGTTAGGAAAAACAATTTTCTTTTCTATCTTTGAATCGAAATCAAAACTTATATTTTCACTTCTCACAATAAGTTTTGATAAGTTACAGCTTATCAAATAGTATTAATTTAATATACTATTTAATGCAAAAGCGTAAATTAAGTTTCTGGCAAATCTGGAACATGAGTTTTGGGTTTTTAGGAATACAGTTTGGAATGGCCTTAACTGGCGGTTTCATGTCAAGAATATTTCAAACTCTTGGAGCAGACATAGACAGCATTCCTATTTTATGGATTGCTGCACCACTAACAGGCTTGTTAGTACAACCTATAATTGGTTATATAAGTGATCGCACATGGCATCCAAAATTTGGAAGGAGACGTCCTTTCTTTTTAATAGGTGCCATACTAAGCTCAATAACTTTGTTATTTGTTCCTCATTCACCAACGCTTTGGATTGCTGCTGGATTTTTATGGATACTGGATGCTTCTATTAATATTTCTATGGAACCATTTAGGGCTTTAGTAGCCGATAAGCTTCCAGATTCGCAACAATCCTATGGTTTTGTTGTTCAAACACTAATTATAGGAGTTGGAACATGGATTGCCAGTAGTTTACCTTGGATTGTTTCTCAATTTGGTATTAGTGACTCCGCAGGTGTAGGTGTTATACCCATGTCTGTTAAAGTTGCTTTTGCCATTGGGGCATTTGTATTTTTAGTAAGCATTTTATACACTGTTTTCACGACTAGTGAATATCCACCTGAGGATATGGAGGCTTTTAAAAAAGAAAAGCAACAGAAAAATAAATTCCTCACAGATATTATAAAAAACATTGGGCAAATGCCATTAACCATGAAAAAACTAGGTGTCATCCAGTTTTTTAGTTGGTTTGCATTTTTTACGATGTGGAGTATGGCAAACCCAGCGCTCACCGAGCATGTACTTAAAGCCCCTGCTCCTATTGAGGCGAACTATGATATGCATGATCCTATTCAGGAAAATGCATTTCATATTAAAAACACAAAATTTCAAGAAGCTTCAAACAAAGTAGGGAAATACATGGGGTTATATGGGTTGTCATCAATGGTATTTGCATTATTACTAACACTATACACCTCTAAACGAAGCATTAATAGAAAATATGTGCACATGTGCTCTTTAATTCTTGGAGGTTTGGGATTTATCTCAATGTATTTTATACCATCTGAAGTGTATTTAATCTTATCATTTATACTCATAGGCTTCTCTTGGGGAAGTGTATTGTCAATGCCTTACGCAATGCTTTCCAGTTCTGTTAACCCGAAACAAATGGGAATGTTCATGGGGATTTTTAACATGTTTATTGTTATACCTCAAATTATAGCAGCGCTTGGAGGAATAAGTTTAATAGCAAACCAATTTGGCAAAGAAACAATTAACGCTATGCTCGTGGCAGGAACCAGTTTAATTATAGGTGGTTTATGCAATTTATTAATCACTAATAAAAAAGCTATTACATATCAGGTGTAGCATAAAATAATGAACAAATTAGGAGTAATATTCGATTTAGACGGTGTTATTGTAGACACCGCTAAATATCACTTTTTAGCTTGGAAACAATTGGCAGACCAATTAGGTTTTACATTCACCAAAGCGCATAATGAGCTTTTAAAAGGCGTTAGTCGCATAAAATCTTTAGAAATTCTTCTAAATATTGGAGATATAAGGGTTTCAGAAGAAGAAAAGAAAGCGTTTTTAATACGTAAAAACAAAGAATATCTAAGCTACATAACAAAAATGACAGCCGATGAAATTCTTCCAGGAGCACTAGAATTACTAAATACTTTAGATCATATGGGAATAGCCTATGTCTTAGGTTCTGCTAGTAAAAACGCGCCGTTAATACTTAAACAAGTTGGTATTTATAACCGTTTTAAAAGTATTGTAGATGGTAATAGCGTTTCTAAAGCAAAACCAGACCCAGAAGTGTTTTTAATTGGTGCGAAGAAGCTTAATCTGCAACCTAGACAATGTATTGTTTTTGAAGATGCTATTGCAGGTATAGAAGCGGCTAATAATGCCAATATGATATCGGTAGGAATAGGGAATAAAAACACCCTAAATGAAGCAAATTACAATTTCAATAACTTAAAAGAAATCCCTACAGATTTCTTTAAAAAGTTAATGACATTAAATTAAAAAAAATGAATCAAAATTATATAAAACCAGACCCTTGGTCGATTATAGAAGAAGAATTTGTCCCAAATCACATTGAATCTTCCGAAAGCTTATTTAGTCTAGGAAATGGTGCTATGGGGCAGCGGGCTAACTTTGAAGAGCACTACTCAGGCACCACATTTCAAGGGAACTACATCGCTGGTGTATATTACCCAGACAAAACAAAAGTTGGCTGGTGGAAAAATGGCTATCCAGAATATTTTGCAAAAGTGTTAAATGCGCCTAATTGGATAGGAATTAATGTATTGATAAATGGAGAATCGTTGGATTTATTCACTTGTAGAAGTGTTGAGAGTTTTAAAAGAGAACTTAACATGAAAGAAGGTTGGTTGTCTAGAAGTTTTATTGCAACACTGCAAAACAACATACAAATTAAAGTTAGCACAAAACGTTTTTTAAGTCTAAACTTAGATGAAATAGGTGCAATTAAATACAATATTACACCTATAACTAATAATGCCGAAATAGAACTCTTGCCCTACTTGGATTCTGGTATTACAAATAAGGACAGTAATTGGGACGATAAATTCTGGGATACTTATAGCGTTAGTTATGAGCAAAATCAAGCTTTTATACAGTCAAAAACCATGAAAACAGATTTTAACGTCTGTACCTTTATGGAGTCCAGAATATTTATTGATAATGCTCCTATCGCAATTGATTCCACCGTTAAAGTAGATGCCAACTATATAGCACTTGGTTATAAACGAAAAATAAAAAAAGGAGAAACGTATAGCATTGAGAAAATAGGAGGTTATACTGTAGACAGAAATTACGATAAAGCAAACCTAGTTTCACAAGCAAAAAATGCCTTAAAAACAGCCGTAGAAAAAGGATTTAATCAGCTTATAGAAGATCAAAAATTAGCTTGGGCTACTATATGGGACATGGCAGATATTACAATTTCAGGAGATATAAAGGCGCAACAAGGTATCCGGTTTAATATTTTTCAACTCAATCAAACCTATTCAGGAAAAGACAGTCGTTTAAATATAGGTCCTAAAGGCTTTACAGGTGAGAAATATGGAGGAAGCACCTATTGGGACACAGAAGCCTATTGCATTCCGTTTTATATGGCAACAAAAAATCAGAATGTTGCGCGTAATTTGCTTGTGTATCGCTATAATCAGTTAGACAAAGCGATTGAAAATGCAAAAAAGATTGGGCTGGATAATGGTGCGGCTTTATTTCCTATGGTAACCATGAATGGCGAAGAATGTCATAACGAATGGGAAATTACTTTTGAAGAAATTCATAGAAACGGTGCCATAGCCTATGCTATTTACAACTACACACGTTACACTGGAGATTACAGTTATATTCCCGAAAAAGGATTGGAAGTATTAATAGGAATTGCTCGCTTTTGGCATCAAAGAGCTTCTTTTTCAAAAGCAAAAAAACAATATGTTATTCTAGGTGTTACTGGACCAAATGAGTACGAAAACAATATAGATAATAACTGGTATACTAATTATATAGCGCAATGGTGTTTAACTTATACTTTAAATAATATTGAGAAAGTCAAAAATGAATTCCAACAAGAGTATTCCAGAATTATAGAAAAAGTAAACATCACAAAAAACGAATTAGATAACTGGAAAAAAGTAAGCGATAATATCTATTTTCCATATTCCGAAGAAAACCAAGTGTACTTGCAGCATGATGGCTTTTTAGATAAGGAATTAGTTACAGTTGATAATTTACCTAAATCACAACGCCCTATAAATCAAAACTGGTCTTGGGATAGAATTTTACGTTCGCCTTATATAAAGCAAGCAGATACACTACAAGGGTTTTACTTTTTTGAAGACCATTTTTCTAATGAAACTTTAGAGCGTCATTTCGATTTCTACGAGCCTTTTACAGTACACGAAAGCTCGCTATCACCTTGCGTTCATAGCATTTTGGCTGCTAAGCTCAATAGAATGGAGCAAGCCTACACCTTTTATTTACGCACCTCTCGTTTAGATTTAGATGATTATAACCATGAAGTACATGAAGGCTTGCATATAACGTCTATGGCAGGTACATGGATGAGTATTGTAGAAGGGTTTGGAGGGATGCGTGTTAAAAACAACAAACTATCGTTTACGCCTAAAATCCCTAAACAGTGGGACGCCTATTCGTTTAAAATAAATTTTAGAAATTATATTTTAAAAATAAACATCACACAAAAACAAATAGATTTTGAATTATTAAGTGGTGGTGACGAATTAGAGATACTAATAAACAACACCCCGTTGCTACTCGTAAAACAGGCTTTAGAAACGATTAAATAACTGTTTACAGGACGTAAACATCATAAAAAATAAAAAGATGAAATTAGTACTAATAGTAGTGTCCCTATTTTTTTCGAGCTTAAATTTCGCATATGCTCAAGAACTAAAATCTCCTAATGAAGCATTGATAATGCGGTTTTTAGTTAGTGATACAGGAGAACCAACTTATGCATTATCATTTAATGGTAAGTCTGTTATAAAAACCAGTAATTTAGGTTTAGAATTAAAAGGTGATACCTCTTTATTAAAGGGGTTTAAAGTATTAAATACAGAAACAGAAACCTTTGATGAAACGTGGACTCCTGTTTGGGGAGAAGAAAAAGAAATTCGTAATCATTATAACGAACTAGCCGTTACATTAATACAGCAAGACACAGACAGAATTATAGTAATTCGTTTTCGTTTGTTTAACGACGGGTTAGGGTTTCGCTACGAATTTCCTGCACAAAAAAACCTAGTATACTTTACAATTAAAGAAGAAAAAACACAATTTGCTATGGCTGGAGACCATAATGCGTTTTGGATTCCTGGAGATTATGACACACAAGAATACGATTATACAACGTCTAAACTCTCTGAAATACGTAGTAAATTCGATAAAGCCTATACAGGTAATGCGTCTCAAGAAGCATTTTCAAAAACAGGTGTGCAAACAGCACTAATGATGAAAACAGAAGACAATCTGTATATCAACATCCATGAAGCTGCCTTAATCAATTATTCGTGTATGCATCTAAATTTAGATGATAAAAACATGATATTAGAATCATGGTTAACACCAGATGCAAAAGGCGATAAAGGCTATATGCAAACGCCTTGTAATTCTCCTTGGCGAACTATAATGGTTAGTGATGATGCCAGAGAAATTTTAGCCTCAAGAATGACCTTAAATTTAAACGAACCTTGTAAAATTGAAGACACGTCCTGGATAAAACCTATCAAATACATTGGTGTATGGTGGGAAATGATTACAGGAAAAAGTTCATGGTCTTATACCAGTGAATTACCAGCTATACAATTAGGTGTTACAGATTATACCAAAGTTAAACCAAACAACACACATGCAGCAAATAACACCAAAGTTAAACACTATATTGATTTTGCTTCAAAACATGGTTTTGATGGTGTTTTGGTAGAAGGATGGAATGAAGGCTGGGAAGATTGGTTTGGAAATACTAAAGATCATGTGTTTGATTTTTTAACCCCTTATCCAGATTTTAACGTTAAAGACATTCACAACTATGCGAAGTCTAAAGGTGTTAAAATGATTATGCATCATGAAACCTCTGGATCTACAAGAAATTACGAGCGTTATATGGATAAAGCCTATGCGTTTATGAAAGATAATGGGTATGATGCTGTTAAGAGTGGTTATGTTGGTGATATCTTACCAAGAGGTGAGAATCATTACAGCCAATGGATTATAAATCATTATCAATATGCATTAGAAAAGGCAGCAGATTATCAAATTATGATAAATGCACATGAGGCAGTACGACCAACTGGGATTTGTAGAACATATCCAAATCTAATAGGAAATGAATCTGCCAGAGGAACAGAATATCAAGCATTTGGAGGTTCTCAACCCAATCATGTTACTATTTTACCTTTTACACGTTTAATAGGCGGTCCTATGGATTATACACCAGGTATTTTTGAAATGGATATAAGTAAATTAAATCCTAACAACTCCTCTCATGTAAACAGTACTATAGCAAATCAACTGGCTTTGTATGTTACAATGTACAGTCCCTTGCAAATGGCTGCAGATTTACCAGAACATTACGAACAGTTTATGGATGCTTTTCAATTTATAAAAGATGTAGCAGTAGATTGGGATAAAAGTGTTTATTTAGAGGCAGAACCAGGACACTATATTACTATAGCCAGAAAAGAAAAAGGAACCAGTAATTGGTTTGTTGGTAATGTTAATGGTAAGGCCCCCAGAACATCAAATATTATGTTCGATTTTTTAGAAAAGAATAAAAAATACAAAGCAATAGTTTATGCAGATGCTAAAAATGCCCATTACAAAACAAATCCACAAGCTTATGTTATAAAAACTATAACTATAACAAAAGGTTCTAAATTGTCACAGTTTTCTGCACCAGGAGGTGGTTTTGCAATAAGTATTCAAGAAATAAAATAAAATCACTATGATTGGATTGGAAATAATAGTTTTTAATTATTGAATGAAATTCTTTTTAGAAACAGATTCTCATTCCGAATGCGGTACGAAGAAGAATATCATAATTTTGTTTGTATAATGAGATTTCTCACTATGTTAAGAAATGACAATAAATACATAAAAAACTTTATAAGACTAAATTAACTGCAGTATAATTGCAGCGTTTTAACCTTCAACTAAATAACAAAATAACATTTATGATCTTTTCTAAAAAGTATTTTACTGGTAAACAACTACTGTTTTTAGCTGCTTTAGCATTTATGTTAGTTTTAAATAGTTCATGTAAAAACCAAGATCATACAAATAAAGGTAAAGTAGAATCTGTTGTTTCAACACTTAACAGGAGCGATATAGTACGTGTTGAACCTTTAAATTGGTGGGTTGGGTTTAAAAATAACGACTTGCAGCTTTTGGTAAAACATCCCAATGTTTCTAATGCAACACCTGCCCTATCTTATCAAGGGGTAACCATTAAAAAGGTGCATAAAGCAGATAGTCCTAATTATTTGTTTATTAATTTAAGTATTTCTAAAACAGCAAAAGCAGGAAAATTTGATATCATATTTAAACAAGAGCATAAAGATGATTTAATTTATACCTATGAACTTAAATCCAGGCAAAAACCAGCCAAAAACTACATAGGCTTTGATAGTAGTGATGTTATCTATTTAATAACACCAGATAGATTTGCTAATGGAGATACCAAAAACGACATTAACAAAACTCTTAGTGAAAGTACAATTGATAGAACCGACAATTACGCCAGACATGGTGGCGATATTAGAGGTGTTATAAATCATTTAGATTATATCGAGAGTATGGGATTTACTACCATTTGGCCTAACCCATTATTAATAAATAATATGGATCAAGGCTCTTATCATGGCTACGCCATAACCGATTTTTATAATGTTGACCCTCGCTTTGGGACATTAAAAGACTACCGTGAATTGGCGGATAAAACTCGTGAAAAAGGTATGAAACTTATCATGGATCAAGTCGCTAACCATTGCGGTAGTAAGCATTGGTGGATGCAAGATTTACCATTTAAAGATTGGGTAAACTTCCATACCTCCAGTGAAAATAAAGAAAGCATTATCTATACTAACCACAGAAGAACTACCAATCAAGATGTATATGCCTCTAAAGCAGATAAAGATATCATGGTAAATGGATGGTTTGTTCCTACTATGCCAGATTTAAACCAACGTAACCCTTTTATGGCAAAGTATATTATTCAAAATAGCATCTGGTGGATTGAAACTATTGGGTTATCTGGTATTCGCCAAGACACCTACCCCTATCCAGATAAAGAGTTTATGAGCCAATGGGCAAATACAATAATGACCGAATATCCCAATTTTAGTATTGTAGGAGAAGAATGGAGCTACAACCCTTTACTTGTTGGGTATTGGCAAAACGGTGCTAATAATAAGGATGGTTATAACTCAAATTTAAAGTCTACTATGGATTTCCCCATGCAGAAAAAAATTATAGAAGCGCTTAATGAAGAAGAAAGCTGGGATAAAGGTTTAATAAAGCTATACGAGGGGTTAGCTAACGATTTTTACTATCCTACACCTAAAGATATTGTTGCCTTTGTAGATAATCATGATAAGAGTCGGGTTTTTACAGAATTAAAAGGAGACCTAATCAATACCAAAATAGCACTTAGTTATTTACTCACCTTACCAAGAATACCGCAAATATACTATGGTACAGAAATTTTAATGGACGATTTTGACAAACCTGGAGATCATGGTTTAATTCGTGCTGACTTCCCAGGAGGATGGAGGAATGACACAGTAAATGCTTTTTCTGGTCATGGTTTATCAAAGACACAAAAAGAAATGCAACTATTCCTAAAAAAAGTACTCAACTATAGAAAGCATAGCGATGCTATTCATAAAGGAAAAACCATCCATTTTGTACCGCAAGATGGTGTTTATGTTTTATTTAGAATTTATGATAAGGAAACAGTAGTGCATATCATTAATAAAAATGAAAAACCTGTAACATTAGACCTAACACGATTTAGTGAAATAGATTTAGAAGAAAAATCTTTAATGAATATTATATCAGGGGGTACTGTAACATGGAACACATCCCTACTATTAGATAAAAAAGGGAGCACAATATTAACTACAAAACTATAAATACATGAGTTGATAAAAGTGGTGTTAGAAAAAAAACGGGTTAAAATATTTCTAAGCTTCCTTTACCTTCTCTAATAATTATTGGTTCTTCATTAGATAAATCAATAATTGTAGACGCTTCATTGCCTCCATAACCACCATCAATTACTATATCTACCAAATCATGCCATTTTTCTAAAATTAATTCAGGATCTGTGGTATATTCTAAAATTTCATCGTCATCATGAATAGATGTTGATATTACAGGGTTACCTAATTGTTTAACAATTTCTAGAATAATATTATTGTCTGGAACTCTAATCCCAACAGTTTTTCTTTTTTTAAAAGGATTGGGTAATGATTTTGCTCCTGGTAATATAAATGTATATGCACCAGGGAGTGCACGTTTTAAAATTTTAAAAACCGATGTATCTATTTGCTTTACATAATCACTAAGATTACTTAAATCGTGACAGACAAAAGAAAAATTAGACTTTTCTAATTTAATCCCTTTTATTCTGGCGACACGCTCTAAAGCCTTTATATTTGTGATATCACAGCCTAAAGCGTAAACGGTATCCGTTGGGTAAATGACTAAACCTCCCTTTTTTAGAACACTAATGACCCGATCTATTTCTTTTAAATTGGGATTTTGTTCGTAAATTCGTATTATGTCGGCCATAATAGTTCTCTTTTAATAGCAATTACAAATTAATCATTTTTTATGAAAGTACTAAAACTTCTTTTTTATACGGCACTAATAGTGTTTCTTAATATTCAATGTTCTAATAACGATGATAATGACAACGATAGCGCAACGAATCTCTTTGATACTAATATAGTTTATAAAAAAGATAATATATCGTACGGGAGTCACCAACGTCAAAAATTGGATCTTTACCTTCCTGCCAATAGAAACTCTGCAACTAAAACACTTATATTAGTGCATGGAGGCGGTTGGACTTCTGGTGACAAAAAAGATATGGATGCGATAAAGCAACTTATAACCAATGAACTTAATGGTATCGCTGTTGCAAGTATAAACTACCGTTTAGCTGATGAAAATAACAAACCATACCCTATGCAACTTGAAGATATTTCTCAAGCTGTAGCGTTTTTAAAAGAAAATAAATCCCAATATTCAATTTCGGAAGATATAGGTTTTATTGGCATAAGTGCAGGAGCCCACTTATCATTGCTTTGGAGCTATGCATTTGACACCAATAAAAATGTTAATATGGTGTGTAGTATCGTTGGGCCTACCAATTTTACAGATCCAGCTTATACAAACAATACAAATGCTCAAGCACAGGAGTTAATTGATTTATTTGCTATTGATTCTACAACAGATTTTCTTGAAAAAGCAAGCCCTTTTCATCAAGCAACGAGCACTTCTCCCCCTACGATTTTATTTTATGGAGGAAAAGATCCTTTAATCCCCACCACACAAGGAACAGACTTACAAGAAAAACTGGAGTCATTAAATGTAACTCACGGTTTCACTCTATATCCCGAAGTTGGTCATGGTTGGGAAGGTGTTGAGTTTTTAGATACCTGGACGAAGTTAAAACTATTTATTGATGCACATCTTTAAGTAAATAGGGTCTAATAAATTTTAAATGTATAATGAGGTTTCTCTAATAACATAATTAAATTAAAGTAGCCTATTGTGCATTTAAAGTAAAATTCTATCTATTCGAATGTTTTTTTGTAATGAAATGAAGAAAAATTGTATCGAGAATCAGAATTATAACTTCTAAATAGTTCGGGACACTCGAACAGACACCTTAAGATTGTATCTGTTTTCAAATACACAACGAGTTAAAGCACTCTCTTTCTTATATATTAAGGTATGTCTTTATATTAAGAATACCATGTTATCCAGAGTGTTGTGAAGGATTTCCACTAATAAAAACGCATACTTTGTTAAAAATAAGATGCTTTAGTCGTGCCTCTTTATTAATGACATAATTAAATAAAGGTTTAAATTTCAGTGATTTGTAATAACTATTTTTTCCTTTTAAATTTATATGTTAAAAAAGAAGGTGTCATTCAGTGCATTTCGAATTATTTGAAGTCGAAGCATCTCCAAAATAAATAATGTCTTATTGAAAATGAGATGCTTCAGTCGTGCCTCCTTCAGCATGACAAGTCACTATTTGCGATTTGTAAAACGTTATTAACCTTTCTGTGTAATTTTTTTCGATGTGTTCAAAAGTATGGTAACCATTATAAAAAAAAAACTTATAGAGACTAAAATAAATCGTCATTTTACCCTACAACCTCCAATTTAGCAAACCGTAATAATAATTTCTTTGCGCCTCCTGTTTCAAACTTAATTTCTGCTTTAGTATCAGCACCTTTACCTTCAATTTTTAACACTTCTCCTTTACCAAAACGAATATGTTTTACAATGTTACCTACTGTAAGTTTGTTATCAAATAAGTTTGTGTCTCCTTCAGAAGTTTTGCTTACTGGTTTTAAATTTTTTGGTGTTGTTACCTTAAATTTTTCTGGTTGTTTTTTAGGAGCGCCTTTTTTTACTGCTAGTGTTTTTGCTGGTTTAAAGCGAACTTTATTTTGAGTAACCGTTCTACTAGGCTCAACATCCCCAAAAATATTAGCATCGAGCATAGGGTTATATCTCCGTTCTTCAATTGGCGTCACAATATCTAGATATTGTTCGTCTATTTCCTCGATAAAACGACTTGGTTCTGCATCTATCAATTTTCCCCAGCGGTATCTTGACAACGCATAAGTTAAATACGCCTGTTTTTCTGCTCGTGTAAGCGCTACGTAAAACAAACGTCTCTCTTCTTCTAACTCGCTACGTGTATTCATGCTCATGGCACTGGGAAATAAATCTTCTTCCAGCCCCACTATAAATACATAAGGAAACTCTAAGCCTTTAGCTAGGTGAATCGTCATAAGCGCAACGTGATCTGTATCTCCTTTGTCATTATCTAAATCGGTTGCTAGCGCCACATCCTCTAAAAATTCAGCTAAAGAACCTGTAGCGTCTGCTAACTCTTTCTGTCCTTCAACAAAATCTTTCATACCATTTAGCAACTCTTCAATGTTTTCCATTCTGGCAACGCCTTCTGGTGTAGCATCTTTATTAAACTCACGAATTAAACCACTTGTTTTTGTAACGTGTTCTGCTAATTCAAAAACATTAGCGGTTTGGTTCATGACTTGGAAACTCTCGATTAAAGTCACAAAATTTTGAAGTTTGGTTTTGGTTCCTGAATTAACCTTAACTTCCGTTTTATCAATATTTTTTATGACTTCAAAAATACTTCGATTATAACCATTGGCCGTCACAACCAACTTATCCATAGTGGTTTGACCAATACCTCTGGGAGGAAAATTAATAACGCGCTTTAAAGCTTCTTCATCTGCAGGGTTTATAATAAGACGTAAATACGATAATATGTCCTTTATTTCTTTACGTTGATAAAACGATAACCCACCATATATTCTATACTTAATGTCTCTTTTACGTAAGGCGTCTTCGATAGCACGAGATTGAGCATTGGTTCTATATAAAACTGCAAATTCATCGTTTTTTAGTTGATTTTGCATTTTTTCTTCAAAAATAGTGCTGGCTACATAACGCCCCTCATCACCATCAGTTAGTGATCTGTTTACTTTTATTTTACCACCTTCGTCGTTAGCCGTCCAAACGATTTTATCTAATTTGGTTTGGTTTTTATCAATAATAGAATTAGCTGCATTTACAATATTTTTTGTTGAACGGTAATTCTGCTCTAATCGAAATACTTTAACATCATCATAGTCTTTTTGAAAGTTTAAAATATTATTGATGTTCGCGCCACGAAACGCATAAATACTCTGTGCATCATCCCCTACCACACATATATTCTGAAATTTATCTGATAAAGCCCTAACAATTAAATATTGTGAGTGATTGGTATCTTGGTACTCATCTACCAAGATATATTTAAATCGGTTTTGATACTTTGCCAAAACCTCAGGAAAACGCGTCAACAACTCGTTGGTTTTAAGCAACAAATCATCAAAATCCATAGCGCCAGCCTTAAAACATCTATCTACATAATTCTTGTAAATATCTCCCATTCTAGGGCGTCTAGCCATAGCATCGGCTTCTTTAAGTTCTGGGTTTTGAAAATAAGCACGAACAGTGATTAAACTATTCTTGTACGAAGATATTCTGGAGCGTACTTGTTTGTACTTATAAATATCTTTATCTAGATTCATTTCCTTGATGATAGATGCTATTAATCTATCGGAATCTTGCGTGTCGTATATCGTAAAATTACTGGGGTAGCCTAATTTATCTGATTCTATTCGTAAAATCTTAGCAAAAATGGAGTGAAATGTACCCATCCACAAATTTTTTGCTTCACTAGCCCCGACTATAGATGCTATACGCTCTTTCATTTCGCGTGCAGCCTTATTTGTAAAGGTTAACGATAAAATATTAAAAGGGTCTATCCCTTTACTCATCATGTAGGCAATACGATACGTAAGCACGCGTGTTTTACCTGATCCCGCTCCAGCAATTACAATCATAGGGCCATCTACCTGTATAGTAGGCTCTAATTGTGCATCATTTAATTGACTTAAATACTTCTCCAAATCATAATCATTTTATAACGTGAAAATAACTAATGTAGCGCTCTTATTAGAATTGAATTATTAATAATTATAAACATTTTTAATATTTTTTAAGGGTTCGTTTACTCATCTTATAAAAAAATAGGCATTACTTTTAAATAAGTGTACAGAATGTTTATTTTTGAGTATAACGATTAGTAATACTTCATGGATATATTATTTACTTTTTTATCAAGCATATCGTGGTGGATATGGGTACTCATTGTTTTAGCAATTATTGCTTTAAGAGATATACTTCAAAAAAAACATACTATAAGTCATAACTTCCCCATAGTTGGCCATTTGAGATATATGTTTGAGAGTATTGGTCCGGAAATGCGTCAGTATTTTGTAGCAAATAATAGAGAGGAACTCCCTTTTAATCGTATAGAACGCGGTTGGATTTATGCTTCGGCTAAAAAAGAAAATAATTATGAAGGGTTTGGTACCGACAGAGATATTTATGCGCACCAACATATGTTTATAAATAACGCTATGATGCCATATCAAATAGAAAAAGACCACCCAAATAGTATAGATAAAAGTTTTTTGCCTTGTGCTAAAGTTATGGGAGCCTACAATAAGCGTAAAAAACCCTATAGACCAGCATCTGTAATAAATATATCGGCAATGAGTTTTGGTTCTCTATCTGCTACAGCAGTAGATGCTCTTAATAAAGGGGTAGGTATTGCAGACGCTTATCACAATACAGGGGAAGGTGGTTTATCTCCTTACCACAAAAATGGTGGTGATGTGGTTTTTCATTTTGGAACAGGGTATTTTGGTGTTCGTGATCAAGATGGGAATTTCTCTATGGAGAAAATGGTAACGTTAGTAGAAGATAATCCTTTTATTCGTGCTATTGAGGTGAAACTATCGCAAGGTGCTAAACCAGGAAAAGGCGGTGTGCTTCCAGGAGCAAAAATAACAAAACAAATAGCAGAAATACGTGGCGTGGAAATTGGTAAAGATGTATTGTCTCCTCCTAATCATAAAGCATTTTCTAACGTACCGGAAATGGTAGATTTTATAGAAGCCATTGCAGAAGCTACCGGATTGCCAGTAGGTATTAAAGCAGCTATAGGTAAATTAGAGCAATGGGAAGAATTAGCAGATATTATGTTAGAAACAGGAAAAGGACCGGATTTTATAGCTGTTGATGGCGGAGAAGGCGGTACCGGTGCTGCTCCTCCAAGTTTTGCAGATCACGTTTCGTTACCTTGGGTTTATGGGTTTAGCGATGTTTATAAATTGTTTAAATCTAAAGGGCTTTCTGAACGTGTTGTTTTTATAGGTAGTGGTAAATTAGGGTTTCCTGCTAAAGCAGCTATGGCTTTTGCTATGGGTGCCGATTGTATAAATGTTGCCAGAGAAGCCATGATGAGTATAGGGTGTATACAAGCACAGATATGTCATACCAACCGATGCCCTACCGGAATCGCTACTCAAAAAAAATGGCTACAAAAAGGTATTGACCCTACATTAAAATCGGTACGTTTAGCACAATATTTTAAGACATTTAGAAAAGAATTTATAGAAATTACGCATGCCGCTGGTTATGAACATCCTTGTGAGTTTAAAATGACTGATATTGAAATTAATGTCGATGACCATAACCTTTCAAAAGAATTAAGTAGAACTTATAACTATACGAAAACACCTGTTCCTTTTACAGGTATGCAAGATTTGAAAGATTGTGTATATTTGGGTGGTAAAATGCAAAAAAAACAAGATAACAACGCTTAACCCCCAAAAAACTAATATGGAAGCCAACCGAATTATTGATTTATTTTTATTAACAATACCTGCATTAATAACTGGAGGGATTGCTTATTATTTCTTTAAAACACATGTTAAAAACGAAGATGATCGTCGTCGTTATTTATTGAATAAAGAGACTAAAGAAACAACACTGCCGCTTCGTCTACAGGCTTATGAGCGCTTGACACTATTTTTAGAAAGAATATCGCCCAACAAACTCTTAACAAGAGTGTCTCCAATATCCTCAAATAAAGAAGATTACGAAGCGTTACTTGTACAAAGTATTCAGCAGGAAATGGAGCATAATTTAACCCAGCAAATCTATGTTAGCGATAAATGTTGGAATATTATTATTACTGCTAAAAACACAACAATCCAATTAATTAGAAAAGCGAATATGCAAGAGAAAACCGATAGCGCAGATAAACTAAGAGAAGTGGTTTTAGAAGAAATGATGGACCGATTAGCACCTAGTGATACTGCCTTGTTGGCGATAAAAAAAGAAGTTAGTGAGCTTTTGGGGTAATGTTTGTTGCTTTAATGTTAATGATAAGTGATCATAATTGAATAATAACTTCCACATTATTTCTACTTATGGAATTGACTGATATGTTAAGTTGAATTTTAATAAGAACAGTACTTATAGAACGGAAATAGAGATAAAATAAATAGAAGTGTTCTTTACCATAATAAAAATATAATATGCAAAAAATCACATCCACCCTATTTTTATTATTCTTCTCTGTTGTTTTTTTAGTTAACTCTCAAAACGCTATTATAGAATTACCTCACAATAAACCTGATGACATCATCTGGGTCAACCCTGAAAAAGAATATACGCCAGAACTATGGGGCAACAGTCCTGCTATAAGTAATGTATCAAAACCTGAGTTAATTGTATATAAACCACCTATTGAAAAACAAAACGGCATTTCTGTAATTATTGCTCCAGGAGGCGGTATGTATGCCTTAAGCATACGCTATGAAGGTAGAGATGTTGCCAAATGGCTTAATAGTAAAGGTATCACAGCTTTTATTCTTAAATATAGACTAATGCCTACTGGAGAAGATGCTTCTAGAGATTTTGCAGAGATTATTAAAAGTAATAATAAAAAAAGAGTTGAATCAACTAAAAAACTAATGCCTTATGCTACAGAGGATGGCTTAAATGCTATTTCTTACGTTAGGGAACATGCTAAAGCATTGGGTGTTGCTTCCAATAAAATTGGATTTATGGGATTTTCTGCAGGAGGTTGTGTGTTATTTGGTGTGGTTAATTCATGTACAGAATCAAACAAACCTAATTTTCTTGTACCTATCTATCCTGGTACAGATTTAATAGACCCAAAACCTAACCAATTTACACCACCAACATTGTTTATTACCGCAGCAGATGATGAAGCTATAGATCCTACTTTAATCACTTCTTTTTTCGATAAATGGCACAGAGCAGGCATTAAAACCAGCTTGCATTTGTATGACACAGGCGGACATGGTTTTGGCACATGGAAAAAAGAGCTTCCTGTGTCTAATTGGCTAGATAGATTTTACGAATGGGTGACAAGTAAGGAGATTTTTGAAACAAAATAAGTCTAAAATACATTAACAATACCTCAGACGTTTAATTTTTACCTCTTCAATACCTTTCGATATGTTTAACGAATTACTTTAAATAAAAATATGTTTTAATCAAAGTAAAGCTTAAGATAAAAAAAAATAAATTGTTGTAAATGAGTAATATAAATTTATTTGTTTGGTCTAATTCGAATTACTATTTATCCAACCTTAACTCATTAGATTTCGCTTCTTCTTCGTGTTTGTGTTTCGCATAATTATACCCCTGCTCCCACCAGGACGCCATGAGTTTTTTATTAAAAATTAAAGAATTTTCGGTTAACTTAGATGGTGTATAATATAAATTTAATTGTACATCTTTATTTTTAGCCGCTAATTTACCAATAGTGATATCATTTCGTTCTATTTGATCTATGACATGACCAAAAAGATTAAGCATTAAAGAAAATGGGTTTTTACCTAATACTTTGTTGTGTTCCATTTTTTCAGACTCTAAAACTATAGCATCTACTTCGGTGGCGCCTCTTAAAATAGCCTCCCTTATTGGAATAACACAGCCTAAAGCACCATCGGCATACTCGTATCCATCTTTTTTGGCCAGAGACATAAACGGAATAAAATTACAGGAAATCCATATCCAATCACAAAACTCTTCATAGCTAAACTCTTTAATAGACTTATACTCTACCCTGTTTTTTGATAAATTAGAAACTGTAACGACTACATCTTCTTTTGTGGCTCTAATGATGTTAAATTCCTCTTCCGTAAAGTTCTTCTTTATATACTTTTTAAGTGCTTTACTTTCTCCAAAAGTGCGTTTTAGTTTAATAAACTGCCATAAGGTATTAATAAAGTCTACGGAAACATATTCCCTATTTCCTTTTTTTCTTATTTGAAAAGGGTTAACATTAAAAATATTATGTTGTTTTACATTGGTATAGACATCATAAATCTTATCGATTTTACCAAGAGCTAAATGAGGCACCAGGAGACTCCCTGTTGATGTACCTAAAAACAAATCGTAATCTTGTTTTTGTACTTCCATCAAATACTGAGCAACACCTCCTGCATAAGCCCCTTTACTACCTCCTCCTGATATTACTAATGCTTTCATTGCTCTATGTGTTTTAATAATGTTTTAGCAAACTTTTTAAAGCGCCAGTTATGATGCATTGTTGCTTCTTTTAAGTGATTTTTACAAATACTGTTACATGCCTGTATTTGGTTTAAATATTGAAACGCACTTTGCCTTACCTCAAAGCCGTATTTAGAACTTGTATAGCGAGTTAGTTCCTTAAAATACTGTGCCTTGTTTTCATCTTCAAAATTTTCTGTAATTAAAGCTAAAGTCAACCATAGTATCCTAATGTTTTTGTCGTTAAAACCTATAATTCCTTTTGTTTTGCTTAAATATTTGTTACGCCCTTCAGGAAAAGTAACCCATAAATTAAGTAACGCAGCTTCAATAGTTGCGTATGATTTATCGTTTAAAAGTGATTCGTAGTCTGCTTTTAATTCTACAGGGATTTTGGTTAGGTTTTGAGCTATAGCTTGACGGACTTTTATATCTTTTGAATAGAATGCTTGTCTGTAAAATTTAAAAGGTTCTTTACTTTTATATTCAACAACAGCTTTAAATGAAGAATCCCTTATTTTGAAATCAGCATAAAAAGCTTTTAAAACAGGTAAATCTCTTTTGAAATTTGATGAAACAACACCTTCTTCAGAAACCATAGTTTGAGTAATCATTTCATCAAATTCATTCATTTTTTCAACCTTTTTGTTTGATTTGATATGATCTAACATATTATCAAAATATATTTCACTGTCTACTAACCACTTATTCGCAAACTCACTTAAATCCAATCCACTAGCCTTTTCAACTTCACTTAAAAAATCATCTGTCTTTACATTTTTAAATTGATGTTTGAATAAATAATTTTTAACCCCTTCTTTAAAAGCCTTAGTTCCTACCTTCTCACGCAGCATGTGCAACACCCAAGCCCCTTTTTTATAAAATGTAATACTGCTAGATTTAGGGTTTAACAAGGAGGTGCTATTGCCTGCTTTATCTTGTTCTAGTAACTCCTGTGCGTACTCATATAAGCGCCAATAGTAATAGTCTTCTCCAAGCACTTCTTTTTCTGCTAATAAGGCATAATACGTAGCAAACCCTTCATGCAACCAATGGTGCGTTCCAGATGTTTCTGTTACTAAATCTCCAAACCATTGGTGCGCAAGCTCATGCGCATTTACATTCACATAGTTTTTATCTACAAAAACAATAGAATCTATTACAAAAGCATCTGAAAAAATGGTAGTGCTTGTGTTTTCCATGCCAGCGTATAAAAAGTCTTTTACAGGAACTTGTTTGTAGTTTTGCCATGGATATGGCACGCCAATCTCTTCTTCTAAAAAATCAAACATCTGTTTGGTGTAACGGTAGGTTGGTTCGACTTTTAGGGAGTCTTTTGGGTAATAATACATTTCCAAAGGAATCCCGCTTTTGGAATATTCTGTTTTTTTATCGTATTTACCAATAGCCAAGGCTAACAAATAGCTAGACATAGGGGCTTTCATGTTGTAACTCCAAGTCACGGTTGAATCGTTGATTTGTTTGTTTGTTAATTTGCCGTTAGCAATAATTTCGTAGTCTTTATCGAAAGTGATATCCAGATCAAATTCCACCTTTTCGTTCATATCATCAAAACTCGGTAGCCAGTTGCTTGTGTATTTTCCTTGTCCTTGTGTCCAAACTTGTTTATTACCATCAACATAAGGCCAATCAATAAAATACATCGCTTTTTTAGGGGTAGCCACAAAACCAATGTCCAATTGATAATCATGACCTGGTTTAAAGTCATGTTTTACAACAAAATATTTCCCATCATAACTATTATATATTTTTTCGTTCATTAAACCTTCAATGTGATGAAAATTATTTGCATTGAGGTAAACCGAATCTATTTCTTTTAATATTTTGAATGTATAAGCAATATGCCCTTTTACTTCTTTTTGGTTTGGGCTAATGACCAGATTAGCTTTCCCTGTTTTAAAATCAACATAATCTGTTTGTTGAGAAAATCCATAAACCGATATCATTAAAAAGAAAAAAAATAATATGTGCTTCATATTTAAATACTGCCAAGAATTAAGCCAAAATAGCACTTTTATTCCATAAAAAAATAAGGCTAAGTATTAAACTCAGCCTTATAAATAACAAAATACAGATTTTTATTTTCTAACGATCCTTCTAATTATAGTCGTTTCTTCACCAGCTAAATGGATCATATACACACCTGGTTTCACATTTTCTAATTGTATTTTTTGATCAATCAACATGCCATTTTTAACTAATTGTCCAATAGTATTATATATGGAGTAGTATTTAAAATCGGAATCTTTAGACACATTGATTACAGTACCCGTTACTGGATTTGGATACAGCTCTGTCTCTTCTGTTTGTTTTTCATCTTTCTCAAAAGATGTATCCTTAAAAGCTATAAATTTTAAAGTACTTTTGTTATTACTGTTCTTAGAAGTGTCACTATTATTTCCTATGATACTTACTTCGTCTATATAAATATGATCTGCGTTAGCCGAAGCATCGCATTGTATTCTAAATTGTGAATTATTAGTAAATGTATATGATGCTGTGTCTAAAACTAAATTTGATACATAAAACCCATTATTTTCAAAGTCTGTTCCTCTTGCGTAATCTGCAATGCTTACCCAGTTAGTGCCATTATAATACTGAACTATAAAATTTTCTCCAGACTCCATACTGTATGCGTAGAAATAAAAGTTAAATTCAACAGTATTAAAAGGTGATAAATCAAAAACTTTAGAAGTCATTGTTGAAGCTCCTCCAGAGTTATCACGCAACCTTATAGCGTAACTCCCTTTATAAGATCTGGAACCCGAATAGCGAGCACAATCTCCTCCTCCATCAATCCAATTATCCCATCCACTTTCAAAGCTTCCTTCATGTAATACAACAGGACCTGTATTACCACTACCTCCTCCTTGCAAATTATGGTTTCCCAGTTCACCAAATGTATCAGACGGATAAATATCCCATTCTGATACGTTATAGCTTGTATTTGGTGCGCTAATTGATGCTTTTCTTCTTAATGTTGTATTTGCTGCAAAATTTACTGATCCACTAGAAAAAACACCAATAACATCTATTAAATCCCCGTTTTTAAACAATCCAACAGGATCATTACCATTGAATAATAGTGCATCTGAACCTGTAGTTGCATCAGACTCATTAATAATTGCTTGCGTTGCCGAACTATGCGCAACAACAAATACGTCTTGATGAGCAACAGTACCAGTTAAACTATAAGCAGTTCCCCAGCTTGAACCTCCATTAACGTTTCTTCTTAAAGTATATCCTGAAAGATTAACTGCAGCTCCAGTAAAATTTGCGATCTCTAAAGCTTTGTTATTGGATGCCCCTTCAATATATTCAGACAAAAACAATTCTAATACTCCATTAGATGGTGAGTCTGCTAAAGTAGTTACAGTTAACGTATTACTTACTTGAGATGTATTATTTGCTGTATCTTTTGCGTAAACAGTAAAATTATAAGACGTTTCTGGTGTTAACCCAGACATAGTATAAGTTGTAGTGTTTGATGTGGTAATAAAAATGCTATTTTGATAGACGTTATAACCTGCAACAGCCACATTATCTGTAGATGCATCCCAACTTAATGTTACAGCAGAAGACGTGGTGTTAGATGCTGTTAAATTTGTTGGTGCGGTAGGCGCCTCGGTATCTTGAGAACCTCCGGTATTAAATCTATCCTCCGCTTGTGCTCCACCCCAAATTTGAGTTGCAAAAGCAGGGTTATCTATAAAAGGGTTTCTGTTCCCTTGAATTCCTTCTAACACTTGGTTTCTTTGATCTTCAAAGGTAGAAACTGGGTCTTCTACATTCCATTGTAAAAACAGATCAATCATATTTGGATCGTTGCTTAATGTAGCTCCTACTCCAACATTAACAGGCAAACACCTGTTCCCATAACGTAAATACATGTATAACATCATTCTTGCTACATCGCCTTTCCATTCGTCACCTGGATACCAGTTAGTACCTACTGTACCTGCATTTCCAGTTCCATCGGCAAATTTCCTGTTGCTTCTTGCTGCATTCCATTGTACATCACTAGGTCTTAAATGGTGCGCATCGGCCCCAGGGCCAACTGTTCCTAAGTTTGGATTCCCTAAAGATTTTGGATACACATGTTCCCTATTCCAATCTCCAGTATTGCCTCCATTCTCATTTACACCTCTCGTCCTATCTGTTGTATGATCGCCATCGCTATCATTATACCCATAAATCAATACTACTTTTGTATTGTCTACAGGATCTATATCCGCTTGTTTTAGAGCGTCCCAAACACCAGGTGTATAACTTAAAAAAGTGGCATGTGTAGTGGTTATTTTAGTAGATAATTCATCTTTTAAAGCTGTGCCAGACAGGTTTAAATTAACGTCATTGTAATAACTAGGTATTTGTGCTATGGTTAATACAGGGATTATTAACAATAGACTAAGTAAGTTGCTTTTCATGATTGTAAATAAGTTGTAGTTAATTAGCGATGTAAGTTAATATACATAATATTTACAAGAAAAAGATTGCTTTTATGAATAGTTTAAGAATAAGTTACCATTGAATTAATAATTTCAACTATAGTTGTTATTTTTATAATTTGTATTACGAACTCATTAATGAATGTGAACTTACAGACTCCTATAGATTACTTAAAAGGTGTTGGTCCTAATCGTGCAGACTTACTACGAAAGGAACTAAACATTCACACCTATCAAGATTTACTTAATCTGTTTCCTAATAGGTATATTGACCGTACACGTTATTATAAAATAAATCAAATACAACAGAGTAATGCTGAAATACAAATTATTGGTGTTATTAAAGGTTTTAAAGAAGTGGCCCAAAAAAGAGGAAAACGCTTGGTTGCAACGTTTAAGGACGACACGGGAACGATGGAATTGGTCTGGTTTAGAGGGCATAAATGGATTAGAGAAAACCTAAAACTTAATATACCCTATGTTATTTTTGGAAAAACCAATTGGTTTAACGGTAAATTCAATATGCCTCACCCCGATATTGAAACTACAGAAGAGCATAAAAATGGCTTAAGTTCTGGAATTCAACCTATTTATCCTTCTACTGAAAAACTCTCAAACAAAGGTATAAGCAATCGCGTTGTTAGTAAAGTTGTTCAGCAATTGTTTCTGGAATCAAAAGGGAGATTTGCAGAAACACTTTCTACTGAATTAACCACAGAATTACAATTATTGAATAAAAGCGAAGCATTGCTTAATATTCACTTTCCAAAAAACCAGGAATTATTAGCTAAGGCGCAATACCGACTGAAATTTGAAGAGCTATTTTATATCCAATTACAACTTATTATTAAAAACTTAATTCATAAATCTAAAATAAAAGGATTTCAATTTAGTAAAGTAGGCGACTATTTTAATACGTTTTTTAAAGCACATTTACCTTTTGAATTAACCAATGCACAAAAACGTGTTTTAAAAGAAATTAGATCCGATTTAGGTAGCTCTGCTCAAATGAACAGATTGCTACAAGGCGATGTAGGATCCGGAAAGACTATAGTGGCCTTTATGTCTATGTTAATGGCGTTAGATAATGGCTTTCAAGCGTGTTTAATGGCGCCGACTGAAATTTTGTCAGTTCAACATTATAACGGATTACTAGAATGGTGTAACTTGCTAAATGTCAATATTAAAATATTAACAGGCTCAAGCAGAACTTCAAGCAGAAAAGTAATTCATGAACTGCTTGAAAGTGGTGAGCTAGACATTATTGTGGGCACACATGCGCTTCTTGAAGATAAGGTGAAATTCAAAAATTTAGGACTAGCTATTATCGATGAGCAACATCGTTTTGGTGTAGCGCAACGCAGTAAATTGTGGCATAAAAGCCCTCCTCAACCCTCCCTAAGGGAGGAAGCTAAAGCTTCTTTCATCCCTCCTCATATTTTAGTAATGACTGCCACTCCTATCCCCAGAACTCTAGCCATGTCTGTTTATGGCGATTTAGACATCTCTGCAATTGACGAATTACCCCCGGGAAGAAAATCTATAAAAACGGTGCATCGTTATGATAAGAATCGTCTTAACGTTTTCAAGTTTATTCGTGATGAAATCACTAAAGGCAGACAAGTTTATATTGTATATCCATTAATTCAGGAAAGTGAAAAAATGGATTATAAAGACTTAATGGATGGCTATGAGAGTATCGCCAGAGACTTTCCTTTACCCGATTATCAAATATCTATTGTACATGGTAAAATGAAACCTGCAGATAAAGATTATGAAATGCAGCGTTTTATAAAGGGGGAAACTCAAATCATGGTTGCTACTACTGTAATTGAGGTTGGTGTTAATGTGCCTAATGCTTCGGTTATGGTTATTGAAAGCGCAGAACGCTTTGGATTATCACAATTACATCAATTGCGCGGTCGTGTTGGTCGTGGTGCAGAACAAAGTTATTGTATTCTCATGACCAGTCATAAATTAAGTAATGACAGTAAAACACGCCTAGAGACTATGGTGCGTACTAACGATGGTTTTGAAATTGCAGAAGTCGATTTAAAATTACGTGGCCCTGGAGATATCATGGGGACGCAACAAAGCGGTGTTTTAAATCTTAGAATTGCAGATATTGTTAAGGATAAAGCTATTTTACAACATGCACGATATTATGCTAAAAAAGTACTTAAAAACGATCCTTCACTTACTAAAGACAAACATAAAGTGATATTAGATACTTATAAAGCAATGAGTAAGTTTAAAAATATTTGGAATTATATTAGTTGATGTTGTCGTATTTTTTGCTATAATTATCAATATTCTCAAAATACAGCCCTAGCGGTTCTTATTATTAAAACTAACAGACTTGTGTATGATTAATAACTTAGTTAATCCAACAAATTAATGAACAAATACAATACTAAGCCCACATTAATTAACTTTAGTCGTTGTTGCAGTAGGCTTTTCCTCTACTTAATACTATCGTATATTGCTTGAACTATCCTTGGTGTTCTTGCATCTCCCACAGTATCTGGTCCCATCTGATTGCATACATATCCAATTGCAATTCTATTTTCTCTATCTGCACAACCAAAAGAACCACCCCAGCCACTGTGGCCAAATGCTTTTTTGTTTTCTCCATAAAGTTTCAAATCAAGCGTATTAATTATTACACCATGAGCCCAATCTACGGGCATCCCAATCATAGCATCTAAACGAGAACTTGCTACAGTAGTCATTTTATCTATAGTTGCAGCCGAAAGGTAATTTACGCTTTCCGATTTTCCATTTTCTGCAAGCGGGGTGTAAATTTTAGCAAGACCTTCTGCATTACTATGGCCATTTAAGGCTGGCATTTCAGCTTCTCGCCATTCTTTTCTATTAGGGCTTTCTGCATCTAATATAGGGTTACCTACAGCAGAGGCTAAAAAGTCGGGTAAAGTAATTAAATCTGGTAGTTGGTGTTGTGCAAGTGGTTTGTATAAAGTAGCCACATTTTTGTGCTCATTTTCAGGCAGTCCAATATATACTTTTGCATCTAATGGCTTAGCAATTTCACTTTGTAAAAAACCTCCTATAGATTTACCCGTAACACGTCTTATAATTTCTCCTGCTAAAAACCCTACTGTCCAGCCGTGGTAAGAAGTAAGTTCACCAGGATTCCAATATGGCGCTTGTCTCGCAAGACGGTCACAGATTAAATCCCAATTCATTAATTCATCTAATAAGGTGAATTCTCTAAGTCCTGGGTTTCCCGATTGGTGGGATAAAATTTGAGAAATCGTTGTGTTTTCTTTTCCATTTTGCCCAAATTCGGGCCAATGTTGTGAGACCAAATCAGAATAGTTAACCAACCCACGTTCTACTAATAAAGCCATACAAAGTCCAGTTATTCCCTTTGATGAAGAATAAAGAGCAATCATTGTGTCTTTAGTCCAAGGTTCATTTTTTTCTCTATCTTTATATCCAGCCCATAGATCTACAACTTGTTTACCTTTATGATAAACAGATAATGATGACCCTAACTCTTTATATATATCATCGCGATAAAAGTTAGATTCATAGGCTTCTTTAACACTCTCAAATCCTTTTGCGACTGTTCCATTAATTTTTATTTTTTCCATATATAATGACCTAAGTTATTAATTCTATGCTTTAGTTACGCTTTGCTACTTTTAGTATTTTAATTTAGCACCCTAGTCAAAAGTATAGCTTTTGTGCATGATATTAAGCGCCGTCTAAGCTTTTCTAAGGTTAAAGATTTGTTAAATGAGTTAGATTAAGCTAGAATAGTTTTTTAGTAAGATTAAATAAGGCTTGTTTTAAAATCTATATCATCTATCAAACTTAAGATATGAATTAGCAAAGGGTTTCTGTTATTTTTATTCCAGACTACAGATAGCTCTGTTCTTTGCTTAATTTTATGCAACTCTATAAACTTAACACCTTTCACATTTTTATTTATTAAAGATTTTGGAACAATAGATATACCAAAATTATTTTCCACTAATTTGTATATAGAACTGGCGTGAATAGTAAGGTGCGATATTTGTGGTGTAAAACCACTCTCTTGAAAAACCTGTAACACTTTATTGTAGTAGGATTCGCTGTATTCAGGATCAAACAAAATAAAAGGTTCTTGTTTTAATTGTGATAAATTCTTAAAGTTGTTTTCATCAATTTCATGAGATTTTGGAAGCACTAAACAAAATGTATCTTTTAAAACAACCTTTTTTGCAATAGTAGAGGGCGTGTTTTCAAGCCTTACGAAACCTATGTCTATTTTAAAGTTTAATAGGTCCTCAATTTGTTTTTGATTATCAATCTCGTTTAAGCTGAATATAATATCAGGATGCGCTTTTTTATACTTTAAAAGCAAGTTAGGTATAATCTGTTGCATCGCAGAACCTACGTATCCCAATTTTAATTGTCCTTTTTTACCATCATGCAACAATTTAGCATGGTTAATGATGTCGTCTAACTGCTTTAAATGGATGCTTAACTCGTTTTTAAGATAGTTTCCAGCTTTAGTGAGCACAACTTTTCGATTATGACGTTCAAACAATTGAATACCTAAATCTTCCTCCATTTGTTTTATTTGTCTGCTTAAACCAGGTTGTGAAATGTATAGTCTTTCAGCAGCTTTTCTAAAGTGTAAATCCTTAGCAACAGCTAGAAAATAGTTTAAATGGCGTAATTCTAATTGATTACTCATAGTTATCAATTTGTTACAAAAATAGTCTTTTTAAGCATTAAAAATAGAAATAACTTTGTAATGATTAGTTAAAATCTATAAAATGCAATTTAAGTACGGTATTGATAAATTAACCATAAGTAAAGTTGTTGCAATTGCAAAAGGTAGTTTAGAAGGTGTAATTACCTCTGAAGTGAAGCAGCGGGTTATTAACTGCAGAGAAAAAGTAGAATCTTTAGCCAATTCAAACAAGGCCATTTATGGTGTTAATACAGGTTTTGGACCTTTGTGCGATGTAAAAATTACTGTAGATGAAACTAATAAACTTCAAGAAAACTTGCTAATTACGCATGCTGTTGGTGTTGGAAATCCTATTGATAAGCAATTATCAAAACTTATGATGATTTGCAAAGTACATGCGCTTTGTCAAGGATATTCGGGGATTCGTATCAAAGTTATAGAACGTATATTATATTTTATTGAAAATGATGTATTACCAGTAGTCCCCGAACAAGGTTCGGTAGGCGCATCTGGAGATTTAGCACCCTTATCACATTTGTTTTTGCCCTTAATAGGAGAAGGAGCGTTTTGGATTAAGGATAAAATTGTTTCGGCTAAGTCAGTTTTAAAACAACACAATCTAATACCTATTGAGTTAAGAGCCAAAGAGGGATTAGCGTTAATAAATGGCACGCAATTTATTTTGGCGCATGCAGTAGTTGGTTTAAAAAAAATGGGCTACTTATTAGACTTGGCGGATGTTGCAGGAGCTATGAGTATTGAAGGGTATCAAGGGAGTTCTGCACCTTTTAGAGACGAATTACATAAAATAAGACCTTTTCAAGGAACCGTTAAAGTAGCAGAACGCATGTTTATACTACTTTATAAATCACAAAATGTTGATGCTCATGAAAACTGCGAACGCGTACAGGATCCTTATTCCATGCGCTGTATTCCGCAGGTGCATGGCGCATCACGAAATGCATATTATCATTTAAAAGAGCTTACTGAGATTGAATTAAACTCGGTAACAGATAATCCAATTGTATTAAGTGATATTGAAGCAATTTCGGGCGGTAATTTTCATGGACAACCTTTAGCAATGGCATTGGACTATGGTTCGATTGCAGTTTCAGAATTAGGAAATATTTCAGACAGGCGATGCTTTTTACTATTAGAAGGTAAATTTGGTTTACCAAGACTATTAACTACTGGAGGCGGTTTAAACTCTGGTTTTATGATTCCACAATACACCACAGCAGCTTTGGTGTCTGAAAATAAATCCTTGTGTTTTCCCTCGTCTGCCGATAGTATTCCTACAGCTTTAGGACAAGAAGATCATGTGTCTATGGGAAGTATTTCTGGGCGTAAATTCAATCAGATTTTAGAAAATTTAGAGAAAATCTTAGCCATAGAATTAATGTATGCAGCACAAGCATTAGAATTTAGAAGACCAAATACTTTTTCTGATATTATTGAATCTAATTTTAAAATAATTAGACAGAAAGTGAAACGATTAGAAGAAGATCGTTTGTTGAAAGATGATATTGATGCCATGATACAATTAGTAAAACAGCAAAAATTTATTTTAAAGTAGTATGGGTATGTCGTTCAAAGAGCAAATTTCACAAGGGTTACCAGATATATTGCCTCAAGGAAAAGCGTATCCTAAAAATGCAAATAGGGCGCCTAAGAGAAAAGATGTATTGTCTATAAAGGAAAAGCAATTGGCTATTAGAAATGCGTTACGCTATTTTCCTAAAGATTGGCATAAAGAACTAGCAAATGAATTTGCTGATGAACTTCAAGAATACGGACGCATATACATGTACAGGTTTAAACCAGATTATGAAATTTATGCAAGGTCTATTGATAAATATCCTGCAAAATCTCAACAAGCTGCTGCAATCATGTTAATGATTCAGAATAATTTAGATCCTGCTGTAGCGCAACACCCAGAAGAATTAATCACATATGGAGGTAACGGTGCTATATTTCAAAATTGGGCGCAATACACGTTGACCATGCAATATTTAGCCACTATGACGAATGAGCAAACATTACATATGTATTCTGGTCATCCTATGGGGTTGTTTCCGTCTTCCAAAGAAGCACCTAGAGTTGTGGTGACTAATGGCATGATGATACCTAATTATTCTAAACCAGACGATTGGGAAAAGTATAACGCATTAGGCGTCACACAATATGGGCAAATGACTGCTGGGTCTTACATGTACATTGGTCCGCAAGGCATCGTACATGGAACAACCATTACTGTTATGAATGCTTTCAGGAAACTACTATCAAAAGAAAAAACACCAGCAGGAAAGATATTTTTAACCTCAGGTTTAGGTGGTATGAGTGGAGCTCAACCCAAAGCAGGAAATATAGCGGGTTGCATTACGGTTTGTGCAGAAGTCAATGCAAAAGCGGCTAAAAAGCGATACGAACAAGGTTGGGTAGATTTATTGATAGAAAATATAGATGATTTAGTGAGTAGAGTGAAATTGGCACAAACAAGAAACGAAGTAGTATCAATAGCATACATTGGTAATGTGGTTAAGGTTTGGGAGTCTTTTGACAAGGAAGGTATATTTGTTCATGTAGGTTCAGACCAAACATCGCTTCATATTCCATGGACAGGAGGGTATTATCCAGTTGATTGTACTTTTGAAGAAGCCAATATGTTGATAAAAGACAATCCAAAGCTTTTTAAAGAAAAAGTACAAGCGTCTTTAAAACGGCATGCCAACGCTATAAGTAAACACGCGGAAAAAGGAACTTATTTTTTTGACTATGGCAATGCCTTTTTATTAGAAGCATCACGAGCTGGTGCAGATGTGATGGCTGAAAATAATGTTGATTTTAAATATCCATCCTACATACAAGATATTTTAGGGCCTATGTGTTTTGATTTTGGTTTTGGACCATTTAGATGGGTGTGTGCTTCGGGAAAACAAGAAGATTTAGATAAAACGGATGCAATTGCCAAAGAGGTTCTAAAACATATTCTGGAAACAGCTCCAGAAGAAATTAAGTTACAAATGCAAGACAATATTACTTGGATAAAAAATGCAAAACAAAATAAATTGGTGGTTGGTTCTCAGGCGCGTATCTTATATGCTGATGCAGAAGGACGTGCAAAAATAGCTCTAGCTTTTAATCAAGCTATTGCGAAAGGAGAAATTGGGCAAGTTATTTTAGGCAGAGATCATCATGATGTAAGTGGTACAGATTCACCTTATAGGGAAACCTCAAATATATATGATGGTAGTAAGTTTACCGCAGATATGGCAATGCATAATGTAATTGGTGATAGTTTTAGAGGAGCCACTTGGGTGTCAATTCACAACGGTGGTGGTGTTGGATGGGGTGAAGTCGTAAATGGTGGTTTTGGTATGTTATTAGATGGTAGCGAAGCGGCAGAAAACAGACTTAAAAGCATGTTGTTTTATGATGTGAATAACGGTATTTCAAGACGAAGTTGGGCAAGAAATGATAATGCCCGTTTTGCAATACAACGTGAAATGGAACGTACTCCAAATTTAAAAGTAACCTTACCAAATTTAGTAGATGACACTATTTTAGAATCTTTATTTTAATGAAGACACTTTTTAAAAATATAAAAGAATTAATCCAAGTTAGAAAAGAACAAGTGTCTTTTCTAAGAGGGAAAGAAATGTCAATCTTGCCTACTATAAAAAATGCTTTTTTAGTAGTTGAAAACGGATTGATATCAGATTTTGGAAAAATGAAAGATTGTCCCAAAATTTCAGATGCTAAAGTCATAGATGCATCAGGTAAGTTGATATTGCCTACATGGTGCGATTCGCATACACATATTGTTTATGCAGGAACCAGAGAAACTGAGTTTGTAGATAGAATTAACGGATTGTCTTATGAAGACATAGCAAAGCGCGGCGGAGGGATTTTAAATTCCGCAAAGCAACTTCAGAATACATCTGAAGAGGATTTATACGTTCAAAGTAAAAAAAGATTAGAAGAGGTTATCAAATTAGGTACTGGAGCTATAGAAATTAAATCAGGATATGGTTTGACTTTAGAAGCTGAATTAAAAATGCTTCGAGTTATAAAACGTTTAAAAGAAGAGTTTTCTATACCAATAAAGTCTACTTTTTTAGGTGCACATGCTTTACCAGAAGCTTATAAGAATAATAAAGAAAGTTATGTGGAATTATTAGTTGATGAAATGATACCAAAAGTAGTAGAAGAACAACTTGCAGATTTTATTGATGTGTTTTGTGAAACAGGTTATTTTAATGTTGAAGAGACTGAATTAATTCTAAAAGTTGGGAGGCTACATGGTTTAATGCCTAAAATTCATGTCAATCAATTTAATGCTATAGGAGGTGTTGCTGTAGGTGTAAAGTATAAAGCGTTTTCAGTTGATCACCTAGAAGAAATGCGAAATGAAGATATAGAAACCTTAAAAAATACATCTACCATACCAGTAGCATTACCAGGATGTTCATACTTTTTAGGGATACCATACACACCAGCGAGAAAAATGATAGATTCAGGTTTGCCATTAGCTATAGCAACAGATTATAATCCTGGGTCTGCCCCATCAGGAAATATGAATTTTGTAGTATCTACAGCCTGTGTAAAAATGAAAATGACTCCTGAGGAAGCTATTAATGCAGCTACAATTAATGGAGCCTATGCAATGGGACTAGAACAACAAGTAGGTTCCATAACAAAAGGGAAGTTGGCAAATCTTATTTTAACGAAACCCATTAGTTCATACAATTTTATGCCCTATAGTTTTGGAAACAATCATATCGAAAAAATATATTTAAAAGGAGAAGCTGTTGTTTAGTGAATTTTCAAATATACATGTAGATTATCAATCTGGTCAACAAGAATTTTGGACAGGAAGAAAAACCACTTTTGGAATTGAACCTCAATATTGGTATCAGCATATATTGTGTGGAAGTTTGAAGACTATAGAGGATCATAAAACTCTAGATTTTGGAATATTAGGTTATGCTTGTGATGAAGGTGTAAAGCGAAATCATGGAAGATTAGGAGCATTAGAGGGTCCTAAAGCTATCAGGGAAAAATTGGCAAAATTACCGCTTCATTTTCAAGATAAATCGGTAATTGATTATGGTAACATTATTTGTACCAATAATGATTTAGAATCTTGTCAAAATACTTTTTCAATAGCCATTAGTAAATTAGTTGAAAAGAGTATTTTCCCTATTGCTTTAGGAGGAGGTCATGATATTGCTTATGCGCATTACAAGGGCTTAAAAAAAGTGTTTCCTAAAAAACGTATTGGTATCATAAATTTTGATGCTCATTTTGATTTAAGACCTTTGGAAACATCACCAAATTCTGGAACACCATTTTATCAAATTCTTTCAGAGTTCCTAGAAAAAGGAGAAAAGATTGATTATTTCGCTATTGGTATTCAAAAACAATCCAACACCAAACAGCTTTTTGAAATTGCAGAAATGTTTAATGTAGATTTTGTGTTAAGCGATATGTGTTCTAATTCGAAAGAAGTTATACAAACGCTTCAACTTAAACTAAAACAAATTATAACTGCTAATGACTATTTGTATCTAACCATTGATATGGACGGATTTTCTTCGGCCTATGCTTCGGGTGTAAGTGCACCATCACCATTAGGTTTTGATCCAAAGTTTGTATATCTAATATTAGATTTTATACTCAAATCAAAAAAAGTTATTTCTTGTGATATAGCAGAACTCAATCCAAAATACGATCAAAATCAACAAACCGCGAGTTTAGCAGCAAAACTTGTTGATTTTATAGTCATGCAAAGTTACTATTAGTGAGCATGGGAAAAGGCTTTAGATGAGGGTTAATTTATTTAAATTCATGATTAGTTGACACCTTATTAGCATACGTAATTATCTAATTACGATTATCAATATATGTTATTGGTATAATTAATTTTAATTCTTCTCCATGCCTATAATAGTAATCAAAATCAGGTAATGTTTTTAATATTTCAATAAGTTTATCTTCTGCATTTTTATTATTTAGCCCTTTTATTGAAACAGAATAATTGTTTTTAGATTTCCCAGTTTTGAATATTATACTAATCTTTTTATTCTTTAGTTCATTTCTTGTTTTTTCTTCCAAATTTTCATCGATAAATTCGATTAGTTTTTTTGGATTTTGGCTATAAATCGATTTATGATAATTCCCTGTTTTGAAATCCTTTTTTTTAATCTTACCTTTTATAATACTTAATTCCCATTCCGATTCATGAATTGGAAAACCTGGACTCTGACTCATCCAAATATGTTCTCCCTTTGGCACAAAAAAATCACCAGAATACCAGTTAGCTAAAACTAAGTTGTTTCTTTTTTTATGAGGAAAGAGTTTATTCAAATTAGTTTTTATACTGTCTTTTTTATAGTTAAAACTATATATGTCAGATAAATATAGATTATTATCTGTAATTTTCCATTCGGCAGTATAATTTTTCAAACAGCCCCAACATTCAGGTTTTACGATTTTGTTATCAAACAAAGTGTTTTGGTCAAATTTAGACCAACAGTATAATGGGAAAGTTTGAATTTGAATCGTGTCTTTTTCCCAAATTAGTAAGTCTGGTTGCATATAAGGCTGGTCAGCATAATTCCGATTTTGAGAAAACACAACATTTAATGTCAATATGATAATATAAAATATAGTTCTTTTCAAAATGTATGCTAACGATTTGTGTACAATTTAGTTTCATGGTTAAACACCTAGTTTAGAAAATCCTTTTGAAGCTTTCTAAATTAGGTATTATACAACGTTTTTAATTCAGTTTAAAATCTATAGCCAATTCGTAATTGTAAATTCGAAGCTACTTCACTTTCATTTTCAAGAAATCCAGCTTGCTTTGCGAAAATATACCTATATCCAATTCCAACTCCTATTTCGTAATTAAAATGTTTTCCAATGTTTCTTCTTATCCCCCAAGTAGGAATTATTGAAATATCACTTATTATATTTATATTATCCTCATTGGAAATAACAAACCAGTCTGGGTGATAACTTGTTTTTAACGAAATAAAATCTCCACTGTTACCGTCAATTCTTCGAGATTTACTAACTCTTTTATTCAGATTGTAATATAATCTAGGTTCTAGAGTTATTACTGGTGCCATTAAAAATCCTGTTCCGTCATAAAAATCTCCTCCCCAAATTCCGCTATCAAAACCAATTTCAGAACGTAATGCAATTGAATTTGATAATTTCGCTTCGTTATGAGCCCAAATTCCTAAAAATCCAGTTTGTATTCCATACGTTGATTGTTCTACACTTGCGTTTTGTGATTTTGCAATTAAAGTTAGTCCGCAGAAAGTTAAAGTTAGTAAAATTCGTTTCATCTAGATTATTTTTTAAGATTAAAATATTGTAGTGATTTATCAAGAAGTATACCGTTTTAGGAAATGTTGTGTGGAATATAAAATGTAGCGTGTAAATAGACACTAACTTTTTGAATAAACACAGAACCGAATTTTTATATTTTGTTTTTAATTTCACTTTTTCATACTATTTCTTTTGTTAATTTACTCAACTAGGAAACCCATTATACTCCAGAACTTAATCCTGCGAAAAAAGTATGGTAGTGGATGAAATCTAAAATGGCTATGAAACTCTTCAATGATATGGAAAGATTACAAGAGAAAATTACTTAAATGGTTAACCCGAAAAATTCATGATTTTTACTAATAACGTAATTCATCAAAATTTTGAATTTCAGAAACTTAATATTGAATTTACACTGTTTTTATTTCTTTATAATTTGTTTGTTAAAAAAGACGTATGTCATTGGTAGCATTTCGAATATATTCGAAGTCGAAGCATCTCAATAAATACTATTGCTGATAATTCTTTATACTGTAAAACTTTTTTTGAGTATTTTTAGATTAGAACTGGTATAAACTACAAAATAATTTCAACCTGCGATCCTGCCAATTGCCCTTGAGGTAAATCAATACGGTAACTTTTACTATTAATCTTTAGCTCTATATACTCAAGATACCTCGTTGGATCAGAAATTACAGCTCGATTTTCATTTTTCATCAATAGGCATGGATGACTACTTTCTATCTCTTGTCCATCTTTTAATCTTAAAGAACCTTTCCGAAAGAAAACAACTTTAATCCCAGATTCTGAAGATATAGCTGCCAGTGTTTTAGAGTTTTCAAGAATTTGTACCGGGCTACTTTTTATTCGTTTTTTTAATTTCTTAACATTAACATCTGGATAAATTATATAAGCATATGATTCTTTAGTGGGAGATTTTCCATGATCGACCCATAGACTAAAAACGTCTCCCTTTGCAGGAACACTGCCAAAAGTATGAAAGATTTCTTCCCAGTTACCATGCACTGTTTCTAATCTACAGTGTGTTTTATTAAGTAAGTGGTATCCAATACCAGCATGATGAATCCAGCTACCCTGACCTAAATCATGATCACCTTTCTCCAATACCCCTTCTGGTGTTTCTACTTCACTAGTAAAATGACTTTGTTGAATACTTGTAAATACATTACCAATACTGTAGCCATAGATATCAGATCCTAAGCAAACAATAGCATCTTTCTCAAAAAACCATGCCTTGTTAGCATGTACACTTTCACGCATTAATTCCATGGCTGATAAGCCATCGCCTCCCATAGTAATACCTCCTGCAAAAGCAGACCGACCATATTCTGTATTAAAACTGGTGGGGTAAACTTCTATAATTCTTTGATCTGCTGTAATTCCTGGCAAGCGACGCCAATTCCATAATGGCGCTATGTCAAAATACTCTCTACCATCTACATAGGTAAATAAAGTACCATCTCCCCAAAGTCTACCTTTCATATTTTCGTAGTTGGCCGTTTCAGTTCCAATTACTCTAGTGGATGACATTCTTATGGACGAATACCAATTTGGTCTACGATGTGAAGCAAATGCCGTTCTCCAAAATGTTTTATGTCCTAACAATTGTTTTGCTGTATCTAAGGCTTTAGTATATTGCAAAGCGCGCTTTGGATCTATTACTTTCATGAGTTTGATTTGTGAACGAATTCCGACAATGGCATTTATTGGATGTCCTCCTGATCCCAAAAAATATTGACGCCCAGATGCATTAAGATCCATCAATCCGTTCCAGAAAGTCCAGCATGGTCCGTTAATCAAATAATCTCCCAATATCTCTACCTTATCGGATGGCATAGCATATATAGTCCCACGCATGATACTAGCCCACATTGTCATACTATGCCCAAATGCTTGCCCGTAATTTGCAAACTGAAGTTGTGGTCCATGCTGATGAAAACTACCATCTATTTGTATGCCTTCCTCTTCCGTCACCCTAAGTTCAGACCAGATTGCCTGGCTGGCTTTTTTCATATCCTCATGATTCTTGTATAAGAGACCTCGCATAAAAACAACGCTCGAAAGCCATACCCTATTTTGCCCGGTCATACCCACCCTTGCCCTTCCAAGTATTTTCCTAGCATTTTGCAAGGTTGAATCTGGGAGTTCGTCGCCCAATAGAATAAATACCTGAGCCATTTTTTTTGGCACTCCAATTTGCATAGGCCACCAATTATGATTCTGATAATCTTTTTCTAACCAATGGTTTAAACCTTTAATAATAGTTTCCTTTAATTCTGTACGGTTATAAAATTCTGAGCCAGGCTTTCGAAAGGCTTTAGTCATTAGAATGAGCCGTTTTAAATGATCTTGAGTTTCCCAGCTACCGCCACGCTTGCTTTTGTAATTCACATCAGACCAGGTGCCCTCTTTTGTAATTGTTTTTAAAAAAAGTGAAACTTTCTCTTTATCAATAGCTTCTGTAGTATGATAGGCAACAAATTGATCACGAATAAGTGTTAGGTCATCCTTCACAAGTTTCATTTTCTCCAACCTATCATTTACAAAATCAGAATAATGCTTACAACTTGCTATACTTGTTTTTACAAAAAGTAATAAAATAAGAAATGTGTAAATTGCTTGTTTCATGAGAATGTATTTATTTTTTAATAGTTACATTTTATTAAAAATTCATTTAAAGTCTATTTCAGTCTATTCACAAGACTCCAATGAATTTTTAACCCACTTTATGCAATAGAAAATTTATTACATCTTGTAGCTACTGCAAATACTAGCGCTTCGCTGCCTTTTTTAATTTCACTCCCGCATATGCGGGACTATGCAGAAATTAAGAAAACACTAGTATTTATTGCATCTACGAGCTTCATGACAACCTTCTATTGTATAAAGCGGGTTTAATAATATCGCTATAAAAGTAGTAGTTTTTAGTATTACCCACCAAGAAATAGTCGTTCCTGAAGAATATGTGCCATAAAGTTTTATAATTTGAACGTGTATTGATAGCTCACTTTTAAAAAAGAGGTAGAAACATATCGCGTTGGTTTTGTGCTTTGGTCTTTCCTAACATATTTTGTAAGGTTTTATAGTGTGCTTTTTTCATTATAAATCAATTATTTAAACAATTCAATACTAATCTTAAATTACACATAAGAAAAATGATAGATTTTCGTGCTGTTCGAAAAAGAAAAATTAGTTATAACGCAGCGTATTGCGGATTTTTAAACTTATACTACATAATTCTAATTACTTATAGAAAGCCCAATTGGCACTATTTTCCTTTTTTCTTTCCTAGCGACACTTTATAATCATCTACTTTTCCTCTAACCTTTAGATTAAGGTATTTTACTTTTTTGGTAGGATCTACTTCTAAAATCTTTTCTTCTTGTTCTTCTTTAGTAAGCGTGTCTTTTTTACTTCCAAATAGTTTTTGCCAAGCAGCTTTACGTACCGTTTTCCAGGGTATACGTATAAAATAATTGATATTTTGATCACTATCATGTGTTCCAGATACTTCCATATGTCCTAAAGTAGATTCTATAGTCATGGAAGGAATAATAATTTTCCCTTGCTTTACATTTAAACTGTTTTGTAACGTATCGAACCTAATATTCTTAAGGTTTTTATCTCCCATATAATCTGAAAGTGCCAGCATAGGGTCGTAATTTTTTAATCTTCCATCAAATATTTTCACATCCATTTCTATGTTAGATTGATCCAGATCTACTACCATATCTGGATATACTCTAATCTTACCTTTAATATTAGTAGTGAGTTTCCCTTGTAAATTTTCTGAAACCAAATAATCTTGTCCAAAATTTTCGAATTTAAATAGCAGTTTATCCAAATTAACATTACGCATCTCCAAATCTGGTTGCATATAAATATGTTCTGGATCGCTACCATTAAAATAACCATTTAATTGAATTTTCCCTCCTGCAGCATTCATATTAAGCGTGTCTATATAGATATAATGCTTGGGTGTGGTTCTTAAATCTGCTTTAATATTTTGAAGATCTATTCTATGGTATATAAAGTGTGAGATGTTTGCTTTAAATCGCATATCTGTAAATGGCAATTTGTATATATTAAAAGCATCTGCATGTGCTTTTACATCAGCTGTTTTTGAAGTCACAACGTCTTTAGATTTTTGTGGACTCAAATTAAAATTAGAGAGTGCATCAAAGTCGATATAATTTGCTTTTAATGCTAAATAATTATCTCTTTTCTTTATTTGTTGGTCTTTGCCTAAATAATAGTTGAGATCAAAATTAAAATTGGTAGTTCCTATTTCTCCATGAAAATCTTTTATTACCAAGTGTTGGTCTTTATAGTGTATCTTACCATTAAAATTATTAAATCGGAGCGGATGCAATTTCATTTTTGTGTCTAGCTTATCTAAAGCTAAATCTATAGAATGTAACGCAGAATCTTTATAATGCATGCTAGAGGCAAAATGCAATGCTAAATTGTCAAATACTTCATGTCTATAGTCTATTGGAACATAATTTTCACCCTTATATGAAAAGACATCTTCCAGCCTTAATTTATTAGAAGTAAGGTTAATGTCTAAATCCACATCCCCATTTCGTTGGGATTGCATCCAAAAGGCATAATCATGTATAAGGCCATCAAAATGAAAATCACTATCATCTATATAACCTGTGAAATCTACTATTTTTAAATCTTTGTGATCTATTAACACATCGGCGTGAAAATCGTGTAATTTATGCGGATAATGCCTCAAGTCTGCATATAAACTATCGATAAAAAATTCTCCTTTTGGTAAATATTTTGATGCTGTTAAATCTTTTGCAGTTGCTTTAAAAGAAAGCCCCAAGCTAAGATTTTTTATTTGTTCATCAACCCCAGTTTGGATAGTGTCTTGTTTTGAAAAACGGGTTAATTGTGAAATATCTAAATTATTAGATGTGATATCCAGATGGGCTTCTACCGGAATATTGGTATGGTGCACAATAGCGGGTAAGTTAGAAAGAAAACCATTTACAGATATATCTGAATTCCCCATAAGCATCTCAAACCGCTTTAGAGTTGCTTTTTTACCGTTCATAACTAAATTCACATTTAAATCGTGTAAGGGCGCGGGAAATTCTTTCGCATCTAAACTCAAATCTTTTACAATTAATTCTGCAAAATAAGCTTGATTAAGTTGCTGTAATGCTTTTTCGGGATTATCAATATCAATAATATCGTGAAAATTTATTTTTAACGAAACATATCCAGAAGCATCTTTTACTTGTTCTAGCTCGAAAAAGTTTGTAATAAAATCGAGGTTAAAATTGGAATTTATTTGCATATTGATATCTGGAGCGTCGAAATTATTTACAAAAATAGATCCTTCAAATTCTCCTTTTTCTAAAGACGCTGTCATATCTGTAAGCGAAAATTCCATGGTACTAGCATTTCTATTTTCTCCATTGGTAAAATGACCTTTAAAACCTACATTATCAATCTTTTTCTCACTAGTAGTATTTTCTAAAAAGGCTTTCCCTGCGCCAAAATGAGCATTAATAAAAGGGCGATTCCCTTTGTTAGATGCTCCTTTTATACTTGCATTAAAATAAATGTCTCCAGCATTTTTGTATTTTTCTAATACAGGTATTAGATCTACAGGAGCAAAAGCAATGAGCATATCAAAATTGGGTTTTGTACCTTTTATAGAAAGGTCAAGGTCTACATCATTTTTTGTATCTATAGTACCTTCTAATTCAAAATCGCCATTTTCCATAACAATACCAGAGGGTTGTATTTCAAGAATACCTGTGTATTCATTAAATGTTACGTCTGTATGTACCTCGAAATGTTTTTTGTGAATAAAAGTGGTATCTCCATCTTTTATCACATTTAACTCAAAATTAGTATCTATATGCCCCGCTATGATGCTATCTTTTTGACTAAAACCACCTAGACCAGTGTCTATAAATTTTTCAACATCTGTATTTGTAGCTTCATCTAACGTATGGATATCTAGATGTTTGAGTTTAATTTTTTTTAGATGAATATTAGTCGAAGGCGTTTCTGTTTCAGAAATGCTTGCCAAGGCGATTTCAATATTAGTCGTGTTATTTTCATGAATTACAATATTAAAAACCCCTTCTTCTACTATTAAAGATTGAATATCGTAATTTCCTTTTACAATATCCCATAAGTTAAAACCAATGTAAATGTCTTTTACATCCATTATTATTGGAGCATTATTGGCTTTAGTCTCTAAAATTTGCACATCATATACTTTTATAGAGATGTATGGAAAGTTTTTTAAAAGAGATAATTTGGAGTCACCAACAGTAATGAGACCTTTGTGTTCTGTGTTTAGTTTTGCAATCTCCTTTTTAATGATTTCTGATTGGTTGTTCTTAATATACAGCATTAGAGCGCCAAGTAATAAAACGGGAGCTAAAATGAGTACAACTAAAATTCGTTTCCAGAATTTTTTAATTTTCAAAGCAGATATTATTTGGGTTAAAACGTATTTGACTTTAAAAATAACGAATTCGTATGACAAAAGCTTAAGTGGATATCACTTAGTTTTAGTCAACTATAAATAATGATCACATGTTTTAAGCAATTTTGGATAAAATTTTAAAAGTTAGGCTACATATAAGTTATTACACACAGTACTTATCTATTAAGAATCAAACTTCTGCTATGTTGAAACTTCAGTTAAGCTTTGTGATTTTTAGCAGTTAAACAACTAGTACTTTTTTATTTTCTTTTTAAATATTCGGCTAATGCTTCTATATAAAGTTTGTTAAATGCAGTTCCAGAAAATGGGTTTTGACTGGTTACCAAATTTCGGTCTTTAACAGCATAGTTTGCTTTTGGTAGTTTCCTTCTATATTTTAACCCTAATTTTTTTAATCTTTTAGCTATTTTTCTATTTTCAGGTTTCCCTTTCATAATGAAACGCTCAATAACAAATTCTTCAAAAGGTGATACCGAATTAACTTTAAACCCAATATAAGGGTTTTCTTCTTTTGGTATTGTTAGTATGAGGCTTGGAGCATGACAAATAAGTCCTGTTGGTTTATTTTGCTTTGCAAAGTACCTCAATAGAATAGGTATATTAATGTTCTCTTGTAAATCCACCATTAAGCCTTGACCTCCTGGAATTATCAAACCTATATAGTTAGATTTGTTTTCAATAGCTTTTTCAAGTGTTTTCGGGTTATTAAACAAACGATTTGTTTTAATGAATATTAGGGCTTCATTTTTTACCTGTAAGTTATTTTTCCAATACTTATCGTTTATGCTTTCTTTATCTATTGTTGCTACAACTCCATTTGGTGTAGCAAAATCTACAGTATAACCTGCTTTAGTTACAGATTTATAAGAAAGATAAAACTCATTCAAAAAAACGCCTGTTTGCCTAAGTTTCTTTCCTTTGTTTAATTGCAATGTATCTGCTGCACTCATTACAAATAGTATGGTGTTATTTTGCGCAGAAATAAGATTTATTAGTAGTACTAATACGATTACTAAAGTTCTAATTTTCATTTTTATTATGTTTTAAATTGCTACGCCTTTCATTATTCTATCGGCTATTTTGGGGCTAATTCTGTTAATAATTCTCAATAATTTTACTTTATGAATATTTATTTCATATGTGTCATTTTTATAGGCCTTTAAAAATTCATCTACCAATCTTTTTGGTGAAATTTTTCCTTTGCCTCTCCCCTCTGTCATTTTTGTATCTACCATAGGTGGTATTATTTCAAATACTTTTACATTATTTAATTGGTATCTTAATGATTTTGAAAACATATGAATGGCTGCTTTTGTTCCACAATAAACGGCAGATTTGGCTTTAGGTACAATAGCTAAACCCGAAGAAACATTAACAATGGCCGAATTAGAGTTTTTTTGCAATACAGGAATTAATGAAGTGATAAGTTTTATAGGTGACGTTAGATTTGTACGTATTTCATTCTCAATTTTTTGTAGGTTATACGTTTTGTCTAATAAGGTTTCGTTATACTGTATGCCAGCATTGTTTATTAAGACATTTAGGTCTTTATGTTCTTTTTTTAAATAGGTTATAAGCTGATCTAAGTCGGATTTTGAAGAAATATCGCATTTAAAAGAAGTAATTCGGTTATCAAACTTTGCAAGTTCTTCTAACTTAGTTTCATCTCTACCAATGGCTATTATTTGGTTGTTTAATTGGCAAAACCGATTTGCCAGTTCTCTACCAATACCTGAAGTAGCACCTGTTATAAGAATTTTGTTATTTTTTAATTTCATTCTCGCGATCTTTAAAACAAAATTCGCAAGAATAAAATCTAGAAACATTTACATATGTAAAGATTTTACTTTTTGGCTCTTATTCGGCTTAATTGAGTTGGTGTGACACCTAAATAGGAAGCAATATGGTATTGATTAATTAGATTTTCTAAGTCTGGGTGTTCTTTTTTGAAAATAGAATAACGTTCTGTTGCATCAAGTGTTACAAGTTCTATTTCTCTTTTTTCTTTTATTGCAAACTTATATTCTGCTATAGTTCTAGCAAGGCTTTCAAATTTAGGATAGTTACTATAAAGTGCGGTAAGTTGCCTAAAATCTGCAACTAAAAGCGTGCAGTCTGTAAGGCATTGAATATTAATTAAATTTTTTTGTTTTGTTGTTATTGATGAATAGGCTGCTACAAAACTTGAAGCTGTAAAAAACGTTTTATTGTATTCTTTTCCTGATTTGTTACGAAAAAATGCGCGCATAATTCCGTTTGAAATAAAAGCTAATTGTGATGAATATTCTCCTTCTTTGGCAAAGTAATCCTTTTTTTTAAGCTGAATTTTAGAAAACAATGAAATGAAAACTTCCATTTCTCTTTCTGTAAAAGGGATTAATGTTTCTAAATATATTTTTAGGTTATTCACTTTAACTATGGTATTTCACTATTTTTATTCACCCAGTAATTTCTCTTCTGTCATTATTTTTATTGCTTTTTTGGTTTCATTTTGTCCGTCCATCATGGAGCCAGGTAACATTATTAGGCGCTTTTTTATTTTTTTATTATTATCTTCAAAAAGAACTTCAAATCGAGAACGTGTTAGTCCAAATATTGCCTTTTTTAGTTTTATCTCTTTAATTTTACTTCTTTCGATAATTGGTGTCGCTGTATTATTCAAACTTGTGATTATTCCATAAACCATATAGAGTCCAATTATCCCAGAAACTATAGTCATAACAATCTGTCCATTTTGATAATTATTAAATGCAGTATAAAAAAGAAAAGTAGAAAGCCCTCCATAAATTAATAATATTCGGCTAATGTTATTTCCGACAGTTACTTTTGTTACATTACCAATTATTCCATCTCTTGTTAGAATAATTTTGTGAGGTAAAATATGACAAAATCCAGTTTTAGTTTTAAATATCTTTTCTGTTTCCATTTAATTTTATTTTCAGCACATCCCTGCCTGCATAGATGTTACAATAGCCTAAACTTTTATTTTGTTTTATCTTTTATATTATCAAGCCAAATCAAAAAGATTTGGCAGACTTACTATTAACTATATTACTAATTTTTTTTGCTGGTTCTCTTTGGAGGTGTTTTAATTTTTTACCTGCCAATTCTTTTTTTCCTACATATTTAAAACCAAAATTTAAATATAATTTTTCCGCATTGGGGTTCTCTTGATCGACTAATAGACCTAACGATTGTTGGTTAAAATCAAGATTGTTAATTACAAATTGTATTAACTTGGAGCCAATCCCTTTTCCTTGATTTTTGGGATTAACACCCAAAGAATCAATATAAAACTCTCCTTCCTGTGTTTCCTTCTCTGGGTTAAAGGTTGCATTATAATGTTTTTTCACATACTGTATTACTGGCTTTCTTAATCTATTCAACTCTGCCCCATTATAAATGTTTATAGAACCTTCAATCCCTATTTCACTTTCAGCTACAAAACAATTTTCATAAGAATATTGGTTGCTTTTTTTTTTCAACAAAATAGAGCAGGAACTTTTTAGCTTCCTCAGGATCTCTCATCCCAATAAACTCATAGAGAATATCTTCCATTGCCAGAAACAAGGTTTTTGCAACTTCTACAGAGTCTTCTATTTTTGCTTTTCTAATTATCATATTCTTATGCTCGTAAAGGGGCATAGTTTACACTAAGTTAATTTCTAACCTTGTGAATTGTGTGCATTGTTTCTCCTTTTTTGTGAAAATTAATTATTTAGTTCCTACAAAGCTAATTATTGGAGTATTTCCTTTTGAAATTGAGAGATTCCTATGGTAAAATAAAGAGCTATTACTTTGTACTTACTTACAATAATTTTTTTTGTCATAATTTTTGATTATCTGTTTTGTAATACATGTTTTTGTTGAGCTTTAATATACAATGGGGCGTGTGTATGATTTCGTTACGTGTTTAAGCACTAAAGTTAGCAAATAAATCGCGGATAGAAGTCCACAGGGATCTTCAATGCCTTTATAGGCATAAAATAAGCGGTTTAATGATAGTTGTATTGCTGTAGGTATTATTATATCTGCTGAGAAAATTAGAGCTTAAACTCAAAAATTTTGGATTACTGTATAATATTTTAGAGCCTTGCGCAACGGTTACTGTTGTTTGCGGTAGTTTTTAGTCAAAAATAGTTAGCTCATTTTCAAATATTTCTCTTAAGGATTCTATTTTACGATATCCATCATTTTTCTTTACAGTATATTCATTTAAGAATTGGTATAAGATATATAATTTTTAATCTCGACTAACATTAAATTTTGTTGTTGATTATCAGTTATTTATAATTTTTAAAAAATCTCCCAAAATCAGCTCTAATTTACACCATTTTTTGATGTTTGCTTAAGGAATTAATCGGATTCTGGTTTGAGGAATGTTTGTAAAGAGACATGGTTTACACTAAATTAATTTCTAATCTTGTGGATTGTTGTTTATTTCTAAAAAAGACTTTGTTAATATGCACAGACCTTTCGGTTTAGTACAAACGCCCAAATTTTATACCTTGTAACTGTTGTACCAGAAGAGTTTTTATATAAGGAAGAAGAAGACCATTGCCTGTGCCCTCAAGAGAATATCATTCAAAATCCGAATACAAAGTTTTCACCCTAAATTCGTGTTAAATTATTCTTTAATAAACATTTTCGTTTTTAAAGGCTTAGTATTATTTTTTATTTGTAAAAAATATACTCCATTCGAAAGAGAATTTATTACTATTGGGGTTTCGCTATTTTCCAATTTTCCAAACTGTACAATTTTTCCAGATAATGTAATTATTTGGTATTTAACATTGAGTGATGAAATATTTGACTCTATAAATAATTTGTCATGTGCAGGAATAGGATATACAATAAACTTATTTTTTTGCATCTCATGATCTAATACACTTAGCATTGTACAATCTGTAGCCATGGTGTCTTCCTCTATTAACCAACCATGATTTATTAATTTATTTCTTGATTCGGTATCGCAATAAGTTATACCTCTGGCACTAATAACATAATCACTCCTTATACCAAGATCAATTAATTTAGCCCAGCCTCTTAAAGTTCTATCATAGTTTGCTGTTGATAGCCCTGAGTCACGAAATAGCCCTACAGAAATCCCTACATTTCTAATATCCCAATTTTCTAAGCTTTGATCAAACGAACTAGCTCCACTAAACATAGATTGTAAACTTCCCACATTACTTACGTCCCAATCTCCAATATCTTGATTAAAGCTAGTTGCCCCAAAAAACATTTGGGCCAAATCTTTAACATTACTCACATCCCAACTACTTATATCTTGATTAAATTCGGTGTTAGAAAAAAACATTTCTGCCAAACTAGTTACGTTACTCACATTCCAATTACTTATATCTTGATTAAAGGAGGTTCTAACAAACATTCCTGACATATTTGTAACATTATCCACATTCCAATTACTTATATCTTGATTAAAAGAGGTATCTGAGAATGTTCGACTCATACCTTCTACATTACCCACATTCCAACTTTTAATATCAGAATTAAAAGTTGAGGCATCAAACAAACTGTTCATATTAGTAATACCAGAAACATCCCAAAGCCCTATGTTGTTAGCCGTGTTTAAGTTAGTGTTAAAAAACATATATGACATATTTGTTGTGTTTTCCAAATTAGGAATGTCTTTTGCACTAATTATTAAATTTTCACAATTATAAAATGCATTTTCAAATGATGTCCATGGCTGGTTTCCCCATTGTTTGATTTCTAAAATTTTGAAATTGTCTTTTTGTACAAATTTAAATGTATCAAAATTATAAAAATTGATCCTTGGAAAATCACCTGTGATTTGCACAACATAAGTACCTGGTGTAGTATATGTGTGAGTAATGTCAGTTGTTATATTAGAATCAGAACTATTATCACCCCAATTGACTGTATAATTATAGCCATCTCCTATTGTTGGAATGGTAATTTGATTAGAGCTACTTGAACCAAAATTATTTGTTTTCCATACGGTAATAAATGAGCTTGAATCGCAATCATTACTATCGTTTAAAATATTCCAGTTATAGGTAGTCTGCAATTCGTTTCTGGAACTTTGACCATTGCAATAAATTAAACCTAAAGCTCCTAAATTAACACCGCTAATTAATGATGGAGAAGACGATAACCACCCATTTAATATAGCATCATAGTTGGATGTTGAAATTGCCGTAAAATCTAACATATGTGACATGTTAGCAACCGCACTGATATTCCAGCTTCCTATATTTTGATCAAATTTAGAAGCATTAAAAAACATCTCTCCCATAGTGGTAACCTTACCTGTTTTCCAATCACTTATATCTATGTTAAATGTTGAAGCTTTATTAAACATACCTTTCATAGTAGTAACGCTACTAACATCCCAATTAGATATGTCAGAATTAAAATTCTCGTTTAAAAGAAACATATTAGACATATCTTCTACATTACTCACATCCCAATTATTAATGTTTTGATTGAAGTTACTTCGAGAAAACATATTAGACATATTTTCAACATTACTCACAATCCATTTATTAATATTTTGATTGAAATTACTTTGAGTAAACATACTAGACATATCTACCACATTGCTTACATCCCAATTATTAATATTTTGATTAAAGTCCGCAGCAAGCATAAACATTTCAGACATATTTGAAACATTGGCTACATTCCACATTGAAATATCTTGATTAAAAGTTGTTGCGCCTTTAAAAAGCCCTTTCATATTAGCAACATTACTTACATTCCAATTACTAAGGTCACTATTTAGTGATATGTTATCTAAAAACATTTCTGTCATATCTGTCACTTCAGAAAGATCAGGTGCATCGGAGGCATTTACTCTTAAAAAAAAGCAACCAGAAAATGCATTTTTCATAGAACTCCATTTAATACTTCCCCACTCTTCTATAGTATTGATTTTGGTGTGATTATTACTCGAAAAATCTAACAAGTTGGAATTGAAAAATATTCTAGGAAAATCTCCCGTAATTTGAACTTCGTACACTCCCGGAATAGCATAGTTGTGTTCTATAGTGCCAGTAACATTTAAATCTGTTGTACTATCCCCCCAATCTACGTTATAATTGTAACCCGACCCCGTTGTAGGAATGATAATGTTAGTTTCTGAACCCGTATTCCATGTAGTAATAAATGGACGGTTTTGAGAAAATGAACTAAATGTGATTAATAGAAATAAAAATGTGTGCATCTTTTTCATGTTCATGATTAATGTTATACATCTATAACAAGATGAAATCAAAATATCCTACTATACATTTTTCTTTTTTGAAAAGTTTTCTGTTATCTATCAATTTAATCTAGACTTAGCTCTTTTAAAAGGAATAGCCATTTATAGAATTGTAATAGAAATAATTGATTCTGTTTACTTCTCAAACAGTTTTAAATTTTAACTAGCCTTAGTATTGTGGTCGTCACTTTTGGGCAATAAGTTTTGGTTATTGGAGTGCTCTACGAATAGGTTTGCCTCTTTGTATTCTATAAGCAGATGCTCGATTTGGGATGATTGCACAAGAATCATCTTCCAATAAGATTATACATCTATGCGCTATAGCTTATAATACCAAATAACCCATATAATTATGCCAAAATACGTGTTTATTTTTCCTCTTTCTTTATTGTAATAACGCTTACATAGCTATGCTATACAAACATCCCACAGCTTCAAAAGAGAAAAAAGCAACTGTGCATTTTTAGTATAACTTTATAGTTTATTTGGTATAATTTAAAGAAGTATCTAAAGTTTATCAAGAAAACGCCAAAAAGTAACTTAGGCGTCTGTGTAGTCTCTATTTTTCATTTAAAATGCCTTTTTAGGTATAAAATAAGCAGTTTAGCAATAGATGTATTGCCGTAGTAACGGGTATGACACATAAGAATTTAGTATAAAATAAACTATATGACCAAAATACATAACCGTAAATATCTAGAAGAACGAAGAAAGCAACTGCGTAAACACTTAACACCAGCTGAAGCTATAGCTAAATCAATATAAAATAACAGTAATCTTTAGTATAAAAAGCCAAATATTTTCGTTTAAAATACGCGTCATAGCTATGCTATGACTGTGTTTTTCTCCTCAATCTTTAACTTTTTATTTCTAAATATTATATGCCATTTTATATTGATTTAGCTATACATTATGGAAATACCTTCAAAGAAAACAGTTAAAAGGTCGTAAATTTAGAAAATAGCACAGTATTGATAATTTTATTGTAGATTTTTACTGCCCCGGAGAAAAACTTATAATTGAACTAGGCGGTGCAGTGCATTTCAATTTTGCACAAGCCAATTATGATCTGGAAAGAACCAAACATTTGGAGGCTCTGGGATTTACTCTAATAAGATTTGAAAATAAACTCGTTTTTGAAAATTTATCATTTGTACTTCAAAACATATCAAAGCATTTTAAATAGCTGTAAACAATCACCTCAATTTTATCCCTTTGGGAATAAAACCACTCCTCCTTTTAAAGGAGGAGAATTATTAGAGCTCGTTTAATTTAAAGGTGAGCTCGATTTATAAGATGATAATAATCAATACTATGCTAATATTGTATAAATAATATGGGTGTAATTCTGACAAGTATTTGATTTTCATAATTATAACAACAAATCATTTATTAGAATTTAAATAAAAATCACGTTAAATAATTCCTTCCCTTTAAAGGGAAGGTGGATGTAATGCTTCACAAAAAGCATTGTATAGCATTAGTTCAATATCATTAAGTTAAGCTCAATTTGTATAATTTGTCACATTGAGCGCAGTCGAAATGTAATTGAATTACACGTTTTTATAAAAATAAACGCATTTAGTTTAATGATGAAAACTTCTTAACTTAATGACATTGAGCTATGGCTATGCTAATTTTTTCTGATTTGTAAAATTCCAAAAATCATCTTTTTACTTTACAGTAAATTCAATTAGGAAATGGTATTATTTTTATTTTTCGGAGAGATTATCAAGATAATTTTTTTTATATAACGGCGTGTTATCCAATATATCAGAGATTGTTGTACCTCCAATCATCCAGTTTATAGGTTCCTCCTCTTCTAACATTACCCAAACAAATTTTTTAAATTCAGGATTTCCTTTTCCTTCATATTCTATTAATAAGTCTGTAATCTTGTTTTGAAGTTCTTTTTTTTCTTGGTTAGATAGTGCTCCTTTAAATGTTCTTACATTAACGAATGGCATAATTTTAATTTTTAGTATTATTAATACAGCAAAATTAAAATTGATAATTAACAATTAAGTTGATTGAAATCAAGAAGTTTCCGTTTTATTCTACTTAGTGTTTCTGGTCTGATTTTCAAATAGCTTGCAATATGTTTTTGGGGAATTCTACGAATATATTCAGGGTATTTTTGTTCAAGTATTTTATATCGTAAAAAAGGTTTTTCTGCTACAATAATTTGATAATCTAACAATAGAGGTAAACATTTTTTTTGAACATAATTTTTTCCAAAAAAATCTAGTTTATCAATTAAAGATTTATTTAAACTCTTTAAGTCAAGTATACAAATTTTTGAATTTTCCATTGCTGAAATGGTTACCGAACTTGGTTCTTTTTTGAGAAAATTAACGTAATCTGCAACAAAGCCATTTGAAAGAATAAATTCAGTATTTACTTCGTCTCCATTTTCTGTAGTATAAAACATACGAAAAGCACCATGTTCTAAATAAGCTAGTTTATTGGAAATATTTCCTTGATGAATAAAAACATCATTTTTTAATAGTGTTTTTTTTCTTATGGAATCAATTATTGCTTGTTTTTCTTGTAAAGATAGTTCGAGCTGTTTTTCTAAATAAGAGATAATATCACTCATTTTTGTTTGTTATTGCTAACAGTTAGTGTATAGTTTCGTTGCTAAAATACTAAGATAGCAAAAAAGAAATGCCTACTGTTTAGCCGTTATGATTTTCTGATAGGAAAATTCGCAACAATGAACTATACATTTTGTTACCATTTTGTTATTTTTAGATCAGTTTTTGATTCTCAAGTTTTTACTTAGTGTCTGTAGTATAACAGTATTAACTTTTCGCCGTATTTCATTTTCCACAATTCTGCGAAATAGCAATAGCCATTATCAAATTGAGAGTAATCTTTGGGGTTTGTCCAATTATTTATATGGTTTTTTAGGGTTTTTAGTAATTCATTTAGTTTAGTTTTTTCAATCCAATCTAGCTTATTTTGCTCTGAATGAATACATACCTGAACATTTTTAGATTTGATTAACTCAAAAACTTCTTTTTCATTCAGATCAGTTACTTTTTTACGAGAAATAATAGATTCTTTATAAATTATGTTCGCCTTTTGGTCTAGAAAATAGTTTTCGCTTTTATTATTCATTATGAGCTTATTTTTTTTTGAAAAGGTAAGTTCTCCTAATTATTTACAATGTTAAGTGTAAGAAACGTAAGTTAGTTGATAAGCGCTTTTGCTTTGGTTAATTACTAAACTAAATATAAATATTTTGCTTTTATCTTTTCTACTATAAATGCTAAATTTTATATTTAGCGAACTTTGTAAATAAACACAGAACTTTAGAGTTAACACAAAAGCCCTATGTTTTTTTATACCTTGTGGGTGTTGCTCAACTCTTTTTTATAGGTGAAGCGTTGCCTTTATATCTTGATGTGCTTAGTTTATTTATATATCAGAACGATTCTGGAATTGTAACTTCTAGAATCATAAATAGACTCTATTCCCCCCCAACTAAACTTTCTTTTCTCTCCAATTTTAGATGTAAGCCATTCATCATATATTTCTTTTAATTTGAATTCTTTGGTTTCTGACCAATTATCCCAATGATTATCTGAATTTAATGTGATTAAGGGTATTAAGTCAATACGCATTAAGGCTTTTTTATAAAATCTAAATGAAATGTCTATTTTGTCATTTCCAGATTCAAGGCATTTGTATGAAATATAGGTCCAGCCATTATGGTAAACGTCTTGTGAAGATTGCAAACCAAATACCTTATGAATGTCATCGGGATGCTGTCCTTTGAATATGATACTTGAGTTAATTTCTATATTTCCTTCTTTAGTGATATTCATAGCCATTGTTGTGTTTAGTATTTTTACAATCCTAATTCTTTTAATTTAGCAAAAATCTCTGTTATTGATTCTGCTTCGTTTATAAGGTCGTTAAGATTCTTGTTTTGTGGTCAAATGAGATTCTAGAGTACTTTTTGAGCCAAAGATGAATCTTTCCGAACAGTTAGCTGTTAATTTTTCTATTTTGGAAAATGGTCTTTTACTTAAATCTGGGGTTATTAAAACCCGATATATGGAGTCATAATGTTTAAAATTATGTAGCCTTTATTCAAGACGGGTTAAAATATTACCTAACGGTTTATGAATGAAATGTAGCGTACAAAAAGACACTACTTTTCGGATTAACACAGAGCTTAATTTTTATATTTTGTTTTAACTTTTCTGTTTTAAAGCCAAATTAAAAATTTGGCGGTCTTTGTAAATAAATCTAACCCTTTCGAATTAACTCTTATTAGTTATGTTTTATAGTGTGTTAGCTGTATTTTACTATCATTTTATCTATTCCTTCTATTAAAGGTGAAACACCAATAGAAGTAAATCTATCTGAATAATATTCATCTTCTCTAGCCTTTTTTAGAAGTCTTAAAGCTATATCATTATTACCATTCAGATGGTTAAACCTTGCAAGGAATTTTTTGAAATGAATCCAATTTAGCATTTTCTTGTCAATTCCGTATTCAGAGAATTTTTCTGAAGGGTTTTCAATATCAGATATTTTTATTTTGTCAAATGGATGTGGGTATTCAGAAAATTTTTTAAAAAACATTAATCCTTTTTTTTCTACAATGGAATTCATTAAAATGACAGTTTCATTACCTTCTTCTTTTGTATTACCATATCTTAAGGTTGTATTTCCGTTATCCAATTCTACTGTTTTTTGGATTATCGAATGAGAAGGTGTAAACTTTTTGTTATCAATTAATTTATCTGAATTTCTTATTGGGAAGTCCTTTATGTGTAAACCTAAAGTTAATGAACAGTCTCCTCCATATTTATTTTTAAAAATTCCGATAGTTTGAATTAAAGAGCCTTCAATTTTATAGAAGTTGTTTTTTCGACCTTTAAACCCCAGAGATTTAATAAATGGAGTAAACTCAGAGTCTAGTATTTCGATAAATTCAGCACTACTTAAACATCTTTGGAATAAAACATCTTTTTGAAATTCTTCAAGTTCAGATTTAGTTAAATCTTCATCATTCCAAAAGCGTTTTGGAAGGTTTTTATTTCTATTATTTTTAAAAAAATTCAACATTCGAATAAAGGCTTCTCTAAATTAAAGCTAACGGATTGGTTATGTGTGTTTTAATGAAGTTTCCATGGTGTTCTAGACAGTTTAGTTTTACGTTAGGGTTTAAAAATACGACTGGCTTTGTCTATCATATATGGCTTTTTTGGTCCTTGACGCATTACAATAAATTTGCTGCAATCGTTTTTAGTGTACTGATTTAGCCATAGTGCGCCTGATTTATCAAAATAACATTCATATAAAGGTTGTTTTGATTTTAAACAACCATCTAACGGGTGAAAATCTAACGACATTGTTGGAATATGTAAAACCCTCAAATAATGCCTTTTGTTACCTTGACGATCTATAAAATGGATCAAAATGTGTTCATCATCTATATAAGCTATATTCTGTATGTCCACATAATCTTTTGAATCAATACTCTCAATAATTTTGCTTATCGGATGCTCAGATTGGCCAAACGTGTCAATATCATCGATGAGATGACCTATTGAATCCCTTATTTCTATGCGCGTATCACAATAACTAATATTATATTTTCCACAAGTGATAAATTTCATCTGAGACCTATATGTGGAAAATGTGTTTAAGACCTTTTCATTTGCTACATCATACACAATGCCTTTCTTTTCGCCAAGGATTAGCAGGTGTCCGTCACTTGTAAGGTCTAACAAGGTTATTTCTTCAATCGGTTCAGATATTTCGAGGGGAATAAATTGTTTTGTTTTCCAAATTCTTATTTTGGTTTCAAGGTGATCTGTAAATAGACAGACTAACCCCATTTGGGTATAAACCATAGATAGAATTACATGATTAATCAAATCCTCGCAAATCCACTTCTCGGCAGAGTTTTCATTAATTTTTAGAACGGTTGGGTTTGGAGTAGTATAGTGTGAAACATTGAAAAAAACCTCATTTTCTGAGAAAGTTAGTTTTGTTAAACCTTCTGCAACAGCTTCATTTATTTCCCATTTATAGGCATTCAATCCATCAAAACGATAAATTTGAGTGCTGTTTGTGCCTCCAATAAACCATAGTTGCCCATTGGGAGCAATCTTCATGGTGTAAGAGGCATCTTTGTTAATACCATCAACTCGACCAATGCTTCGTATGTCTGTAGCTTCTTTCATGTTATGATGTCATTTAGTTAAAAATTGTTTAGTTGGCAAATCGTTTTTATTCTATCATGTGAAAATAAATAAAAAATTTCTTGAAACGAACTATCCCCGAGGCAGAGCCATAGGGGTATGCTTCGACTGCGCATTTCGACAAAGCTCAATGTGACACTCAGCACAGGTTTCGCTCGTTTCATTTTGACCTTAGGGTCAAAAACCGAAATTTCACTATTTAGATTCCCGTTTTATTCATTAATAACTATTTCAAATTTTTGTATTCATGAATCTTCGATTTCACGGGAATGACAACTTCTTCGGAAACCCCGACGCAGAGCGTCGAGGAATTCTTTTCGATTAAAATACTGCATAGAAATATCTTCTCCATTTTCTTGTTTCATTGATGCCTTAATAGCCTTAAACCATTCATATCTATCGGAATTTTTTTCTTTAGAAATTGCCATATGGTTTTCAAAGATAAATGCGGCAGTTATCTTTTCTCTGGAAATAAATTGCAAAATTGAATCTGTATATTCTGGAGTTGTTGTTTTAAATGGAAATAAAAATCGTATTCCTTTTTCTCTGGATATAGATAAAATAATCTTTCCACGGTTTGGGCCTTTCAGTAAATAGATCGTATCCTCTTCGGGCAAATCCAGTCGATTAGGGGGTGTACCTTTAATTATGCCTAAATGGCTTAATAAGTCTGGATAAATGTAAGCTTCATGACTCCTGCATGATTCATACATAACATCTATTGATTTGTAAGCTTTCGATTCTTCAAAGGATACTTCGTCTTCAATAAGCCACCACCCTGAAAATTCATCATCACCTATAGACGATTTCTTATCAACTCTTATTCTAAACTGGTGATATCTTCCAGATGAGTGTTTACCTAAAAGTTTACTTAATATCCTCATTGATTCTTTTATCGCATTTTTAATCTTTGCCAACGGCAGACGGTCTCAAAACTAATTTTCCTTCTCTAAAAATCTCGTATTTGAGATTTTTTAAAGACACCTATCTGAATACCAAACCCAAAATAATAGGTTTGAAACAGTCTTACGGACGCGTGTATGATTTCGTTACGTGTTTAAGCACTAAAGTTAGCAAATAAATCACGGATAGAAGTCCACAGAGGGCTTCAATGCCTTTTTAGGCATAAAATAAGCGGTTTAGTGATAGTTGTATTGCTGTAGGTATTATTATATCTGCTGAGAAAATCAGAGCTTAAACTCAAAAATTATGGATTGCTGTATAATGCTTTAGAGTCTTATGCAACGGTTACTAGTGTTAGCAACTTTTTAAATCATTTTGCTGACATCGAAATCTTCCTGATTTAGGTTTATTTTTAAATTTAGATAATTAGAACTTCCAATAGCACCAATAATTGTAGGAATATCAAACTTTTTATTATCAATAGTCCCAGTTATAAATGTATAACCTTGAACTCTCGAATAGTCTGCTCTTATAAACTTCTTATTTCTGTAAATGGATTCTATATCTGAATACTTTATTTTAGAATAATTGAATTTACCAAATAATGTTTTATATGCAAAAGTATATCTGCCTCCAGGGTATAATGCTACAACCATAAACGAATCGTATAATTCTACAATAGGTATATTATATCTTATGAGTACGTATAACTTTTTTATAGCTTTATATCCAAGGTTAATGCATAGAAGTATAATAAGTAATGATAATAAATTTTTAAATTCAAATTCGAATTTTATGTCTTCATATGCCCAATTTATAAAGAAAATTGATGCTGAAATCATTATTATTCCGAGAATAACAAAAGTAACTCTTGAACCATCACTTAAGTAGTAGGTCTTTTTTGGTTTCATTTTTTATTGATATTTTATTCTGACTAACGTCAAATTTATTTATTGAAAATCAGGAAGTTTTAAATTCAAGATCTTCTGGTTTTAAGTCAAATTT